>CAJTZS010000015.1 GCA_910584055.1 uncultured Muribaculaceae bacterium | reverse complement strand
AGTGAACCGAATTTATTTAATTTTTAACCACGTCCATTTTTAGTGGACAGTAGTGCCAATATATAACAAAGAGCTTGCAAACGATTCGAATCTTTCTATCAATGTTAAATCCGATAATGAAATAGTATTTTTTAAGGATTTGAGAACAAATCTTGAGTTTAATGGGTATGACTATGATTTATTGATTAACAATGAAAGTGTCACCAACATCGGTTCTTTAAAGGAAACCAGAGCGGGCTACCAAAATTTGGCTACATTGGAACTATTTGATGATATAAATTATGGGGATAGTTTTAGAACATTTTATCTAACGGAAAATCAAATCGAGGTAACAGAAAGACGTATGCACTATATTAGTTTTAACGATAAATGTTCCTCATTAAAAGTCAGAAATAATCTGCCGAATGACTCTCTTCAGACTATAGTTTTAAATGGCTACAGTTACCCATGTGCTTTAGTTGATGCTGTTTTCTTGGGTTATGAAGATAAAGATTATAGAAAAGGGTCAATAACTTACATAGCTACTCCCGGAACAGTTAGATTGGCGCCATCATTACCTGGCTTTAATGATAAGATGAGTTCCTTTAGATTCCTGTTCGCACAAAGGGGACAATATAGCGAATAGACACATCTTTATCGGATTAACGGTTATATAGTTTGAATATGTTTATAATGTCAATATTGACAGATATATAATTATACATTCGCAATTGAAAGCTTGACGCGTAACTTGAAATTTTTGAGAATTAATCCAAAAAAATTCAATTGAGAGTAGGGGAAATGTCAAGATCTGGGATTATAAGAATAGATAACAATAACAATTCAAACAAAGATGAAAAAATTAGTTTTCTATGTCATTGCTATTGCGATGATTACAAATGTCTTACCTTCTACTGCAAAGAACAGATGGAACATTTCTGCCGGTGGAAGCATCTCCCATGTCACAGGCAAACTCTTTGACAACTATTCCAATAGTTGGGGTGGTGGAGCGTTTCTCGGAGCTGGATATGAAATTAATTTCAATACTCATTGGAATCTTAATCCTCAGATTGAAATCGATTATATCAACAATGGAAATGTCATAAAAGAGCATATATACGGCGAGAAAATAAAAAGCGAAGCAAGAGAGTTCTTGAACCTTAATATACCGGTCATCGCGAGCTTCCGCTTTTCTGTAAGTGATTACGTTGGCTTGCGTTTCGGTGTGGGTCCCTATCTTCAGGAATCCCTTGCAGGATGGAAATATAAATATAAGAGTAATACAGAAAAAGAACGTATGAGCGGAAGCTTCCAGCACCGCTTCAATGTCGGCATTCAGGGAGAAGCTGCTGTAGAGACCGGCAATCACTTATCCTACATGTTCCGCGTGAACTATCCATTCGCCCGTGAGAATTGGATGGGAAAAACTCTGACTCTTTCTTTAGGTGTCAGGTATTCATTTTAATTTAATATGAATAGAACAAAAAAATATATACTTTTTTTTCTTGCAGTCAACTATATATGTACTGCAAAAGCTGAATCTCTTGCCGCTGCCGCTCCCGATTCTGTTGGGAACGGCAAGACTTTGCCCGAGCTAATTGTGGATGAGGCGGGAGCTGAAAGGAATCTCAAGGCTGCTGAGATGGGTACACATTCCCTCAGCGGACAAATGATCCTAAAACTGCCGGTAATGTTCGGCGAACCGGATATTGTGAAAGCTTTACAGACACTGCCGGGCGTTTCTCCGGGTATTGAGGGGTTCACGGGATTGTATGTAAGGGGAGGGGATAACGACCAGAACCTTTTCCTCTATCAGGATCTGCCGCTCTATCAGGTCAGCCATTTAGGCGGCATATTCTCTTCATTCAATGTTGCCACGGTCAATAAAGTTGATTTTTATAAGGCTGCTTTTCCTGCCAAATATGGTGGAAGAATATCGTCTATTACCGACATCCGTGTGAACCGGCCTGATTTCGATAGTTATCACGGCCGGATATCTATCGGATTGCTTAGCGCGAATGCCTATATCACAGGACCGATAATAAAGAATAAAACCGCCTTTTCAGCCGCTTTGCGTCGTTCTTGGATCGACATCGTATCCATTCCCACCCTCGCCATTATGAATGCTTCAAGTAAAAAAGAGGGAAAGAAGCACATAGCCTATTATAATTTTACCGACTTCAATGCCAGGATTGACCATAAATTCAACAACAGAGCCGATGCCTATATTGTAGGATATTACGGTCACGATGATTTCAAGATCGGACTCCGTGAATTCGAGGGTACTGACAATGAACATACCGGTTCTGTCGGTTCGGAAGAGAATCCGGATGAGAATAAATTTTACGATGAAAACACGAACAAATTTTCCTGGGGGAACTGGGGAATTATAGGAGCATTCAATTACGGTCTTGACAAAGGTAAATTGACGGCATCGGCATATTATTCCGATTATTCCTCAAAATACCGTCAGAGCCGGGAATATCAGACAGACCTCAGCGATATCGACACTTACGGTTATAACCTCAGCGTCACTAAGAACAGAATAAGGGATGTAGGTGTGAAAGCCAATTACGTTGGTAATATCTCGAATTTTTACACATTGGATGCAGGCTTAGGTTATATTCATCATAATTATCTTCCACAAGGCCTCGTGAATGAATGGAGACAGAATGATAAAAGCGCATACGACAACTTCACGTCTCCTGAAGTAAATGCGGGCGAGGCTTATATATACGCCGACAATAACTTCAGAATCGGTGAGCGCGTGGCTATAAGCGCCGGCCTAAGGGGTTCGATGTATAATGTGTCAGGACACACTTACTTTTCTCTTGAACCCAGGGCTGCCGTGCGCGTGATGCTTACACAGAATCTTAGTGTAAAAGGGGGATACGCGAGAATGACACAGTATGTGCAACAGGTTTCCAATAATTACATAAGTCTACCCACCGACCTATGGCAACCTATCGTGCCCGGTTTCTCACCACTTACGAGCGACCAGTGTTCGGTCGGTCTATATGGCACATTGCCATTTTCTATGTATTTCTCGGCTGAACTATGGTATAAAAGTATGCACAACCTACTTGAATACAAGGAAGGTCTGTCGGTGCTTAAACCCGGTATACCTTGGCAGGACAAGCTCACATCAGGAAATGGCGAGTCTTATGGCGTGGATATAAACCTTACCAAGGATGCCGGTCCGTTTACCGGTTCAATCGGCTACGGACTGATGTGGAATTGGAGAAAGTTTGCGGATTTGAACTTCGGCGAAAGATTCCCTGCAAAATTTGACAACAGACATAAGATTAACATCAATCTTGAATATCGCCTGAACAAAAAGATTGAATTCAATGCCGCCTGGGTGTACATGACCGGTAATAGAATCACTTTATCGATGTATAACTATGACATGGCGGAAAGTTTCTTCCCCAATGCCCCAGGTGCGGTCACTCAGGACCATTTTGAAATTAACGGAGGTATCGGATACTATCCTTCAAGAAACAATATCCGTCTTCCGGCGTATCACCGTCTGGACCTTGGAATGAATATCAACCGATTCTACAAGAACGGCCGTAAAGGAATATGGAACATAAGCATCTACAATGCTTATTGCCACATGAATGCAATGACCATCGTCAAAGACCATGTGAACGATTATATCTTTGCACCGGATAAAAAGAATTGGCACAGAACTTTCAAGACCCTGAGCTTTATTCCTATCATACCCTCTGTTTCATATACCTATATTTTCTGATATGCACACAAGAATATTATCCCTTATATCCACCTTGTTTTCAATATCCTTGACATTAACATCCTGTTATCATGAGATAGATCTTGATAAATATAGAAATGAATCAGGGAAGGATCTACTCACCCTGAATTCAATTATCACTCCGGATTCCCTCATTGCGCTATCCGCTACCAAAACATTCTTCTTTTCAGATAAACACCCGGAAAGCATCCCGGTTGAGGACCTCGATATCAATATTTCCATGAACGGAGTCAATGCCGGATCTCTTTACTATGATCCTTCTAAACGGCTCTATATGTCTGATATAAAACCCAAGGTTGATGATGTTGTTGAAATATCCACCGAATACATGGGTAAGACAGTTTACGCCAAGGAGAGTGTCCCCCGGGATGTGCCGATTGAAGATGTATCTGTCAGGGTCAAGGGACCTCTGACTGATGAATATGGCCAAAGATACTATTCTTTCACGTATGACATCACCTTCTTAGATAATGGGGAAGAAGAGAATTATTATTTCTTTAGATTCAAGGAATCCCCTTCTGACCCTAAGGCTCCGTGGAAAAGTACAATATTGGGAACTATTGACTATTCACACAATATCGTTTTCCAGAAATTAAAGGATTACATGGGGGATGCCGCACCCTCGTGGTTGATGTGGAATCCGGCTGGATTGCCGTTCTCTGATGAGGTTATCAATGGCAACAAATATCATCTCACGGTGATCGAAGATGTAATAGAACGGAACATTTCCGTTGAAATGAAACGGGATTTCAACCTTTTCGCAATAAACAAGGCATATTTTGATTATATTATTGGCAACTTAATGTATGTAGAGAGTACGGATGAGACACCGACCGGGATGATTGACCTCGGACTTGCAGACCCGATACGCACATTCACCAACATACATAACGGCATTGGAATCTTCGGATGCTACACCCTCTCCGAAAAGCGTCTTGACGTGCTTGATATGGTTTCTATAAATCAATCCATGCGGGATCGATAGTCTTCGTAAGTGAACTCACGGAGAAGAAGGGGAGAACCATTGAGGGGTACAAGCCAAATAGACGGATGCTGGATGCCGTTGAACATGTTCGTCTTGACAGTGGTGTAATGGTTCATGTCGAGAAGCGTCAACCTGTCACCCGGTTTCAGAAGTTCCTTAAATTTCCAATCTCCTGTGAAATCTCCGCTGAGACATGAGTTGCCACCAAGGCGATAAGTATAACCCTCTTCCGAGTCATCGGGAAGGGACTCCAATATGTTTGGCTTATATGGCATCTCCAGGCAGTCAGGCATATGACATGCAAAAGATGCATCTATGATGGCTGTCCTGATTCCTGCATCCTCTACAACGTCGAGAACTTCTGTGACAAGATCACCTGTTTGCCATGTGAATGCACTTCCCGGCTCCATAATCAATTCGAGGTGCGGATATTGTTCATGCAAGCTGTTCAGAAGGGATATCAGGTGATCAGTGTCATAATCCTTACGTGTCATAAGATGGCCTCCCCCCATATTCAGCCATTTAATGTGGGGTAGGAGATGCCCATATTCGGCTTTGAATGCTGTGAGAACTTTTTCAAGGTCATAACTTGACGATTCGCATAGAGCATGAAAATGAAGTCCTTCCAGACCTGCAGGTAAACCGTCTTTCAGATTCTCGGCTTTCTCCCCAAAGCGGGAACCGGGAACGCAAGGATTATATATATCCGTTTCAATCACACTGCAATGCGGATTTACACGCAAACCTGCCGACACTTTTTTTGTCGGGTTAAGTTCGTTGTAAGCCTCAATTTGGGGATAAAAACGATTGAATTGAGACAGGGAATTGAATGTGATATGAGTGCTCCCTTCAAGAAACTGAGGGAAAGACTTCTCCGTATATACGGGACAATATGTATGCACCTCACTCCCAAGGAATTCAAGGGAAAGGCGCATTTCATTAAGTGAGCTCGCTGTGGAAGCCTTGAAATATTCGGCTATAATCGGGAAAGTTTTCCACAAGGCATTCGCTTTGAATGCCATGATAATTTTAACATTCCCTTCATTGGCCACACGGCTCAATATTTCCATGTTATGCCGAATCCGCTCTTCATATACGATATAATAAGGAGTCTCTATATTTGATTTCATTTTATCCTAAAATTTCAAATTTTGCAAACTTGAGCAGCAGTTTCTTTATTCCTGTCACTCCAAAATCAACGGTTACACTCGGCTCTCCCTGCACATTCCCCATCATTGTGATTTTACCTACACCGAGTTTCGGATGCTGAATTTTCATTCCAATAGCCACCTCATCAGGGGTGTGAAGTGGTTTTATGCCTCCACCTATACGCATATCGGACTTCTGCAGTTCACTTAGGGCCTTTTTACCATAATCCGGTCTTGATGAATATGGGCCATAGTCGGAAAACTTTCCGGAACGGAACGATTCCGAAGGGTTGGATTTTCTTCTGAATGAATTATAGTTGGCGGCAGGATTGATGAATTTTTCTGAAAAGCCATCATCAATATTCACTGATGAAACGAGTTTAAGATATTTGGGATCTATTTCAGACAGGAACCTCGATGGTCTTGTCAATACTGTCTGGCCATTTCTGAATCTTGATCCGGCAAACAGTATCACACATGTTTCCTTTGCCCTTGTAATCGCAACATACAGCAGTCGCCGTTCTTCTTCAATCTGAGCTAAAGAGTCCATGCTCATTGACGATGGGAACAAGTCTTCTTCAACTCCTACAACATAGATATGCTTAAACTCCAGACCTTTCGCTGCATGTACTGTCATCAACGTCACTTTAGGCTCATCACTGTCATCGCTTTGATCTTGATCTGTTGCAAGCATTACATCCGATAGGAATGCACGCATCGATACGTCAGCATCAGTTTCTTCTTCAAGACGGGAATCAACAAAATCCTTCAAACCCGACAACAGTTCCGCAAGGTTTTCATGCTTGCTTATACTTTCCGGAGTCTTATCATGAGCAAGGGCAGTGAGTATTCCCGTGCGATTGTATATAAGCTGTCCAAGTTCATAAGCATTCGACTTCTCGTTATCTAAGATGAAAAGGTTTATAAGATCTGCAAATGCCGCCAATTTTTTCTGCGTACCGGCGTTAAGTCCGGAATCATAGTCTGATATTCCGGAAATTATTGTCCACAGGCTCACTCCATTTTCAGATGCACAAAGCTGCAACTTCTTCATCGTTGTCTCGCCAATACCCCTTGCAGGATAATTGATTATCCTGCGCAATGCCTCGTCGTCATCAGGATTGATGGAAACACGGAAGTATGCGATAACATCCTTTATTTCCTTCCTTTGATAAAAGGAGAGGCCTCCATAAATCCTGTAATTTATATTCCGTTTCCTTAAAGCTTCCTCAAGCACACGGCTCTGGGCATTGGTGCGGTAAAGAATCGCATAGTCGTCAAAAGAATCGTGACAGGTCAATTTTGAACCGGATATATGGTTTGCAACCATATATGCTTCCTCCATATCTGAATACGTCCGTATGACCTCTATCGGCGCACCTACTTCGTTTTCGCTGTAGACATCTTTCTTTAGCTGATTGGTATTCTTTGATATGAGGCTACCGGCTGCATTTACTATATTCTGTGTTGACCTATAATTTCGTTCAAGCTTGAATATTCTTAATCCAGGATATCTTTTTTCAAGATTTATAATATTTCCGATATTTGCTCCCCGGAAAGAATATATGCTCTGTGCATCGTCCCCGACAACACACAATTTCATATTATCTCCCGTCAATTGGGAAACAATAAGATGCTGAGCGAAATTGGTATCCTGATACTCGTCAACAAGTATGTACCTGAAAAACTCTTGATAATGTCTTCTTACATCCGGATGATCACGTAGAAGCTCATTCATGTAGAACAGGATGTCGTCAAAATCCATTGCGTTAGCCCGATGACACCTGTCCCTATATATTTTATATATCTGCCCGATCATCGGACGTTTTGCCTTACGGTCAGCCTCGTAAAACTCTTTGGCATATTGCTCCGGCGTGACCATGGCATTCTTCGCATTGGATATTATCGAGGCGACTGTTGCCGGTTTATATATCTTGTCATCAAGCAGATGCTCTTTTACTATGAGTTTAATAAGTGATTTCGAATCAGCTGTGTCATATATGGTAAAACCGGGCTTAAATCCAATCAATTCGGCATTTCCCCTCAAAAGGCGTAAAAAAATTGAATGGAAAGTTCCCATCCAGAGCCGAGACGAAACCTTATCCCCCACAAGACCGGAAATACGATCCTTCATTTCACGCGCAGCCTTGTTTGTGAAAGTGAGAGCCATTATTCTATATGGTTCGAAACCGTTGTTCAACAGGTCCACTATTTTATAGGTCAGTACACGGGTTTTCCCGGAGCCGGCACCGGCTATCACCAATGATGGGCCGTCTTTATACACCACAGCGGCACGTTGCTGGGGATTTAGCAGATCAAGATAATTGTAACTTATTTCAGACAAAACAGATTAATTCTAATTAGCGCAGAACGCGCTGTTTAATTCATTATAATCAGGTATTGAAGGTATGAAATGATAGGAATTATTGGCATAATCCATCACACAGCAATAATGATTCAGACCATTGGAAACAATCAGATACCTTGCATGAAGAACCATATTGTATCTTACAATCTGATCAAAAGTGTCCTGTGTAATCTTTACATCCGGTGCCTTATATTCCACAATCAGAAGAGGGGTGCCGTCTCGGTTGAAAACGACAGAGTCACATCTTTTTCTTGTGTCGTTAACCTCAATTCCGATCTCATTTGCCATTAGGGATGAAGGATAATGGAACGAGTTGCGCAGCCACGCGGTGAACTGTTGGCGCACATATTCCTCCGGAGTGAGAGCCACAAGTTTGTCCCTGAGCGGATCGAACACTTTTACAATCCCATCCTGTTCCTTTACTTTAAGAGGAGAGTAGGGTATGTTAAGCTTTGGAAAATCCATTCTTATTTCTCCACAATCTTATTTGCACCAACATAATGAGGATCAAGGATTGAATTAAGCAGATCTGCAAGCCTCAGGCCTCCGCGGAGAAATTGCTGTTCAATCACGGGTGTCCATTTCGCTATATAGTCATAACTCAGTTTTGAATCCTCCGGAGTTGTATTATAGATATCCGAAGCAATAAGATAGCATTCTTTTCCCCATTTTTCAGGCGTTCCCTCTGATATTATTTCAGCTTCTTCTTCCGGAGTTGCCCGATCAATCTGCTGTTGCCATTCAGTATAGCTCCATTTATGAGCGGACTCAGGAAGGCTGCTGTCCCAGATGGAATGGAGATTCTTTGGGGAATTGAAATATTTCACCATCCATCGGTTGCCACCGAGATCGCTACGGTGTCCCATATGCATGGGTTGATGAATATCGCCTATGAGATGAACAAGCATTTTCAGCGCAAGGGATTTCTGATCTTTTGTTGCATCCTTACTATAAAGGATTTGCGACTGTTCATTAATTGCGCGGACAACATCCCCCGATTCAAGTAAACCTGCATTCTCAAATGTTTCGTCAGCATCTATATTCTTATAATGCCAAGTCTTGGAATATGCGAATTCTGGAGTGTGGGATGCATTATCGAGCCAATTGGCATAATACACGATGGATTTACCGTCAAGCAGGTTTTCCGCCGCCTCTTTTGCGGTCGGGGTCAGATGATTCTCGGCAATGAAACACACTGTATCATGACCTTTCTGTCCCCACGAAAAACATTGGAATGTAGTTGCAGCGGCAATAGCTGTGCTCAATATTATCTTTATAGTTGTCATAATCATGAAATTTTATGACAAAAATAGCAAAAAAAAGTGAGATTTTTAATTACATTTGCATAAAATTTCGAACATAGCTTCCATGAAAGATACAGTTGACAGGACGAAGAAAGAAAGAGCGGATTTCCGCAGAAAACCCGACTGGCTTAAAATAAAACTTCCCAGAGGGTTCAAGACAAGCCAGGTGGTGAGTTTACTTAATGATAAACACCTCCACACCATCTGTTCAAGCGGAATGTGTCCGAACAGAGGGGAATGTTGGGGCGCGGGAACGGCAACATTCATGATTTGCGGCAATATCTGCACGCGGAACTGCCGGTATTGCAATGTCGCCACCGGCAGACCGCTTCCTCTTAATGAAAAAGAAATAGACGATATCGTAGATTCAATCAAGACTCTCGAACTCAAGCATGTTGTCATTACATCCGTGGATAGGGACGATTTGCCTGACGGCGGCGCTAATCACTGGGCAAAAATGATCCGGGCTATTAAAACGAATTGCCCAGGAGTCACCATGGAGGTGCTGATTCCTGATTTTAAGGGCCGTCACGATCTTCTCGACATCGTAATTGCCGAAAAACCGGATATAATATCACATAACATGGAAACGGTAAGGCGGCTTACTCCTGAGATACGTATCATAGCTACTTACGACAGGTCGTTGGAAGTCTTGAGATATATCGCATCAAAGGGAATTCGGACAAAATCGGGCATAATGCTTGGGTTGGGAGAAACCAAGGATGAAATACTTCAGACAATGGACGATCTATTGTCTGTTGACTGCCGGATCATGACTATTGGGCAGTATCTTCAACCGACAAAAGATAATTATCCCATCCAGGAATATGTACATCCCGATCAATTCGCAGAATATGGTAGAATCGGTAAGGAGAAAGGCTTCAGGCATATTGAAAGTGCGCCCATGGTGCGTTCAAGTTACCATGCAGAGAAACACATCCACTAAGAAATATAATACAATGAAATCTAAAAGTTTAATACAGATATTCGCATTGGTAATATTGCTATTTCCAAGCGAGGTTATCAATGCTAAAAAGAAGGTATCAATACCGGATCTCCGTCCAATACCGGGCAGGGTCATAGACCATAAAGGAATCGAAATAAACCCGACACCTGTAAGAATAGACAGACCTAATACCGGGGAATTGAATATGTCGGCTGGGTTTAATTTCCAGTCAGTTCCGCCAGAGATGGAAGGTCATACAAACGGTTTCCCGGTTTCTCCATATGGAATTCCAGTCAACATCGTTTATGGTGCAAACACCGCAAAATCAATCAGAGTGGCGAAAAAAACCGGTGCCTACCATCTTACCATCGGTCCGGAAAAAATAGATATAATCGCATTCGATGAAACCGGGGCTTTTTATGGTCTTAACACTTTAAGACAAATTTCTGAAAGTGTTATAAGGAATCGGCAGGATCTCCCGATGATGGAAATCGAGGATTATCCTACAATGAAATATCGCGGCGTTGTGGAAGGGTTCTATGGTAATCCGTGGAGTCATGAAACTCGCTTGTCGCTTCTTGATTTTATGGGACGGCACAAAATGAACAGCTATGTTTACGGACCCAAGGACGATCCATATCATCGCACACCAAACTGGCGGAAACCGTATCCGGTTGCAGAAGGGAAGAAAATAAAGGAACTTGCAGAACGAGCTAAAAAAAATTATATCGATTTCGTATGGGCTATCCATCCCGGGGGCGACATCAGATGGGACAAGACAGATTATGACAGCCTGCTGAACAAATTCAATGCGATGTATGATCTCGGCGTAAGACAGTTCGCCATCTTCTTTGATGATATAAAAGGTGAGGGAACAGATTCACACAAGCAGGCTGCACTTCTAAACGACATCACTAACGATTTTGTAAAAAAGAAAGATGGAGTAAAGAACTTGATTGTATGTCCCACGGACTATAATCAAGGCTGGGCAAATCCATCGGATAACGGGCAGCTTGCGATATATGGACGAGAACTTGACCCTGCCGTTGATGTGTTCTGGACAGGGAAGGTTGTTTGTGGCGACATAGAGCCGGCTTCTATGAAATTTGTCAATTCGAGGATAAAACGTCCGGCATTGGTATGGTGGAATTTCCCGGTAAGCGATTACTGCCGCCACAACCTTCTGATGGGACCTGTTTATGGACTCGACACAACACTTGACGACTCCATGATGGCTGGTATAGAAACTAATCCCATGGAAAACGGAGAAGCGTCAAAAGGTGCCATATATGGTGTGGCGGATTATGCATGGAATACCTCGGCTTATAACCCACTTGACAACTGGACAAGATCATTTGTTGAAATTATGCCCGGTGCTCCGGAAGCCTACGCCACATTTGCCATACACTCTTGTGACCCTCCAAAAAACTATAGACGAAATGAATCCTGGAATGTAGAAACATTCCGTTTTGACAATTATACCCCCGAACAATTCGACAAACTGAAAAATGAGTTCACAAAAATCAAAGATGCTCCAGATATAATGTTTTCAAAGGGGGGGAACACACCATTGGTTGTTGAGATTGCACCTTGGCTTATTGAGTTTTCAAACCTTGGGGAAAGAGGATTGATGGCTCTTGACCTCATAAAGACATATGAAAGCGGCAATAATGAAAAATTTAATGAAGATTACCGTAAGCTAATGCTTATCAACGAAATCCAGAAACCTGGATTCCTTGACAATCGAAGCGGAACCCTTAAACTTCAGCCTTTTATAGACAACGTGCTTGCAGACCTTGATCCAAATAAATTAAAAGAATGAATCTAAGAATAATAGATTTTAAGCAATCGGAATACCGCGATATTTGGGAAGAGCAGAAGACCCTTTTCAATCTTATGGTCGACAGTAAAAAAAACTGTCGGCCGATAGAAGAGGAGTATCTTCTTATCGGCGAGCACGCCCCGGTTTATACATTAGGATTCCATGGGAATGCAAACAATCTTCTTGCCGATGAAAACAGGCTGAAAGAATTAGGCGCGGAATGTATCCGGATTGAAAGGGGAGGAGACATAACCTACCATGGCCCCGGGCAAATGATAGTCTATCCCATTATCGATCTCGAGTGTCATTCACTGGGGATAAAAGGTTATATGAATCTACTGGAGGATTGCATTATCGAACTCTTGGACAGCTATGGCATCAAGGGTGAGAAAATTGATGATGCAATAGGTATCTGGATTGGGAAGGGGACATCAAACGAACGAAAAATATGTGCAATGGGGGTGAAATGCACAAGGTTTGTAACAATGCACGGACTTGCATTGAACGTTACAACAGATCTTAATGCCTTCTCATTGATAAATCCATGCGGTTTTATAGACAAAGGCGTTACATCAATTGAGAATGAGACCGGATTTGCCCCGCCGATGGAGGAAGTTAAACAAAAGTTTATAAAAATATTCCAACGACTTATCGGCTTTCCTCAGCTTCATATTCCCTCTCAAGGAATGTCTTGACCTCCCTGAAGAGTTTTGATGCAAACACGAAATCATTCAGCGACTCACTCTTACTCCTGAAGATATTTTTATCATTGCCTGTCCAGTCGCAGTGACCCTTGTTGATGAAAACGATATGCTCTCCTATACCCAACACGGAATTCATATCGTGGGTATTGATAATGGTTGTGATACCATATTCATGGGTGATATCGCTTAGCAGTTCGTCAATCATAATTGACGTGCGCGGATCGAGACCCGAATTCGGTTCGTCACAGAAAAGATATTTGGGATTCAAAGCAATCGCACGTGCGATTGCAACACGTTTCTGCATACCTCCGGATATTTCGGACGGATACTTATCATCGGCATGATCCAATCCTACGCGTTTGATACAGAAATGAGCGCGTTCAAGCTGTTCAGCTCTTGATAGGGGACTGAACATTTTTAAAGGGAACATGACATTGCCAAGCACCGTCTCGTTGTCAAAGAGGGCGGAACCCTGAAACAACATGCCTATTTCTGTGCGCAACTGTCGTTTTTGCTGAGTGTCAAGATCTCTAAATCTTCTTCCATCATATAAAATCTCACCCTCCTCAGGCGTGAGAAGACCGATAAGGCATTTCATAAACACCGTTTTTCCCGAGCCACTCTGCCCTATAATCAGATTAGTTTTCCCTGTGTCGAACTTTGCATCGATATCAAAAAGTATCCTCTGGTCATCAAACCATTTTGACACGTGTTTAGCTTCAATCATTGCAACAAAAGTTTTGTTAATATAACATCAGCGAGGAGGATGAGGATAGAACTTGACACGACAGCCTTTGTGCTTGCCTGTCCGACCTCAAGAGATCCGCCTTTAACATAAAACCCGTAGTACGATGCCACAGAAGTTATAATAAAGGCAAAAAACAAAGTCTTTATAATGGCATACCATATATACCATTCATTAAAGAATGACTGGATTCCGAACACGTAATTCTCCATCGAAATCATATCCGTGAATTTAGCCACCAGAGCCCCGCCAATGAGTCCCATGAACATTGACAGGACGCATAGCACGGGAACAAACAATACAAAACCTACAATCTTAGGCAGAACTATGAAATTAGCAGCATTCAATCCCATTATCTCCATCGCGTCTATCTGTTCCGTTACGCGCATAGTCCCGATTTCCGATGAAATGTTACTTCCGACTTTCCCGGCAAGTATCAGAGACATCATGGTGCAGGAAAACTCCAGCAATAGGATTTCACGCGTTGCCAGACCTGTTGAATATGAAGGTATCATAGGAGAGACAATATTTATTGTCATCTGTATGCATATTACCGCCCCTATGAAAATTGAGATTATTATGACAAGTGGGATGGAGTCAACCCCAAGCTTGTTTATCTCAAAAACAAGCTGCTTGAAAAACTCTCTCCATTTTTCCGGCACGCGAAACACCTGTGCCATAAACGCACAGTAACGGCCAAATGATTTTATAGATGAAACAACCATTGATTCCTGTTTTTTAGATAGTATTACCCGTATTAATGCCTGCATCGACATCAATGAGCTGATAAAACAATAGGCAAAGTTAATAAAAAATTTGGAGAGGAAATCGGTTTTTAGTAATTTTGCCTAAAATAGAATACATATCCAATTATGTTGATCATCGGTATAGCAGGAGGCACCGGCTCCGGAAAAACAACGGTGGTAAGAAAGATCATTGAAAGCCTTCCCAAGGATGAGGTTGCTGTGATTCCTCAGGATTGTTATTATAAAGACAATGCGCATATTCCACTCGAAGAGCGCCTTAAAATGAATTATGACGAACCTGCATCTATAGAATGGACATTGCTTGCAAAGCATCTTAAAGAGCTTAAGGCCGGAAATGCCGTTGAAATGCCGACATATGACTTTCTGACATGCTCGCGCCTCAAAGAGACTATACTTATTGAACCTCGCGATGTGGTGGTGGTAGAGGGCATTCTGGTCTTGACAGACAAGGAACTGCGCGATATGATGGACGTAAAGGTGTTTGTAGATGCTGATGCTGACGAACGACTGATACGTGTGATCCACCGCGACTGCATAGAAAGGGGGAGAACCCCTCAAATGGTGATTGACCGATATGAGGAAACTCTGAAACCGATGCACGAGCTTTACATAGAGCCTTCAAAACGCTATGCAGATCTTATTGTGCCACAGGGAGGTCACAATAATGTAGCTGTCAAACTCCTTACTGACTATATTCGCTCTCTTCTGAAACCAAGAAATGAACTTTAAAGCTATATTCGATAAGAACAGATTAAAACGCGACAGGTCGGATGCTCCGGTCAAGCTCACTCCGGAAGAGGAAAAGGAACTTGAAGGAGTCCAGCCCGATATGCGTGAAATTGTGATTCAAGAGACTGTCGAGATACCTGAAAAAGGCGTTTTGCGCACTGAGGATCTTGTCAAGAAATATGGCAAAAGAACCGTCGCCAACAAAGTCTCTATAGATGTCACGCAAGGAGAGATTGTCGGACTACTCGGTCCTAATGGTGCAGGCAAGACCACAACGTTCTATATGACCGTAGGTCTTATAAAACCGAATGAAGGGAAGGTTTTTCTTGATGAACACGACATAACCGAGTACCCCGTTTATAAAAGGGCACAGTTTGGGATTGGTTATTTGCCGC
The DNA here is from genome assembly GCA_910584055.1 of uncultured Muribaculaceae bacterium. Lineage (GTDB taxonomy): Bacteria > Bacteroidota > Bacteroidia > Bacteroidales > Muribaculaceae > Lepagella. The sequence continues at coordinate 68,180 of CAJTZS010000015.1, read as the reverse complement.
AGGAGGCATCTGTGTTCCGCACGCTTTCAGTTGAAAACAATATACGGGCGATTCTTGAGATGACCAATACATCAAAAGAATATCAGAAGGAAAAGCTTGAATCTCTAATCAAGGAATTTTCGCTGGAAAAAGTAAGACATAATCTTGGCAATAATCTATCGGGGGGAGAGAGGCGCAGGACTGAGATTGCACGCTGTCTTGCAATCAATCCTAAGTTCATTATGCTTGATGAACCTTTTGCGGCGGTCGATCCTATTGCCGTTGAAGACATTCAGGAAGTGGTATATCACTTGAAAGAGAGGAATATCGGTATCCTGATTACAGACCATAAGGCAGATTCGATACTTGGGATAACAGACAGAGCTTACCTGTTGTTCGAAGGCAAGGTCCTGTTCCAAGGCACAAGTGAGGAGCTTGCAGCCAATCCTATTGTCCGCGAGAAGTATCTTGGCCGTGACTTTATTTTCACCCGTAAGAAATTCGATTGATGTATCCGGGACCTAAGTTAAAAGACGGTTCGGGCAATTTGGGAATGCCATTGCTATCGAGGGTTTGCATCTTCATAATGGTGTTTTTTGTTGCCTTGATATTCGTTTCCATATTAAGCGGCATATTGAATACTGTGAACATGGATGCCCGGACCAGAATTCTTCTGATATCGTCAATACAATGTGTAATAGTATTTATGCTTGCCCCCTTTATCGAGGCGAGGCTTGAATCAAGAAACATAATTTCACGTTTGTCTCTTGATAAAACACCCCGATGGCTCACTTTGGCGGCGATATTGACGTGCTATATAATCGGAATACCCTTTTTAAACCAACTTATCTATTGGAATGACACACTCTCCTTCCCTGAAAATTGGAAAGAACTGGAAACGACCCTAAGGGAATGGGAGAATAATAGTCGGGGATTTACAGATACAATATTAAGCACGACAACTCTTGGAGGATTAATATCGGGAATTCTTATAGTGGGTTGTCTCACCGGACTTGCAGAAGAATTGTTTTTTCGAGCAGGTATTCAAAGAATGCTTGGAGAAGTTATGTCTAAACCTGCCTCAGTCTGGATTGCGGCATTTGTTTTCAGCGCGATGCATTTTCAGTTCTTTGGTTTCATTCCAAGACTGCTGTTGGGAGCATTTTTCGGTTACTTATATATTTGGAGCGGCTCTATCTGGACCTCTGTCTTCGCTCATGCCTTGAACAACAGTATGGTTGTAATAACGGCATGGTTGGTGGCAAAAGGGAAAACCGACATTGATTTCGAACAGTTTGGTATAACAGAATCCGGCATTCCATGGTGTGCGATTATAAGTGGAATCTTATTGTTCTGTTTTTTATTCATATGCCGCAAATGTTTTTTTAAAGAGGGTAAAAATGGCAAATCCATCGTTTAGAGACATAATAACATCAATCAATAAAGGGGATTTTGCACCTTTATATCTGCTAATGGGAGAAGAAGACTTCTATATTGACAAGATAGTGGAGGCAATTGAGTCCAAGGCAATCGCAGAAGAAGATAAAGACTTCAACCTTAATGTATACTACGGGGTAGACGCAGATATGGAAAATGTTGTAGCTGCGGCTCAACAATTGCCGGTGATGGCAGCTCGGCGCGTTGTCATTCTAAAAGAGGCTCAATCAAAACAACAGGCAAAGCAAGCATTGGAGAAAATTGCTCCATATTCCTCAAAGCCCAATAAGACAACTATTTTGGTAATAGCTTTTAAGGGCGATAATCTAAATGCGACATCTTCTCTTATGAAAAACGCGGCAAAATCCGGTGCAGTCATTTTCAAAAGCGAAAGAGTCAAGGATTATCAACTGGCCTCACATCTCCGCGATTATTGTTCATCTCATAAATGCAGTATTGATGACAATGCAGCGCAAATGCTGTGTGAGTATATAGGTGGTCCTCTCACAAAACTCTTCGGAGAAGTAAACAAACTTATTCAGATCAAAGGTGGAACCGGACAACGGATCACAGCAGAAGATATCGAACGAAATATCGGAATTTCCAAAGATTTCAATAACTTCGAGCTTACATCAGCCATAGCTGCAAAAAACTATCCCAAGGCTGTGCAGATTGTGAAGTATTTTGAATCAAATCCTAAAACCAATCCAACGGTAATGACGACATCAACGCTGTTCAATTTTTTTAGCAAGCTTGTAATCGCTCATTACCTGACAGATAAATCCGAGGCTTCAATAAAAAACGCTTTAGGCATTCGATTTCAAAATCAATTAAATGAAATAAAAACCGGGATGCGCAATTACAATCCATATAGAGCGGTAAATGCAATCCACGCCCTCCGGGAATTTGATGTTAAAAGCAAGGGAGTCAATTCATTTCAAAATGAATATAATCTCCTGTTAGAATTGATATTCAAGATTTTCACCCTTTAAATTGTGAAATAGGTATACATTAAGAAGTTGTGAAAGATCATGATATTTTATTTTTCAGGCACCGGCAATTCTCGCTATACGGCGGAGGTAATGGCTGAAGGACTCAATGATATAGCCCTAAATATATGTGGTTTAAAGCCGGAGGGATTGCTCACGTCGAATAACGGAGAATATTTCAAGAGCATCGGATTCGTTTTTCCTATATATTCCTGGGGCGTTCCTCCAATAATGGCTGAATTTATAAAATCTTTACCTCAAAATACAATCGATTTTATCCGGAGGAATAACATTCCGGTATGGATGACAGCAACTTGCGGTGATGAAACGGGGAACTCGCATAAAATGTTTCGCAAAATAATCTCTAAAAGAGGTTTGATATTAAATGGTGCATGGAGCGTTATTATGCCCAATACCTACGTGTTACTTCCCGGTTTTGACATTGATTCGGATGATGTTCGGGAAAATAAGATAAAAGAAGCACCGAAACAAATTAATGCTATCGTAAACAAAATAAGGAGAGGGGAGTGGGAAATTAAACCGACAGTAGGGGGTATTCCTTTTCTAAAAACAGCTTTGTTTTATCCACTCTTCAAAAAATATGGAATCTTTCCGTCAAGATGGAGAGCAAATGATAAATGTGTCAGTTGTTCCTTGTGCTCCAAATCTTGTCCGGTTGGTAATATTACGATGTCAAAGAACAGACCACAATGGGGAGAAGATTGCACATCATGTCTCGCATGTTATCATGCTTGCCCGGTTCATGCCATAGAATATGGTAATGTAACCAAGCGTAAAGGACAATATAAACCGGATCAGAGACCCGGAGGTAAGCCCACATAAAACTAATTGGCTATTTTCTCCAGAAGGTTGGGGTGAACAACAGAAGTATAGTGAAAACTTCAAGACGCCCTATAAGCATAATCAAAGATAAAAGCCATTTGGCAGCATCGGGAATCATTGCGTAATTCTCAGAAAGTCCTGATATTTCCGTTCCAAGACAGGTGTTAGAAATAGCTGACAATGAACAGAAAAAGGCATCTGACAGAGGCAGGCCTATAAGACTGAGTACAAGTCCACCCACACATATTACCATCCCATACAGAAACAAAAACGCAAGTGTCTTCTGCACAACTGCAGATGATGTCCCCTTACCATTGATTGTCACCGTAGTTACGGTAGAAGGGTGCATCATCTTGTAGAACTCATTTTTCAGGAACTTAAACAGAACTACAAACCTATCAACCTTTGCACCACCCGACGTGCTGCCTGCACACGATCCCATTACCATCATAATCAGCAAAAGCACAATTGATATTGAACCCCAGTCATGAAAATTAGGTTCGGTGATGCCAGTGGAAGATAATATCGAGATTGTTTGAAACAATGGATCAATTGTAAGATATTCCCAATTTTCTGCAAGCCCCTCTATAAGGATATTTATTACAAATCCCAAATAACATATTAGAATAATGCATAAATAATATTTGAAAGCCGTATTTTTCAAAGGATTGCCACCACGTCTGCTAAGCATATTGAAAAGTAATGAGAAATTCACACCTCCCAAAAACATAAATACAGTCATTACAACCTTTAAATAAATGGAATTCCATTGTGCAATGTTTGAATCACTTGTGGAAAACCCGCCTGTTGACATGGTTGACAAGCCATGACAAAAGGCATCAAAAAAAGACATGTCTGAAAATGAGAGGAAAATTATAAGCAGAACTGTCAAAAGAATATATACCCCCCATAATCCTTTGGCAGTGAAGCTCACGCGAGGACGTAGTTTATCATGTGTAATCCCGGTTACCTCCGCATTAAACAACTGCATTCCACCCGAATAATTCAACATCGGAACGACAGCAAGTGTGAACAATATTATTCCAAGACCGCCTATCCATTGCACGACACAGCGCCAAGCCAGAATAGATTTCGGGACTCCTGTAAGTGTAGACAAAACTGATGCCCCGGTAGTCGTAAAACCGCTCATGGTTTCAAAGAAAGCATCGGTAATTGTCATGTGTGTGCCCGCAAAAAGGAAAGGCAGCATACCGAATGCCGAAAGTATTACCCATGTAAGCCCTGTCAAGAGTATCGCCTCTCTTTTACCCATATCTTTTGATCTGGGTTTCAGGAACATCATTCCAGCCCCCGAAATGCCGGAAATCCCGGCGCACATCAAGAAATCCCATAGTGCGTCTTCCTTATAAAACAAAGCTATTATACAAGGAATCAGCATAAACAGAGCTTCGATTACCAAAAGATAACCGATAACTCTTAAAAGCATTAATATATTGATATAATATGTATGTTTTTTATAAGAGAACATCCGGGATGTCAATTAAACCACTTTTCTATTTTATGGATTGTTCCGGAAAGACAGAACACCACAACAAAATCTCCCTCCTGAATATGAGTGTTACCACTGATCAGCTGGATTTCATTCCGCCTCACCAATGCTGCCAGAGTCATACCGAAAGGAAGTTTGAGATCTTTCACAGGTGATTTCGTGATCTTTGCATTATGTTTGACATAAATCTCAGCTACCTCAGCATCTGCAAGGGCAAGGAATTTAGAATTATTTTCGTCGGCATCAAGAAGAATTTTAAAAATATGACTCGATGCGAACAGCTTCTTATTGATTGTTGTACCAATATTGAGATTCTCAGCCTGACTTAAGAACTGAAGATTTTCAACATCAGCAATGGTTTTAGGAACTCCGAACTCCTTTGCTGTCAGACAAGAGAGAATATTTGTTTCAGAAGAATCCGTCAAAGCGAGAAAAGCGTCATATTGATAGATATTATTGTCGCGGAGCACCTCAATATCAAGGGCGTCACCGTATACAATTTCGCAATTCGGGAGCATAGTTGCCATCGATTCGCAATTTTCCCGATCGTTGTCAATAATTTTCAGATGGAACTCCTCGCTATATAGTTTTGCAAACCGTTGAGCAATGCGTCCACCGCCAACAATCAGCGCTTTTTTTACAACCCTCTTTTTCTTGCCACATATATCCCTGACCTCTTGAATAAATGGGGGAGTCGTTATAAAATAGACAATATCATCCCTACGTATCTCATCATTACCGTTAGGAATAATCGTTTCGTTATTTCTTTTTATAGCTGCAACATGGAAATCATGGGTCTTAACCGGGAGATCACGTAGTTTACAATCGATCAATGGGGAGTTGCCATGCAACTTGACACCTATCAATAATAATCCGCCATTATGTAGCTCACCCCAGTATCGAGCCCAGTTATGATAAAGCGCAACGGCTATTTCCTGCGCGGCGATATTCTCTGGATATATAAGAAAATCAACGCCAACTTCTTTCAACACCGCTCCGTTTTCAGGAATAAGGAATTCACTGTTATCAATTCTGGCAACTGTTTTTTTCGCACCAAGTCGTTTGGCTATGGCACAACTGGTTATATTTCTGGTTTCGTAGGGAGTCACAGCAATATAAAGATCCGCGTTTGAGACACCGACATCACGAAGACTGTTGAAAGAAGATGTGGATCCATTCCATGTCATAAGATTGTAATTTGAATCAATCACGTCAAGGCGCGCCTGATCATTGTCGATCAAGATTATGTCCTGGTCTTCGTTTGACAGCATCTTTGCAAGATGAGTCCCTACTTCTCCGGCCCCGGCTATTACAATTTTCATTCTTCCATCGGTTTTACATTTCCATCTGCCGGCATACCGGCTGCGATACTCTTTACAGCTTGAACAATTCCTTCTGAATCGAAACCACACTCAGCATGCAGTTGGTCAACTTTAGCGTGATATATCCACGTATCCGGTACTCCCAGTTTGACAACAGGAACATTATATCCATTTGTACTCAACCAATCTACTACAGCCGTTCCAAAACCTCCTTCTTTAACACCGTCCTCAACTGTAACAATTGCCTTGTAATTTTCTGCAATATGTTTTAGTAATGTTTCATCGATCGGTTTCACCCAGATCATATCAAAAACATCAACACATATTCCCTCTGAATGCAATTTCCCTGCAGCTGACAATGCATCGAATCCGACCTGACCGATCGTAAGAACCGCTATCCGTGCATTATCATTGCACAAAATTTTCCTTCCTTTACCTACCTCCAAACAACTTTCAATATCATCATTTGCATCTATATTCCCATTGGCCTTACCACGCGGATACCTTACAGCTATAGGAGCGGCGAAACCCTCTGCTGTTATCATTAATTTTTTCAATGATTCAATATCCATTGGAGAGGCCACTGTCATTCCGGGAACCATTCTCAGGTAAGCGATATCAAAAAGACCATGATGTGTCACTCCATCTTCGCCGACAAGACCGGCCCTGTCGATGCAGAACACCACCGGCAGTTTCTGAATGGCAACATCATGAATAATATTGTCAAACCCCCGTTGAAGGAAAGATGAGTATATCGCCACAAACGGCTTTTTACCGGCAGCTGCAAGTCCACCTGCGAATGTAACTGCATGTCCCTCCGATATACCCACATCAAACGTGCGTTTGGGGAATTTTCTCATCATTTTATTCATCGAAGTGCCGGAAAGCATAGCGGCAGTGATACCGACAATTTTATCGTTTTTCTCCGCCAATCTAACAAGCATGTCTCCAAAAACCTCCTGCCACAGCGGTGCGGAAGATGATGCCACGATCTTTTCTCCGGTTTCAGGATCAAAGTTTCCAGGGGCATGCCATGCCTGCGGATTTTCCTCTGCAGCCTTATATCCTTTGCCTTTGACAGTACGCAAATGTAAAATACGAGGCCCTTTCATGTCCTTAATATCAGACAATACCTTCACAACCTTATTGACGTCATTGCCATCGAACGGCCCAAAATATCGGATATTAAGTCCTTCAAAAATATTCTGTTGCGTTGAAACCAGAGATTTGACAGCATTGTTAAACCTCAGGAGCAATCCTTTCCTCTTGTCATTTACAAGCCCCAATCTCTTAAATATGTTATATACTTTGTATCGAAGCCTGTTATAAGATGCAGAAGTTGTCATGTCCGATAGATAGCGATGCATCGCGCCAACCGGATTGTCAATAGACATATCGTTATCATTCAAAATGATAAGAAGATTGTTAGGATTGTTAGATGCATTGTTCAATCCTTCAAACGCAAGACCGTTACTAATAGAAGCGTCACCTACCAATGCGATAGTATTCCTGTCGGCCTCTCCCGGGGTGTTAAGATCGGCAATAGCCATTCCGAGTGCAGCCGAAATTGAATTTCCGGCATGTCCACAAACAAAAGTATCATATACGCTTTCAGCCGGGAAAGGGAATCCACTGATACCACCTGCCGTGCGTTGATTAGGGAAAAGATCCCGTCTGCCTGTCAAAAGTTTATGGGTGTAAGCCTGATGACCCACATCCCATACCACGCGATCGCGGGGAGTATTGAAAACATAATGAAGTGCCACAATAATCTCCACAGCCCCCATGCTCGAACCAAAATGTCCGGGATTGTGAGAGAGATTTTCAATCATGTATTCTCTTATCTCGGCGCATAGCTGGGGAAGTTGCTCCGGTAGTAATTTTCTAAGTTCTTCCGGACTGTCTATATGATTGAGTAGATTCATTCCTTGCCAAAATATTTTTTATATAACGGCACAAAGATGATGATACCTGTCATTGCCGCAATCAGAATATTCTTCAAATTCATACCCCCTGCCGACAACAACAACCATACAAGCCATATCCATATTATGACGAGTATAACGATTCCTATGACTTTAGATGTGCTCATCGAAGTGCGAATTTACTAAAAAATCTGCAATTATATCTAATCCCATAACATTTTATCGAAGTCTTGATGATAAATCAGATATAATAACTAATTTTGTAGCCGCAAGTTATGAGCTTAGTAAAAAACATAAAAAATTTAGTGCTGTCAACGGGTACCTTTGCTATCGTCTCGTTGATGGCGTTTTTCATTAGCCCGTCTTGTCGGCAACATAGACATAAAGTTGTTGAAGAAATTGATGTGGCTCACGACACGTTAATATCATCAGAAAATGCGGATACACTATGTGAAATCATAGAGACACCGAGAGTTGCAGTATTGAGCGACGATCCGGAAGACCTGTTGGATTTCATGCGCACTTCCGAAAACTGGGAATCATATCGAAACGGTATATTGCCGCAGATGATAGAAAAATCACCGGAATATGTAAAAAAATTACTGAATAATGTATACTCTGGATTCATTGCTGTCGATAAAAGCAGAATGAAAGTTATGTTATTTGATAAATATGGCAATCTACAAAAGTCATATGGCATGGCTTGCGCAAAAAATTACGGAACCAAACACGAAAAAGGAGATTCCAGGACTCCCGAAGGTTTTTTCTCAGTGGAAGGAATCTATGACAGCACTGAATGGCTCTTCACGGATGACAATGGAGTGACATCAAAAAAGAAAGGGCAGTTCGGTCCGAGATTCATCAGGCTTAGAATCCCCGGAACTTCCCAAATCGGCATTCATGGCACCTGCGCACCATGGAGCATAGGGGCAAGAACGAGTCACGGATGCATTAGGATAACAAATGAAAATATCCTTGAACTTGTAGAACTTGTAGAAATCGGGATGCCCGTAATTGTTATTCCCGGCCGTAAAGATATGGAACAGAATGTCAAGGAAGGATACGATATCCCCTGGATACCTACTTCGGCGAACGCAAAAGAGCCTAAGACAAAGCAGGAAATAACACCCGAGCCTGAAGCTGAGCCCGATACACTAACCGTTAACGACACCCTTCCGGAGCAAGTTTACGACTCTATAATTGAATTGGAAAAAGATACTGCAAATAATGAAGTTGTTTATTGAGGAAATTTCATTAATTTTGTATTTAAAAGCGCAAATTGCTTTTACCTTTAGATGAACAACTACGAAAGTTACACTCCGCATATTGATACTAATGAAGAGTCACCCGTGACAACACTGGGCGACACTGATGTTCAAGAGAAAAAGAAAGGCGGCTCGACATCCCGGCGACACGCACCTAAAACCAAACAATCAAAAAACAATAACACCTCTGTAAAACAGACTCCAGATATATTCGTAAGCGTCAGGAATTTTCTGACATCTTCCACACTGCGACAAATTCTCGGCATTTTTCTCGGATGCCTCGCTGTGTATCTGCTTATATCTTTCCTTTCATATTTCACAGCCTGCATAAAAGATCAATCTGTCATAAACTCCACTCCTGTTGGAGGTGCCGTAAGAATAGCGAACCATGGCGGAGAAGGGGGGGCTCGCCTATCAGAGTTTCTTATCAATAGAAGTTTTGGCATAGGTTCCTTTGTGATAATTGTCTGGCTCACTGCCATGAGTATGAAACTCCTTATCGGAAAGCCACGGTTTAAGAGTGTCAATTTCACTATCAAATGTTTTGTGGCGCTAATCACATTGTCACTTATAGTCGGCATATCAAGTGTCGTCACTAATACTTATGTCAACTGGGGTGGATATCATGCCCATTATGTTTATGAATTCATAAATAGCTTTTTAGGATATGGCTCTTATATCCTGTGCTTTTTCATGGTGGCTTTATTTATTATTATATGCCTGAACGATTTCATTTCCTGGATTCGTCGAAAATATAATGAACGAGCCGAACGGAAAAGAATAGCGGCAGAAGAGAAGGCAGCAATCCTTGCCCGCGAAGAGGCGTTAAGACGCGATGAACAGGAAGAGCATATCGATGACATCAAAGCAGGAGAAAGCGTTACATTATCCACATCCGACATAATTGATGTTCCGGAAGATGACACACAAGTCTCGTTCGTCAATACGTATGTTCTTGAAAACGATGAAAACGATGTCACAAATGATGACAGTATAGCCCATGATGATTCTCTAAGCGATAATCATATAAGTGACATTGACGACGATATCAAGAATCCGGCTGAATTGACCGATAATAATGACAACACAAATACATCAGTTGAAGAATCTTCTGTCCTGGACTCAGACACTTCTACAATGGTAGTCAAAGTCAATCAGATTGACCAGGATGGGAAACGTCACTACACATCTCAACTGGATTTTGAGGCAGAGCATAAATACAAGTTCCCGCCATATGATCTGATGCGGGAAGGTGTAACAAAAATCAGTGTCGATGCGGATGAGCAATTGGAAAACAAGGCCAAGATACAGAAGACTCTCCTCGATTTCGGTATTCCAATCACAAGGATAGAGGCGACGGTAGGACCGACAGTAACACTCTATGAGATTGTTCCGGACAAAGGAATTAAAATAGCGAAAATCCGTAGCCTGGTCGATGATATAGCGTTAAGCCTTTCTGCGAGAGGCGTCAGAATTATAGCTCCGATACCCGGTAAGGGCACGGTTGGAATTGAGGTTGCCAACAAGGATCCTCTTACGGTTTCGATGCAGACGGTGATCAAATCAAAAAAATATCAGGAGAGCAAATACAACCTGCCCATAGCCCTCGGCTCTACGATATCCAACGAAGTATATATCGCAGATCTTGCAAAAATGCCTCATTTGCTTGTTGCGGGTGCGACAGGACAGGGCAAATCCGTAGGTCTCAATGCAATTATCACATCTTTATTATATTGCAAAAGTCCATCACAACTTAAATTTGTGATGATAGATCCCAAACAGGTGGAATTTAGTTTGTACAACAAGCTAAAGAACCATTACCTTGCCGTCATACCGGAAGATATTGACACTGACGAGCCTGTTATTACGGACATGCAGAAAGTGGAGGCCACTCTCAATTCCCTTTGTATTGAGATGGATAACCGTTATACACTCCTAAAGAACGCTCATGCGAGAAATATTGAGGAATATAACGGAAAAATTAAAGACGGCAAATTGAATCCGACAGAGGGGCACAGATTTTTGCCATATATTGTAGTGGTGGTTGATGAGTTCGGTGACCTCATTATGGTTTCAGGTAAAAATGTTGAAATGCCCATAGCCAGACTTGCGCAGAAAGCCAGGGCAGTAGGGATGCATGTAATAATTGCTACCCAGCGACCCTCTACAAATGTCATAACAGGTATAATCAAAGCGAACTTTCCTGCCCGCATATCCTTTAAGGTATCTTCTGGTGTTGACTCCAAAACTATCCTCGACACTCCCGGAGCACAACATCTTATAGGACGAGGAGACATGCTCATATTCAATAATTCGGAAATGGTGCGCGTTCAGTGTGCATTTATCGACACCCCTGAAGTTGAATCCATATGCGAATATGTAGAAAAACAGCCATACGCCCCAGGACCATATGAATTGCCGGAACCGCCGATGCTAAACGGTGATGACAACGGAGGCGGGGGCAATGGGCCTGTCGGAGACAGAGATCCATTGTTTGAAGAGGTTGCAAGAAGAGTGGTCACATCAAACACTGCTTCAACATCCTCGTTGCAACGCGTATATTCAATCGGCTATAACAGAGCCGGCAAGATTATGGATCAACTGGAAGCGGCAGGAATCGTGGGTCCGTCACAGGGAGGCAAACCCCGTGCGGTTCTTGTTGACCCTGTCGGTCTTGAAAGTATTCTCGCAAGTATTTAAACTGTAAATTCATTCTAAGTTTCTTCATTATGAATCAAACTGGATTTTTTAAATATCTGTCTATATTTTTCCTATTGTTGGCAACGCCTTGCAACTTAACTGTGGCAAGGGCAACGAAAACAAAGAGTGTTCCGACTGCTATGGAAATAATGAATAGGGCTGCTGAAACAGTTAAGAATGCAAGAGGTATCTCAGGCACATTCTCAGTGACTACTTCCGGAAGGAGTTTTAATGGTTCACTAAAAGCGTCCGGTTCAAAATTCAGATTCTCCACTCCTGCTGCGTCATCATGGTATAACGGAAAAAATATGTGGACATATAATGCTTCTTCGAGAGAAACCACTGTGGTATCACCAACTGCAAGTGAAATATCCGAGTCTAATCCGCTTGAATATATAAAAACTTATTCTGCCGGTTACAATGCCACATTCTCGAATAAAAAGATTGCCGGTAAGTATGTTATTACGCTTCTTCCCAAATCAAAACGGAATACAATAAAGTCTGTTGAGGTGACACTGAACGGCAAGACATTGAAACCTGAAAGATTTGTAGTGACACCCAAATCCGGAGCTGTCACAACAGTGAATGTAAAATCACTTGATTATACCGGAACTATCAATGCATCAGAATTTGAATATCCGAAAAACAAATATCCCAAAGTTCAAATTATTGATCTCAGATAGACCATTTTTCATAATAAAATGTTAAATATAATGAGCATCTCCTCTCTTTTATATTGTAGATAACAAATTTAAACGATTAAATACAGAATATCATGACTGAAGAAAGAGCCAAGGTATTGATCATAGGTTCAGGGCCTGCCGGTTACACTGCGGCTATATATGCCTCGCGAGCTAATCTCAATCCCGTTATTTATGAAGGAAACCAGCCCGGAGGGCAGCTCACCCAGACAACTGAAATAGAGAATTTTCCCGGATATCCCAATGGAATTCAAGGTATGGAAATGATGCAACAGCTCCGCGATCAGGCGGAACGGTTCGGGACAAAAGTCGTGGCAAGAATCATAGAGATTGTTGACTTCTCGAAACGCCCTTTCCGTTGCGTAGATGATAAAGGAAATGTTGTGATTGCTGACACTGTAATCATATCCACAGGAGCATCAGCTAAATATCTCGGACTGCCGGACGAAGAGAAATACAAGGGATTGGGGGTCAGTGCTTGTGCCACATGCGACGGCTTCTTCTATCGGAAGAAAACTGTTGCTGTTGTCGGCGGCGGAGATACAGCATGCGAAGAGGCGCTTTACCTTTCCACTCTGGCAAAAAAAGTTTATATGATTGTCAGGAAAGATTATCTACGCGCATCGGATATCATGAAAAAGCGCGTGAATGAACGCGACAACATTGAAATCCTTTTCAATTGCAATACCGTCGGCTTATTTGGAGAAGAAGGCGTTGAGGGCGCCCGGCTTGTGCGCCACCTCGGCAAACCTGAGCAGGAAGAACTCAATATCCAGATTGATGGATTCTTCCTTGGAATAGGGCATAAACCGAACACAGAAATCTTCAAAGGACAAATCGATATGGACGAAGAAGGGTATATAAAAGTAAACTCTCCTTATACAAGCACCAATATTGCAGGTGTTTTTGCAGCAGGAGATTGTGCAGACCCTATATATCGTCAGGCAGTGAGCGCAGCCGGAACCGGTTGCCGCGCAGCAATAGATGCTGAAAGATTTATCCTTGAAAATGACTTGGAAACTGTTTAAACAACTTATAACGATATATCCTGCATATGGAAGACAAACAAACCACGCTTGACCGCAGATATCTGAGAATGGCTGGAATCTGGAGTGAAAACTCATATTGTCAGCGCCGAAAAGTAGGAGCGATCCTTGTTAAAGACAAAATGATCATATCGGATGGGTATAATGGCACTCCTGCCGGTTTCGATAACGTTTGCGAAAGTCAGGACGGGGTAACATTCCCATATGTTTTGCATGCAGAGGCAAATGCCATAACAAAAGTGGCGCGTTCCAACAACTCAAGCGAGGGGAGCACGCTCTATGTCTCGACGAGTCCATGCATGGAGTGTTCCAAGCTTATTATTCAGGCCGGTATTAAACGCGTGGTCTTTTCTGACATATACAGGATAACAGACGGCCTGGAACTGCTAAAAAAAGCCGGGATTGAGGTTGTTTACCTCCCTTTCAAATCTGGAGAACGTGAATAAGAGCTTTTTAAACAAGCTCTAATACAGGTTACATGAGTAACTTTGAAGAATGGCAAAAAAAAGAAACATATCTGCAATTCTGCTTCCCGTGGCAATTTCCGCAGGGATAATAGGAGGTGTCTTTATAGGGAAATATGAAGCTGTAAGGAAATTGACTCCGGGTCAAGAGAAAATGCAAACGATATTAGGATTGATACGGAGCCAATATGTTGACGAAATTGATGTAGACTCACTGATGGAGACTGCAATCCCTGATTTGTTAGCTTCACTTGATCCTCACTCTGCTTATATACCAAAATCCGAACTGACATCAACCAACGAGGAACTTGAAGGTGCGTTCGGAGGAGTTGGTGTATCGTTTCAGATACTCTCCGATACAGTTAAAGTTATTGAAGTTGTGCCCGGAGGCCCGGCAGAACTTGTTGGACTTCAGCCCGGAGACATGATTCTTGAAGCAGATGGGAAAGCTCTTTACGGAGATAAGATAACAAATCAGGATGTGTTTAAGCATCTTCGAGGGAAAGAAGGGACAAAAGTCTCGTTGAAAGTTAAACGGCGAGGAATGGCTAAAAATTTGACTTTCGACATCACTCGTGATAAAATACCGGAATATAGCGTAGATTCGAAATATATGCTTACCGATAAGATCGGTTATATGAGGGTAAGCAAATTTGCACGGACAACCTATAATGAGTTTTTCAATGCGCTTGTCGAACTCAGAAAAAAAGGTGCTCAAAAGTTTGTGCTTGATTTTCGCGGCAACTCCGGCGGATTCATGGATCAGGCAATATTCATGGCAAACGAGTTCCTTCCTGCCGGTAAAATGATTGTTTACACTCAGGGAAGAAGACCTGAAAATGAAACAATGGCAATCAGCGACGGGAACGGACAATTCCAGGACGTTGAGGTGACTGTGCTTACAAATGAGTTTTCGGCATCTGCTTCAGAAATTTTTGCCGGTGCAATTCAGGATAATGACAGGGGACTGGTGATCGGCAGACGAACTTTCGGGAAAGGTCTGGTGCAAAACCCAATTGTCTTGCCTGACAGTTCTGGCATGCGGCTTACGGTAGCAAGATATTATACGCCATCCGGACGCTGTATCCAGAAAGAATACAAGCGCGGACGGGATGGGAAGTATGAGCTTGATATCCTCGACAGATATAATCATGGAGAATTCTACTCAAAAGATTCGGTGAAAATGGACAAGAGCAAGATTTTCACCACTCCAAATGGGAGGACAGTATATGGAGGCGGCGGTATAATGCCGGATATATTCGTACCTGAGGATACAACAGGATATACATCCTATTATCTTGAGGCTCTTAACCGAGGACTTATCCAGCGTTACGCAGGTGAATTTGCCGAGACTTACAGACCTATGCTCAAAGGGAAGAACACCATGCCGGAACTCGCCAGAATAATGCCGCGAGACAATATGCTTCTCAACAATTTTGTGACATATGCAGCAAACAACGGACTCCCGGCTCGGTGGTATTACATAAATAAATCCCGCGATTTGCTGTTGAATCAATTGAAAGCAGTAATAGCGAGAGATTTGATAGGGTTCAACACTTTCCTCGAAATATTGAATCAGAAAGATCCGACAGTCTTGAAAGCGGTGAAGATTCTGGAAGAGGGAAAATCTCCTGTCGATATAAAAGATTAATCATTCTGCATGATGGCAATGCCATCATGCAGAAATAATAGCTTAATACTATGGAAAAGAATGAGATTAGAAAAAAAATAAAGGCGATGAGATCAATGCTTCTTGAATCGGAACGCATCGCTGCGGCTGAAGAAGTGTTTGCGCAACTTGAAAAGAGCGCAGCATTCATTATGGCAAACCATATACTTATGTACCATTCGTTGCCAGATGAATTATCCACACACGGCTTCCTTGCAAAATGGAGCGATAAAAAACACTTCTATCTCCCAAGAGTCAACGGTGTGAATCTTGACATTTTGCCTTACGACGAGACTCGTCTTGAACTGGGTGCTTTTCATATTGAGGAACCAACGGGTAACAATACCATAAATCCCGACGATATTGAGCTTATAGTGGTGCCGGCTGTTGCTTATGATCGAAAAGGGAATAGGCTTGGGAGAGGAAAAGGCTTTTATGATAGGCTCTTGAAAACAACTAAAGCCACAAAAATCGGTATCGGCTATGAATTCCAGATGCTCGATGAAATACCGGTTGAACAGCATGATGTGAAAATGGATATTGTCATTACTCAAAATACATGTATAGTTATCAATAAGTATGATAAGTAAGTGTTCAGATTAAACACATATTATAAACGCAGGATTTTTCGAGTGGTTTTCGCGAGTTTCATCAGTCGCTATGCCCGCATAGCGACTGATGAAATTTGGCGGAAAGCACCGAAAAAGACAAGTTTATGATATGTGAGATATAACTTTTCTTTTATTATCGGTTTAATTAAATCACTTACTTATGCTTTTAAAATAGACTTTTCTTTTTGCAAATTGAAATATAAGAACTACCTTTGTAAATTAGTTTTAGAATGTGTTTCTTTTATCGATAATATTATTAAACAACATAACAATTTATTAACCCAATCATTATGATTTTCAAAAGAATGCTAACTGCGGTTGCAATGCTCGTGGGCACTTTCGTAGCCTTTGCCCAACCGCAAATGCAGCCGCTTCCACTGAATCCGGCTGTGAAACATGGCACACTACCCAACGGCCTTCAGTATTTCATACTCCATAATGAGGAGCCTAAGGAACGCGCGAATTTCTATATTGCGCAAAAAGTGGGGTCAACCCTTGAAATGCCTGAACAGCTTGGACTTGCCCACTTCCTTGAGCACATGGCATTTAACGGCACCAGCCATTATCCCGGCAAAGACATGCTCAACTATCTTCAGAACAAGGGCATCCGTTTTGGTGCGGACATCAATGCTTATACAGCTTTTGACGAAACTGTATACAACATTAACAATGTCCCCACAAACGATGTCGCTCTGATGGACAGCGTTCTGCTCGCTCTTCACGATTGGAGTTGCGAGATCCTTCTTGAAGAGGATGAAATCAACGCAGAAAGAGGTGTGATAGAAGAGGAATGGCGCTCTCGTAATGACGCCAATTCCCGCCTTCTGGAATACATTTTGCCTAAAATTTATCAGGAGTATCAATACCAACAGACTCCGATTGGTAAAATGGAAGTAGTGCGCAATTTCAAACCGGAGGTTTTACGTGCATATTATAAGAAATGGTATAGACCGGATCAGCAGGGTATTGTGATTGTAGGAGATTTCGATGCTGCAGAGATGGAAAAAAAGGTGATCGACCTATTTACACCGATAACTATGCCTGAGAATGCCGCAGAAAGAAAATATCCTAACGTTAGCGACAACAAAGAGCCGATTTTTGTTTACTTTGATGACCCGGAAGGTCAGTTTCCAAGACTAACTCTAAGCTTTAAATCTGAAAAAACACCGTTCGAGCAGCGCAACACTATTGCAGGATACGTTCAGGACCAGATTCTCGAATCAATTTTGTCAAGCCTTATCAACAATAGGTTGTCAGAGTATAGCCAGAAACCTGAGTGCAAATATGCCTACGCCGGGGTTAGATTCGGTGATTTCTGGGTTTCGAAAACTAAAGCAGCCTTCACTTTAACAGTCGTTGGTAAAACCGAAATAAAGGATGCATTCGCAGAGGCTATTGGGATTGTGGCGCGTGCTTGTAAAACAGGCTTTACTGATTCCGAGCTACAACGCGTTCGTGACAACATGATTTCAAGATATGAAAAAATGTATAATGAACGTAACAAAACCACCAATGGCGCTTTTGCTCAAGAACTTATCCGTCATTTCGTTGATAACGAAGCTGCTCCCGGTATAGAAACTGAATTTGAACTCGTTAAGCAGCTGCTCCCCAACATTCCTGTTCTGACAATAAATCAGGTTGCATCAATGCTTCTTACCCCGGAAAATCAGGTTATGATTATTGATCAGCCCAAGAAGGATGAGTTTACAGTCGTTACAGAACAGGATATGATTCCTGTTCTTAAGAATGCTCTTAATGCTGAATATGAAGCATATGTGGATGAAGTCATCACAGATCCACTGATTGATAAACTTCCAAAACCCGGTAAAATAAAAGCACAATCTGAAGGTAAATTCGGAACGACTGAACTTCTTCTTTCAAACGGAGTGAAGGTTATCGTGAAACCTACAGACTTCAAAGCGGATGAAATCCGTGTCACTGCTTTCAAAAATGGTGGTAAACGTTCTTACCCTGAATCTCAGGCAGCAAATGTGCTTCTGATGGAAGATGCGTACTCAGCAAGCAAGCTTGGGAACTTTGACAATACAAAGTTGAGAAAATATCTTGCCGGTAAAGTTGCGTCTCTTGGCTATTCATTAGGCAATACAGTAAATGAGTTCTCAGGAAGCAGTTCTGTTAAAGACCTCCCGACACTGATGGAACTTCTTTATGCTGGCTTTACATCCGTTAATCCTGATCCCGATACTTACAATTCTCTGATGGATCAGGCACGTGCAATGCTTAAGAACAGAGACACAGATCCCAATCAAGTTTTTGCAAAACATTTGGCCGCCGCTCAATATGGCAAAAATCCGATGTTCCAGGAAATAGATATTAATACAATCGATGCCGCGAACTATACCGAAATGGTCAACATGATTAAGCAATCTACAGCCAATGCCGCAGATTATACATTTATATTTGTCGGCAATGTAGATATTGAGACTCTCAAACCACTGCTTGAGCAGTATGTTGCTTCTCTACCGGCATCGAAGAAGGGGAAATCGGCAGTAAAGGACCTTACTTCTATTGATATCGTAAGCGGGCAAGTTATTGATCACTATAAGCAGCCCATGCATTCTCCCAAATCCCAGGTGTATGCCATATTCTCAGGCACAAATATTCCATATTCAATTGAAAATTCAGTTAAGCTGAACACAATCGGGCAGATTCTCCGTATGGTCTACACGGAAACGCTCCGTGAAGAGATGGGTGGCACATACAGCCCCTCTGCCGCTGCCGTCTTAAATCCCTATACCGGTCAATGGATGATTATATACGCATATGAAACCAATGCCGATATGCTCGGGAAAATGGAAGAGAGAGCCAATGCTGGATTCCTCAAACTTCTTAACGATGGAGCAAGTGAAAAAGACTTCAACAAAGTGAAAGAAGCCACAATGAAACAGTATGAGATCAATGTCCGCAACAACGGATATTGGGAGAACAATCTTCTCAAGTTAGAAAAGGGATTTGATGATATAACCAACCATAAGGCTGCCATTGAAAACCTGACTCTCGAAGATCTCAATAAATTTATGAAAAACCTTTATAACGGTAAAAACAGAATAGAGGTTATCATGGAAGGCGTTGAATCGAAATAATATCTAAATTTCCTATAAAAATAGTTCCGCATCATAAGTTGCGGAACTATTTTTTGTATAAGTTATAACCCTCACTTAATAATTGAGAGAGTGAACTCGTATTGACTTATTTACGAATGTTAAATAAATATGAAAATAAGTCAAGACGAGTTCAGTTTTTAAAAATCTATGAATGCGGCGAGAAGAATAAGGAGAAGGAGAGGGGGAGCTACATATCTTATAACAAAACTTACAAACGGATAGAAATGATTTGAGACACTTCCGTTGTTTGTAATCTCTTTCCTGAGAAAACCTTTGTCAACAAACCATCCGATAAAGATGCATACTAAAATTGAAACTAACGGCAACATAATGTTGGTTGCAAGATTATCAAGAAAATCAAATATGCTCATACCGAATAATTTTATACCGTTCAAAGAACCGAAGGACAGCGAACACACCGCGCTTAAAACAAATAGAGGCAGCAAGACTATCATGCAAGCCTTAAACCGCGACTTCTTAAACCGGTCCTGAACCCATGCCACCGAAACTTCGGATATCGATATCGTAGATGTCAGAGCGGCAACAAGCAAAAGGAGGAAAAACAGGATTGACCACAGTTGTGTGGCAGGCATTCTCGCAAAAATCTCCGGTAATGTAACAAAAACCAATGTTGTCCCCCTAAGATCCGATTCTCCGAGTCCAAAACTTGCAACCGCCGGAAAAATTATCATCCCCATAAGCACGGCCACAAGAAGATCCAGAATGGAAACGGTCAAAGCGGTGGGAACTAATTTAGTTGTTTTCGGATAATATGACGAGTAAGTAATAAGTATTCCCATACCTAAACTTAACGAAAAGAAACTCTGACCGAGAGCATTTACAATTACGCCTGTGTCTATCTTTGAAAAATCAGGTTTAAAGAAATACTCCAGGCCATCAGAGGCACCGGGCATAGACAAAGATACGCCGGCAAATACCAAAAGGAGGACAAACAATACGGGCATCATTATATTTGACATTCTTTCTATGCCTTTTTGAACTCCCCTCAACAATATAATCAGGTTTATCAGTATCAGTACATATGTATTGACAAGAGGAGAGAAGTCGCTGCAGATATAACTTTCCATCTTCTCATGAAAAGATGACTCCAACATTGATGAGGAGCAATTAGCCGAGGAATACAAGTCTCCCGTTATTGACTGCCATAGGTATTCAAAAGTCCATCCTGCCACCACCATATAAAACGTCAGGATTAGATATGAGGCAAGGATTGCAAGAGAACCCGCCAGCCACCATTTGCTGCCTGGTCTTAATTTCCGAAATACACTCTCAGCATCTCCGTGACCGCCCCTACCAAGTGAAAACTCTGCAAGCATGACGGGGATTCCGAGAACCAGCATGCACAAGATATAAACAAGAAGAAACGCCGCGCCTCCATTAGTTTGGGTTTCAGCCGGAAACCTCCATATGTTACCGAGACCTACAGCAGAACCTACCGTTGCTGCAATCAGACCGATTCTTGTATTGAATTTTACTTTCGACATAACAGATTACTATTTTGACATAATGACCTACAAAAGTACATAATTTTTTTGAATAAGTAACAAATATACGGAGAAGTCGAGAGTAAAGAAAAAATTTGCTTTACCAAGCGCCGAAGTATACTGGACGAAGTCAAATATAATAATTATACAAAAAAGAGATGCCCTAAGGCATCTCGGATATCAACAAATAAAACTTAACAATTCTTATCAAAACGACAGGGATTTATCTGCCATAATCTTTTAATTGGTCACGAAGTCGCTTGCGTGCGAAGAATATACGGCTTTTAACCGTGCCCAATGGTAAATTCATCTTTTCCGCTATCTCATTGTATTTATATCCGGCTACAAACATATTGAAGGGGATTCTATATTCATCTGTAAAACTATTGAGAGCCGCAGAAATCTCCTTAACTGCATATGAACCTTCCGGAGTGTCAAGACCGGAGTCTTGTGATATGTTCAGGTGATATAAATCTTCAGTCTGGTCAATCACCGTGGCTTTCCGAACAGTCTGGCGGTAATTATTGATGAAGATATTTCGCATGATAGTGAAGATCCACCCTTTGAAGTTGACATTGTCAACATATTTTTCTTCATTATCAAGTGCTTTAAGGGTTGTATCCTGAAGAAGGTCTTCTGCCTGCTCACGGTTGGATGTGAGCTGATATGCAAAACTGAGAAGATTTCCCTGAAGACCAATCAGTCTGTTTTTGAAAGTTTCGTTAGATTTCATTTTGTTGTTGTTTTAATGTTGATACTATAATAACACCACTGCCTCAAAAATTGTTCTGTAGAATCACAAATTTTTCAGCATATTTTTGTCTTTTATTATATTTGAGTATAATTAGCTGATATACAATATTATTCAAATAGTATTATTGTTATTATCATATGTTGTTTTTTGTTAATTTATTTAATTATGAGTAAATTTGCATCTTATAAACAATCGAAATCATTTAAAATAATGAGATTTGAAGATATTCTTACCAATGACGATGTTCTTGACGGCCTATGGGATATGCATTTTGATGAATGCACGCCGATTCAGGAACAAGCCATACCTGTCATAATGGAAGGTCGTGACCTTCTTGCCTGCGCCCAAACGGGCACCGGAAAAACAGCCGCATATCTTTTGCCGGTAATAAATATGCTTGCAGATGGAGGGTATCCCGACGACTCGATTAATTGCGTTGTAATGGCTCCCACAAGGGAATTGGCACAACAGATCGACCGACAACTTCAGGGATTCGCATATTTTATGCCTGTAAGCGGTATGGCAATTTACGGAGGCACAGACGGTCATACATACGAACAACAGAGAAAATCTCTTAAAATGGGGGCTGATGTTGTTATTGCTACTCCCGGACGTTTGCTTGCTCACCTGAGTATGGGATATGTTGATTTATCAAAAGTGTCTTTCTTTATCCTTGACGAGGCCGACAGAATGCTCGATATGGGATTTTATGATGACATAATGCAGATTGTTGCGCGTCTACCCAAAGAGCGGCAGACATTATTGTTCTCCGCTACAATGCCTCCAAAGATTCAACAGATGGCTAACAAGATACTTAAGGACCCGGTAGAAGTCAAACTTGCCGTATCGAAACCGGCTGAAAAAATCAAGCAGTCTGCATACATCTGCTATGAACCGCAGAAACTCCAGATTCTTAAAAAGCTTTTCAACGAAAATCCGCCTCAGAGAGTAATCGTATTTTCTTCTTCAAAATTAAAAGTCAAGAATCTCGCCCGTGAGCTTAGAAGCAAAAATATTAAGATTGCTGAAATGCATTCCGATCTTGATCAGGACAAACGGGATGATGTTATGCTTGATTTCAAGGCAGGCAAGATTCAGGTTATTGTCGCTACGGATATCCTTGCAAGAGGAATTGACATCGACGATATAGAAATGGTCATTAATTATGATGTGCCTCGAGAAGCCGAAGATTACGTACACCGGATCGGACGCACGGCAAGGGCAAACCGAGACGGGAGAGCAATAACTTTTGTATCGCCTGAAGAGACCGGTAAATTGAAAAGGATAGAACGTCTTCTGGAAAAAGAAATTCCCAAAGAAAATGTACCTGCCGAATTTGGCTCGGCTCCCGATCTCAAGGCAAAGCCGCGCACAAAAATTAACGGAAATAAAAGCTCAAAAAGACACAGATCAAATTTCAAAGGTCGCAATAGAAAGAAACCGGGGAATGAGCAAAAGCAATCAGCCGTTCAGATTTAAACAGTTTGAAGTGAATCATCACCGAAGCTCCATGAAAATTGGCATTGATGCTGTCATTCTTGGAGCATGGGTGAATCTGCAAAATGCAAATCGTATTCTTGATGTCGGATGCGGTTGCGGTGTCATAGCGTTGATGGCTGCACAGAGAAATCCGACCTCCGAAATATTAGCGATCGACATAGATCCGGAATCAGTGAAAGAAGCGGCCGAAAATTTCATAGCATCGCCATGGAGTAAAAGGATGAAGGCAATGCAAATAGATTTCAACGACTACTGTTCTAAACATCTTGAAAGGAATATGGAACCGATCGATTATATTGTCTCCAACCCCCCATATTTCGATTCAGGAATAGGCACACCCGATTCAATAAGGCTGAAAGCTCGGCATCAAGGACAATTGTCACCCTCCGTCATACTTGAAAAAGGGAAAGACTTGATTTCTGAGAATGGAATAATAGGAATTGTAATTCCATACGATCAAACAGAAGAGTTGGCAGGAACCTCAAAGTCATTAGGATTATGCCTGACCAGACAAATGATAATGACAGGAAGAGAGGGCAGGGAACCTAAAAGAAGTTTTATGGAATTTGGATTGCATGCCGCGCATATTTCTAAAGAGTATTTAACGATTGAATTGTCAGACGGAAGTTATACTCAGAATTATCAATCCCTATGTCACGACTTTTATCTTAAGTTTTAAACAAGTTCTTTAGTCTCTTAAATAAGGATAAAGATAATTAATAGCCGCCCCTTGATTCCATAAGATCAAGGGGCGGCTATTTTATAAGATTATATATTATCTAGAATTTGAAGCCGGTAGAAAGAACAACACGTGAATTGTTGAATGTCAATCTGGAGGAGGGACTTGCATATCCACCATTCGGGTCCGGGTCCGGGGTGAAGGCATGATATTCGGATGTCATATGTTTATAGACATAAGCCAAATCAATATAAAATCCTTTGTGGCGATAACCGAGGCCACAAGTAATATAATCGGTATCATTGTCAAACCTATAGTTTGGAATAGTTCCTGCTGTATATATGGTCATACTATTGTTTTTAGCCTTTGATTCCACAGGGGAAGAGACATGGCTATATCCGGCACGGACGCTAAAGGAAGGGGTGACACGATATTCCGCTCCGACACGGAATGTATCTGTATGACGATATATGTCTTTTATATCCTGATTCTCATATTGATAAGGATCATTGTTATAGGCAGCGGGAGTTGCGGAGTAATAATCATAGTCCCACGGATAATCCCAATCTCCGCCATAATAGTTGGAAGCTTCAGAGAATTTCATCGTCTTATAACCGCTCCATTCATAATCAGCGGAAATAATGAATTTGCCACCGATAACTCCTGCAGCGCTGGCAATGATTTTCCATGGAGAACTGAAGTTATAATCCTGAGTCCCGGGAGTGCCGCCATTTGTCATAGCCTCGTGATTCTGCCCATAATATTGATAGCCAATATTGGCAGAATATGTTTCTGTAAGAGAATACCAGGTAGGGGTGTGGAATGCAAAACCGAGACGCAACTCCTGAATAGGTTTTACAATAACTCCAAGCTGATAATTAAATCCTGTGCCATTTGCACGATACAGATTACGCATGCGCCAGCGGGATTCTGTCGGGCCTACTGTCTCTGTTGTCGGATTATAAACATACGCCCTGGTGAGATCCTCGCCATAGCCGGCATCGAGTTTATAATCAAAGTTGACAATATCGAAGTTCATTCCCCAATACACCACATTAGAAATATTACCACCGAATGCAATGTTATATTCGTCTACGCTTCCCTTCTCCGTGACATCAAAGTTAGCTGAACCGGCAGTGCCTTGACCGAACTGACCCGTCCATGATGGATTGTCAGGGTCACCATTAGGATTGATAAGATATGAATCATAACCGAGTATGGCAAGCCATGGAGCCTGAATACCCCCGTCTGTAGGATAATACGGATTATATGGCTTAGGGCCATCAGTTACTGTAGTAACATCCGCTACAGTCAGTTCGCTCTCATTTGCTATACCCGCAACATAATTTGACATGGAGGTCTGCAACTGAGGAATAGACCCGCGATAACGGCGATTGAACGAAACAGCCTTATTGTACGTAAAACCGAAATTAATATTCGGAACGACACTGCTTCCAAGTTTCAATGTTGCCACACCTCCAATGTTGTCAAGATAAAACTTTGTCTGGTTATTACCAGTCCGAAGGCCCATAGCATCGGATGTTGATTTTTGAATATCAAGGTCAAGAGTGAAACCGAGTTCATTACTGCGATAAACACCAATACCTGCCGGATTCTGCGACAATGTGGACAAATCACCACCAAGTGCACCGAATGCGCCACCCATTCCCATAAATCTTGCTGTTCCCCTCAGGTCGGGTTGCGAAAACCTGTATGCATCTATTGCGCTCTGCGCATAAACTCCAGTAGCAATGCAGCACATGGATAAGACAATGTATAGCTTTCTCATAATGATGAGTTTTTAGTTTATATACTTATAACGAAATTGGTTATAAAAGGATTGCAGCGACAAATAAAATTTGCCGCTGCAATTTTCAGTATTTTATCTGTGACGTCCGCGACCACCGCCCCCTCCGCTACGGCTACCGCCGCCGAAACCACCGGATCCACGGCCTGTGCTGAAGCTTCCGCCACTGTTATAGCTGTTCCTATTGGTGTTATAACTGTTACGGTTGCTGTTCGTAGAATTTCTATTGCTGTTGTAGCTATTGCGGTTACTATTTGAATTAGAATTATACGTTCTTCTATTATTCGAATTAGAACCGGAATTGGAATTATTATATGTTCGGTGACCACTCCGGTTTACAGTGTAGCCACCATTGTGCTGTTGTGAATTGCCACCATAGGAGTTCACACGATTTCCATTGTTGTTAGTGGCATTTCCACGGTAAGTGCGGTGGTGATCTGTAGTGCTTCCTCCAAAAATACTATTGTTGGAATTTACATTACCATACTGCGGAACTCTTGAACCACCGGGACGTCCTACAGGTCTATGACCTACGTTTCCACCCGGACGTGTGTTCGAAGCCCAATTCGATCCTGGACGGTTTGGTAAACGTCCCCCTGGACGGTAGTCTGCATAATGCGGACGGCCACCCCAGCCCCATGATGGTCCCCATGCCGGTCCCCAGCCCCAGTTCCAGGAAGGACTCCAGGCCCATGCAGGTCCCCAATTCCAGCTCCAAGAAGGGCCCCATGCCCACGCAGGTCGCCATGATGAACCCCAACCCCAATACCAAGGATCATAATAACCGGCATAATATGGCCATGAAAAACCATAATATGGAGCGAATGAAGGCAAACCGTTGTTAAACACAATTTCCACATTTCCATAGCTATTGAGCAAGACATCCTCAAGGATATCCGAGTTGTCAATAACGATTGTCGGATTATAATACTTCTGAATTTGCTGGGTATAGACAAAGTCTTCATCATTTTCAGCACGCGCTCCAATAGTATCTACAGGACTTGAATAATACTGACCTCGACGGTTATACTCATCAACGTCAACATTCTCAAAATCCTTTATATAGTAAGACTGTTTCTTCTTCTTGGAAGTTGAAGCTGTCTTATCTTTCTTTGGATTATAGTATATGTCATCATATTCCTGTGCGTTTAAGGCTATAGGAGCCGCAAGCGCCATGATGGTCAGGCAGTACAATAATTTTCTCATAGCTTCTTATTCCTTAATTAATTTGACTTTTAGACAAACTGATCGCCAATATGTTTAAACCGGCATTGTTAAAAGTGCTTAAATTTATTTATTGAAAGGAGGAGGTGTGCCGGGATCATCATTTTCTGATTGTTCTGAAGAGGGTAGACCTTTCAGGTTTTCTCGTTCCTCCTCTGCCTTTTTGTTGATTTCAATTATTTCATCTGTACGCGATTTCCATTGGCGTTTCCCGAGTATTTTCTCCACGTCATCGTGATAGATGACCTCTTTTTCAATAAGAAGGTCGCGAATACGATTGTGTTGCGCAGCATATGTGCGGAGAATGTCTTTGGCTCTCTCATATTGCTCATTGACTATGCGCATCACTTCCGAATCGATCACCTTAGCGGTATCTTCACTATAGGGTTTGGTGAATCCCATGTCCTGACCTGTAGAATCATTATAATTAAGGTTCGGCAATTTGTCACTCATACCATATATAAGCACAAGAGACCGGGCAATCTTCGTACATTTTTCAAGATCGTCACTTGCACCCGTACCGATTTGACCGGTAAAGACTTCTTCTGCAGCCCTTCCGCCAAGAAGGCCGCACATAGTGTCAAGCAATGCCTGCGTGGGAATAATCTGCCGCTCTTCCGGAGCATACCAGGCCGCGCCAAGCGCTCTCCCTCGCGGAACAATAGTGACTTTCACCAGAGGATTGCCATACTGTATCATCCATGTGATTGTGGCATGCCCTGCCTCATGGGTGGCAATTGAGAACTTCTCATCATCTGTGATTATCCGTGATTTCTTCTCCAAGCCCCCGACAATTCTGTCGATGGCAGACATAAAGTCATTCCAGTCAACTGCCTGTTTATTATTGCGCGCAGCAATGAGCGCGGCTTCGTTGCAGACATTGGCAATATCGGCACCGGAAAATCCTTGAGTCTGGCGTGCGAGCTGCTCAACGTCAAGATGGCTGTTGACTTTGATATTTCTAAGATGCACATTGAATATCTCAACCCGATCGGAAAGTTCGGGAAGGTCCACATATATCTGACGGTCAAAACGTCCCGGACGTAGAAGAGCCTTGTCAAGCATATCGGCACGGTTCGTGGCGGCAAGACATATCACCCCATTGTTCGACTGGAAACCATCCATCTCGGTAAGCATCTGGTTGAGTGTGTTCTCTCGCTCATCATTGGAGCCCATGTTTGGATTCTTTCCTCGGGCACGCCCCACTGCATCGATTTCATCAATAAACACTATACAAGGAGCTTTTTCTTTAGCCTGTTTAAATAAGTCACGGACACGTGCCGCACCCACACCGACAAACATTTCCACAAAATCCGAACCTGACATAGACAAGAACGGCACGTTAGCCTCGCCGGCAACTGCTTTGGCCAACAACGTTTTACCGGTTCCGGGAGGACCGACAAGTAGAGCGCCACGAGGTATTTTTGCCCCGAGTTCAGTATATCTTTGGGGATTCTTAAGGAATTCTACAATCTCCTCTATCTCCACTTTCGCCTCGGCAAGACCTGCGACATCCTTGAATGTTACATTTGTACCATTATTTTTGTCAAATACTATGGCCTTGGATTTCCCGACATTAAATATGCCCCCGCCACCGGGACCGCCACTCATCCTTTTGGACATATAGACCATAAAAATTACAATAAGGATGATCGGTCCGAAGTACCAGAAAAGTTTCATCAGATCACTACCTTTCTCGTAATTAATCTTTATAGCCGGTTTCCCTTCCGCTTCGAGAGCAGTATTCCAGGAATCTATTTTTTCTTGAATCTTATCTGTAGAAGGAATTGTGGTCTTGATTCTCATACTTCCTGCCGTAAGTCTGGAAGTGTCGAACTTAAGGTTCTTAGCTCCCTGCTGAGTCAGTACGCCCTCGGCTATTCCGTTTTCCGCAAACACATAAATCTTGTCTACATCTCCGGCAAGAGCATATTTCTCAAAATCAGTCCAGTCCACTTCTTTGGTCTGGGTATTATCCTGAAAATAATATAGACCCAAAATGCAAAGAATAATCAGTGCATACATCCAATACATATTGAACAGGGGTCGTTTGTTCCGGTTTCCCGGTCGTTGCCCTTTGTTGGGCTGAAACATATTCATAGTCTAATGAGTTTTCAATTTAATGTTGAGATAAAATCCTGCAAAAAGCTGTAAACCTAATCAGTCAAGATCCGGTATAACTGTAGCTTTTGCATCGCTCCAGAGATCCTCGAGATTATAAAACTCCCTGTATTCCGGAAGAAATACGTGAACCATCAGATTACCATAATCGATAATAATCCATTGTGAATTTCTATAACCGTCATAATTATACGGCTTCAAACCTGTATGTTTCTGAATGTCTTCACGGATTCCGTCTGCAATTGCAGAAACTTGTGAAGTGCTCCTGCCCTGACAAATTACAAATTTAGAAGCCGGAGCACTTTCAATATTCTCAAAATCGAGAATTGTGATACCTGATCCTTTTTTGTCTTGGATAGCATCAACAATTAGAGTGGAAATATCTTGGGTCTTTTGCATTTAATATTAATTGTTGTTATTGTGTTTTTAAACAACTTCTTATTAGTAGAACAATCCAAAATGCGAAATTAATAAATTTTTCTAAGCTTTTTTTGCCTTGTTACACAAAAAATGTTAATCAGTTCCGAGTATTTTCGTATACATCAACAATGAAATCGATTCATTGCCACAAAAAAACCAGGAAGGGATTTCTCCCCTACAGATATATTTGGCTTTTTCAAACAATGCCTTGCTTGCACTATTACCCGCCATTATCTTAGCCGCCAGATGATTAATATTCAATAATTTGAATGAGTAATCTTCAAGAACCTCCAAGGATTTAAGTGCATAGCCCATTCTGCGTTTTTCAGGAATAATATAAATGCCCGCAAACGCGTGTCGATGAACCGCGGATATATCGTATATATCCGCAATTCCTATAACCTCGTTATCATATTTATTCTCTATTATCAATCTTATCTGCCCGGCACTCATTGGGTTCGCATCATAAGACAGGGCATAGTCAAGTATATTCTGGCGGGAAAGCGGTGCAGACATCCCATTCTGAATCCACTGATTGGAATCTGCTTCAATTTTCCACATCATTTCAGCATCTTCCGGTTCAACCGCCCTCAACCTTATCATCCCTTTTTCAAGCATATATAAATCAAAATTTATCGTGGAATGTATCGGAAAACAGCATGCGGTTTTGAATCGAACGTCCAAGAGTAAGCTCGTCGGCATATTCAAGTTCATTTCCAATGCTGAGACCACGTGCGAGCATTGTCACTTTTACCGGCAGATGCGCCAGTTTTCTATAAATATAAAAATTGGTAGTGTCCCCCTCCATTGTCGGACTCAAAGCGAGGATAACTTCTGTTATACCCTCCTTCTCAACTCGGTCAACAAGGCTGTCTATTTCAAGATCAGACGGACTCACACCATCAAGCGGAGAAATAAGACCCCCGAGCACATGATACAAACCTTTGTGCTCTCTGGTTGCCTCTACAGTGATGACATCCTTTACATTTTCCACTACGCACACCGTATGGCTGTCACGCTTCGGGTTACTGCAAACCGGACATATCTCATTTTCGCTAATATTATGACAACGTTGACAATAACGTATATTCTTACGCATCTCTATTATTGAATTGCCAAGGTCCATGGCAACATTACTTTCCTGCCGAAGAAGATGGAGGGCAAGCCGCAGAGCGGTCTTCTGACCGATACCCGGCAGTTTTGACAGCTCCGCCACTGCATTGTCCAGAAGACGGGAATTGAAACTTTGTTCCATACAAACGATAAAAGGTATAACTCTTTTCTCCTACAAAATTAATGAATTTAACTGAAATATTAGTAATTTTACACTACCAATCAAGAAGCAGCTTATATGATAGACTATTTAAATGGCATCGTTGCCGAAACAACACCTACTTATGCGGTAATAGAATGCAACGGGGTGGGATATGAGGTGAACATTACCCTTATAGACTTCCCCTCCGTGTCGGAACACAAAGAATGCAAACTTTATATTCATGAATCAATCCGCGAAGATGCACACGTGCTTTATGGATTTCTAAAAAAAAGAACCAGAGAGTTATTCCGGCTTCTGATAGGAGTGAGTGGAGTAGGACCGAATACAGCAAGGCTCATCCTTTCATCATTGACCGACAATCAACTGGAATCAGCAATTGCCTCCGGAAATGATTCCCAGTTGAAAGCAGTGAAAGGAATTGGAGGGAAGACGGCACAACGCATCATTGTAGACCTTCGCGATAAAATAAAAACAGACTCGGAATCGTTAATTACAAGTACACCTGCAAGTGAATCTTATGATGATTCCGTAGCTGCTCTTGTAATGCTTGGATTCACGACTCAACAGAGCCAGAAAGTGCTGAAAAAACTTTTTGCAACAAATCCCGCGCTTACAACCGAGCAAGCTATCAAACAGGCACTTACTATGCTCTGATGGGGTTAAAGCGAATTAATTACAAAAAGATATATATTCTTATCGCAGTGTTCTTTTCAACACTGCTTTTGTCATTTGTGGCAAATTCCCAGAAAACTGTCCGTAAGACTGTGCCGGAACTCTCGGATTCCAATCCCTTGAAACAGGAGGAATATCCTGCGGATCTCCGCACTCCGTCAAATATCATCACCGAAGCCGTGTATGATCCTGCATTAGGGATGTTTGTCATACACACAAAACTTGGAGACAAAGATATAACAACTCCGTTCCTAATAACACCAGAAGAGTATTCCAAGCTGATGATGCGTCAGGACATGCGAGGTTATTTCAAACAACGCAACTCCGAAAGTTATGAAAAAAAGGATAAGCAGCCTTTCAATATATTCGACATGAATTTTTCCCTTGGACCGCTCGAAAAAGTGTTCGGTCCGGGAGGTGTGCGTCTTTCCACCCAAGGCTCGCTGCAATTGTCGATGGGCATCAAAAGCAACAAAACTGACAATCCCTCGCTTTCGTTAAGAAACAGACGCAAGACATATTTTGATTTCGACCAAAAGATTCAGGCCACAATCAATGCATCTGTAGGCGACAAGCTGAAATTCAACATGACCTATAATACAGATGCGACATTTGATTTTGATTCCAAAAACCTCAAACTTAATTATGAAGGGAAAGAAGACGAAATAATTAAAAGTATAGAGGCCGGTAACGTGAGCATGACAACTGGCTCAAGCCTTATACGCGGAGGGACAGCCCTTTTCGGTCTTAAAACTAAGCTACAATTCGGAAAGCTCACACTCACCGGACTCCTTTCCCAACAAAATTCTGAGTCTAAGACTGTGTCTACTTCAGGCGGCGTTCAAGCTACGAAATTCAATTTCAAAGCTGACAATTATGATGCTAACCGGCATTTCTTTCTCGCCCAATATTTCTACGAAAACTACGACCAGTTCGCATCACGGCTGCCACATGTCTCTTCCGGAATAAAAATCACCAGAATAGAAGTCTGGATAACGAATAAAAACAGTAATTACAACGAATCGCGCAATTTTGTCGGGTTTATGGACCTTGGCGAGAATAAGCGTCTTGCCAACACATATTGGCAACCTAACGCCTCATTCAACAATCCTTCCAATCAGAGCAACAACCTTTTGTCTGTTGTAAAAAGCGATTACCCCGATGCCAGAAACATCAATATGGTCACTCAGGCTCTTGACCCTCTGAGAGCATATGGCATCGAAGGCGGTAAGGATTTCGAAAAAGTAGAGAGTGCGCGGCTTCTTAAATCAAGTGAGTACACGCTCAACGATGATCTCGGCTACATCTCACTGAAATCAGCATTGACAACAGATGAAGTTCTTGCTGTGGCATATGAATACACTTACCAGGGGAAAGTGTATCAGGTAGGGGAATTCTCTTCCGATATAACCAATACATCCGACTGCCTCTATCTGAAAATGCTTAGAAGCGCAACAGTCTCTCCGCGTCTTCCCATGTGGCGTCTTATGATGAAGAATGTCTATTCTCTTGGCGCATACCAGTTACAGAGCAAGAATTTCAAATTGAACATCAAATTCTTGAGCGACACCACCGGCACAGAAATCAATTATCTCCCTGTCGGGGCCATATCAAACCAACCACTTCTGCAAGTCATGAATCTTGACCGTATCGATTCAAACCAAGAGTCAAATTCAGATGGTTTCTTTGACTATGTAGAGGGCTATACCGTGCAGTCGTCATCCGGTAAAATAATATTCCCTGTTGCCGAACCCTTTGGCGCACATCTTGAAAGGAAAATAGGAAACCCGGCTATTGCGTCACAATACGTTTATAAAGAGCTATATGATTCAACATTAGTCGTGGCGCAGCAATTCGCTGACAAAAATAAATTCTCACTTGTAGGTGAGTACCAAGCTTCAAATGGCGCTCAAATACGTCTTAACGCCATGAATGTACCGAGAGGGTCAGTCGTGGTGATGGCGGGCGGAGTTGTGCTCACTGAAAACAGTGACTATACTGTGGATTATTCAATGGGAATAGTCACAATCACCAACCAGAGCATAATAGATTCAGGCACGAATGTCAGCGTAACCCTCGAGAATCAGTCTATGTTCTCGATGCAAAGAAAGACTTTGCTCGGACTCGATGCGCAGTATCGTTTCAATAAAGATTTTACCCTCGGAGGAACCATCCTGCATTTTTCGGAAAAGGCTCTCACTGAAAAAGTGAATATCGGTGAGGAGGTAATCAATAACACTATGTGGGGACTCAACCTAAGTTACAATAAAGAGTTTATGTGGCTCACCAATCTGCTCAACAAGATCCCCACAGTGAATGCTACCGCTCCATCTCGGATTAATGTAAGTGCTGAATTTGCGCAGCTTGTTCCACATAAACAAAAAAGCGGCTCCAACAAAGGATCAAGCTATATAGATGACTTTGAAGCGACACAGACAGGAATAGACTTGCGTTCGCCATATTCATGGTTCCTTGCGTCTACTCCTTATGACGGAGGAGCAGACGCCCTCTTCCCGGAAGCGAAGCTCAGTAATAATGTAGATTATGGCAAGAACCGGTCGCTGCTTGCATGGTATTATATCGATCGTCTATGGACACAGAAGAACTCCTCCATGGTGCCCGGATATATGAAAAATGATCCGAGCATGCTTTCAAATCCTTATGTAAGGGAAGTCAAGATTGATGAAATATTTCCGTATCGTGACCTCAACTACGGCGAGGCAAACTACATACAGACTCTAAACCTTTCTTTCTATCCAAAAGAAAGAGGTCCATACAACCTCGATGCCGATAGAATCGACGAACAGGGCAATCTGCTTCAGCCGGAGAAACGTTGGGGCGGTATTATGCGCAAGATGGATAATACCAACTTTGAAACATCCAATGTTGAATACATCCAGTTCTGGATGATGGACCCGTTCCTTGACCCCGATAATCCAAACACTGAGGGGGGAGACCTTTATTTCAACTTTGGAGAAATCAGCGAGGATATACTTAAAGACGGGATGAAGAGTTATGAGAACGGACTTCCAATCGACGGCAATAATGAGTTCATAGCTGAAACAGCATGGGGAAAGGTGTCGCGTCAGAATTCACTCACTTACGCCTTTGAGAATGCAGCCAATGCACGTCCGACGCAGGATGTAGGTCTGGACGGACTTAAGAATGACGAAGAGTTTTCATTCCCTTCATATCGTGACTACCTTGATAAGTTGCGGGGAAAACTCTCTCCAACCGTTATTGCTGATATGCAGCAGGATCCGTTTTCGCCTATGAACGATCCTGCCGGTGACAATTATCATTTCTTCCGGTCACCTTACTACGATGAGCATAGAGCGGATATTCTGGAACGGTATAAGCGTTATAACGGGGTTGAAGGCAATTCCCTTTCACCTGACCAATCTGACAATCCCCAATATCAGTCGGCACGCGCCGTACCGGACGTGGAAGATATAAATCAGGACAACACGCTCAATGAGTATGAAAGATACTTCCAATACAAAGTTTCCATTCGTCCCGAAGATCTTGAGGTCGGAAAGAATTACGTTACCGACAAGGTAGAGAAAAGGGTCAACACACCTGCCGGGCCGCAAGATGCGGTATGGTATCAGTTCAAGATACCATTGAGTGCACCGGAGAAAATAGTCGGGGGCATCAATGATTTCTCCACTGTGAGATTTGCAAGAATGTTCATGACCGGATTTAAGGAAACCACACACCTGAGGTTCGCAACGCTTGAACTTGTAAGAGGGGAGTGGCGCGACTATGGGTTTAACCTTAACAGCCGCAACGATTCCCCGGCGGAGGGTGAAATTGACATGACAGTTGTCAACATAGAGGAGAACTCCGCGAGAACACCGGTGAACTATGTATTGCCACCGGGCGTTGACCGTATTCAGGATCCTGGGCAATCTCAGGCCACACAGCTTAACGAGCAATCCCTTTCCATCACAGTTAAGGGATTGCAGCCAGGTGATGCCCGTGGGATATATAAAAACACACAGCTTGACATGCGTATATATAAGCGTCTCCAGATGTGGGTACATGCAGAGGCCCTTATCGACAACGCTACATCACTGCGCAACGGGGACCTTTCTATATTCATCAGGCTTGGTTCCGACGTAAAAAACAATTATTACGAATATGAAATTCCTCTTGAGCTTACTCCTCCGGGCCACTACAATAATTTCAATTCCGCAGAACGAGCACGCGTATGGCCGCTTGCCAATTACCTTAATATACCGCTGGATGTTTTTACAACGTTAAAAACGGCAAGGAACAGAGACAAAAGTGCGAATTTGGACGGTGTTGGCTATACGATTCTCTACACAGGCCATGACCCCGAAAATGTTCAGAACACAGTTGCCGTGCTCGGGAATCCGAGTCTCAGTGATGTCCGCGTCATGCTCATAGGTATCAGAAACAGGTCAAATAGCGTTAAAGACGGAAATGTATGGGTGAATGAGCTAAAGGTCACTGATTTCAATGAATCGGGAGGTTGGGCGGCAAACGCAAATGTCAACCTCGCCATGAGTGATATTGCCATGGTGAATTTCTCCGCACACAAAGAAACTTCCGGCTTCGGTGCCGTGGACCAGCCTCTGAAATCACGTAGAATGGAAGATTATGAACAATACAACATTGCCGTTCAAGGAGATCTTGGTAAATTCCTTCCCGAGAAAGCCAAACTTTCCGCTCCGATATATTTCTCCAAATCGCAAGAGACTGTAACTCCCAAGTACAATCCTCTCGACCAGGACATCCTGCTTAAGGAAGCTCTTGATGCCGTTCAGACAAAACATGAAAAAGATTCCATCAAGAATTATGCTGTAACGAAAAAAACCGTGGAAAGTTTCTCTATATCTAATTTTAAATTCAATGTGCAAAGCAAAAATCCCATGCCTTGGGATCCGGCAAACTTTACCCTCTCTTTCTCTTACAACAAACAGAAAAATATAGACCCGACAACTGAATATGAAAACACGAATGATTACCGGGGAAGTTTCCAATATTCATATTCACCCTATATCAAGCCGCTGAAACCGTTTGCTTGGATAAAAGGGAAAAGTAAAACAGCAAAATTTTTCCGGGAGTGGGAAGTAAACTGGCTATTCAATAACCTTACATTCTATACGGGGATGCATCGTTATTATTACGAACAGCAGACCCGCAGTGAGGTTGATGTTGATTTCCAACTCCCGGTGCAGGTCAGCAAGAATTTTATATGGGATCGTCAGTTCAGCATTACCTGGAATCTGATAAAGTCGTTAAGTCTGACTTTCTCAAGCAATACTACAGCCAGGATTGAAGAAACCCTTGGAGCGGTGAACCGCAGGCTTTTTGCAGACAAATATGAACAATGGAAAGATACGGTATTGTCATCGATCAGACACCTCGGCACTCCATGGAATTATAACCAGACATTTACCGGGACATATCGCGCTCCTTTCAATCGCATTCCGGTTCTTGATTACCTTTCCGGGTCTGTAACATACAATTCCGTATACCGTTGGGACAAAGGCGCGACGGTAGAGGGCTTGTATCTTGGCAACACAATACAAAACCAGACCACATGGAACGCAGATGCGCGTCTTAACTTTGAAACCCTTTTCAATAAATCAAAATACCTACAGAAGATAAATAAACGTTTCTCTTCTTCTTCAAGCGCCCGCAGTAACAACTCCCGGAATAGCTCCTCACGTCAGAGAGAGAAAAAGTTTGAAAGGGCATTCACGCTGTCTCCAGATACAACAACCTTGGTAAAACACAACCTCAAGACTAAAAAAATACGCTTTGCTGCTGTGGCTAACGGTCAACCCAAGAAACTCAATTACAAAATTATTGATGAAAATACCGTTGAGATTCTTGACAGAGGTTCTCAGACTGTGAAAATAACAGTACGTGAAAATAAAAACGAAAAAAAGAATTTTGCCAGCGAGTTTGCAGAATACAGCCTGCGGTTCCTCATGATGCCGAGGTCTCTGTCATTCCGTTGGCGCAGCGGTCATTCATTAAACCTTCCTTTATTTTCGCCCAACGTCGGAAATGTGTTCGGTCAATCATTGTCACACGGACCAATGTCGCCCGGTCTTGATTTTGCATTCGGACTCTACGGGAAAGACTATGTAGACAAAGCACTCGACAGAGGTTGGCTTATCACAGAATCAGACCAGGTATCTCCTGCACTATGGACAAACAGCAAGGAATTCAATTTTGAATTGAACCTTGAACCCATAAAAGGATTGAAGATCCTTTTGACATCAAATCTAACAGATTCCAGAACAGAGCAAATGCAATTCATGTACGCGGGTATGCCGACTTCATACACCGGTTCATATATGCGCACCCATGTAGCGGTTATGTCGGCAATGAAAAATTCAAAAGCGGAAGACGGGTATTCCTCGGAATCATTCAACCGCTTCCTGGAATATATACCAAGGGTGGCGAGCAGGGTAGAGGCATCATATCAGGGCATCCAGTATCCTTCAACCGGTTTCCTTGAGGGGTCACCACTCGCAGGAACCCCATATACATCTGAACAAGGCGGAGTCAGCGCAACCAGTTCAGATGTGTTGATTCCAGCCTTCCTCGCAGCCTATAGCGGAACCAGCCCGGAAAAAATCAGTCTTAAACACTTCGAGGGATTGAGCGCGATGCGGCCGAACTGGAGGGTGACTTACGATGGCCTTATAAAATTAGGCAACCTCCAGAAATGGTTTAAGGCTTTTACCCTTACCCATGCATATCAGTGCACATACTCAGTCGGATCATATTCAAGCTTCATGAATTGGGTTAGCGTTGGAGGTGATCGTGGATTCATACTGAATGAGCAGACAGGAATGCCTATACCGTCATCGCCATTCAATATCACATCTGTGGCAATAACTGAAAAATTCGCACCCCTCTTAGGTGTTAAAGTGACATTGTTCAATGACATGACCTTCAACGCTGAATATCGCGATGCCCGCACGTTGAATCTTAACACATCGGCAGGTCAGATTGTAGAAACGACAAGTAAACAGCTATCTGTAGGCGCAGGATACAAAATCGCCAATTTCAACAAGATTCTTAAAATTGGGAGCAGGCAAGGAGGCGTGTCGAATGACCTTTCCGTAAACCTTGACCTTGCGCTCTCCAACAACCAATCTCTTATCAGGCGTATAGAAACGGCATTTACGCAGGCCACAAACGGAACGCGCACATTCTCCGTCAACTTTATGGCAAGTTATATCTTGAGTAAACGCATCACTCTGTCTGCATTCTTCGATCATCAGGTCAACACGCCGCTTGTGTCAAGTTCATCTTACCCGACTTCCAATTCCAATTATGGGATTGCGGTAAACGTGTCCCTTGCCCGCTGATAGAATCAAAAATCGTTGCCAAGTTGTCAATTTAGTTACGCCTTTTTTGTAATTTTGCAAAATGGACTGGATAGAAAGTATTTTATTTGAGCATTCGGCAGTGCAGGCCGTTATTGTCATTTCTGTTATAATTGCGGTAGGCCTTGGTTTGGGCAAGATTCATATATGCGGAATCTCATTGGGAGTTACATGGGTATTTTTCGCAGGTATTCTTGCCGGATATCTCGGTTTTTCAATCGATCCCGGAATGTTGAATTTTGCACAAAGTTTCGGCCTGATCCTCTTCATCTATGAGTTGGGTCTCAAGGTCGGGCCGGGATTTTTCAGTTCCTTTCGACAGGGAGGGATAAAATTAAATTCCCTCGGACTTGCCACGGTTCTGTTAGGCACAGCTGTAGCAATAGGTTTAAGTTATCTCTTCAGCGTGCCCATGTCGGACATGACAGGCATAATCAGCGGAGCTACAACAAATACAC
Source organism: uncultured Muribaculaceae bacterium (assembly GCA_910584055.1). Taxonomy (GTDB): domain Bacteria; phylum Bacteroidota; class Bacteroidia; order Bacteroidales; family Muribaculaceae; genus Lepagella. The sequence continues at coordinate 28,799 of CAJTZS010000015.1, read as the reverse complement.
CTGCACTTGGTGCCGCGCAACAGGCTTTGCAACAGCTTGGCATCTCAGCCAACGGCGCGGCCTTAAGTTGCGCTGTGACATATCCACTCGGTGTTGTGGGTGTCATTCTTGCAATAATAATTGTCCGTAAACTGGCTGTAAAGGATTCTGATTTATCATTCAGTGTCTCCGATGATGATCACAATACGTTCATAGCCACTTTTCAAGTAAAAAATCCGGCGATATACGGTAAGAGCATAAAGGATATCGCAGGTATCACTCCTGTAAAGTTTGTAATATCGCGTTTATGGAGAGATGGAGCAGTCAGCATCCCGACATCCGATATGGAAGTCAATGAAAACGACCGTTTGATGGTCATTACTACCGAAGCTGATGTCAAGGCTCTAACAGTATTGTTTGGTGAACATGAGAGCCGCGACTGGAACACGGGTGATATAGATTGGAATAAAATTGATAGCTCCTTGACATCCAAGCATCTTATAATAAGCAAACCTGAACTTAACGGCAAAAAACTTGGAAGCCTACGTCTTCGGAACAATTACGGCATCAATATCACCAGAGTAAGCCGTAGCGGTATTATTCTTCTTGCAACTCCAAGTCTTGTGCTTCAGCTTGGCGACCGGCTCACAGTTGTCGGTAAGGAACGGCAGATCAACAAGGTAGCTGAAGTTGTCGGAAACACTGCAACCAAACTCAAGGATCCTAATCTTGCAGTAATTTTCGTAGGAGTTGTGCTTGGTCTGCTGTTAGGTTCAATCCCGATTGCTATTCCGGGCATTAGTGCCCCTGTCAAATTAGGACTTGCAGGAGGACCTATAATAGTAGGCATCCTCATGGGACGCTTCGGCCCTAATTTTCAGATGGTCACATATACAACCCGAAGTGCTAATCTTATGCTTCGCGGAATAGGGCTTTCCCTGTTCCTTGCATGTCTTGGCCTTGACTCCGGAGCACATTTTATAGATACGATCATGACAGGTGACGGTCTGCTATGGATTGGGCTTGGATTTATTGTAACGACAATACCTGTCATAATAATGGCTCTCATTTCGCTGAGGCTTTCAAAACTGGATTTTGGATCCACCTGCGGGATGCTTTGCGGCGCTATGGCGAATCCTATGGCTTTAAATTATGCCAATGACACAATTCCGGGAGACAATCCTGCCGTAAGTTATGCCACGGTATACCCGATTGCCATGTTCTCACGAGTAGTAATAGCACAGCTGCTTATTCTGATATTCATGTAGATATAGAGTAAAATAATTATACAACAATAAAGCGGATGTCCCCTTTTGGGGACATCCGCTTTATTGTTGTATAAAATTTTTTAGTAAAATTTAGTAACTGAATTGTCATAGTTGAAGACAGCAGCCTTCCCGGAAACATTTGTCAGGGAATATTTCATATTCCCTGACAAATGTCATGAAAATTACCGCTTTACCGTCTCCTTTTCCGGATAACACTTTTGAACCGGATTTTAGTGTCCAGTTATTGCCGTCGTTGAAAATCGTTACTGTCTCGGATGGATTGTTTACCACTTTGTAGGTTCCGGCTGACGGTGCTTTTACAACGGAATTATCCGCCACGACATTCTGCATCACCATCCCCCTGAGACCGGGTGAATACTCAACAACATACCATCCGGCTTTCTGCTCCTTGACAGAGAACGCCATCCCCGCAACGAGAATTACCGGTTTGTCACTTTGATTTACAGCTGCATATTCATCTTTAGCAACAGCTGATTCAAACACCTTCGTGTCTTTACCTATGACAATATTAGTTTCAGCATACGCACAAGCCGCAAAACACGCTGACACCAATACCGATACTAAAAGCTTTTTCATAATTTCTTTATTTTAGATGCAGCAATTCGGAAATCTTATCCATTGCAAGAGTGAGACCTTCCACATCCTTGCCGCCAGCCTGCGCGAAAAATGGCTGTCCTCCGCCACCGCCTTTAATAAGCTTGGCAGCCTCACGGACAATTTGTCCGGCATTCAAACCTTCTTTGACAAGGTCATCTGAGAGAGCTATAGTCAACAATGGCTTGCCATCGCAGAATGTAGCTGCTATAAACGCGGTATGATTCGGACTTTCCTTTCTGACGGTGAATGCAACGTTTTTAACAACATCCGGAACTTGCACTCCGCGGAGGGAAACAAGTTTGATTCCGTTAATTTCTTTAGCGGATGCAAGAGTTTCCTTGCTAAGATTAGCAATATGCTCTGCAACATAATCCTCTACCTTATGTTTGAGTTCCGTATTCTCATTTATAGCTTTTTTGACTGCCATTTTTATATCGACAGCTCCGCCAAAGAGAGAGCCGACCTCTTTTATCGTATCCTGGAGGTCGTCAATTATATTTTCGACACCGACACCTGTCACTGCTTCGATACGTCGAATACCGGCCGCGATAGAACTTTCCGAAAGTATACGCAACATACCGATATTTCCGGTATTGGACACATGTGTCCCTCCACAAAGTTCAATGGAGCTTCCATATTTTACTACACGAACCTTATCTCCATATTTTTCTCCGAACAATGCCATAGCTCCCATTTCTCGCGCCTGCGCTATCGGAAGTTCACGACATTCTTCAAGAGGCATCGCCTTACGTATACGGGCATTTACAATATGCTCGACCTTCCGTAATTCTTCCGGCGACACTTTCTGGAAATGAGAAAAATCGAAACGAAGAATCTCGGGAGAAACAAAAGATCCTTTCTGTTCCACATGCGTGCCGAGCACCTCTCTCAATGCTTCATGTAAAAGATGTGTCGCGGAATGGTTTGCGGATGTTGCGTCCCGTGCCTCCGTGTCAATTTTAGCAACAAGTCGTGCTGAAGGATCCTCCGGCAATTCATATGAGAGATGAACTCCGACATTGTTCTCCTTCTTCGTGTCAAATATCTTAATACTTTTGCCATCAGGCGAAACAAGAACTCCCTTGTCTCCTACCTGACCACCCATTTCGGCATAGAAAGGAGTGTTTGAAAGCATTATTTGATAATACTCTTTCCCCTTCTGCTTAACCTTACGATAACGAAGAATCTGTGTATCTGTCTCTGTAAGATCATACCCTACAAACTTCTCTTCTCCAGGCATCACTTCTACCCAGTCGGTTGTCTCAACGGCCGCAGCATTGCGAGCCCGATCTTTTTGTTTCTTCATCTCATTGTCGAAACCTTCGCGATCCAGCTCCATATTTTGCTCACGGAGTATCAACTCGGTCAGGTCAAGGGGGAATCCGTACGTGTCATAGAGCACGAAGGCATCTTCACCCAAAAGGCGGTCGCTACCGGAATCTTTCGCTTTCCTGACAAATGAATCGAGTAAATGTATACCGTTATCAAGAGTGCGTAAGAATGAATCTTCCTCCTCCTTAATAACTTTCTTAATGAGTTCTTTTTGGGCGGGAAGTTCCGGATATGCCTCACCCATCTGGTCAACAAGCGTGTCAACGAGTTTATAGAGGAAAGCCTCTTTCTGGTCAAGGAATGTATAGACATACCGGACTGCCCTTCTGAGAATACGGCGAATCACGTATCCCGCCTTTGCATTTGAAGGAAGCTGCGAATCTGCTATAGAGAACGCAATCGTTCTGACATGGTCGGCAGCTACTCTCATAGCGACATCAATCTTTGAATCCATCCCGTATTTTTTTCCTGACAGTTCGGAAATCTTACTGATAAGCGGAGTGAACACATCTGTATCGTAATTGGATTTCTTCCCTTGGAGAGCCATGCACAAACGTTCAAAGCCCATACCGGTATCTATTACTTTTGCCGGAAGCGGCTCAAGATGTCCGTCGGCCTTGCGGTTATACTGCATAAACACAAGGTTCCAAATCTCTATTACAAGCGGATTGTCCTTATTAACAAGAGTTGCACCATCAACCGTTGCACGCTCTTCATCACTTCTCAGGTCGATATGAATCTCCGAACACGGGCCACAAGGTCCGGTCTCACCCATTTCCCAAAAATTATCGTGACGGTTTCCATTAATAATATGGGAAGAGGGTAGATGTTGTTCCCAATAACCAGCAGCTTCATTGTCCCTTTCGAGACCTTCCGGGGCGTAGCCCTCAAAAACGGTGGCATAAAGACGGTTTGGATCAAGCTTAACGACATCGGTGAGATATTCCCAGGCCCAGTCAATAGCCTCTTTTTTGAAATAATCTCCGAAACTCCAGTTCCCGAGCATTTCAAACATTGTATGGTGGTATGTATCATGGCCTACCTCCTCAAGGTCATTATGTTTGCCTGATACACGAAGACATTTCTGAGAGTCTGTAACTCGTTTAGCATCCGCCGGACGATTGCCAAGAATAATATCCTTAAACTGATTCATACCGGCGTTAGTAAACATCAACGTAGGGTCATCCTTGATTACCATGGGGGCAGAAGGAACAATCTTGTGTCCCTTCTCCTCGAAAAATTTCTTAAAAGATTCTCTGATTTCTTTAGATGTCAGCATCGTATTAAAATCGTTATAATATTTGTAATTGCAAAATTAACTATAATTTACTATTTTTGCAATTGAAAAAGCATGAAGCGACCTATTTATTACATATACAATCCCGAAACTGATAATTTTGAGCGAGTGTTCCCGTCGTTCAAAAACAAAGTGCTTGTTTTTCTCCGCATTGCAGGATTGTCACTGCTTATAGGAATCGGTATTTACGCCATGATATTTTACGCGTTCGACGCGCCCACTGAAAAGAATCTGCGGAAAGAGAATGCCATACTTAAAAGTCAATATAATATCCTTAACCGACGTCTCGATAATTCACTTAAAATCATGGCAAACATTCAAAACCGGGATGATAATTTCTATCGCGTCATGATGCAGATGGACCCGGTGGGATATGGTCAAAGAATGGCGGGACTTGATAATGAGAAACGTTATCACGAACTTCAGAATATACCGGATGCCGGCCTCGTGAAGTTATTAACACAACGTCTTGATTTATTTGAACGGCAGTTGTATGCGCAATCTTTGTCATTCGATCAGCTTCGTGTCACAGCGTCAAAACAAAAAGACAAATTAGCCCACATACCGTCAGTAATCCCAATAAACATAAAAGATTTCACAATGTCTTCCGGATATGGAGTCAGAAGAGATCCAATTTATGGAAGTTCCAAATTCCATGCTGGACTTGATTTTGCAGCAAAAACCGGAACTCCGGTGTTCGCCACTGCAGACGGCAAAGTGACAGAAGCCGGCCGCCAAAGTGGATACGGCAATTGTATAGACATATCCCATGGATATAATTATCTGACACGATACGCCCATCTGAGTGAAATACTCGTTAAACCGGGGCAAGAAGTGAAAAGGGGAGAGATGATAGGTAAAGTCGGTTCTACCGGTAAATCTACCGGGCCACATCTACACTATGAAGTGAGATTCAAAGATGAGCCCCAGAATCCGGTAAATTACTATTTCATGGATCTGACTCCTGAAGAATACGCGGAAATGGTTCAGTTGGCAGAGAATGCAGGGCATGTGATGGATTAAGAGCTTATGGAAGAACTTGATAAGAAATATTATAAGATTAAGGATGTTTCTGAATTATTAGGGGTATCCGCATCCACGTTACGTTACTGGGAGCAGGAGTTTCCTGAGTGCAAGCCGAGAAGGAGCGCGACAAACATAAGATATTATAAGGCGCAAGACATCGAGACATTAAAGATTATCCATTATCTTTTAAAAATAAAAGGGCTGAAGATTGATGCGGCAAAGGAACAATTACATGCCAACCGCGCCAACGTCTCCAACCGTGTAAAAGTAATAGACACGCTCCTTGACACACGCAACAAACTTGAAAACATGCTCAGCGCCCTCAATAAACGTAGGTAAATAAACTTTTAAGTCTTTGAGATTGTCTAAATTTCTTACGAGATTATCATATCTATTCTCTTTCAGGTATTTTGCTCGTCTTTTTGGCTGTTTTCACCAAGTTTCATCAGTCGAAACCGAGAGGTTTCTCCTTCTTCAACTCGTGAAAATATCTCAAAAATACTTCTCAAAATCCTCTGAAAAGAAATTTAGACAATCTCTTAGTTGCACCGACAATAAAAACGCGTCCGACGTGAATTATCATGTCGGACGCGCTTTTATCACAGAAATACATTTATACAAAGAAGAGGATTACAAGCTGGGCTGCGATTACACGCATGAACATTGTAAGAGGGTAGACCGTAGAATAAGCCACTGCCGGGGCATCGTTGCCTGCTGTTTTATTAGCGTATGCAAGTGCCGGAGGATCTGTGTAGCCGCCGCTCATCATACCGATAATGTAAAAGTAATTCAATTTATATTTAGCTCGCGCAATAATACCTATGACAACCAATGGAATAACTGTGATTATGAATCCATACAATACCCACATGGCACCTTGGGAATTGAAGACTGTAGCGAAAAAGTCTTTTCCTGCCGCAATACCCACCGAAGCAAGGAAGAGACAGATTCCCATTTCTCTAAGCAAAAGATTTGCTGAAGAGTTAGTGTATGTCACAAGATGGAATTTATGACCATAGGCACCAATAAGGATGGCGACAACCAACGGACCGCCGGCAAGACCGAGTTTCATCGGGACAGACATACCAGGGAACTGCAAAGGTATGCTACCAACAAGAATGCCGAGGAAAATACCGATAAACATCGTGATCAAGTTCGGCTCATTCAGTCTTTTCATAGAGTTTCCAAGCTTGTTCGCAAGGTTGTTGATGTCATCGAGTTTACCTACCACAGTCAGACGGTCGCCCATCTGGAGACGCAAGTTCGGACCGGCAACAAGGTCTACACCGGCACGATTAACCCTGGTCACATTAAGATTGTATGCTGAATGGAGACGCATCGATCCAAGCTTAGTTCCGTTATATTCAGTCTTTGTGACAAGAATACGGCGTGATACAACAGGACCTTTTTCCCGTTCCCATTTCTTTTCTATTACAGGACCGATGAAACGCGTGAAGAGTTCCTCGTCTTTCTGAGAACATACCACAAGACATATGTCACCGCAATTTATCTCATCATCGGATTTTGGGATAATTACAGTGCCGTCAGGTTTTTCAATTCTGGAAATCACATAATCACAGGAAATGAGTGTGTGCAGTTTTTTCATTGACAGACCGTTTATCATCTCATTGGTCACTTTAAGCGATATAAAATGAGCTGCTATCATTGAATTCTTCTCATCGTTGTCTATTTCCTGTATCTCCTTGTTGGTATCGATCTTGAAAACTTTGCGTATCAATATCATCGTGATGATTATGCCCACAACACCAAGAGGATAAGCCGCCGCATATCCCATCGACATTTGCTGGCTTACGTCATACCCGTCGGCATTTACCTGCAGATATGTCTGCTGTGCAGCTCCGAGACCGGGAGTATTCGTTACCGCACCACTCATGATTCCCACGAGTTGGGAAATCGAAGTGTCACCTTCCGAACCGCCTTGGATAAAATAAATCGCAAGCATTATAATCACATTGAGACAAATGCCTGTGACTGCGAGGGCATTCATTTTCACACCTCCGTCCTTGAAAGATGAAAAGAATCCGGGACCGACCTGCATACCGATAGAGAATATAAACAGGATCAATCCGAATTCACGTAGGAAATGCAAGACATTGTTATCTGCCTGATAACCGAAATGTCCCATGATGATTCCCACAAACAGGACGAAAGTGACACCGAGGGAAATGCCGAAGATTTTTATTTTGCCAAGATAAATCCCGGCAAAAATCACAAAAGAATAGAGCAGGATAGTGCTCGCCAGAGAACTGTTAAAGGGTCGTACAAGATCAATCAACCAATCCATAACTTAAAAAATTTAGGGATGGCTTTAGAGAGTGTTTGGATTTAACTTTCCTTTACATGAAGGGTTATTTTCGAGGGAATTTCATGAGTTGAAGAAGAAGCATAGCGGGCTATGCGACTGATGAGACTCGATGAAATTCACCGGAAAGAACCTTCAAGGGAAGGAAAAGAATTATTCAAACAGGCTCAAACATAAAATTCGTGTTAAATTCAAACTCTCTCTTAATTTGAGCCATCCTGAAATACCTGAGAAACCTCATTCCCCGACTTGTCAACCGCCATCAGAATGAGACTGCAAAATTAACGAATTTTTTCCATAATCCCCAATCAGACAATCCAAAAATTAAATAATTGTTAAATTAGTCTATTCGGATATAAAAAATACTATTACATAAATTCCCATTTATCGGACTGAATAAACCAAATGTGTCTAAGCCCATAGCCGGATATGGGGAGACAAGCAGCTCCCCGTCCGGCTATATGCACGGACGCGTCATTTTTTACCTCGCAGAGCCGCAGAGTGGCAGAGCCTTCATATCCGGTTGTCAGAGGTCGTGTCCACTCCTGCCGAGGAGCGGAGCTTGTCGCTAAAATCGCCGCGGCAGGCTCTGCCACTCAGCTGGGAGTTCACGACCCTAAAAGACAAGTGTCAAACCTTTGCGCCCTCTGCGGCTCTGCGAGGAATAATGTTCAGTGCGATAAACGGGAATTTAATTCCCATTCATAAAAAATGTCTGCATTGACATTGAAGCCAATACAGACATTATAAGTTTAAGAGCAGGTGATATTTATGGGAATGAATACCCCTCTGTGCGGAAATTGCGATTCTTCGGTTTCCCGTAGCATGTTATGTTAGTAATCTGCGAACGTGATCCTGTGAAAGATTCCGATGCATAACACGTGATGTCTCCCGTGCCATTGGCATTCGCATTAACATGTTTAGCAATCATTTTTTTAGCATAGATATCTCCTGTGCCGGATACATTATAACTTGCAGTCTCCGTTTCACCGGCAAGATTCATATCCCCAGTGCCGGATATGGATGCAGACAGATTATGGATTCCTACAAGATTGGCATCAATATCCCCGGTACCCGAGATGCTGAGGTATGAATTCGAGACAGTTCCGCCAATTGACATGTCTCCGGTGCCGGATATACTCACTTTCAGGAACTCTCCTGAAAAAACGGGAAGAGAAAAATCACTTGTTCCTGAAACAGAAAGTGATAACGACTTGGATCTAATAGAACCTTGAAACTTTATATCGCCCGTCCCGGAAGACGTCACACTTTCAATGTCCTTCATCGTGACATATACCACCATATCACATTTGCTGAAATTAACACCACTTTTCTTTTCATCAAGCGATATCACGAGAGTACCCCCATGATTTTTCAATTTGCAATAAGGCAGGATATTGTCGGATGCCTTAACGGTCACCTTGTTGTGCCGTCCCTGAGTAATCACAACATCCTGAATGCTGTAAAGATTCACAGAAGAAAACTTTCCCAAATCATACGATTTAGACACAATCTTTCCTGAGGGGACGATGGTTTTTCCCACACTGAAGACTTTAGTTTTTCCGTTGGCATCTACCGAAATGCAACCATACATGCCGGTCAGCAGTAGCGTTGCAGCAGCAACAATGAAAGAGCGTTTAAAAAGTTTCATATAATTTATAGATTTGTTACCTACTTACCAGATGATCACGCGCTCGGTCTCCGGGCGGAACATCGGGTCTCCTTCCGTAATGCCAAAGGCCTCGAAGAAAGGAGCAATGTTGCGTAAAGAAACGTTCACGCGATTGATACCTAATGAATGAGGATCGCCGGTGGTCAACGAACGCATTTCTTCCTGACGGATATTGTTTGCCCAGAGGTTTGCATAATTCATATAGAAAACCTGCATTGGATCGAAACCATCTATCTTTGCATCAGCAGATGTCACGTCAACACCCTTTTTCTTCTGAGAATCAAGGAATGCCGTGCGTGCAATGCGAAGGCCACCCTGATCGGCAATATTCTCACCGAGTGTAAATGTCCCATTTGCATTAAGTCCGGGCAATACCTCAACAGCGTCAAACTGTTTTACAAGACCCTGGGTAAGATTGGAGAACGCCTTTGAATCTTCAGGTGTCCACCAGTTTGCCATATTACCGTTGGCATCGAAGTTGCATCCTTGGTCATCAAAACCATGAGTAAGTTCATGACCGATGACAACACCGATACCTCCATAGTTCTCGGCATCGCTCGATGCAGCATCATAGAAAGGTGCCTGAAGAATACCGGCCGGGAACACGATCTCGTTATTCAGAGGATTGTAATATGCATTGATTGTCTGAGGTGTCATGCCCCATTCTGTACGGTCAACGGGCTTACCCCATTTTTCAAGGTAACGTTCCTGCGCCCATAGGTTAGCATTGTGCACATTTTCCCAATACGAGAGGGCAGGATCGACATTAAGCTTCGAATAATCTTTCCACTTGTCAGGATATCCGATTTTTACAGTGATGGCGTTTAGTTTCTTCAGGGCCTGCACCTTGGTGTCATCACTCATCCATGGAAGATGGAGGATATGTTTTCCTAAAGCGTTACGGAGATTCTCCACGAGACCTTCCATATATACTTTGGAGCTCTCTGGGAAATACTGCTCTACATATAATTTTCCAATACCTTCTCCCATTATCCCTTCGGTTGTGCCGAGGGCCTTCTTCCACCGAGGCTGTTGTTGCTGAACCCCACTGAATACCTTCTGGAATTCAAAAGAGGCATTCGCGAAATCATCGCTGAGATATGGAGATGCAGAACTTACATATTCCCAGAGATAGAGATCCTTCTTCTCTCGATCGGAAAGTGTCTGCATGAGCTTATTTCCCTGAAGCACAGTGTTGGGATTGGTGACAATCAACATTTCCGGAGTCTGAATCCCCATGGTTTCAATAAAGAATCTATCCCATGGGAAGGCAGGATATTGCTCCTTAAGCTGTGCTAAAGAACGCGGGTTATACATTGCAGGAATGTTACGGCTTTGCTCACGTGTCCAGGTCGAATCCGCAATAAGTGTCTCAATTTTGAGCACATTTTTGGCAATTCTCTTGGAATCTTTTTTAGAATAACCTGCAAGCTGCATGTCTTTCTCAATAAGTTTCTCATAGGCGGCACGAACTTCTTTATTTCTCTTGTCATTAAGAAGATAATAGTCGCGATCGCCCAATCCAAGGTTGGGAGCGGTAACGTACATGGCATAAACCTTACTGTTGGCAAGATCCTCCATCGGGCCGGCACCGACAAGTGGTGAACCGTAATTTTTATGCATCCAAAGGAAAAGGTCTTCCATTCCAGAAGAGGGAGTGTTCTCTATTTTTGCAAGGTCGGTCTTGATTGGTTCTGCGCCAAGTTTGTTTCTACGCACAGAATCCATTCCAGCCTCATAAAGAGTCGCTATTTTAAAGGCGTCGGTCCCCTGTGCAGGCTTTGTTGCCGCCAGTCCCATTACAATTCTGCGAACACGGTTGTTGCTCGAATCATTAAGGATATTAAACTGGCCGTAACGTGAATATTCTGCCGAAAGAGGATGATTCTCAGTCCAGATTTTGTTCACGTGGTTGTAAAAGTCTTTTTTCGGTGATATAGAATTATCTATACCTTTAGCGTCAAGACTTTTAAGATGCTCCTGAGCAGTCGCTCCCGCAAGAGCGACCCCCAGAAGTGCGCATGTTAAAATTGTTTTCAGTTTCATACTTATCTCTGTATTAATAATACTTACAATACTTATTTTTGTGACAGAAATTTTAGATTTTTTATCACGCCTTCCGCTTTTCTTTCTGTTTCACGCCATTCCGCCTCCGGATCTGAGTATATTGTTATTCCTCCTCCGGCAAACATACACCATCTTTCCCGTTCAAAGGATACTGATCGCAGGTTGACATAGAATGTGAATTCATGTTCCGATATCATCGGACCGCAAAAACCTCCGTAATATCCCCGCTCAAAATTCTCAAGCCGGGAGATTCTATTCATGGATTCAACCTTGGGATATCCACATAAAGCCGGAGTAGGAGAGAAGTCTTTTATAAACTCTTTTAAATCTATATCCATGCCTGCCTCTCCTTTTATCTCTGTAAGAATATGTTCCACCATTCCGGCAGACCGGGATGACCTCGGAGAGCAAACAGGATTTATACCATTCCTTCTGAAACAGTCACAGATATATTCCTCCACTATCATCTGCTCGTTTATGTTCTTGTCATCCCATTCTCCCTCAGAGCCGACAGGACGCGTACCGGCAAGAGCGTATGTGAATAAAACCTTGCCGTCATTTTTCAATAAAACTTCCGGTGATGCCCCGACCCACGCGCCCGAGAGGGGGGTGTAGAAAAGAAAGACAAAAGAGTTCGGGAATGCAGAGCAAAGACTCTCGAAAGATTCTTTTGCATCGATCGTTTCATAAGAACAAATAGCTTTTGCCGCTATTGTTTTTGATGTTATGCTACCCTGCAGTTCAAATATAATTGTTTCCACTTCAGAAGAATGTTGTTCTCTTGTAGTGGAAGCCTGAGGAAAGCTAAAAAGGCGTTTGTCCGAATTATCAAATTCCAATAAATTATTAAACACCGACCAATCCGCCGGTGTTAAGGATTGGATTGTGACAGGATTATGAGAACATAAATCGAAAGGTGCTATTACAAACCCGGGTAATATACCATCCTTAATTTCTCCCTTAAATACGAATACCCTTGAATCATCGGGAAACCGATATGCACAAAAACTGTCAGACATGCCTAAACTATTGCTTCCGCCTCAAAATCATACAATTGGTATCCGGTGACACGCGCTTTTATAAATTGCCCCGGCACGGCATTGCTCCCTTTTACATAATAATTCATATCAACTTCCGGACTGTCCCATTGCGAACGGCATATCCTCGTATCACCTTCGATTTCATCGACAAGCAACAACACTTCTTTTCCAAGCATCGCGGCATTCTTTTCTTCATATATATCGGTCTGGATTTCCATCAACAAGTCAAGCCGCCGTTGCTTCTCATCCTCCGGGATGTCATCGTTGAGATTCTTTGCCGCCCATGTGTCATCTTCTTCCGAATACGCAAAGGCTCCCATCCGATCGAATTTTTGACTACGAACAAAATCCAGAAGCTCCTCAAACTCTTTTTCACCCTCTCCCGGAAAACCGACCATCAATGTGGTTCTGATTTTTATATCTGACACCCTTCTTCGCATCTCTGCAATAAGTTCTTCCGTCTGACACCGGGTGATGTGTCGGCGCATATTGGTCAATACAGTGTCGGAGGCATGCTGCAGCGCGATATCAATATATTTGCAAACATTATCGCGTTTTGCCATGACATCAAGTATATCGAGAGGGAAATCAGAAGGATAGGCATAATGTAACCTAATCCATTCAACTCCTTCTATATCCGCCATTCTATCTATGAGTTCAGAAAGCTTATGCGATCCATAAAGATCGATTCCATAGGAAGAAAGGTCTTGTGCAATCACATTAAACTCTTTTACCCCGCGAGATACGAGCATCCTTGTCTCATCCAGAATCTCTTCAATGGGACGAGACTTGTATCTACCTGTTATTATCGGGATGGCGCAGAAGGCACAAAACCTGTTACAACCCTCGGAAATCTTAAGATAGGCAGAATGCGGAGGAGTGGTTAGTTCTCTTTCCCAAGATTTAGGTTTTGGAGACTCTGTCAAATTCGGCAGGGAATCGATAAAGCCATCCCAGTCGAACTTTCCGAGTATCAAGTCAATTTCCGGTAATTCCTGCACCAAATCATCACGATATCTCTCTGTCAGGCAGCCCATCGCAACGATCTTACCTATTTCTCCATCCTCTTTTAATCGGGCAAGGTCAAGGAGCATCTCAATAGATTCCTCCTTGGCATCGGCGATAAATCCGCATGTGTTAACCACAACATATTCACCGCATGGTGATTCCGCATTGTGGATCGCATCGTATCCTTTTACCTTTAAACGCCGTATAATACGCTCGGAATCAATCAGATTCTTCGAACAGCCCATCGTTATTATGTCGATACGATTCTCAATCATCGATCAAAAACACAAATTTTATATAGCCTCACCGAAAAGAGTCTTTACAAACTCCTTGGCATGGAAAATTTGAATATCTTCCTTACCCTCACCAAGACCTATATATTTTACAGGAATCTTGAACTGATCACTTATTCCTATCACTACACCACCTTTTGATGTTCCGTCAAGTTTTGTAATCGCAAGATTGTTAACTTCTGTTGCTGCCACGAACTGGCGCGCCTGTTCGAAAGCATTTTGTCCGGTTGACCCATCAAGCACAAGGAGAATCTCCTGCGGGGCATCGGGGACAACCCGCTTCATGACGTTCTTGATTTTTGTGAGCTCATTCATCAGCCCGACTTTGTTATGAAGCCTGCCGGCCGTGTCAATAATAACGACATCAGCACCCTGAGCCTTTGCGGAAGACAGCGTGTCAAATGCGACTGCGGCCGGGTCACTGCCCATTTTCTGCTTGACAACGGGCACACCTATCCTTTCTCCCCAAATATCCAATTGCTCTATAGCCGCTGCCCGGAACGTATCTGCAGCACCTAACACCACCTTGTTCCCTGCGGCTTTGTATTGATAGGCAAGCTTCCCTATAGTAGTGGTTTTGCCGACCCCATTTACACCTACAACCATAATTACATATGGCATATCTGACTTAGGCACATGAAAGTCCTCAATCTCCCTGCCATTCTCAGGTTTTTCCAGCATGTCGGAAATCTCGTCACACAGAAGAGCCCTTAGCTCGCTACTGCCGACATACTTATCCCTTGCTACCCGATCTTGAATCCTATCTATAATTTTCAAAGTGGTGTCAACTCCCACGTCGCTTGTTATAAAGGCCTCTTCAAGAGCATCGAGGACATCATCGTCAACCTTGCTCTTGCCTGCCACAGCACGTGTTATCTTGTTCCACACACCCTCTTTGGTTTTCTGAAGGCCCTGATCAAGCGTTTCTTTCTCTTTCTTGGAAAACAGTTTGTTGAAAAATCCCATAATTCACTATAATGTCATGAATAAGTAAGTGATCAAATTAAACATATAGTATGGACGCAGGATTTTTCGAGGGATTTTCGCGAGTTGAAGAAGGAGCAATGTGGGCATTGCGACTGATGAAACTCGGCGAAAAGCACCGAAAAAGACAAGTTCAGACTATATGAGATTTCAATAATCACTTACCATCGTTTTAATTTGATTACTTACTTATCATGCGAATTTACAAAAAAAAGCTGAAATCAGCAAGATTTGGAGCTTGTTTAAAAATAAATGTTAAAAAAGAGGAGGTTAATCTGCGATGCAAATTAACCTCCTTTCTAAAAATATCTATAAATACATATTCACCCTATGCCTCAGGAGCCGGAGCATAGCCATCCTCCAGAGCAATGTAATGCTGATAGGGATGATCGCAACCCGGACATTTTGCGGGAGGTTCTGTTCCCGTCTCGGTATAGCCGCAAACCAGACACTTCCATGTCACCGGCTTCTCACGTTTCCATAGTGTGCCGCTCTCTACGAGTTCAAGCATACGCACAAACCTGTCGTGGTGAACTTTCTCCACACTCGCGATAGCTTCAAAATGAGAAGCTATGTCTTCGAATCCTTCCTCTTTTGCAGTCTTGGCAGCTGCGTAATAGAACTCATAACCGTCAACGCTCTCTTCCTTTATGGAAGTTTTCAGATTCGCCGCCGTATCTCCAAGAAAACCGGCATCGACCCCAGGATTTCCAACCACTTCAGTGTCCTCAAGCATTTTTAAGAACACTTTGGCATGACGCAATTCATTGTCAGCTGTTTCACGAAAGATCACACCTATTGGGAAATATAATTCTTTGTCAGCAATACCGGCATAGAACGTATAGCGAGCAAATGCCTGTGTTTCGGCAAGATATGAATTCACAACATTCTGTTCCGTCTTTGTTCCTTTGATACTTTTTTTTGTGCCCATAGTATTTAGAGTTAAAAATGAAATCTACATAATTAACATACGGGCACATTAAAAGTTCATTCCCGACTCCATTCCACTACACAACCTGACGACTGTGTCTTTGTGACATCAATTATACGTTGATTCGAAGATCCTCGAAACAATAAATCCGTGTCTCTCAAAGATTTCACAAACGGAGAATCAACAATGACATCCACATGACCCAAGACTCCGGAAAGATTCGGATTTCCACATATCTGCTCCCATGTAAAACCGGTATAAAGCCATACGCTGTGACCGGCCGCATGGATGCGGTCCGCAAGAGATATGACAAAATCCACATGATAAAGAGGATCCCCGCCAGTTAAGGTGACATCAAAATCTTCCTCCTCCACAATCTCCATCAAATCATCTATCGACATCCGGCGTCCGGCGTCAAAATCCCATGATTGCGGATTGTGGCAACCTTCGCATCTATGGCCGCACCCCGCAAAATATATAGAAGTGCGAAATCCGGGGCCATCCACAGTTGTGCCCCGGATTATATCTATAATATTGACATCATTCATGCACCACCCGATCATGCAGTTCGGCAAGCTTACCGGAATTCCATCTGTCTGTCGTTCCAACCAGATAACCTGTTATACGCTGGATTGTCTCAAATTTTGCACCGCATTTAGGACAATGCGTCTCATCCTGCAAAGCATTCTCATACCCGCATTGTGGGCAGTGATTACGGTTATGGTTCACCGAGCCGTATCCCATATTGTATTTATCGAGAAGATCAACAATCTGCATAATCGATTCCTCATTATGTGTGGCGTCACCATCTATTTCAACATAGAAAATGTGACCGCCGCCCGTCAGTTCATGATATGGAGCCTCAACCTTTGCTTTATGGCGGGGTGAGCAATGATAGTAAACAGGAACATGATTTGAATTCGTATAATACTCCTTATCTGTAACACCTGGAATGATTCCAAACGTTTTCCTGTCTTTCTTTGTGAATTTTCCTGACAGACCTTCAGCCGGGGTTGCGAGAACGGAATAGTTATGTCCGTAGGTTTCGCAATACTCGTTTACACGACTCCTCATATGCTTGACGATGCGCAATCCAAGCGCCTGCGCCTCTTCGCTCTCACCATGATGCTTCCCGAGAAGGGCGATAAGGCATTCGGCAAGGCCGATGAACCCGATTCCAAGGGTTCCCTGGTTTATTACGGATTCAATTGTATCGTTAGGACCGAGACCTTCCGCGCCATTCCACAGCGAACTCATGACGAGCGGGAACTGCTTCGCCAACGCAGTTTTCTGGAAATTAAAACGCTCGTTAAGCTGCAGGGCCGTGATATCAAGAATCTCGTCAAGTTTCTCGAAGAATCTTTCAATACGTTCTTCCTTATCCTGCACACTCATGAGTTCAATCGCGATGCGCACAATATTCACGGTTGAAAATGAAATATTGCCTCTGCCTATCGAAGTTTTATCTCCATAGCGGTTTTCAAACACACGCGTGCGACACCCCATTGTTGCAACCTCGTATTTATATCTTTCCGGATCATTGGGATTCCATTTTTCATGCTGATTGAATGTTGCGTCAAGATTCACGAAATTCGGGAAGAAACGTCTTGCCGTAACCTTGCAGGCAAGCTTATAAAGATCATAGTTGGGATCCTCCGGCAAATAGCTTACACCCCTCTTCTTTTTCCATATCTGTATAGGGAAAATCGCGGTAGCACCATTCCCCACACCCTCATAAGTAGAGTTGAGCAACTCACGGATCACACAACGACCCTCTGCCGATGTGTCGGTTCCATAGTTGATTGAGGAAAACACGACCTGATTGCCACCACGCGAATGGATAGTGTTCATATTATGAATAAAGGCTTCCATAGCCTGATGAACCCGCTCCACTGTTTTGTTGACCGCATGCTGCAGCAGCCGGCTGTCTCCTTCAAGACCGTCAAGATCTTTTTTCAAGAAGTCCTTAATCCCGGCATCGTAGAGATGTTTCAAATCCATACCGGTGAATTGCTCAAGATTCTTAACTTCCTCAACAAATGAACTCCTCACGAATGGAGCAAGATAAAAATCAAAAGCAGGAATTGCCTGGCCGCCATGCATTTCATTCTGGGCGGTCTCAAGCGAAATACATGCAATTATGCTCGCTGTTTCAATGCGTTTGGCAGGACGGGATTCTCCATGACCGGCAACAAATCCTTTCTTTAATATCCTGTCGAGGGGATGCTGAACGCAGGTTAAGCTTTTGGTAGGGTAGTAATCTTTATCGTGAATATGAAGATAGTTGTTTTTTACAGCGGTCTTTACATCGGGACTCAACAGATAATCATCCACAAAAGGTTTGGTGGTCTCGCTTGCGAACTTCATCATCATACCCGCAGGAGAATCCGTATTCATATTGGCATTCTCGCGGGTTATGTCATTGTTTTTCGCCTCGATGATTTCAAGAAACATATCGCGCGTTTTCGCACGACGCGCAATCGAGCGTTGATCACGGTATGCGATATACCTTTTTGCAACGTCCTTCCTTGCCGATTTCATCAATTCGATTTCGACCTTGTCCTGTATTTCCTCTACAGTCATCCTTTCTTTACCTCCAATCCCGATTCTGTCGGTGATTTTTTGCACCAAAGCTTCATCTTCACCCATTTCAGTGGTGAGCATTGCCTTGCGGATGGCGGCTTTGATTTTTTCTTCGTTGTAGCCTACTACGCGACCGTCTCTTTTTTCAACTATCTGTATCATATGTTATCTTCAATTTAAAGTGTCGTACATTCGTACGACACTCGTAGATGATGCAAAGGTAGGATTAATATGTGTATTGAGCAAATTTTTTAAAACTAAATTATAAACAAATTTTCATTTTGGACAACTTTTCACCAGTTTTAAAATCTTAATTTATTATATATAAAGATATTAAAAATATTTTTGGAAAACTTTAACAAAATTCAAACAGGCATAATTGATAAAATTACACAGATAGGACACACATGTTACATAACATGTACGTTTTATGACGAATATTTTGTAATTTTGTATATAAGTAAGTGATCAAATTAAACCGATAAAAATGAATAATTATATCTCACATATCATAAACTTGTCTTTTCCGGTGCTTTCCGCCGAGTTTCATCAGTCGCAATGCCCGCATTGCTCCTTCTTCAACTCGCGGAAATCCCGCGAAAAATCCTGCGGTTATAATATGTGTTTAATCTGATCACTTACTTAAGTTCATAAAAGCATCACAAAATCACCGATTCTTCCAATTAATTGTTATAGATTAAAACTAATGATATAAAGGACATGTCAACAATTGATAAACCCAATCTTAAAGAGGAAGCCTTAAAGTATCACGAAGAGTGGACTCCCGGTAAAATTGAGGTCCTCCCCACAAAACCATATGCCAACCAGCACGACCTGTCGCTGGCATATTCACCGGGTGTGGCATACCCATGCAAGGAGATAGAAGCCGACAACTCTCTCGCATATAAATATACTGCGAAAGGAAACATTGTTGCCGTAGTATCCAACGGCACCGCCGTGCTCGGGCTCGGCGACATAGGCGCATTGGCCGGCAAGCCGGTTATGGAAGGGAAGGCGCTCCTTTTCAAAATATTCGCCGGTATCGACTCTTTCGATATAGAAGTAAACGAAAAAGACCCGGACAAGTTAGTCGAGATAGTAAAAGCGATCAGCCCGACCTTCGGGGGAATAAACCTCGAGGATATCAAGGCCCCGGAATGCTTCAAAATCGAGAGCCGCCTCAAACAGGAATGCGACATCCCCGTGATGCACGATGACCAGCACGGCACAGCCATTATTTCCGGAGCCGCCTTGATTAACGCCCTCGAAGTGCAGGGAAAACAGATCGACGGAATCAAGCTTGTTATCAACGGAGCGGGAGCTGCCGCCATCAGTTGTGCAAAATTATATTTGCAACTTGGCGTGCGCAGAGAAAACGTGATTATGTGCGACTCCAAGGGTGTTATATGCAAGGACAGAACCGACCTCAATGCCCAGAAAAGAGAATTTGCCACAGACAAAGACGTTCACACCCTTGCTGAAGCAATAGCCGGAGCAGATGTCTTTCTCGGACTCAGCGTCGCAAACGCCCTCACACAGGAGATGCTTCTCGAAATGGCACCCAGGCCCATAGTGTTCGCGCTCGCCAATCCTGAACCCGAAATTGCATATGAGCTTGCCATATCTACCCGCGATGACATTATTATGGCTACCGGACGCAGCGACTATCCCAATCAAGTGAACAACGTCCTCGGATTCCCTTACATATTCAGGGGAGCATTAGACAGCGGAGCAACCGAAATCAACGAGCGGATGAAGCTCGAAGCATGCCGGGCAATTGCAGCCCTTGCAAAAGAAGATGTTCCCGAATCCGTAAAAGAGGCCTATGGAAACACTGACTTCAAATTCGGCAAAGACTACATTTTGCCAAAGCCCTTTGACGAAAGATTGCTATACAGGGTTGCACCGGCAGTGGCAAAAGCAGCGATGAAAACGGGAATTTCCAGACATCCGATAAATGACTGGAAACGATATGAAGAGGAATTGAGAATGCGCATGGCATCAGTGGGGAAATAACCGGTTTCCACCCAGCCGGGCACACCCATCCGGCCTGACAATTCCACGACACAACAAAAACAGCATAAATTTTCCGATGAAAAGGGAATATTTATGCTGTTTTTGCGTGTCTATGTCACGATATTTTTGTAACTTTGCATATGAATGCGCAAGATGACGCACGTACATAAATATTCAAATTAATTTTCCATAAGTCATGGCAAAAGAACTAAAGAACTTCACAAAACGATCAGATAATTATTCACAATGGTATAACGAATTGGTTGTCAAAGCTGATTTGGCCGAGCAATCGGCTGTGAGAGGTTGCATGGTGATTAAACCCTATGGTTATGCCATCTGGGAAAAGATGCAGCAGAATCTTGACAGAATGTTTAAAGAGACAGGTGTTCAGAATGCATACTTCCCGCTCCTTATACCGAAATCGTTTCTTTGCCGCGAAGCAGAACACGTTGAGGGATTTGCCAAGGAATGCGCGGTCGTTACCCACTACCGTCTGAAAAACGACCCGGACGGAAATGGCGTCATAGTAGACCCCGCAGCCAAGCTGGAAGAGGAACTCATTGTGCGTCCCACTTCCGAAACAATCATATGGGGAACTTATAAAAACTGGATACACAGCTATAGAGACCTTCCCCTGCTATGTAATCAATGGGCAAATGTGATGCGATGGGAGATGCGCACACGCATGTTCCTTCGCACTGCGGAATTCTTATGGCAGGAAGGACACTGCGCCCATGCCACAGCAGAGGAATCCGAGGCCCGCACTGTTCAGATGATCAACCTTTACGCACAATTCGCAAGGGAATACATGGCAATGCCCGTTATCATAGGAGTAAAGACTGCAAACGAAAGATTTGCCGGTGCCCTCAACACGTATACTATCGAAGCGATGATGCAGGACGGGAAGGCGTTGCAGGCCGGCACGAGTCACAACCTCGGACAAAATTTCGCAAAAGCATTCGACGT
The DNA here is from genome assembly GCA_910584055.1 of uncultured Muribaculaceae bacterium. Classification (GTDB taxonomy): domain Bacteria; phylum Bacteroidota; class Bacteroidia; order Bacteroidales; family Muribaculaceae; genus Lepagella. The sequence goes on along the minus strand of CAJTZS010000015.1, from coordinate 7,396 downwards.
TACATTTGTAAATAAAGAGAACAACCCCGAATATGTATGGGCAAATTCCTGGGGAGTGTCCACGCGTCTCATGGGTGCTCTTATAATGACCCATTCCGATGACAACGGGCTTGTATTGCCGCCTCATCTTGCTCCGATACAGGTAGTAATCATTCCAATATACAAAAGCGATGAACAGTTGGCTGAAATATCAGCTAAAGTCGCACCTATAGTCGCCGAACTCAAAGCAATGGGAATCAGCGTCAAATATGACGATTCCGAGAACAAACGTCCCGGTTTTAAATTTGCCGATTATGAAGTGAAAGGCGTACCGGTACGTCTGGCGATCGGAGCGCGTGATATAGAGAACGGCACTGTGGAAGTTATGAGACGTGACACTCTCGAAAAGCATATTGCCCCACTTGATGGTGTGACATCATACGTGAAAGACCTCCTTGAAGACATTCAGGCTAACATATTCCAGAAAGCTCTTGAATACCGCGATTCAATGATCCGCACAGTGGACACATACGATGAATTCAAGGAAGAAATTGAAAAGGGAGGTTTCATTCTTGCCCACTGGGACGGAACAACCGAAACAGAAGAGAAGGTGAAAGAGGAAACCAAAGCTACAATCCGCTGCATACCTCTTGACGGAGACAAGACTCCCGGAAAATGTATGGTAACCGGAAAACCTTCCGCCCAGCGCGTAATTTTCGCAAGATCATACTAACCATCCAATATAATCCGGTTAGTATAGATTTTTATAGAACCTGCCTTAAAAACAGACTGAAGATGAACTTAAAAAACTTTATAGGATGTTCCCTGGCAGCAATAATTATTGCTGCCGGAGGGTCATCTGCGTCCGCATTGACAATTGAAGATTATATTGCCCCGGGAAAGAATGCACCCGCCGGAATAAAAGAGATGCGTCCCCTTGCAGACGGGTTAACCTATGCCGCCATAAGCGAAGACGGAAGGTCAATAGATATTTTCGAATATCGGACAGGCAAAAAGACCGGCACCCTCTTTAGTCTGGATCAAATCAAAGGAGACTTGAAGATTGATTCATTTGATGGATACAGTATCAGCGAGAATGGCAAAAAGATTCTTCTCTGGAACGATGTAAACAAGATATATCGCCGGTCGTTCACAGCTCAGTATTATGTATACGACACTTTACGCTCCACTCTAAAAAGAGTGTCGGCAGACGGGGCACAAAGAGGCGCGGTGATGTCGCACGACGGCAGGATGGTTGCCTACACAAGAGACAACAATATCTACATATCCAATCTTGATTACGACACCGACAAACCAATCACAAAAGATGGCGAAAAGAACAAGGTGATAAATGGAGTTCCCGACTGGAGTTATGAGGAGGAATTTGGAATTGTCAACACAATCAGATGGAATGGAGACGACACATCTGTGGCATACATCCGGTTCGATGAATCCGAGGTGCCCTTATATTCTTTCGACAATTATAAAAGTTTCTGTGACGCAGACCCTCTTTCAGATCCATATCCGTCACAATATACTTATAAATATCCTCTTGCCGGTTATCCGAACGTCAAAGTCAGTGTCAATGTATACAATATTGACAACAGGACTACGAAAACTATGGATATACCGATAGATTGCTATGTCCCTTCAATGGAATATGACGGAACCGGCACACAACTGATGGTCATGACACTGAACAGGGATCAGAATCACTTATGTCTCTATAAGGTGAATCCGGGTTCAACCGTAGCAAAACTTCTATTGGAGGAACATAGTCAGGCATGGCTAAGCCCCTCTTCATATCAAATGGTATCATATGGGAAAACATCCTTTGTCATAGGGAGTGAACGTTCGGGATTCTGCCACCTGTACGAATATGATTATAATGGCAATCAATTGAAACAAATATCCAAGGGGGACTGGAATGTGACACAGTTTTACGGAAAATCGGTCAAAAGCGGGGCATATTATATCCAGTCAACCATAAGGGGGGCAATCAACCGCAATATAGTGAGAATCGATGCAAAAGGAACTGCGACTGCCCTTAACGATATCGATGGTTTCGAATCGGCTTCTTTCAGCGCTAACATGGATTATTTCGTAAGGACTTACAGCAATGCGCTTACACCGACAATTTATTCCGTATGCAATTCAAGAGGAGAAATCATAAAAGATATTGAGAATAATTCCGTATACGCCGCAAAATACGCATCTGCACCTAAGAAGGAGTTCTTAAAAGTCAAGAACGCGGTTGGGGAGGATATGGACGCTTATATCATAAAGCCTGTAAATTTTGATCCGAATCGCAAATACCCTCTCGTAATGACTCAATATAACGGTCCGGATTCGCAGGAAGTGGCCAATAGATGGAAAATGGAGGGTGTGTATTACCTTGCATCGCTTGGTTACGTTATAGCGGCAGTTGACGGAAGGGGCACAGGATACAGAAACAGGGAATGGGCAAATTCAGTGTACCGTCATCTTGGTGAATACGAGACATCAGATCAGATCGCAGGAGCAAAATATTTTGCATCGCTTCCATATATTGATTCTTCAAAGGTTGCCTGCTTCGGCTGGAGCTACGGCGGATACATGACACTGATGGAACTTTCAGCCGCAGATTCTCCATTTAAAGCCGGGATTGCCATGGCTCCAGTAACCGACTGGAGATATTATGACTCTATATACACAGAAAGATATATGAGCACACCCCAACAGAACGAAGGTGGATATCAGAAATCTTCAGCATTGACACATACGCCCGGCATGAAGTCTCGTCTTCTAATCATGTCGGGGACAAGTGATGACAATGTTCATTTCTACAACACTCTGAAATATACGTCCAAGCTCAATTACGAGGGAAAGGTGTTTGACATGATGGCGCTCGCCGGATTCGAGCATAGTCTTGGAATGTGCAACGCGCGAGTGATGCTGTTTAATAAGATTGCAGATTTCCTGGACACCAATATAATGAAATAAACGGAGGGAAGTATTCGTTAAAAACTAATAGACAATAGAGATGCAAGATTTAGGAAAAGTCAGCAGCCTTCAGCTTTATGCCTTCTGGAAGAATCTTTCAGTTGGGCTGCTCACTATTGTAGGAGTTCTTGCCCTCTCGATTCTGCTTCCCTTTTATTTTTCTCCAATTATAGCCCTTATTGCTGCCGCATTTTTATACACTTTACTATATAATAATAAACTCAGCAAGAATTCATCGTGTATGGTTGTGTCATATTCGATTTTCTTTTGCCTGATTGTTTATTCATTTGTCAGTATCGTATTGAATATACTTTATATCTGGGGTTTTATCTGGCTTCCTCCTGAATTTACATTTTTTTACTATCCCTACATCCCCTCGCTGATGTTATGCCCCATATGCTTCTTGACAATGACAGTGATTTTCTTGAGAAGCAGCAAACTGAGCATCTGTGTAGACTGTCGCTTGCAATACGGGGATTCAAGGGAACGCGGCAAAATTGGAAGTATTCTTGCCTATGAATCCCACCTTCAGCTCAAGAACATGATGATAATATTCGGAGTGCTCTCCGCTATCATCTGGGCATATTATATCTTTTTTTACATAGATGTGGATGTCAACAACAGAGACTGGTACGTATTCATGTGGCTGACCATTATTGTATTTCTGCTTGACGAAGTATATTTCATCTTCCGCTATTATAATCTTTATCTTGACATGAGAGAGAATAACGAGATTATTACGCAGGAGGAACTTCGAGACATGACGGCGAAAACATATATCAGATATTATGTGATTTGCAAGGATTATGTCTATATGAATTTCAAGACGGCAGATCCCAGAATGCCCTTCAGACCGGTAATAGACACACCATTTTTTACAAAACGTTCTGTGAACGGTATTACCATTCCGGAAGTTACCAATATCATCCGAAGGATGACCGGAGTAAATGATGGAGAGTTGCGATTCTTCTTCGGCAGAAAAATGGTGGATATGGACAGGCACTCCTTACTGCGCTATTTCTATTTTCTTGATGGCAGTCCGGAAGATTACAAGGAATTGAATGTTGACGGGGAATGGATGGCCTTCAATGATTTAAAAAAGATTTATTCTTACAATCCTACGAATCTTGCTCACATTTGTGTTTCAGATATCACACGTCTCGCCACAATAATGCTGACCAATAAGATATTTGACGAACGCGGGTTCCGGAAGAACAAACTCAAATCATATCGCCCGACCTTTACACTGAAAGAGGTTCGTGAATCACATCTTGACTTTCAGGATGACAAGTGGATAAGGATTTCTATCTTCAACTCTGACACTCCGATGTATCGGATAAAAAGATGGTTCAGAAGCATGATATCCAGCAAAGGTAACAAGAAAGCCAATCAATGGAATTAGATGCTATAGCTGTTGTAGGCCCGACCGCGAGCGGAAAGACAAAACGTGCAGTTGCAATTGCCCGTATGTTAAACAGCGAGATTATCTCTGCTGACTCACGTCAGGTATACCGAGGCATGACAATCGGCACAGGCAAAGACCTGTGTGAATACGGTGAAATACCTTACCACCTGATCGACATTGTCCCGGCAGGAACAAAATATAATCTTCATCGCTATCTTCAAGATTTCAATAAATCATTATCTGAAATCAAGGATAGGGGAAAAATTCCTGTAATATGTGGCGGCACCGGAATGTATGTAGAGAATGCATTGAATGGAATTATTATGCCGGAGGTCGAAGAAAATCCGTCATTAAGGGCATCGTTAGAAGGTAAATCCATTGATGAACTCGAAAAAATACTGAGGGGTTACAAGGCCCTGCATAATAAAACAGACATCGACAGCTGTAAGCGTGCCATACGAGCTATCGAAATAGAGGAATACTATTTAAAACACCCTGAAGAAACCGCTACAACCCGAAAACAATCGGCATCTCCCATAAATGCTATTGTCATCGGAATCGACATCTCACGTGAAGAACGAAGGTTAAGGATATCATCGAGACTTAAATCCCGTCTCGATGAAGGGATGATCGAGGAGGTTAAGAACCTCCTTGACTCCGGCATCTCGCCGGAAGACCTTATATACTATGGCCTTGAATACAAATTCGTGACAAAGTACATTATAGGGGAATATACCTATGATGAAATGTTTACAAACCTTGAAACTGCAATTCATCAGTTTGCCAAACGCCAGATGACATGGTTCCGGGGTATGGAGAAACGAGGAACAAAAATCAATTGGCTGCCATGGAATCTACCGGAATCCGATTTTAGAGCCAAAATAGAGGAGTTGATAAATTTGTAAAAGATACTTATTGAAAATATTATAACTAATTTGTTAAGTAGTTGATAAAAATTAATGAACAGATAAAACGCAGTTATTTTTGAGGCGATTTGGCTGCGGAATGAAGGAGAATATTAATATATTCGACTGAATGACAAAGCCAAATCGGCCAAAAAGAACAAGTTTTAGCGTTCAAGATATCAACTACACATATATCGATTAATTTTTATTAACTACTTAAAGATACACACTCAAGTTTCTTAAGCAGCCAGCTGGAATAATGTCAAGCCATTAAAACCCTCAACAACCTCTTTCTTGCTATCCTGCCGTGTCATACAGCGAGCGGCAGCGAGCAATGGTTTTTAATGGTTTCAATGGTTTGATTAAAAGAATGTTGACACATAAGAATGTTTATGTAAGAGTGACTGTTCATGGTTGTTCATGGTTGGAGGATAAGACTTGGTTTGAGGATAATGGGAATGGATTTCATGATTCGTATACCAACACGGGTGTGACAAATGTCACACCTAAAGTCAATTATTCTTATTAACTTTGGAAGAGCATAGATTGTCACACTCGGCAAGGCTAAAATGCCTGTATAAATATAGTCGCAATGGAAAACAAGCTTGCAAGAATCATCGGCGTGGCGCGTCACCGTCTGGCAACCGACGGCGACGGAGTGACGACGCTTGTGGCTTTTCACGGATGTCCGCTCCGTTGCCGGTATTGCCTCAATCCCCGGTCGCTCGGTGATGGAGGCAAATTCAGGGAATATACTCCCGAATCGCTGTATCGGGAAGTCCGCATCGACGAGCTTTATTTCCTTGCCACCAATGGCGGAGTGACATTCGGTGGAGGAGAACCGTGTCTGCAACCCGGTTTTATCCGACGTTTCCGCGAGCTGTGCGGTGACGGTTGGCAAATCAATCTTGAAACATCGCTCAATGTTCCGGCAGACAATATCGCATCCTTGCTCCCTGTGGTAAATACACTGATTTTTGACATCAAGGACTTGAATCCTGAGATTTACCGCAACTATACCGGGCAGGACAACTCCCTTGTTCTCGACAATCTCCGATTGGTAGCCGACTGTGGAAGGCAAGAAGATTGCATTATCCGCATACCGCTGATACCGGAGTTCAACACTGATGCCGACCGCGAGGCAAGCAGAGCCACGCTTGAACAACTCGGTTTTACCCGATTCGATTTATTCACATATAAAATCCGCAAACACTGACTATGGCACAAGGAAAGCAGACCTGCAAGATACTGAAAGAGATCCGCCGGCAGATAGCCGAGGCGAACGGCATCGAGTTCGTAACTTCGGAGTGTCGCTATAAAGGCGACTGCCTTGGAACCTGCCCCAAGTGCGAGGCCGAAGTCCGCTACTTGGAGCAGCAGCTTCGATCCCGTCAGCGCATGGGTAAAGCCATTGCGCTTGCCGGAATCTCAGCGGGAATTATTGCGTTTTCGGGTTGCGGAAGCGGTGAAAACAAAAGTGCCAATAATGATTCTGAAACATTGCAAGGTGAACCAATGGAAATGGTGGACACCTTTGAATGGACGGAGGGTGAAGTTGAGAGGGAAGATGAGACCCCTGCGATTGAAGACACTGTTTCCACCTCTGTTTTATCGGGAATTAAAGAGGGAGAGGTTCCAAATTCACAGGATATAGCCCCATTACCGACTGTAGGAGAAGTACCTGATGAAGATAGAATATATACTGCTGTTGAACTGTATCCGGAATTTCCTGGAGGTCAGGCTGCAATGTTGAAATTCATCGGTGCCAATCTCAAATACCCGGAAGATATGGTTGGTGATTTTCAAGGGAGGGTTATAGTAAAGTTTTATGTTGACACTTTAGGTCATGTATGCGACCCACAGATTGTCAGGGGCTTGGATTCTGCTCTTGATAGAGAGGTTTTGAGGGTTGTCAGGCTATTTCCTGATTTCATACCAGGACAGCATGATGGCAAAAAAGTTAGTGTATATATGACTTTGCCAATAAGTTTTGACCCTAACCGCTATTGATTATGGTACGAGGAAAGCAGACCTGCAAGATCCTGAAAGAGATCCGCCGGCAGATTGCCGAGGCGAACGGCATCGAGTTTGTTACGTCGGAGTGTCGCTATAAAGGCGACTGCCT
>CAJTZS010000014.1 GCA_910584055.1 uncultured Muribaculaceae bacterium | reverse complement strand
CATCGCGCGTACGTGCGTGAATATAACAACTTAAGAATTTCTAATGTCTATTATTGTTTGTCGGTTTATTTCCGGCATATGCGCTTACTGCTGACGATTCACGCAATCTTATAAATCAAGGCCGGAATTATCTATATAGTGATTCAATTAAGATAGACAGTGCTGTCATCTGCTTTTCTAAAGTTGTTCAAAGCTATCGCGAGGGACTTTCAGAGGAACAGAAATACCGATGTGCCGTAGCAGCTGTAAATCTCAGTTCCGTGTACTTTCATTTTGTCGGTGATTATAAGAAGGCTTATGAAACATTATTTAAGGCGGCTGAAATCGATAAGAACATCAACCGCCCTATTGTAAGAGCAACGATTGCCATGAATTTCGGTAGTACCTATAGTCTTTTTGCTGATCAGGTTGATTCGCCCGAGTTCGTCAGCTTATGTGCCGATGAATACAAAAAGTCTTTTCATATATCATGTGAGAACAATTTGTGGAATCATGCGATTGTTGTATTCTGCAATATCACTTCAAGAATGTGGCGTCCGGGTTTTCAAAATGAATTTGCCAATGAAATCAGACAGTTTAAAGAACTTCCAATACCAGAGGGAACAAATGATATCGAATATGCCCGTCAGAGAATGCACTCTGTGGAACTTTTGCTGAACAGAGATACCGTCGGTGCCCTAATATCAATGAAGAGGGAGCTGGACATTGCTCCGGCAACTATGAATGCTCCCGCTCATATTCATCAGAATCTCAGATCACTGTCCTATCTATATCATCAATTTCATAAACCGGATTCCGCTTTGTACTATGCCGATAAATTGCTTGCACACGGTCGTGATTTCCAAGATTATGAGGCTATGGCTGATGCATATAAGTCAAAGGAAAAGATATATCGTTATGACGGCAATATGGAAGCCGCAGATAAAGCACATGCACAATTTCTTATACATCAGGATTCTCTTTTGAATTATCAATATCTCGGTGCTATTGACAATTTAAAGTTCATCAATGATCTGGCGTACGAACGTCATCGGTCGTCAGTTATGCTGACAGAGGCTAATCGTAAAAGAAAAGTGAGGGAGCTGATTATTTTCTTTTCAGGACTTCTCCTTGCTGTAGTCATTCCATTACTATTGGTGATTCAGAACCGACATCGCAGGCTAAGAAGAAGCTATATTGATCTTTTCAACAAGCAGCAGGAAATTCTTCTGAAAGAAAACGAAAACAGACAGCTCCGTGAAGATGGGATTTTAATGCAATCACAAATACAGAAATCGGATAAAGAGTCAACATCATACATCGCACCGCAAAACGCAGTTTCGCAGAAGACAAGAATACTCGCCGTGATGGATGAAACGGAAGAAAAATTCTCCGCTGATTTTTCATTGGAACGATTAGCTGAGCTTGTAGGCATCAGTTCGAGGGCATTGTCGGCTGTCCTCAATGATTCCTTAGGGACATCTTTTCGAGAATTACTTAACCAATATCGCGTGCGAGAGGCATGCAAACGTTTGTCCGACGAACAAAATTATGGACATCTTACCATCGAGGCTATCTCGCAAAGCGTGGGATACAAGTCGCGGACATCACTTGTAACGGCCTTTAAAAAAGAGACCGGTCTGACTCCTTCCGACTATCAGCGCATCGCCCGTAACACCAAATCCTGATTATTCCCGTTCAAATTCGAGCACCGTTTGCAAATAGCTGACGGCATTGTCGTTGTGTTCGTTCAAATACTCGTTTTTGAACGAATACGACCTATGATTTTTTTGAGTCGCGTATAATTAAATGCAATTTTGCAGTGGTAAAACATGACCGGAATCCTTGAAAAAACTCTCTTGGAGACCGAATGCTAAAAATTTTTTAAAAGCCCGTAAGTAGTTATCTCCGGAGAGGGGTTTATTAGACATATAATACCATGTATACCGTGTTTAGTATATTTTTCGAACAACAATCATAATCATCATCACGAATTATGTTTAAAAAATCTTTAAACATGCGGCCTCGTGGATTGGTAGCCGGTGTATTCATCGCCCTTTCTCTATTGGCGAATGCCGGAATCAACCTTACGACTAATGCCGATACAAAACTCAGTGAGGTAATCCGAGTGATAAAATCGCAGTCCGATTACCAGTTCTTCTATGATGACGCACTCGCGTCGCAGAAAGTGAAGGCGGTATCTTTAAAAGATGCAGACCTCAAAGCCGTCCTTGACAAGCTGTTTGCCGGGACCGGTATATCCTATTCCGTCAAAGACAACGTTGTCTATCTCAAAAATGCTCCTGCCGAAGCTGAGCCTAAAGACAAGCAAATACCTGCAAAAAGAAGGGTGACCGGTCAACTCCTTGATGAAAACGGCGAGCCGCTGATCGGGGCGACTGTCCGGCTCAAAGGGACGACAACAGGCGTGTCAACCGATATTGATGGAAATTATGCCATTGATGTCACCGGAGACAAACCGGTGCTGATGTATTCCTACGTTGGATACAAACCGCAGGAGGTAAGGGTAAACCCCAACAATGTGAACAACGCGACTCTTCAGCCGGATTCACAGGTGCTGACGGAAGTAGTGGTTACCGCCCTCGGTATCAAGCGTGAGAAAAAGATGCTCGGTTATTCCGTGCAGGATGTGAAGGCAAGCGAGCTCAACACTACAGGCGATCCTTCAGTCATAGGGGCCCTTGACGGTAAAGTAGCGGGACTGCAGATGAATACCGCAAGCACCGGACTTGGAGGTTCAACCAAGATTACAATACGAGGCAACTCATCCCTTACCGACAACAACCAGCCTCTGTGGATCGTGGACGGAGTGCCTTTCACCGACAACAATACCTCTGATGCTTCGGCATTCGGCGGATATGACAGGGGTGGCACGGCCTTTGACATCAATCCGGAAGATATCGAGTCGATTTCGGTGTTGAAAGGTCCGAATGCGGCTGCTCTTTATGGTTCTCGCGCCGGTAATGGTGTCATTCTCGTCACTACAAAACGTGGATCCAGCAAGAAAGGAATTGGCTTTACTTATAATGGTTCATTCACATGGAGCGAGGCAACAGAAGCCGTAAAACAACAGAACATTTTCGGTCAAGGGAGCCGAGGCAATATCCTCTATCGCACTGACGAGGAAGGAAATCCCATCGCAATTACCGGTGAATTGGCCTATGGCCCCAGACTTGACGGCCATCCGGAACAATCCTGGACAGGCGAGATGATACCCTACTCTTATTATGGCGATAAACTCAAAGATTATTTCAAAACCGGTTTTTCCCAGTTCCACACATTTGTGCTGAGCCATTCAAATGAGAACTCCAACTACCGTCTCTCTGTAGGATATAATGACAACTCAGGAATGTTTCAGGGCGAAAACCTGCGGAAACTCAATATAGATTTCAGTGCCGGTTCAACTTTTAACAAATGGCTTAAGAGTGAGGCCAAGGTATCTGTGTCAAACACAAAGGCCAAAAACCGTCCTTATACTGGTCTGAACGGTGAAGTCGGTCAGCTGCTGCTTATTCCCGGCAATGTTCGTCTGAGTGACCTTCAGGAGTATTCATCCGAATCGCAGCTCCATCGCAACTGGTTCGGTCCTGACAAACATTATTCCAATCCGTATTATCTCCGTCATCGCTTCCAGAACAGTGATGAGCGTTGGCGTGCATTCGGCTTTTACAGCCTTAATCTCGACATCAGTCCCTGGGCAAAAGTAATGGCCAAATACGCTTTCGACTATTATCGCACACGCATAGAGGAAACTGACCTTGGTCTCGGAGATCAGGCCATTACTACAGGCAACGACACCTGGCAGTCAAAACTGACTGATGACAACATGTCGCGCAGCGAGATCAATCATTTCGAGCAGAACATCTCGCTTACTGTCATGGGCGACAAGACCCTCAACGACATATGGCGTGTAGGCTATACAGCCGGCGGCAATATCATGTATCAGAAAAACGAAGGTTTTTCGGCTGCCGTTGAGAATATGCTTGAAAAGGATAACTGGATTTTCAATACCGGCGACCACATTACTACGGCCAATAATTCAGGTTACAACCGTGCGATGTATTCGCTTTATGCATCGGCGCAAATCGCTTTTCGTGAATTTCTCTCACTTGACTTGACAGCCCGCAACGACTGGTCATCCACGCTTCCCAAAAAGAACAATTCATTTTTCTATCCGTCGGCTAACCTCAGTTTTGTATTTACCGATTTTATCCGTAACATGAGTTGGGATCTGCCCACACAGATTACTTTTGGTAAAATCCGTCTGTCGGCAGCGCAGGTTGGTAAAGATCCTGATCCGTATAATCTTTACAATACACGCCAGTATCAGTTCTCAAACGGCATACGCGAGCCGATAGTGCAGACAATCAAGATGAATTCGAATCTTAAACCTGAAATCAAGACTTCCTATGAGGTAGGTCTTGATATGAAATTCTTCAACAACCGACTTGGATTCGACTTCACTTACTACAACACCAACACCAAAAATCAGGCAATGCTCGTGGATGCGTCAGCCCCCTGGAGCCAGCAGTGGGTTAATGCCGGACGTATTACCAACCAAGGTGTGGAACTGATGCTCTACGGACATCCTGTAGATACGGAAGATTTCACATTCAGCCTCACTGCCAATCTGGCTCACAACAAATCGACAGTCGATGAACTTGCGGACGGGGTTAATCGCATCTATTTCAACGGTGACCCCAACATGCCAGTCAAGGTGGGAGCAGTTCCCGGAGGAAAACTTGGCAATATCTATGCCAACCGTCTTATGAAACGTAACGAAGCCGGACAGATTATTGTGGATGCTAACGGTCTTCCTCAGCCGGAGACCGGGAACGGCAACCTCGAACAATATCTCCTCGACCATCCCATCGGCAACATCCAGCCCGACCTGATGATGTCGGTTACCCCCTCATTCCGTTGGAAGAACTTCAATATCTCAGCAATGTTCGATATGAAATTCGGCGGTGACATTGTTTCCGTTTCGGAAGGTATGGCGACAATGGTCGGTACTTCCGAGCGCACTGCCTACCGTGGAGAATATAAGGAACTTAATGGTGTAAAGGACTATTACATGGTTGTTCCCGGCGTAAAAGCCGACGGCACACCCAACGACATCCCCGTATCAGCCCAAACATATTATTCAACCGTCGGACTCTATCTGTCACAGCAGGGCTACGCCGAGGAATTTGTGCATGATGCATCATACATCAAGCTCAAGGAACTGTCTGTAGGATATTCATTCCCCTCGAAATGGCTTAAGAAAACACCGCTTCAGAATGCCCGCATTTCTTTCGTAGCCCGAAACCTCTGTTTTCTGATGAAGCATACTCCTGGCAACCCCGAAGGTGGCTATGACACCACAATGTTCTCTCAAGCACTCGATTTCCTTGCCGTTCCATACTCACGTACTTACGGTTTGACAGTCAATCTGGAATTCTAAAAATCAAATTAAAAAATGAAACTCAATATATCAAAAGCCGCAGGAACTGCGTTTGTCGCAGTGTCGGCCCTCATGCTGACCGGCTGCTACGACCTTGATGAACTTGGTCGCAACCCATATGCCATCGAGGATGACCGTACGGGAGAAGGTGGCAATGGAAGTGACGTCGAGGATAAAACAAAATATGCCGATGTCAATATCAATTATATCCTTGAGGGCGACGAACTCGAAAAATGCAAGACAGACCTCAACGCCGCTCCCTCTACATTCCGCAACTTCCTTTACGAAGGATATTACGCCGAATATCAGATTACGACAAATCTTTCTCATGACATATATGGGGGTTATGTAGCAAATAATCAACCAAAACACGCATTGAAATCGCCTGATTTCGGTTATTCTGACGGATGGAGCGGAAAACGTTGGAAGCATTTCTATGAAGAGCGTTGTTCGGAATACCGCTCACTTATGCGTGCATTCACTTTCAATGACAATCCAGAGCAGTATAAAAATCAGAAATATATAACACGCATCTATTTCGTTTTTCTCGCTCTTGCCAACACCGACACTTATGGTGCAATGCCTTTCAAGGTTTATACCCAGGCACGTATTCCGGAAACCAACAATGTCGAATATGATTCGCAGAAGGATGTCTACGATGCCATGTTCCGTATGCTCGAACAAGCAGCGGATTCAATCAATCCCGCCGATGGAAGCCAATACCGCATTGACACTGATGACATCTGTTATTTCGGAGATACTGAAAAATGGCTGCGCTTTGCAAATACATTGCGTTTGCGTCTAGCCCTGCGTATTTCCAATATCGATCCTGACCGTGCAAAGAAAGAAGGCATGGCGGCTTTGAACAACAAGTATGGCCTGATGATCTCAAATGATGATAATATGCAGACTGTACCTAAATATGCTCCCATCGCTATGGGAGGTAGAGATGAAGGAGGCTCTGAAAATGCACTTTCAATGTGTTCTGTTGCTTATAATGGAGAAAGCGTCATGAGCTGGGATCTTGAGAATTTCTACCGTACCCTCTCGACCGGTGGCGGCAAATACATAATCAAACATGGCCGCAATAATACAATAGAGAAGATTATCGACCCGAGGTGTCTCGTGTGCTGGTATCGCGGTAACATGACAAGTACCGGTATAGCTGCCGGTGAAGAAAGTATGCGTGAAGACTTTGTCGGATGTCACCGTGGTGCTCAAGAGCCCGAGATTTCAATGTCGGAACTTAAATACTCTATAACCAGAACCGAACCAAAACCGGCATCGAAGAATCTTAATCCCAAATATTGGTTCAACTATGCCCGTCCAACCGTATGGCTTGGTTACGCAGAGAGCCTTTTCCTGCGTGCCGAAGCGGCTCTCCGCGGTTGGGGTGGAGGCAATGCAGAGGATCTTTTCCGCCAAGGTGTGCAGGCATCTATGGATTATTACATGATTGATGCTGCCGATGCACAGTCATATATCAACGGTCTTGTGGTTCTTAACGACGGCACATTCGCTTCTGGCGACAAAGAAAAAATCCTCGAAGCCATCATTACCCAGAAATGGATGGCAGTGTTTCCCAACGGCAATGAAGCCTGGGCGGAATATCGCCGCACGGATTATCCGGCCCTTGAAACACAACTTACCAACATGAGTGGAGGAGGGGTACCGGACGGTAAAAATATCAAACGTATCCTCTATCCCAATAGTGAAAACTCCAATCTCTATTTCACATCGCATCCCGAACTTCAGAGCACGAATACCCAAGGCACTCGTCTGTGGTGGGATATTTCCGATACAAACGATGGCACGGGAAATAGAGTTAAACCGAATAATTTCAGATAAGGTAAAAGAGGTTTAAGGTCAGATAAGGTTGTTTTAGGTCTTTCATTTTATAAAATATCAGTTTAATCAATAATCACAATTTCGAAATCATGAAAATCAAACAGATTCTGGTAAGTCTGGCTATGCTATCGGCAACATCTGCCGTGTATGCTCAGCAGCCTTACAGTGCATGTTGGTTTCCGGACGACATAATCAACTGGTCGCCCGAAACTGACCCGGATGCCAAATTCAACCGTTCGCGCATCCCTCTGCAAATGCGTATCGACACCAACGAGGGGGAAGGACAGGTTGAAACCGCGACTATCACCAACAAGATGTGTTCGCTGACTCCTTCCCAGGGTGACAACAATTTCCTTGGCTACCAACCTACCTATTGGCAATATATGGACAAATTTGTCAATTGGGGTGGTGCCGGTAACGAAGGTATCTTTGTGCTCCCGCCTGCCGGAACCATTGATGCAGCACACCTCAACGGTGTCAAAATCCTCGGTCAGCTATTTTTCATGCCCCGAACAATCGGTGGACGCGATGAATGGATTGACGCGATGCTTACACAGGTTGACGGCAAATATCCTTATGCCGTCAAGATGTATGAGATTGCCAAATATTTCGGTTTCGACGGTTGGTTCATCAACAAGGAACTCGACAATGGCAAGCGTGTAAGCGAATGGGCCGCATTTATCAAATGTTTCGGCGAGACTGCTGATGCTGCGGGTGACACATATATGGAGATACAGTGGTACGATGCCAAAGGTAAACCGACAATTGAAATCCTTAAGTCGCACCGCAACACATCGCAGTTCCTTGAATACAACAGCACCGGCGACAAGAGCAGCTATGCTTCTGAACTCGGTTGCACAGCCAATGATATCCTCCATCGTCTTTATGCCGGTATCGAATGTGTTCAGTCCGGTCTGACAGGCTACGCTTCTGCGCTTCATTCTGTAGGTTCGGTAGCTCTGTTCTGCCCTGAGCAAAACACTTACAAAGTTCGCACTGACCCCATGTGGGAACAGGGCAAGACAACGGGCGAAGAAGCATATGCCGCTCAGGAAGATGCCTTTGCGAAAGAAAACCTAACCTGGGCCGGCGGCTCGGGATGGTCCGGTGTAAAAGCAAAAGTAAAAGAGATGTCAGTCATCACAACAATGCCTTTTACTACATCTTTTTCAGTAGGTTTGGGCAAACATCGTTTCGCAAAAGGCGAAAAGCTCAATACCCAGGACTGGTATGCTACCTCTGTGCAGAGCATCCTGCCCACATGGCGCTACTCTGTGAGTGACATGGGAGATATGAAGGTGACTATTGATTACGATGATGCTTTCAACTTCGGCAACAGCATCTGCCTCAGAGGCTCAGCCACTGCCGGTAACCATATCTGGAAACTCTACAAAACAAAGATAGCTGTTGAAAACGGGGGCAAACTTCGGTTCATCTATAAGGTCAACGGTACTGCTCCCGAAGTGATGGTCTCGACATCAGGCTACGACAACGCCGATGTTACTCTCTCCGGTGCGACTACCTCAACTGTCAATGGTTGGACCGTGGCCGAATATGACCTCGCGTCGCTCAACGGCAAAACCATAGAGATGATAGCTGTCAATGCCCGCAGCGAGGCCGCAAATCCTTCCTATTCGTTGAAACTTGGTGAGCTTACCATAGTTCCGGCCAATTATACAGCTCCTGCGCTTCCTGTCAATGATTTTACATGCACAGGCAATTTCGGCCAAAACGATGGCGATGTACGTCTGACTTGGAGCTATGACTATAATGCCGATTTTGACCATTTCGACATCTATCTCACCAATTCCAAGGGGTGTCGTCTTGTGGGTCAGACCCGCGGCGAAGGTTTCTATGTTCCCCGCTTCTCGCGCAACTCCAACGAAGCTGATGTTACTGTAGAACTGGTTCCTGTCATGAAAGATGGCACTTACGGTGCATCAAAAACTTCTAAACTTGCATTTGCCAATGCTGCGGCTCCGGTAATCACTGTTACGCCTGTCAAGAGCTATGCCCGTGTAGGAGAACATATCGCCTTGACGGTATCGGGTACCGACAATCCCAATGCTTTTGAATGGGTTCTTCCGGAGAGCGTGAAACTCATCTCGGGCAAATTGACCGATGCCTCTATCGTTGTTGAGGCATCTGCTATCGGTAGCCCCGAAATAACTGTAAAGGCAGCTAATGCGCAGGGTACATCCACATTCAAAGGCGTAGCCTTCGACGTGTTCGATAACGACACTTATAAGCAGGTTCACAATGCTGCGCTTGAAAAGACGGTTTCGTGCAGCCGCGCTGTCACCGGCTCGGCAGCAAAACTGATCGACGGTATCAAGGCGCCTGTCGCCAACAATGAATGTTGGAGCGACATCGCTACAAATCCTTGGGTCGTAGTAGACCTTCGCACACCGCACACTCTCTACGGATTCAATATCTACGACAGTCACTCGGCCTTCAAGGGCGGTGAAGATAATATCAACAATTACACCGTACTTGTGAGCGAAGACGGCAACAATTGGAAAGAAGTCGCCTCTGCCACCGGTGTAAAGGATGTCAATGTAAAAGAAATCAACATCGTCCCCACTGTTGCACGTTACGTGAAACTCGCCCCTTATGCCGACCGACGTTTCACGACACGTGTTTTCGAATTTGAGATTATCGGTCGCGATAATTCACAGTTGAGCCTTTCAGTTCCCCACAGTGTGGCTGCCGCACCCAAAGAAACCAAGACTGTGACGGTAAATTACGATCTGGCCGGAGACACTCGCGCCGACAATTTCGGTATCGAACTCAAGAGCGAGTCTTCATTTATAACTATAGGAGAATCAACAGATGATGGTAATGGCAACATCACATTCGATGTGAAAGCCGCCAACCGTATCGGTAAAGCCACTATCGACATAGTACTCCGCAACGGTGACGTAAAACGCACCAATAGCATCGATATCCTTATCGACACCCCCGAGGCTAAAAACATTGCCAAGGGCATGACTGCCGAGATGCGCAAATATTCCGCTGATTATGCCCCCGATGCGGCTTTCGATGCACAAAACACCGGCAACCTTACTGACGGGAATATCGCCGCACAGGGTCTTACCGAAGATATGTATGAAGACGGCTGTCGCTATAGCAACGACCTTTGGGCTGTTTTCAAGAATCCCGAACTCTTCAGCGCCGGGAAAGTGAAAATATACATTCCCGATGCCAACCACGGTCCCAGCGAAAATGTAGATGACGGTATTGTCAACAAGACGGTAAGTGTGCGTGTAAGTAATGACGGTATCAACTGGACAGCTGTAGAAACGTTCAACAATATCGGAGAAACATCAGAAATTACTTGCATGATGCCCGACATTGCTCCTACAACATACCTCGCTGTCGTTTGTGATGTAAACTATCTGTTCTATCCATCGCTTGCAGAGGTTGAAATCTATGCCCAGCTCGAGGATGCAGGGCCGCGCGTTATGCCGGTAGAGATAGCAGAGGGATTCACCCATGACATTATTGCCGAGAATACCCCTGTGGCAGATTTTGCCGAAAAGAAGTTGGATTATGGTTGTTTCTTCACATCCAATGTGCGCTCAGGGAATGCGATCGCTTCTCCCGACACCCGTCTGATTATTTCGGAGCAGGGGAATAAGTTCAAACTTGGGGAATATGACAAGGCAAACGTTATGTTGATGGACGAAAACAAGACGGATTTCAAACTTACCTTTGCCGCTCCTGTTTCTACGGAGGAACTTCATATCCTGACTGCACGCCGTTCGGGATATCAGGACATAACTTTGACCGTCAACTATGAAGACGGAACAAATGAGGAGCATGTCATATCTGAGAACGATGTTCCTAAGTCAATATATGATGCCGACAACATCAAAGATTTCGCATTCACGGGTCTGAAGGTTCTCGAGGATGATACCAACACCGGTCGCAACACATACGGATTGTTCGATTTGATGGTTAAGGCTTCGGCGGAAAAGGCCGTTGAATCTATCAATTTCTATGCTGCCAAGGGATCTCATGAGTTCTTTGTTTTCGCAGTGTCCGCTTTGACGGATCCCAATGCTTCCAGAATTGGTCTTAAGCCTGTGTCGTCAACAATGGCGATCGCTCCGGGAGAATCCGGCCAGATTATTGTCGGATATGACCTCAATGGAGAGGAACGTGCGGACAATTTCAATCTCACTGCCGAAACTTCCGACAATTGCATAACACTCGGCAATATTTCCGAAGACCGTGATTCATCTACCTTTACAATCCCTGTGGCTGCCGGTGAAACCCCAGGCTCATCGACAGTGGTATTGACTCTTACCAACGGTGAAAACACCAAAATAGCCAAGGTGACTGTGAGTGTGAGTGTTCCTGCGGAATTCCAAGGTTGGAATAAGGATGTTATTGTAGAGGCGCTTCCGGCGGCTGACCATGCAGATGCTCAGATTGATGGTGAAGAACTTGCACTTTTTACAACAAATATTCAAAGCGAGGGAGCCATAGCGGATGATGCCCGTGTCGTTGTCTCGGGAAGCAGTACCCGTTATGTGCTTGCCCCGTATAATGAACCTAACGGACTTGTACTTGAGGCATACGAGGCACAAACTCTTACGGCTGTCAATCCTGCTGAATGTACTGCCGTCAAAATACTTGCTGTTTCCGACCGTGATGCCGACATCACTGTAAAGGCAAAATATGAAGATTCTACGGAATCCGAGGGTGTGGAACTGACGGTGCCGAAATGCTCAGGTAGCGCAGCTCCTTCGAAGACAGTAAGACTCATCAACGTAGCAGGTTATAATTCCTGGAGTTACGAC
Organism: uncultured Muribaculaceae bacterium; assembly: GCA_910584055.1. GTDB lineage: Bacteria > Bacteroidota > Bacteroidia > Bacteroidales > Muribaculaceae > Lepagella. Next base: position 75,043 of record CAJTZS010000014.1, on the reverse strand, counting down.
CCGGATGAGGTTACTTCCGATGAATTCAGTCTTTTCGAGTTGACACTTCCTCTGGATGATAGCAAGAAACTTGAGTCAGTTTCGTTCGAGCTGGGCAATTCGCGTCCTACGACGACAATTCTTGCACTCGCCATGGTCAAGAAGACTTCTGGTGTTGGTGAAATTGAGACAGGAGCGCAGCGTGTGATTGATGCAATATACACTCTGCAAGGCGTGCATGTGGCTAATCCGGCTCCAGGAAATATTTACATTGTACGCTACACAGACGGAACGACTGGAAAAATAATTCTCAAGTAGTATCCCCTTAATAATAACCATCTATTTCAAGGCGGTGTCAATAATTTTGACACCGCCTTTTTAAATACCCATTTCTCGGATTTTTGCAAGCTAATAAGGGTGCACCTCTGCCCATAGCCGGATGGGGGAGCTGCTGTTGCTGGCAACGGCAGCATGTAGAGATACATCTGTCATTTGGTTTGAATGAGTAGGATAAATGGGAATTTCTTTGAATAGCTGTTTTTTTCATCGAATATTCTGACTATATTTGGCTTCGCCCAATATACTTCGGCGCTCGGCAAAGCAAAATTTATTTTGCTTTACTCTCGACTTCTTCGTATATTTGTGGAAGATTTCGGAAAGCAACAATAACAATTATAAATTATTTCGTGATGAAACTTTTGAAGCTGACTTTTTTAACGGTGGCTCTCGGTTGCGCTGCCGCTATCAATGCGCAGTCGGTGTATAAATCCACTCTCCCGGTGAGGCCGGGGAAGGGGGTGACTGTCGCCGGCACTGTGGAGTGTGACGGGAAACCGGTTGCGGGCGTGACGGTGTCTGACGGCTATGAGGTGACCAAGACCGATAAGAAAGGTGCCTATTACCTCAAGTCGAAAAAACAGAACCCGCAGGTATTTATGACCGTACCTTCGGGTTATGAGGCTGTCCGCGAGGATGTGATGCCGCAGTTCTGGGCTGATTTCACTCTCCCTGCCGACCAATATGAACGTCATGATTTCCGGTTGAAGAGGGTTGACAATAAGAACCATGCTGTCATTTTTCTTGCCGATATCCATCTTGCCAATGAGCGGAATGACGTGGATATTTTCTCAGGTCCTTATGTCGACAGGATCAAGGAGGAGGTTAAGGCTCTCAATGAAGCCGGGGTGCCGGTGTATACTATAAATCTCGGTGACGGCACATGGGATCTTTACTGGTATGCCCACGAGTTTGGAATCGGGGATTTACGCACAGTTCTCAACGTCGCCGATTATCCTACGGCTTTTTACAATGTGATGGGTAATCATGACAATGACGGGGCAACCCCTCCGGGCGAGGATGTGGATTATCGCGCTTCACTTCCTTATCAGAAGGCTTTCGGTCCCCGCTATTATTCGCAGAATATCGGCGATGTTCATTACGTTTTCCTTGACAATATCGAATATATCAACGATCCTCTTGAGAATCCGAGTTATCCGGGAATAACGGGACGGCGAAACTATCATGAGAATTTTACGAAGGAACAGCTCGATTGGCTTCGCAAGGATCTCGCGAATGTAGATTATGACACGCCGATAGTGGTCAGTATGCATTGCCCGCTGCTGCGATGGAGGAAAAACGACGGCTCCGCCTATCGCCTGAAGCCGGAAGGAGAGAGTTCACGGGAGCTTCTGTCGATACTTAAGCCTTATAAGGATGTGCATACGTTCTCCGGTCATTCCCACCGTCAGTGCCTCGTGCGCATGCCGGAGGACGAGCAGAATCTCATGGACCACAATATATCCGGGGCGTGCGGAGCATGGTGGCGAACCCGGGCCACGGGTCTCAAGAACCTTTGCCCGGACGGTACACCGGCAGGCTATGAGCTGATGACGGTAAACGGTCAGGATCTCAAATGGCAACACAAGGGATTCGAGTATGATCCCGAGAAGCAGTTTTACGTATGGGACATGAACGGGGTGAAGGATTATTTCGCCAACAATCGCGAGATGCGCGCGTTCCTGAAGAATTATCCCGCCTGGACAGACTATAGCGATGTGCCCGACAATTATGTCTATGTGAATCTCTGGGCGTGGGATCCCAAAGGGAAATTGACAATAACAGAGAACGGGAAAGAGCTCCCGGTGGAGATTGTAACGGAGGAGAATCCGCTGTATGTGGCATCGTATATGGTGCGCAACACCATATGGCTGAATAAGGTTGAAAACAAGGGTTATCAGAAACCCCGCAAGTTCCAGCTCTTCCGCGCAAAGGCATCCACTCCTGATGCTCCGGTGACGGTGTCTTGGACCGACTGTTTCGGCAAGGAAACGAAGGAAACCCTGAGCCGTCCAGCCCCTTTCACTTTGGAATAATGTTTAATGTGTAATGTTTAATGTGTAATTAATACTGCATTACACATTAGGCTTTACACATTAAACATTACACATTAAACATTAAACATTATTGGAGATGTGGATACTGCTTGCGATATGTTCGGCTCTCGGGCTGGGTTTCTATGATATAATGAAGAAAAAGTCGGTGCGTGATAACAACGTGCCGACTGTTCTGCTGCTCAACACTCTTTTCGGCACGCTGCTGATGTCGCCTGTCATCATTATGAATCTTTCCGAAGGAGGTTTCGGACTGAACAATACGTTGACGGGACATCTGCAGATTGTGTTGAAAGCCGTGATTGTGCTGAGTTCGCGGATTCTCGGCTATTTCTCCATCAAGCATCTTCCGCTCACTATCCAGGACCCGATCAACGCATCGCGCCCGGTGATAGTTCTTGTTGGTGCGTTGCTGGTGTTCGGGGAGAGGCTCAACATGTTGCAATGGCTCGGTATACTGCTCGGTTTCGCATCGCTCTTCATGATCAGCCGCATCGGGGCATCGGAGGGCTTCTCGCTTAAACGCAGCAAATGGCTATGGATGGCAATAGGGGCGACGATGCTCGGCGCGGTCAGCGCTCTTTACGACAAATACCTTCTAAGGAGTTACGAACCGCTGGAAGTGCAGGCATGGTATTCACTGTATCAAGTGATTATAATGGGAATAATCGTGTCGGTTCTGATGCGGACCGGTCATGCCGGAGGAAAGTTTCGCTGGCGGTGGTCGATATTGGGTATATCCATATTCCTCACTGCTGCCGACATAGCCTATTTCTACTCTTTATCGCAGCCGGATTCGATGATATCTGTTGTGTCGATGATACGTCGCGGCAGTGTGCTTGTATCGTTTGCATACGGAGTGCTTGTGCTCCACGAACGTCACGTCCGTCAAAAACTCATTGACTTAGGTATCCTCCTTGTCAGTCTGCTGCTCCTGATTCTCGGGTCCTGAAACCTATCTTTCTGCGGGGACTCTCATTCTTTTTTGCGGTCTGAAGGTCTGCAAGCGCGGCGTTTATGGCATCAAGCTGTGCTCTGGTATCCTCGTTGATGTCATTGTAGTCGGTGAAAATCTCTTCAAGATCCTGTTTCAATTCCTCAAAGTTCCTTTCAAGTGCAGCAAGGCGGTGCGCGATCGGATTGGAGGCTATCATCTGCCGGACGGCAACAAAGGCTCTCATGATTCCGCGGTTGATCTCAATAGCAATCTCGCTTTTCAGGACACTTGATAACATTGCCACCCCTAACTCTGTAAAAGCAAATGGTGCGTAGCGTGTCCCGCCATGACTTGAGATGCCAAAATGGCATCTCAAGAACTCCTCCTGGGTGAGTTCAAACATGAAATCTTCTCCTTCGAAACGTTCTATGTTCCTTCTTACAGCCCTTTTGAGTTGTGCTGTCTCTACCCCGTACATGCTTGCGAGGTCTGCATCGAGCATCACTTTCTGACCTCTTATTTCGTATATTTTGGATTGAATTACCTCTAAATTATTCATTGTCTTGTTGATTTCAATACGCTTATCGAGGCTTTGCCATTGAAGTCGTTTAGACTAATTTACAACTTCATCCGGTTAAAATAAAGGCGATGTGTCAATATTAATAAATTTGACACATCGCCTTTGTGTTGTCTTACCAGGATTCGAACCTGGACAGGCAGAACCAAAAACTGCAGTGCTACCATTACACCATAAGACAATCCGAAAGCTTCAGACTCCACCCTCCTGGGAATGGGGATAGGGATTGGGATTTGAAGGGCAGAGCCTTGAAGCTGATGCAAAATTAATAAAAGTTTCTTTATTCTGCAAATTTCAATTTAAATAGTGCCTAAAATCTGTTGCGGTCGCGGGTGTATTTCTTGCGGAGGGAGGCTGCGAAGGCTTCGCTGAGATTGATACCTGTCTGGTTTGCAAGGCAGGCCACTACCCATATCACGTCTGCCATCTCTTCCGCCAACTGCTCTTTTACATCGTCGCGCAGGTCTCCTGATTTCGGTTTCTGGTCGCCATAGACGCGGGCAATGACGCGGGCAAGCTCTCCGACTTCTTCGGTGAGCAACGCCATGTTGGTGAGCTCCGAGAAATAGCGTTTGCCGATTTCGCGGATCCAGTCGTCGACTGATTTCTGAACTTCCTGCAACATCAGATTATAGATAATGAACGAAGCTCATCGATGATCTCGCTTCCGCTGAGGTTGCGGCGGCGGGAAAGTGTGCGGGCGAAGTCGTCGATGGCGGGGTGTAGTCTCGGATTACGGAAGATACGGCTCATATAGGAACGGGTTTTGTCGTATAGAGCATCTATTTCATCATTCTCCAAGGAACACGTGTCGCGTCCTTCTTCGGCAATCTCTTTGTGGATTGTGTCGAGAAGGTCCGCCGGAACGTCCTTGCCGAGCCTCACTATCGAACGCGCCATCACGTTGGAGATAACCATCGCAGATGTGATATAGAAATTATGAAGCAGGGTGTCCCATGTGGTCTTGGGGGAGATTGAGGGAGAGCCTGAGAAATAGTATTGGTGGGAGAATGTCACCATCGGACCGTCTGCATCAAGGGAGACTGCAGCCACGCGGTCGATAGCATCCAAAGCCGCGAGAGATATCGCCATTCCGGCAAGACCATAAGCCTTGTCATCCTCATTCTGATATGTAAGTGTCATTATTTCATTACTCATTGTTCAAAACAATTTATCTGGGTTAGTGCGGTCGTTGCGAGCAACAACCGCTCCGCCGTCCGGCAGCGGGCTTTAGCTATGTAACAAGTGGGGAGAGGGGTTAGTTTTAGAATGTCACGCCGAAGCCTGCGGCAATGCGCACGCCCTGCTGCGGCAGCCCCGGGAGAAGCTCGTCATGACGGTTGAGGATGTTGTCGGCCTGCACCCAGACGTTGAAGTTGGATGTGATGCCGTAGGAGGCTCCGAAGTTCAGATATGTGATGTCGGGGAGGCGTTTGCCGATTAGCACGTCAGCGTCGGAAATCAGGCCACCGTTATAGTTGGCCATCGTGTAGATGTTGCGCACGCCGCGATAGTCGTATGCGAGCTTGAACTTGAGGGTGCTCCACGGATTGGTTTCGGCAGAGATGTTGGCCGTCCAGCGGGGACGGTCATAGCCGTTGAAATATCCTTTTGTACCGTTTTGCGGCTGGTAGTTCCCTTTTGCCTCTATCTTGATTATGCGGCCCAGGTCGTATGAAACGCGTGCGCCGATACTGAATCCATGGAGGTTGCAGGTCTTGTCTTGATTGTAATTATATGTCAAGAATCTTTTTTCGTTTTCTGAGAATATAAAATCGGGGAGACCAAAAGCTGAATATTTATAATAATTGATTCTCTGCTGATACCATCCGCCAAGATATTCTCCGCGTGAAATACGGAACGCGAAATCCGCCCCTGCCGAGAAACCTGAGAAGGGACCGAATGTAACGCCGAGGCTTCCATCGAGAGGGGTATAAACAGGACGTGAATTTCCTATATACGGGGTCTGATAATAATCACGTTCATAATTGGCAGCCAAAGTATTGAGCCTGCTGCCTCCGAGAGCGTGCAGATAGAATGACACGGGACCTGCGAGATAGTCGAGCTTTATGTCCGGTGCGATGTGTAAGAACGAATAACGGTCGCCCTCTTCTCCGGCATTGAATGCAAGGTCAATGTCTGCACCTACTCGCACCAACAGTCGGTTACGAGAGAAACTGTAATATGGCGTGAGCGTAACCATACCGTAATTGTCAGGTTGTCTTGGACAGTATCCTCCGTCCAATTCAGGATGTGGATATATGAGAACGTCTGCATTGACATCAATTCCGATTGCGGATTTAGAGGAGGTAGGGAAATTCACATTGCCAACAATGTTTATGTCTGTTTCCCTGCCGCCTGAAGCTCTCGAAAGCTTAAGTTCTTCTGTAGGCATATGCAGTACGGAATACATCGAGCGGTAACCGAAATACCTTACGCCTGCCCCTGCATACCATGTCACGGCATCGAGTTTGTCGGGCGATTGCCATGTGAATCTCGCGGAAATATCATTGAGTGTCTGAGTCGGGGCATCTGGCATCGGTATGTTTGTGAAATCATCCCATACCGGACAGAATCCGTAATAGTTAAAATTACCTATATGCCAGTCTATTGCTCCTTGTAGGCGACCTTTCTCCTCAAAATCGTGGGAAGCATAGATGCCGAGGGATTCATCGTATCGATACATTTTGTTATTTGTCCAAAAAGACACTTCCGGTTTCCAGAGGGAGGTGGAGTTATGTTGAAGGCGCACTCCGAAGGTGGTGCTTTTGCTATCGATGAAACGGTAGCCCGCGCTGAGGGTGGAATTCAGCCAGCTGCCGGCTCCGAGTTCAAGATAACCACGGGAATCGGAGAAATCGCGTGAGTCGCGCCATCCTGTGGCGGGAAGGGGAAGCAGCCTCGGAGCGAATCCGGCGGGAACACTTTTGCCATCGTAAGAGAGGGGAGTGTTGTCAAGGGTGAACTTCACCTGTTTCGGGAAAGAGTTGATGCGGTCGAGCCGGAATACCTCCGGCACATACTTGCCATCGACGGAAATCGACTGGTTGTATTGGGCTGCTACGGGAAGAGCTGCGGCTACCGCCAATGCTGAGAATATATATTTTTTCATTATTTTAGAGCTTTGAGGCGTGAATTGATAGCATTTAGGATCTCCGGTTCATTGCCGGGATAATTGTCGCGGAGGCTCTGTAGATACTCCTTGGCGAGATGTTTCTTGCCAAGACCCTTGTAAGCATCGGCGAGAAGGATGAATCCCTTGGCAAGCTGGAACTCATGTGGTGTTCCTGCATCGGTGAATTCGAGAAGCGTTTTCTCGGCATTGGCGAAATCCTTACGGTCGATATAATATTCGCCGAGTTCCACGGCAGCCTTCGCGCCTGCCAACCCGGATGGATTGGCAGCCAATTCTGAGAGCATTGATAGAGCCTCGGAGGTGTTGCCCGAACGCAACGTAGCCTGCGCCTCGATGAGCTGCATCTCTTCTGCCTGGTCGGCACTGAGACCGCCGTTGTCGCGGGCACGGCGTGCATATTCTATCCTTTCCGAATCGAGGGTGGATGTCCTTGCGATACCGGCATATGCGTCAGCGATGAAATCCGTCTCCGCAGTGTTGGCGAGAGCCTTATACACTTCCGCAGCCTCTGCCGAACGGCCCGGGATATTGTTTTCAAGTATCTCTGCTTTCATAAGTAATGCCTCCGGATATTGCACCGAATGCGGACGCGCCTCTGCAAGACGCGTAAGAGTTTCCTCCGCTTCAACATATTTCCCTTCACCTTCGAGCGATGAAGCTATGTCAAGGAGTGCGGGGGCGAGATATTTGCCATCGGGATAATCGCGTACATAATTGCGGAGGAGAGTGATGTTCCCGCTGTTCTCTGCAAAGGCAGTCTCCGCGCTGTCGAACGCCAACTGCTCCATCTCGTTGGCATCGAGCTGACGCGCCTCCGGCACGCTGCGGAGGAATTCCGCATACTGCGGGAGTTCTCCGCGTGAAGCGTAATATTTGCGGAGATCATCGTTGGCGAGAGAGGCTTCCTCGCTCGACGGCCATGAGCGTATGATTTCCTTGTAGGTGTCGGCTGCCTGCTCCATCTTTCCTGCCTTGGAATAAGTGAGGGCGAGGTTTATCATCGCCTTTCGGGCCTGCACGGATTTGGGGTATTGCGATGCGAGACGGTCGAAGACCTCTGCCGCCTTACTGTTCTGGTCAAGAGCCTCGTATGTAAGTGCCTTCTCAAGAAGGGCGTTGGGCATCCATTTGGAGTCGGGGAATTTATTTTCCATCTCGGAAAGCTCCTTTATCTTGCCATTAACATCCCCTCCGAGTCCGAGCATCACGGCGTGGCGGTAGGACGCATAATCGGCATCGGAAGAATTTTCAGCTTTGGCACGCGCGTAGTTGTCGCGGGCGGAACGGTAGTCACCGGTGTAATATTGGCAGTCCGCCATGCGTATAACCGCATCGTGTGCGAGCGAAGAGGGGAGAGCCGGTCTGGAGTCAAGAGCTTTAGCAAACTCTTTGGCTGCCGCTGTATATTTCTCCTGCTGATATTCGGAATAGGCTAAATTATAGAGAGCCAGGGTGCGGTTTGAGGTGTTTTTTTCTGACTTCAGGAAGGTGTTATAAGCGGCCGACGCTTTGGAGTAGTTTCCCTGTGAGTATTCGGCATCACCAAGCCAAAGCTGGGTCTGCGCTGCGAGCTGACGGTCGTGCGCCGCCAGTTCGAGGGAGCGCCTGAGATATGAGGATGCTTCCTCCGGGCGTCCGTTGGTCATAGCCTCGATACCCAATTCATATAGGATTTTCTGTTTTGCGGCGAGCACGGCATTGGAAGGCCGGCGTATTTTTTCGATATTCAGAAGAGCCTTGGAATAATTGCGCTCGTTGTAATATGCTGTGGCGAGATATTCTTCCACTTTCGGAGTGTACTCAGAGTCAGGATAAAGTTTTATGAATCCTTCGAGCATATCCACTGAAGAGGAGAAGGGAATCTTCCCCCCTCTTGTCAGGGCGGCGACATAGTTGTATAGGGCGACTTCCGAAACGTTGCGGTCATAATTCATGCGGGCGGCTTTTTCGAAAGCCATTGCGGCTGCATCGTCGTTACCTGTCTTGACATCACACTGCCCCAGGTATAGCCATGCACTCTGTGCCAGGTCATCGTTAAGTTCTGTAAGTGTGGCGAATCTTTCGGCTGCCCCGCTATAGTCGTCATCGTTATAGTCGGCTACACCGAGAGCGTATACGGCATCTGGTGCCGGCTCGCCGTTGTAGAGAGAAATATATTGGTTGAGGAATCTACGGGATTGTGAATAATCTCCGAGTTTGAATAGGCTCAGACCTGTGATGCGGTTGAGTTCCGGGGCAAGCTCCGGGTCGGTAAGGGAGCGTAACAGCTCCTGCCCTTTGGAAGCCACGCGGTCGTATTCGCTGCGGCTATAATCTATCTGTGTCAGATAATAGGAAGCTTCGAGTCCTTTTTCTCCGCTCCGTACCTTGGAGAATCCGGCGTATGCCTTGTCGTAATCCCCGTCGATATAATCGAGATATGCGGAATAGAATGTATATGCTTCGCGATAGAGGCGATTGTCTTTAAGGGCTTTCAGGCTCTGCCGCGCCTCTTGGTAGTGCCCCGTTTTTATCTGTGTGAGGGTATGGCGGTAGGTGTAGAGCGCTAAATCCTCACGGTTGAGACGGTCGAAGTCGATATCGTTGTATTCGCTGAGTGCTTCGGGCCATTGGTGATGGAAGAAATAATAATCGGCGATGGAGAGGCGCGCCTCCAATGCGAGTGTAGATGCCGGATAGTCCTTTACAAAACTACGGAGCAGTGTGACGCATTCCGCATCACCGCGCTCATAATATGCGCGGGCGAGCATGAACACGTATTCCTCTTTTTCTGTCGGGTTGAGAATGATACCTTGTGTATCCAGTTCCTTCAACTGGTCGATCACACCGGGATAGTTGCCGGCATCGAGCATGATGCGTGCACGTTCGAGGTAACCGGTGGCTAAGGGTGAGAAGCGTTCCGGAGAGGCGCTGACCTGTGCGGAAGCCGTAGCAGTGGTTGCTGCCAAAACAAGCGATATTATGAGCTTTTGCATTAATGTCTTTTTTAAATTTTAATGTTTTAACTTTAGGCCTAAAGGCCTTGCGCGTAACGCCTAAGGCCTCCTATAGTATCTTTCCTTGACGATGCCGTGGCGGAAAGCGTAGAGGAGTTCGGAGAGTTCGTCGATTTGAGCCTGGAGCTCTTTCCCTTTGTCGGTGTCGCGCACGCGCATGCGATGGCGGGACAGTTCCACAATCTGCGTTGTCGATACAATGTCGGAGCCGTTGCGCACAGCTTCTTCGGCGGAGGTGAAAGGCTCGTGTTGAACAAGCTGGAACCCGCTGCTGTGGAACACCAGCGTGTATCCGGCAATACCGGTGGTGCGGTGGTAAGCTTTTGCGAACCCTCCGTCGATCACCATCATCTTGCCGTTGGCGCGTATAGGGCTCTCTCCTTTTGCGGCGCGCACAGGCACGTGGCCGTTGATTATATGTCTATGGTCTCCTTCAACTCCGAAAGCGTCGAGGATCATGTCGCATATCTCCTCGTTGTTGCGAAGTTTGAAATACCATCCCTTCTCCTCAACGTGGGTTTCGGGATCGTCTATGAAATAGCGTTCGAAAGTGGCCATCTTCGATTTGTCGAAGAGAGGGGAATCCGGACCGCACCAGAGATACCAGAAGAAATCGCGGGCGTAGCTGCGCATCTCGTCCGTGGAGTCGTCGTTGAAAGCCTCGCGCATCGTCATGCCTATCTTGTGTAGGAGCTCGCGCCCTTTGTATTTCTTTCCATACACTTCGACTTCCTTCAGCGTGCCGTCTTCATTGAGCGGCAGCGATGCATGGAAGAGTAGGTTGGAATTGTAGATGCCATACATGCATCCGTTTGAGAAGAGACAGTCGATATGTTTCTCCAGTTTGTCGCTGACGCTGAATGAATGCCGGAGCTTGTCCACAAGCTCCCGCTCCTCAGGAGTCAGGGCAGTGGGGTCGGCGGGGTCAACAGTCGGGAAATTCGTATCGTTGAGGGGATACTCTTTCCCGTCGAGGTTTATTGTGCCGGAGGTTTTGTCGATTTTCGATAGGAGGTCGCGGTCTGTCAGTCCCCATTCCGGATGTGCTTTCGCCATCTGCGCCTCCAACTTGAACTGGATGATGGCTATAGCCTTGTGCATGCGGGCTATCAAGAGACGTGATTTCTCGCTGACCGTATTTTCGTCCCCGTTGGCGATATGGGGAAGGAAATGGGTGCATGGATCGTCGCCGTATGTCTCCATGGAGAACGTGGCGAGGGGTACAAGGTTTATTCCGTAGCCGTCTTCAAGAGTGGTCATATTATTATACCGGAGCGAGAGCCGGAGCACGTTTGCCATGCAGCATTCATTGCCGGCGGCAGCCCCCATCCACAGTGCATCGTGATTCCCCCACTGTATGTCGAAGCGTCCGTAGTCGCATAGGATATCCATGATTATGTGTGCACCAGGTCCTCGGTCGAATATGTCTCCGAGAATGTGCAGCTGATCGATGCTCAGCCGATGGATCACGTTGCATATTGCGATGATGAATTCATCCGCCTGACCGGTTGAGATGATGGTCTCTATGATGCGGGAGAAATACGCCTGTTTGTCATCATCGGAGGGGGATTCATGAAGCAGCTCCTCGATGATGTATGCGAATTCGCGCGGCAGGGACTTGCGCACCTTGGAGCGCGTATATTTCGATGACACCGACTGGCAGACCCTGATAAGCCGGTGGAGAGTGATATTGTAGAAATCTGTAAGCTGGTTTTCAGAAGCGCGGATAATCTGCAGTTTCTGTTCCGGGTAATATATCAGGGAGCAGAGTTCCCTGATTTCCTGTTCGCGCATTGTGGTGCCGAAAAGTTCTGTCACCTTGCGTTTGATGTTTCCGGACGCATTGCGCAGGATATGGCGGAAAGCTTCGTGTTCGCCATGGAGATCCGCCACGAAATGTTCGGTGCCTTTAGGCAGGTTGAGTATTGCCTCAAGATTGATTATTTCAGTGGATGCGGCGCTTATATTGGGAAACGTCTGTGCGAGGAGTTCCAGCACACGGCGGTCGTTTTCCACGCGTGTCTCCGTTATATTTTTTGATATAGGGGTCATTGCTTCTTATCATCATGCAAATTATCATGCAAAGATAGTCAAGATTTACTTAAGAAGCAAACTGGAATAGATGTCGCGGAGCGACATCTATTCCAGTTTGCGATTGTTTGGTTGATTAGCGGTTTATGAATTTCTTGCCGTTCTTGATTACGATGCCTTTGTAGGAGGGGTCAACCTTCACACCGAAAACATTGTATGTCGGAGCGTCTGCGTCATCGCCATCGGCAGCTATTCCCTCAACTCCGGCTCCGCTGTTGACGTTGGTATAGGTCAATACGCGTATACCGTGGATATAGAGGGGGGAATCCTTCATATAGTTTCCGATAAGAATCGCACGCTTATCACCGAGAACACTTTGAATCTTGAATTGTTGATTCCAGTTGGGACCGAATTGAGAATCTTCCAGCTGTTCGATGTCATTCCAGCTTCCGGTATATTTTACACCTTCCAGGTTATCACCCATGAATCCTCCGGTTTTTTCACCTCCCTTAATCATTTGCAGCTCTGATACCCTGACATGGTCATCGGCAACATGCACGCAAAGATTAATGTTTTCTTGCTCGGCGGAAACGAATACATCCAGTTTTGCACAATCCGGAAGGTACATAAGTATCGCACCTCCTTTCAAGGAAGGAGCTGTCAGAGATGAAAAATTGGACGCTGCTTTGGGCAGAACTATGGCTCCGGTGTGTGAATCTGGACCACCTTTCACTCCGTCTGTGCCAAAACCGACGTATGCAGCGTCTGTGGAACATTCAGGATAGATTCCCGCTTCAAGCTCATAATCTGCGTCTTGAAGCTTTATTAAATACTTTTTTGTTTTTGTCTCTACGCCGCAGTATTTTTTCAGTTTTTCGGGAGTGTCGAGCCAGAGCCAGCCGTCGGCATCGACATCAGCCGGGTCGAAAAAATTGTAGGTCTGTTGAGCGTTGACAGTGGAAATAGCCGCCAATGCTGCAAGGGTAAGTAAAATCTTTTTCATATTTATTCGTATTTTTGTTTAAACTTCTTTCCAGTCAGGGTTTTGGTCTACTCCATGATAGCGGATGTCGCTCCAAGAAATGGGCCAGAAATATTGTTTTCGGTCGAAATAGCGGATGTTGTTGTTGCGTCCGTTTACTACGGAATAAGTGTATTTTTTTGATCCGTCATCCTGAACCACAATCTTAACGCGGAAAATAGGGTTATCCTCGCCGCACATCGTCTCTTCCGCTATTCCGAGGCGCAACAGGTCCCAATATGTGGTTTTTTCGAAAGCAAGTTCCACGCGACGTTCGTTCATGATATCTTCCAAGGTGACGGACGGCAACGCCGGCATTCCAACCCTTTCACGGATGCGGTTTATTTTTATCAGGGCATCGCCTGTGCGTCCTGCATACCAATCCAGTTCGGCGTAGTCGAGGAGTAATTCAGCGTATCTCCAGATAATGTAATTCTGGGAGCTTGCATATGTCTCATCCGTGTTGATCTGTTGTGACTCGCGTAAGAATTTTGCCATATAATATCCCGTGCGCGTTACAGACGCAGTGGTTGATGTGCCGTATGGTGTCAGGTCGGCCCCTGCCACTTCTTCGCTCCCAATCTTTGTGTAATGGATGTCCAAAGTGCGTGAAGACCATTCGGCTCCATCGTAGAGGATGTTGGCGTAGAAGCGAGTGTCGCGGTTTTCATAGGGGTTGTCCTCGTCATATCCCGAGGCCGGATCGTCAATCATCTTGCCGTTTGCCATGCGATATTCGTCAACGTGGTTCTGCGTCGGGTTGTAGGCGCAGTTCGTTCCCCCCATTGTAGGAGGCGCGGCATCGCGGTCGAGCTTGTGCCCGAATTCATATAGGAAGTTGCCGTCATCGTTATGCTGCACTTCCAGTATTGATTCCACGGAGTTCTTGGTCAGGAAAATATTGCGATATTTCAACGCGTTGTCGCGGACAGTCCCTCCGGAAGCCGGCAGGAGATCGTAGGCATGCAGTTTTTCAACCTCATCGTAAGCAAGCGCGGCGAGTTCACGCATTTTATCCGATCGGTTGTCGGGGAAACCGAGATATGGTTTGTCTGCATTTTGGAATTTGATGCCCGCCGCCCAGAAATATGTTTTGCCCATAAGCATATATGCGGCTCCCTTTGTCACACGTCCGGTGTGGCGCGTCTCGTGCGACACAGGTAACAGTCTTGCCGCCTTGTCGGCTTCTTCCGTAATGAATTTCACCATCTCTTCATATGAGGCGCGGGGATATTTCACAGTCTCTACAAGGGGATCGAATACACGGTCAATAAGCATAACGCCTCCGTAGCGGCGCATTAGAGTATAATAATACCAAGCCCGGAAGAAGTGCGCTTCTCCCACGATCCGGTCCCGTATTGCAGGAGGAAGTTCCGCCTGATGTTCCAGAAGCTTGTTGACGGATTTGATTTGTTCGTAGGCTGTCTGCCATATCAGGCGGCTTCGCCCGCTGATCATGGTTTCCGATCCCTTCAGTATCTCACCGTAACCGGCCTGATACCAGTCGCGCCGTCCCACGGTGAGCTGGTCACCGAACCAGGCATCGAATTCTTCGCCGTTATTCTTGATTATCGTGGATACGAGGATGGTGAAGCCGTTGTCCATGTGGCGATACCAGCTGCCTGTGTATTCATCGAGTAGCTTCTCGTCGCTCCAGATAATGTTTTCCGCAAGTTTATCGTTGGGGGCGTCACGGAATATGGCGTTGCATGAAGTGAGCCATGCCATTCCGACAACACATAAAGTTAAGAATATACTATATCTTGTTTTCATACCTGTTTAAATGCTTAGAAACCGAATGATAGGGAGAAGCCGTAAGATCTCTGAAGGGGATAGCCGCGAAGTGATTCCGGGTCCATGTTGTGGAGGGAAGACCATGTGTGCAGGTTGGTTGCCTGGAAGGAAACGTCAACCGATGAAAGCTTTGTTTTCTTGAGGATGGAAGATGGAATTGAATATCCTACAGTCAGTGCTTTCAGGCGCAGGTAATTACATTTTTTCAGCCAGAATGTGCTGGCGCGGCGGTTGTTGTCTTCAGTTGAGGCGAACTTTATTCGCGGGTATTCAGCTCCCGGATTGTCCTGGGTCCATGAATTTGTGTAATGATAATCCTGGAAGCGTTGGAGGGAACTGCTTTCAAGGGTGTAAAGTTCGCTGATCATCTGGTTGTATCCTCCCGCGCCCTGGAATGAAAGGTTGAGGTGTATACCTTTCCAAGAGCCACCGAGGCTGAAACCATAGTTGATTTCAGGAAGCGATGAATCCTGCACGAAAACCATGTCGTTTACGGTCAATTTGTTGTCACCGTCCTGGTCAAGATACTTTATGTCGCCGGGAGCGAGGGTGGAATTCTTTTTGCCGTCCTGATCCACCGGCCAAGCCGCGATTTCCTCATAGCTTTGGAAAAGTCCGGCATCCTGATAGAGAGTCCAAACGGTGAATGGTTTTCCGGCGCGTCGCTGTGTCTCCGGCAGTGAGGACTCGTCTCCCCAGTCAAGCACTTTGTTTTCGGATGTGCCGATATTGAAAGAGACGTCATATTGGAAGTCGCCGATGTTGTTGTTATGTCGCACCGTGAAATCGAATCCGCTGAAGCGCACTTTGCCGATATTGACGGAAGGGAGCACTCCTCCTGTTCCGACTGTGGGAGGGAAGAGGTATTCTCTGGCATCCGTCACCATGTTTGTGCGCATTCTCTGATACCATTCCACCGATGCGGTGACCCGGTTGTTCCAGAAACCGAGGTCAAGGCCGACGTTGATGTCTTTGGATTTACCCCACGTCAGCGTTTCGTTAGGATACGAACTTAGTGACGGCAGAAGACCGGGAGTCCACAGATTGCCGAAATTATACCCTTCAGTGTCCGTGAAGTTATAATACTGCAGGTATCCGAAATCTGAGGCCACACCGTCGTCACCCAGTATGCCGGCGGATGCGCGTATCTTTGCCTGCGATATGATGGATGGGGAAATCTTTGAGAAGAATTTTTCGTTGGATATCACCCAGGATGCGGAGAATGTAGGGAAGAATCCCCATCTTTTGCTGGGGGCGAATCTTGTGGAACCGTCCACCCGGAAGCTGAATTCCGCGAAATACCTGTTGTCGAACCCGTAAGTGAGACGTCCGACGGTGGAGGCGCGCTGGCTCATATATTCGCTGCCTGACAGAGAGCCTGTCGATGTGTTTCCTATGATTTCCGGTTTTATGCCTGGAAGGTTGTTGTTGGTGCCACGTAGATATTTGTTGTGGTAGTCCTGATAGTTCACGACAGCTAACCCTGTGACATGATGGAGGGAATTGAACGTGTGGTTGTAGGATATGCCTCCTTCAAGCAGGGTGTTGTTAACACGCTGCTGGCGGTCACTCATCACGATTCTCGCCTGGGGATAGATGGTGGAGGGGTCAACGGTTATTTCACCGGTAAGGGGATTGTATACGCTGAGCTCCACCGGTTTTGAGAATGTCGACACTCCGGAATGGTTCATGTCGTGGGTTGCTGTGACGTAGATCTCAAGGCCGTCAACTTTCGGAATCTTGTATCGGAGAGTGGCGTTGAGAGTGTGGAAATCAGATTTGGTTTTTTGATATCCACCGAGACCGAGCACGGATACCAACGGGTTGGCTCCTTGAAGGCTTGCAAAGGAGCCGTCGGTGTAGCGTAACACTTCTATCGGTGAGAAAGAGTATGCGGCATCGATTGTCAGCGGATTGTTGTTGTTCTTATAGTTTGATATGGCTCCCGTAAGGTTTAACGCTAAGGAAAGTCCTTTGAAAAGGTCGGCATCAATCCTGAGGGAGTAATTGAAACGGTTTCTCCCTATATTTGAATAGAGTCCTTTGGATTCTGAAAAACCTGCTGACGCGAGATAGCGTATCGATTTGACACCTCCCGACACCGACAATGAATGTCTCTGCGTGTGTCCCCATTTGTGGAAATAATCGAAAAGCGAAGTGTCTCCGTATAGGTTTGGGTTGGATCCGAGGTCTTCAAGATTGTAAGGTGTGTATCCTCCGTCGGGATTCTGTTCGACAGCACGGTTGTAAAGTTCGGCGAATTGACGGGCGTTCAGGAATTTGGGAAGGTATGTGGCCTGGTCGAAATTCAGCTGTCCCCGATAGTTGACGCGTGTGCGTTCTCCCTCTTTCCCTCTTTTTGTCTGCACAAGTATCACTCCGTTGGCAGCACGTGCGCCGTAGACTGCCGCTGCCGCTGCATCCTTAAGGATGGATATGCTTTCTATATCATCGGGGTTGAGGTCGCTGAGACGCATTTCTCCTTCGTTGGTTGTGGAGGAGAAGCGGGGAACGCCGTCAATGACGAGTAACGGATTTCCGAGGTTACCCCGGATACTCAGTGTTGATTCGCGGGCGGAGGATGGATCTCCGGATATTGCCTGCACGCCAAGGCCAGCCACCTGACCTCCGAGCGACTGGTCGATGTTCATTGCCGGAATCTTAGCGAGGTCTTTTCCGCTGATTGTTTCCACGGATGATGTAAGTTCGGAACGTTTTGCCGTGCCGTATCCGATGACTACAACTTCGTCAATATCCGAATGCACGGCAGTCATCTTTATTACCAAGTTTTTTGTATCCTTGGTAACGTTTATGCGTCGGGTCTCGTAACCGAAGCAAGACACTATCAGTGTGGATGTCTTGCGTGCCGGAAGCGGAAGTTTGAACTTGCCGTCTATATCGGTTGCCGTGCCGCCGGGGACACCGTCGATTCTTATCGTGGCTCCGGCAAGCGGCTCGCTGTTCTCATCCTCTACAACCCCCGTGATGTGTGCGGCTGGAGCGGCGTGGAGTTGTGGAAGCATCAGGAACGCAAGCAGGATCAGGAAATATTGTTTCATAATGATGTCGTTTAGAAAGGCGGAGAAGCGGGCGTATTGCCGTTTCCCCGCCTTGGTTAAGTTAGGAATTGGGATTGAGGATGAGGTTTATGTTTCTTGCCTGATATTCGTAGAACTCACGCGACGGAGCGTCGGGAGCGGAAGAAGCGGCGCGGCGATATAGGGACTGAAGCTTTTTCAGCCTGGAGAGCATCATCGGTTTAAGCTCCTCCGCCGGGAGAGGGGGATTGCCGAACACTATCCTGAAGAATGAATGGGTGCATTCCCCGGGGATTGCAGATGCATCGAGAGAACATGGCAGAGCCGGAGCTATCCCGAGTAGCGATGTCGGTTCGGCGTCAAGCCAGGATTCCGACGCAAGGCTTTTGGCTGCTTGCCCGGGCATTGTCAGCCCTGCGCTTTTCACCATTGCCTCAAGGGCCAGAGTCTGCAGGCGCCGTTCTGTGTCATCGAGTTTGCGGTTGGCATATGTGGCGGCGAATATGTTCTTCAATGCATCATCTACATATTCCACATGTGAGTAGCAATCTTTGGGATTGAGTTCATGCCCGGTTTTGATTCTACCGATATTCACGGGCGAGAGCAGCGTTCCGATAACGGCCTTATCCACTTTCTCGCGCCATTCCGTCACCGGGTCTTCGAATTTCGAATTGAGGTCGGCAGGTGTGAGCCATCCGTTGGAGCGGCATTGTCCCAGAAGCCATTCCATCGCTCTGCGAGTTTCATTTTTAGAGAAATAATTACGTTTCGGCCCCCGTTCGCGACCTTGCACCACTTCCTTGAACTGCACCCCTCCGATATATGGTAGAACGTGTGAGACGTGGCGTACATATTGGCTGATCAGGGCCTTATAGGTTTCAAGAAGGGAAGAGTCGTAATCCTTGCCCGGTTCTCCGGCCCAATCCTCAAAATTGTCCATTATTATCTTGAGGTTGGAGATTGCCATGTCGCCGGCTTTAATATGGTCGTTACCGAGGTCTTCAGTCTGGTCTGTGGGGTCTATCGTTCCCAACACCTGCTGGGCTCCGAACTCATACATCGGGTCGTTCTCTTTCTCTTCTATCCATTTGTCGAGAACCGGTTTTTCATCTTTGAAATCTTTTGTGTCGGGAATGAGTCTGTAACCCCATTTGATGGCGTTTATGTCGTATACTCCTACCGGGGGAGGTGTGAGACGCACTCCGCGCTCGTAGTCTCCGGGCTGCGCCACGAAATTGTTTCGGGCGTAGTCCATGATGCTGGGGGTGGTGCCGTATTTCTGGGTGAAAGCGGGATCCCGCAGGTTGTCGATCGTGTATGCATATGAAGCACCCATGTTGTGCATCAGGCCGAGGCAATGTCCAACTTCATGAGCCGTGACATAAGTGAGCGATTCATACATAACTGAGTCTGCGAAAGTTTTGGTGCGCACGCGAGGGTCGACGGCTCCTGTCTGCACGAATCTCCAGTCATGCACGAGCGAGAGCACGTTGTGATACCATATTACGTCGGCTCCGAGTATCTCGCCAGTGCGCGGGTCGTTGTGCGACGGTCCCATTGCATTGGCGGTGGGAGTGACGCTATAGCGCACGCAGTTGAAACGGACATCGTCCGGGTCGAAGTCAGGATTGTCGGTGGGATAGTCCAGCGCTTCGATCACGTTTTTGAACCCGGCTTCTTCGAAAGCGATATTCCAATATTCGATGCCCTCCTTTACGGCCTTGCGCCATTTGTCGGGGAAAGCGGAATCTACATAAAACTTTATCTTTTTCTTCGGCTCCACAAGTTTGCCGGCGAAATAGGCATCGAGGTCTTCATCTTTCGGCTCCACGCGGAAGCGGTTGATTATATTATAAACCTCTATTTTGTCATTGTTGGAGGAATATAGCTTTTTCGTGTCGTAGAAATATCCCACGCGGTTGTCTTGCAATCTCGGCTTCATCGGATTGTCGGGAAGCTTCATTATTGAGCGGGACACTTTTACCGTGTATGGGTCGGTGACTTTCTTTGTGGTATATGCGAGCTGACTCTCTATTATAATATTGTCGGGAAATGCCTTTACCTTCGTAATGGTAGAGCCGTCTTTATAAAATGTGCCCTCCACACCTTGTCTTCCGCTCAGCATTTTTGCAAACGGGTCGGAATCCTTGATGGGGGATATCAGCTTTTCATCTCCGGAAAAGAATGCCGTCATGTCAATGGCGACGCTTCCGCTGTTGCGGTGTTTTATCTTGAACCCTTTGAGCACCGGATCGATCATGTTGCGGTCGAAGGAAACTTTGATGGGATCGTTGGGGTCTACTATGTTCGCGTCTTGCACCAGATGCATGTAGACGTTCTTGTCGTCTTTCGTGAAACGTATCACCAATGGAGTTATATTCATCTGTCCCGCCACCAGGTCTCCGGTGTAAGATATTCCCGCAACTCGGCTGGAAAGAAGGTATGTATGGTTGAACACGCTGTCGGGAAGTATGAAATAAAGGTCACCGTCTTTGTCTAAGCGGCAATCGAAAAGACCCTCGAATCTTTGAGCCCCGGCAAATTTCTTGGCCATTTCCGCGCTGTCTTTGGCCTCACCGGTGAGGGCTGTTTCCTGTTTAGGTGCTTTTTTACGTTTAAAAAGTCCGGCTTCAGCTGATGACATAGGCAAAATCAAGCATCCTGTCAATGCTGCGACCCCTGCGAATTGTTTCAGTGTCAGTTTCAGTGTCATTGTTGTAAAAGTTTACGCTTCACCGACCGATCCGTGTCACTTGTTTCGTATATGGATAGATTTCGCTTGATTACTTCGGCATGAATCTGATTTAAGTCGGATTACGCTTCGTTTATGTGGTATTAGATGATTGAACGGGCACAAATTTAATTAAAGTGACATAAAAATGCAAATATTTTCTTAAAATAATTAAAAATCCTTATTTTATCGAATCAACCCCGCACAGATTCTACTTCGTTACATCTGTGCGGGGTTAATACACCCTTGTGTCGCTCCGCGACAACCTCTGCGCCTCTGGGGGGGAATAATCGCAGAGATAAATGGGGATTTGGCAATGTCGAGAGGGGAGGAGGTCAGTAGAGGTTGTTGGCGAAGATGAAGAGGATTATTGTCGCCACTATGACCAGCATCTCCAGGAAGACGGCGGTGATTATCGTGGCTTTGGAGGCTCCTTTGTAGTTGAACAGCGAGCAACCTGCTGTCCAGGCCAAAGCAACGCCGGGAATTATAAAGCAGAACGAGAATGCGAGGCATGCCAGACTGCATATGGTTATGGCTAACGGAGACGAGTTGTAGCTCAAATTCCATCCGAATGATTCAATCAGTATATCGTTGCCGAAACATGTGTAGGCAATAAGTGAGGTCAGGAAGAATATGAAGAATCCTGTTGCCACAAGTGTTGCCGCAGAACCGATCAGACCCAGGAATCCCATCACGAATTTTCCTAACACGGAAAACGCATTTTTTGCGATTCCGGGGATGTCCGGGGAATCGTTGTTATATGGAGGAGGGGTGGACGACAGCACTTCCTGTCCGATTGTGTCGACCGTGACCGGATTCCCTTGCAGCTCAAGTTTGCGTCGCGGATTGTTTGCTGCAGGGATTACCATCCAGGCAACAAGGTATATCAGTGTCAGCGGCCAGAAATAGGTTACTATTGCGAGGATTGCATAGAGGAGGCGCATTATGTTTGCGTCCCATCCCAGATATGTTGCAAGGCCGCCCAAAACCCCTCCGAAAACTTTATTGCTCATGTTGCGATATAGGCGTTTGCGAGGTTGTGTTTCCGCTTCGGCATTGTCTTGCGGGATAGCGCCAATGTCTTGTCTATAAGGGGGAGGAAGTTCTCCTTCATTGGTGTCGCTGATGTCGGCTGGTTTTCCCATTATTTCAATTACCCTGTTTACGTCGCCATAAACTATCGCCCCTGCTCCCTGGGAAATTATTTCATCGAACAGTTCGGAGATACGGCTTTCAATGTCGTTGACGATTTCATCGCCCTCCGCGCCTGTGAAGGCAGCGCGGAGTTGGTTGAGGTAATTCAGTAAGAGTTCGTAAGCGTCTTCGTCAATATGGAAAACCTTACCGTTTATATTGACAGGAAATGTTTTTTTCATAATTGTTCCGGTTTAGGGGGTTGTTGGTCTTGGTTTAAGAGATGATTTACGGATGTGGATATTTCATTCCACGAATGGTGAAGCTCGTTGAGGAAATGATTGCCCATCGGTGTGATGGAATAATATTTCCTTGGTGGCCCGGATGGCGATTCTTCCCATCTGTAGCTGAGCAGACCGTCATTTTTCAGTCTTGTCAACAGAGGGTAGAGGGTGCCTTCCACCACAATCAGATGCGCGTCTTTCATTCGCGAAATAATCTCGGAAACATAGGCGTCGCTTTGTCTCAGCAGAAGCAGCACGCAGAATTCCAGCATTCCTTTCCGCATCTGAGATTTCAGATTATCGATGTTGGTAGCCATAGGTATATGTTTTGACAGCGCAAATTTAGTAACTATTATAGTACTATGCAATACAAAGTACTATGAATTAACAATAATTAACATTGAAACACGGAAATTAGCGACATTCCTGCAATAATGCTGAACCATAGCGGCAAGGGGGGCGTTTGAAAATTACAATTACTAAGATAAATGGAATATAAAACCATAAAAAATTATTTAATGCTATGGATACACAAAAAATTAAAGAACTTAAGGAAGACAAGGGAGTTGTATTGGTGGAGTTTTATGCGTCCTGGTGCCCTCATTGCCAGAAGATGATGCCTGTGGTGGCGGATGTTAAGGCTCTTCTCGAAGGGCGTGCCAATGTCTATCAGTTCGATATAGACGACAACGAGAAATTGGCACAGGAGCTTGAAGTTACGTCCATACCTACTTTTATCGTATTCAAAGACGGAGAAGAGATGTGGCGCGGCAGCGGGGAGATGGAGGGTTCCGCACTCGATTCAAAAGTGGAGGCGTATATTTAGGTCAAAGGTTATAGTTTATAGGTCATAGGTATGACTCTTCTGTCTGATTTTCTGAAACAGTTGGGCGTGGCCCATACGGAAAGCTACAGCGACAAGGCGTTCGATACGATGTCTTTCAAGTCGCTGTTCGGCTTTTCGCGGCTGCTCGGTGAGTATGGAGTGGATTCGGAGGCGGTGAGATTGCCCGACAAGACGCTCTACACCGAGTTGCCACGGCCGTTTCTTGCTCAAGTGAAGAGCTGTTTTGTAATTGTGACAGATATCCGTAAGGATTATGAAGGAGGTGAGATTGTTGATTTCCGGTATTTCGGTGAGCCCAAGAGCTGGAAACTTGAGGATTTCGAACGGAAAGCCACAGGAATAGTCTTGCTTGCCAAAACCACGGGCAATTCCCGCGAACCTGAATATACGAAGCATCATTTTTATGATATTGTAGATAAAGGGAAGCTATGGGCGCTTGTTCTATGCTCCCTTTTTCTGATTGTTGCCGGTTTTGTGATTGATCGTCTATGGGTTAATCTATCCACGATATTACTGACATTGGTGGATTTTGCGGGTATAGCCGTGACGTGGCTACTCGTACTCAAAACCCTGAAAATAAAGAGCAAATCGGCAGACCGGATTTGTGGGGTGCTTCAGGAGCATGGCTGCGACCATGTGCTTGAACAGAAGGCGTCAACTTTCTTCGGTATTTTCAGTTGGAGCGAAGTGGGGATAACATATTTTTCTATCTCCACGCTGATACTTTTCCTTTTCCCGGGGGAGATACATTATTTGGCGTTACTTAACGGATGCTGTCTCCCATTCACAGTGTGGAGCATATGGTATCAGAAATTCAGAATAAAGACTTGGTGCACATTGTGCGTGACCACTCAATGTCTGCTGTGGCTTCAATTCTTCTGCTATCTTTTCGGGGGATGGTGGAGCGATATCTTCCCGCTCAGGCTGTCGCTGTTCCTGATGATTGCGGTTTATGTCGCAACGTTGCTGGGTGTGAACCGATTGATGAATTTTATAAAAAGCAGGTGAAGGATGGGTGTGTTTGATGATTTGAACAAAAGGCTCGGGCTGGAGGTGTTGACACCCCCGGAAATGAACGGCATACATTTTGAAACCGGAAAGCATTCACAAGTGGGGGTGAATGTGGAGAATACGGCAATGTCGGTGTCAGAGCATAGGAAATTGAAATTTTAATTTGATTATTTGGGCGGCATGATAAAAATCGTTTAATTTGCAAGCTCTAATCATGATGTGCAAATTTTGCGATAATGGAAAACTCGAACGAAAAAACTGTAACAGAGGGGATATCTCTTTCGATAACCAACAATAAAAAGGCTAAGAAGAAGGAAGCGACGGCTCGAAGCGGAATAATTTGTCTGTTGGTGGTGTTCGGTCTGTTCTATTTCTTAGGGCAGGGGATGGGTGTTGCTAATATGCTCAAGACCATGATGAACACGGCTCACGACCTACTGCTCAACACAGTGTTCTATCTCATGTCGATATGTGTGCTCACGGGTGCAATCGGCAGGATTTTTGTGGAGTTTGGAGTGGTGAAGCTCTTGGAGAAGCTCCTCCGTCCGCTCATGAAGCCGCTGTTTAACCTCCCGGGAGTGGCTTCGCTTGGGGCGGTGATGACTTTCCTGAGCGACAACCCTGCCATCATTTCCCTGGCTTCCGACAAACGGTTCAGCTCATATTTCAAGAAATTTCAGCTTATATCGCTTACCAATTTCGGCACCGCGTTCGGAATGGGACTTCTCGTGATGGTCTTCATGGTTGGTCAGGGATTTTTCTGGCAACCGCTCGTGGGCTTTTTCGGAGCGTTCATAGGATGCATTGTCTCTACCAGGCTGATGCAATATTTTGTAGTTAAGAATTATCCACATTACCTTACGGAGGATGCAGTGGCGGTCTCGGAAACCAAGGAGGAAGATAAAAAGGATGATGAAGGGAAATCGGCGTTTGTAAGAATTCTTTCCGCTCTCCTTGACGGTGGCCGTTCGGGCGTTGATGTCGGTATTGCCATCATTCCGGGTGTCTTGATAATATCGACGCTTGTTATGTTGCTGACTTTCGGACCTTCGGCCAATGGTGAATACACCGGTGCCGCATATGAAGGTGTCGCTGTGTTGCCGTGGCTTGCCCAGAAGATTAACTTTGTTTTCGAATGGCTTTTCGGATTCCATGACCCTCACCTTATAGCATTCCCGATTACATCGCTCGGTGCTGTTGGCGCGGCGTTGAGCCTTGTACCCAACTTCCTAAGCCAGGGTTGGATGGACGGCAATGCGATAGCTGTCTGCACTGCCATAGGGATGTGCTGGAGCGGCTACCTCTCCACCCACACCGCGATGCTTGACTCACTCGGTTTCCGCGAGCTGACCTCAAAGGCGATTCTTGCCCACACCATCGGCGGCCTTTGCGCCGCAGTCGCCGCCCACCTGATCTACATGCTCGTCACGATTCTGATGTGAACATCGTCCATAGTTTCATAAAGAGTGGAATCTGGTGTCTTGATAATTCATGTAAATTTTTCCATATCATTGTAATTTCCATAAGGTTATAAATATTTTTCTTTACAAAGAAAGAAAAAGTCATATTTCTTTCTTTGTAAAGAAAAATATTATTCAACTCATTGTTTTACTGTATCGTACAGTGAATTAAAATGTTGCATTTTTATTAAATTTTTACGCCATGGTGTCATTGCTGCAAATAAAACGGGTAGGTTTGATGAAAAAGAGCTAACTTTGTAGGCATTTTTGAGGTTATAGTAAGAAAACAACATTATCATTAGAATGAATTATAAAGGTTTGAATGACGCGCAGGTTGCCGAGAGCAGACGCCTGCATGGTGAGAACGTGCTCACGCCTGTGAAGCGTGACCCGCTCTGGAAGCAGTTTCTCAGAGGATTCAAGGATCCTCTGATCGTCATATTGCTTGTTGCACTGGCGTTGTCGGTGGGTATCGCGGTGTATGAATCGTATATTGATGCAGACCATTCGTTCAAGCCTTTCTTCGAGCCGGTAGGTATTTTCGCGGCCATATTCCTTGCCACGGGACTCAGTTTCTGGTTCGAGATGAAGGCTAACAAGGAGTTCGCCGTCCTGAATCAAGTCAATGATGAAGAACCTGTGCAAGTGTGGCGTAACGGTAAGATTACGCAGCTACCGCGTAAGGATATTGTCGTGGGTGATATTGTCGTAGTCAATACCGGCGATGAGATTCCGGCTGACGGCACTCTTCTCGAAGCAACCTCGATGAACGTTGACGAGTCCTCGCTTACCGGTGAGCCATCGTGCATGAAGACAACGGACGAATCGTTGTTCGACCCGGAGGCGACTTACCGTTCGAACGCCCTGATGCGCGGCACAAAGGTGATGGAAGGGCACGGTGTGTTCGAGGTGACGGCGGTAGGCGACAAGACGGAAAACGGAAAGGTTTTCAAGGAATCTCAGATCGACAATTCTGTGAAGACTCCGCTTAACGAACAGCTCGACCGTCTCGGTAAACTTGTCTCCATATCGAGTTATGTGATTGCGGCTATCATCGTGGCCGGACGTATGGTGATGTATTTCACCCACAATGCCGAATTCGAGTGGCTCGGCTTCATACAATACGCTCTACAGACTTTCATGATTGCCGTTACCTTGGTTGTCGTGTCTGTTCCGGAAGGGCTGCCGATGGCGGTTACTTTGTCGTTGGCGTATTCGATGCGCCGTATGCTCCGCACAAATAACCTTGTGCGCAAGATGCATGCATGCGAGACTATGGGTGCTACGACCGTCATATGCACAGACAAGACCGGAACGCTTACCCAGAACCAGATGCAGGTCTACAAAACCAATTTCTATGGTCTCCCATCAGAGGCTATCGGTTCGGATCCCTTAAGTCAGACGATAGTAGAGGGAATCGCCGCCAATTCCACGGCACAGCTTGACCTTGCCGAACCTGACAAGCCTAAGGTGCTCGGCAACCCTACGGAAGGGGCTTTGTTACTATGGCTACGCAATAACGGCATCGATTATGCCGACATAAAGAAACGTATTTCAACAATAGATGAACTCCCCTTCACCACCGAGCGCAAGTATATGGCCACGGTGGTTGAGTCTGATGCCGTGAAATCTGAAGAGGGTAAGAAACTTCAGGTGGCATATGTAAAAGGCGCGCCTGAAATTGTGTTGGGTATGTGCCGCAATCTCCCAGAGGGTGTTTCGAAGAAAGCTATCGAGTCTCAGCTTCTTGCATATCAGAACCAGGCGATGCGCACATTGGCTTTCGCATATCAGGTGCTCAAGGACGGGGAGGATGTGATAGAGGATAATAAATATACCGGAGATAATCTCACCTTCCTTGGAATCGTAGCTATCTCAGACCCCGTGCGTTCGGATGTGCCTGAGGCTGTGAGAGAAGTGCTTGAAGCGGGTGTCAAGGTCAAGATAGTGACCGGCGACACCCCTGCCATAGCCCGCGAGATCGGTCGCCAGATCGGTCTCTGGACAGATGAGGACACTGAAGAGAATATCACCACGGGTTCCGACATCGCCGCAATGAGCGATGACGAATTGCAGCAGAGGGTCGATAAAATCAAGATAATAGCGCGTGCCCGCCCGATGGACAAGAAACGTCTTGTGGAAGCTTTGCAGCGCAACAACGAAGTCGTGGCAGTAACCGGTGACGGCACCAACGACGCTCCGGCGTTGAAAGCCGCCCATGTAGGTCTTTCGATGGGCGACGGCACATCGGTAGCCAAGGAGGCTTCCGACATAACCATTATCGACAATTCATTCTCCTCTATAGGCCGCGCCGTGATGTGGGGGCGTTCGCTATATCGCAATCTGCAGCGGTTCATCATGTTCCAGCTCACGGTCAATGTCTGCGCATGCCTTATAGTGCTGGCGGGCGCGTTCATGGGTATGGAATCGCCGTTGACGGTGACCCAGATGCTGTGGGTAAACCTGATTATGGATACCTTCGCCGCTATGGCGTTGGCATCGCTGCCGCCGTCGGAAGACGTGATGCGCGACAAGCCTCGTTCCCGCACCGCGTTCATCATCACCCCCGCGATGTGGAGACGCATCGTCGGTGTGGGATTCGGCTTCTTCCTTGTATTGTTCGTGGCTTTGAGCTTCCTGCAGCATGTCTCGGCACCGGCCGGTTCTCCAGAATCAATCATTTCCATGTTGCATGTCGGGATCGGGGGATTCCATGAACTGACGGCATATGAACTGTCGCTTTTCTTCACCTTCTTCGTCTTCCTGCAGTTCTGGAATATGTTTAACGCCCGGGCTTTCGGCACCGGGCGCTCCGCGCTACATTTGAAAGGATGTAACGGTTTCCTTACAATAGCGATGGTAATACTTGTGGGTCAGTTCATCATCGTGACGTTCGGTTACGGCTTTTTCAACGTCGTTCCGCTCCGATGGAGCGACTGGCTGCTGATTATAGCCTCAACCTCGCTCGTGCTCTGGGCAGGAGAACTCTTCAGGATTAAGCGTACATATTGACTATTGATTCGTATAATTCCTGCTTGCCGGAGGTCTGTTTCGGTTCTGGCTGTGTTTTTGCGTAGGCTACAACATCCTCCAATGAAAGGGCACCGTCCTCAAATTCCTTCCCTTTGCCACTGTCGAAGGAGGCATATCGGTCGGCGAGCATCTTCTTATACGGCGACTTTTCAAGAACGTCGGCCGCACTGAGAAGCGCACGCGCCATTGCGTCCATTCCGGCGATGTGGGCGATGAAGATATCCTCCAGGTCGGTTGAGTTGCGGCGTGTCTTCGCATCGAAGTTTGTTCCGCCGTTGCCGAGACCTCCGTTGCGGATAATCTGCATCATGGCCTGCGTGAGTTCATAATTGTCGATAGGGAACTGGTCGGTGTCCCAGCCGTTCTGATAGTCGCCCCGGTTGGCATCGATGCTGCCGAGCATACCGTTGTCTACAGCCACGGCGAGTTCATGCTCGAACGTATGGCCGGCGAGGGTTGCATGGTTCACCTCGATGTTCACCTTGAAATCTTTGTCAAGTCCGTGCGCTCTAAGGAAACCTATAACCGTCTCGGTATCTACATCATATTGATGTTTGGACGGCTCCATCGGTTTCGGCT
This sequence comes from uncultured Muribaculaceae bacterium, assembly GCA_910584055.1. GTDB lineage: Bacteria > Bacteroidota > Bacteroidia > Bacteroidales > Muribaculaceae > Lepagella. The sequence continues at coordinate 46,062 of CAJTZS010000014.1, read as the reverse complement.
CGATAAGGAACGTGCCTTTGAACCCTTTGGCACGGGCGTAGTCGCGAGCCATTGTGAGCATGGTTGCCAAGTGCTCCTTTTCACGTTTCTGATCGGTGTTCAGAAGGCTCATATACCCTTCGCGTCCACCCCAGAACACATAATTCGAACCGCCCAAAGCGATGGTAGCATCTATTGCGTTCTTGATCTGCACGCATGCACGGGCAACCACATCAAAGTCAGGATTGGTGGCAGCTCCATTCATATAGCGGGCATTGCCGAACACATTGGCCGTTCCCCAGAGGTTCTTTATGCCTGTCTCTGCCATTTTCTCCTTGAGGTATGCAGTGATCTCCTTCATGCGGTTTTCGTAATCGGCTATGTCTTCTCCAAGATCGCCAATAAGGTCCGTGTCATGGAAACAGAAAAATTCTATTCCGAGTTTCTGCATAATCTCGAAACCGGCATCAGCTTTCTGTCTGGCCACCGTCATTGCATCCTCTCCTTCGTTCCAGGGGAATTTCTTCGTGCCGCCGCCGAACTGGTCGCCTCCTTCGGCGCAGAGTGTGTGCCACCACGCCATCGCGAATCTGAGCCATTCTTTCATCGGCTTGCCAAGCACGATGCGCTCCGCATCATAATAACGGAACGCCATCGGGTTATAACTTTGCGGACCCTCATAGGCGATTTTGCCTATCGTGGGAAAATATTCTTTCTGTGACATTGTAAATTCTATTATTTATTTTTGTTATTTGGAAGTTTCTTTTGACAGACATTCCTTCCATCTGGAATAGGCTTCCAGATATTGGTCATTGTTCTCAATCGGAGATACCGTGTCGATGAGTTTCAAGGAGGAGAATGCCTCTTGAGGCGACGCGTATATACCTGCGCCGATACCTGCTCCACGGGCTGCGCCGGCCGCGCCGTCGGTGTCATAGAGCCGGATAGTGGCTTCCGACACATTTGCAAGTGTCTCACGAAATATCGGAGACAGGAACATATTGGCATTTCCCGCGTGTATGGTGTCTACTTTAAGTCCCATCTCTTTCATGATCTCGATGCCGTACATGAACGAGAAGACAATTCCCTCCTGTGCGGCGCGTAGAATGTGGGAACGGTCATGGATGTTGAAATTTATTCCATGAAATGAACATCCCGATTCCCCGTTTTCAAGCACGCGCTCGGCTCCATTGCCGAAGGGCAGGATCGACACGCCGGCGGAACCTACGGGAGCTTTGGCGGCAATATCATTCATTTCGGAATAGGAACAGCCTGTAGGAGCGATGTTGCGTTTCATCCATGAATTGAGAATGCCTGTGCCGTTGATGCAGGTCATCACGCCGATCCGGGGAGCTTCCGCAGCATGATTGACATGAGCGAAATTATTCACCCTGCTTAAAGGATCGTAATTCGTAGTGTCGTTAATGCCATAGACAACGCCCGAAGTTCCCGCCGTAGAAGCGATTTCCCCGGGATTGAACACATTAAGCGAAAGGGCATTGTTCGGCTGGTCTCCGGCTCGGTATGTCACCGGCGTGCCTTCACTCAACCCCAGCTCTTTGGCGGCATCTGCCGTCAGAGTGCCCTGAGGACCGAATGTCGGGAGTATCTCAGGAAGTATATCCATCGGGAATCCGAAATAATCCATCAACACTTTGGAGGGACAGTCGTTTTGAAAATCCCAGAGCATATATTCCGACAATCCTTCTGCATTTGTGACGCAACGGCCGGTCATGCGCCATGCAACATAGTCGCCTGGGAGCATCACTTTCCAGATTCGCTCGAACAGCTGCGGCTCATTCTCCTTCACCCATGCTAATTTTGTCGCGGTGAAATTTCCGGGACGGTTGAGGATTGCAGGCATGATTGCTTCCACACCGAGATCCTTCACGGCCTTTTCGCCATAAGGAACACCTCTGGAATCGCACCATATTATACTGTCGCGCAACACCTCGCCCTCCCGGTCAATCATCACTAAGCCGTGCATCTGGTATGAGATACCGATGGCTGCTATTTCCTTTGGATTGATTCCGGATTCGGTGAGAACAAGGCGCGTGACCTCTGCCACGCGGTTCCACCAGTCTGCGGGTCTCTGTTCAGCCCACCCCGTGCGCACGCTCTTTATGGGAGCCTCCTCTTTGGGGAAGAAGTCTTCGGTCACGATATTTCCGGAATCGACTTCCACTATAGCCGCCTTGACAGATGATGTGCCTATGTCATAACCTAAAAGATACTGCATCGATAATTCCAGTTTACTATTTTGTATATATACGAATCAGGAGTTTCTTACACTCATCCATTTCAGCTACATTACGCGAAAATTCCATAATCATAACAAATAACGCTCCCGCCTTTAGTTAAGACGGGAGCGGAATAATTATAATCAACTGAGGAGTCATCATTTGAGAGTGAATCCGGCTGTTCCTCTGATGTCGGAAGAGGAGGAGCCGACGATGGCGGTGAAATCGCCCGGCTCCGCAATCCATTCATGCTTGCTGTCGTTGAAGAATGAAAGTTTGTCGGGGGTGATTTCAAATTCAGCGACGGCGGTCTGCCCCGGCTCAAGATATAGTTTCCTGAAATCTTTCAGCTCCTTGACCGGACGGGGGAGGGATGATTCGGTGTCAGCTATATAAAGCTGAACCACTTCCGCTCCTGCGCGTTTACCGGTGTTGGTCACAGGCACTTTCACTATGATTTTGCCGTCGGCTGTCATGCTGTCGGAATCGAGCTCCGGTTTTCCATATTTGAATGTGGTGTAGCTCAGACCGTGTCCGAAGGGGAATAGGGGCTTTATTTTGTTTTCATCGTTCCAGCGGTAGCCTACGAATATCCCTTCGTTGTATTTGCAGTCAACGATGTTGGAACCATCGTTGCGCGGTGTGCCGGGATAGCCTCCTGTGGCGTGCGCTCCTACGTCCGAGAGTGTCACGGGGAATGTCATCGGAAGTTTGCCGGAAGGGTTGGCGTCTCCTGCCAAGATGGATGCTATGGCGTTGCCGCTTTCAGTTCCGAGATACCACGCCTGCATTATCGCCGGAACTTCCTTGACCCAGGGCATTGCCACGGCGTTTCCGGAAATATTAACAACCACAAGGTTCTTGTTCGCCTTTGCAATCGCGCGGATCACCTTGTCCTGGTCATAGGGCAGTTCCAACCCCTTGCGGTCTGAATCCTCGCAATCCTGATGGGGAGCCTTGTTCAAGCCTCCGATGAAGATGACGAGGTCGGCATTTTTTGCAGTCTCAACAGCCTCTGTAAGGATTTCATCGGCATCCCTTTCATCTTTGAGGTTCTGTCCGGTGCTCACTCCATTGTATTCTCCGGTAGGGTCGCCGACATAGCCTCGGGCATATACAATCTCCGCCTTGTCGCCAAACCTGTTCTTTATCCCCTGGAGCGGAGACAGCTCGTATTTGGCTTTCAATGAGGAGCTGCCCCCGCCTACAGTCATCATCTTGATGGCATTTTCACCTATAACAGCAATCTTTTTTACCTTATCTGTATTTACCGGCAATATATTCTTGTCATTTTTCAGCAGCACTATGCCTTCTTCCCCTATCTTTTTCGCAGCTGCCACATGCTCGGGAGAACATAACGAGCCGAAGGGTCGGCGGGTGTTCATGTTCGTGCGGAAGGCGAGGCGGAGCACCCGGCGCACCTTGTCGTCAAGAACTTTCGGGTCGGCTTTACCCTCTTTCAGAAGTTTGAGATAGGGCATCGCGAGATAATAACTGTCGTATGCATTCTTCGAGCCGGAAGAAAGGCCGTTTGTCCAGCTTCCGAATTCCAGGTCAAGACCGTTGGTGATGGCCTCGGCCGTGTCGTGAGTGCCTCCCCAGTCGGAAACCACAGCTCCGTCAAATCCCCATTCTCCTTTGAGTATGTCATTCAACAGGCGTTGGTTATGACATGCGTGCTGGTTTTTGTATAGATTGTATGCTCCCATTATAGACCAGGCGCCTCCGTCTTGCACGGCAGCCTTGAAAGCGGGAAGATATATCTCGTAGAGTGCGCGGTCGTCAACGATGGCATTGGTAGTGTGGCGGTTCACTTCATGATTGTTCAAGGCGTAATGCTTCACGCATACAGCCACGCCGTTGCTCTGCACTCCCTGGACATATGGCACAACCATCTTTGATGCGAGATAAGGATCCTCGCCCATATATTCGAAATTACGGCCGTTCAGCGGGGTGCGGTATATATTTACACCGGGACCGAGAAGGATGTCTTTCTTGCGGTATCTCGCCTCCTCTCCGATGCTCTTGCCGTAGAGACGCGACATTTCCGGATTCCATGTGGCGGCGAGGCATGTCAGGGCGGGGAAAGCAGTGCATGAGTCGTTTGTCCAGCCGGCCTGGTCCCATTCGTCCCAGAACACTTCCGGGCGGATGCCGTGAGGTCCGTCGGTGGTCCATAGTTCGGGAATGCCGAGACGCGGTACGCCGGCGGATGAGAATTTGGACTGGGCATGGAGCATGGCCACTTTTTCTTCGGTGGTCATCCGAGACAAGGCATCTTCCACGCGTTCCTCAATGGGACGGTTCTCGTCAAGGTAAACAGGAGTTGAAGCAATGGCTGCTGTTGCGAACATTGACGCAACAATAATGGAAAGCGGATATTTTTTCATGATGTCGGAAATTTTCGGTTATCGGTGTCTATACCATATAGACGATTAAATCGGGAAGACACACAATCATAAGACAATATTTTATAGCATACGGGTAGTGCAAATGTATGCACTACCCGTAGAATCAATCAAAAGACGTTATTTTGAAAGCTGGCTGGAGATGCGGGTCCAGGTTTCTGCGGGGGTGAGTGCCGACATGGGTTTTGCCTCGAAGGCAACTTTCACAGGTTTGTCGCCGCGATATACCAACAAGGTGTCTATCTCGTTGCCGGGTGTCAGGATGATTTCCCGATTGTCTTTATCGGTTGCGACATAAACGCTGTCGCGTTGTTCGAACATTTTCGAGAGGATGACTCTGGCTTTGAAGTTCGTGCGGTTGCCGTTCTCATAGATGTATATTCCGGCGTTGTCGGGGGCGAGAGCCATGAGGATGCGTCCGTCAAAACGAGTGCGGACAGCTCCGGCGGCGGTATCTTGGAAAGATACGGCGCGATATTCACCGCTCGACACGGGAATATCTACAGCTGCAGCTGTTGCGGAGGCCTCGGCTGAATCATTTTTATCGGTTTTTGCGGAACCGGAACAAGCCGCAAGCGTCATTGCGGCAGCAGCACAGATAATAAACAATTTTTTCATAATCATATTCAGTTTAGAGTTTATAGTTTCAGATTTTAGTGCCAAGTTACACAAATTTTCCCAAATTATAAAATTTATATACTATAACGCTGCTGGTGCGTTATATTGGTATGACCGATACGATGACTCCCGAGCAGAGACGCCGCTGCATGGCGGCGGTGAAGAGCAAGGATACCAAACCGGAATTGTTGGTGCGGAAATACTTGTTCTCTAAGGGGTTGCGTTATCGTGTCAATAGCCATAAGCTTCCCGGGTCTCCGGATATCGTTTTGAAGAAATATGGTGTCGTTGTCTTTATCGACGGCTGTTTCTGGCATGGCCACGACGGTTGCCGCTATTATAAGATGCCAAAGTCCAATGTCGAGTTCTGGGAGCGTAAGATCAACCATAACCGCGCAAGGGACGTTTCAAACACTGCGGTGCTTGAACTGATGGGCTGGCGTGTGCTGCATGTCTGGGAATGTCAGGTCCGGGACAAAAGTACCCGCGAATCAACACTCGCGGATCTCTATCAACGCATAATTGGTAGGGAGGCGGATGTCCCATCTATCGCGGCCGAACCTGCTCCCGGATATGGGAAATAAAGAGACACTTGGAAACTATTTAAATTTATTTATAAATTAACAATATGAAAACTAAACTGTTATCAGTTGTGGCCATCGCTGCGGCGATGGCTTCTTGCGCCGGTAGGAATGGCGCGGCAAATCAAGATTCAACCGGAGTAGAGGGTCAGCAGGATGCCGTGGCGGCTGTCGATCTCACCGGTAAATGGTATCTGGAAAATATAGTGGTCAACGATTCCGACTACGTGCGTCCATCGGAGGCGGTTCCGGGAGTGGAACAATATGTAATCTTCAGCGACAGCACATATGTATTCCAGACCAATTGCAACACCATATCCGGACCTTGTTCCATCAAGGGTGATTCAATCAGGCTCGAAGCGGGACTTATGACCGAGATGGCATGTGACAACATGGCCACGGAAGATATACTTCGCCGGGTAATACCCAATATCGCGACAATCGACGTGCAGAACGACTCGGTGGTGCGTCTCAACGGCGCGACTCCTGCCGAATGTATACTTCTGCGTAAGGCCGCACAAAATTGACAGGTGAGTTGATTCTGAACATACCCTTGGGGCTCAGGACATTTTCGATTTTTTAGATATCTGCGGATAATTGTCTTGCGCCCATTCGATAAGGCCTCCGATATGTGGCATAAGGCTTTCACCCAACGTGGTGAGGGAGTATTCCACCTTCGGAGGCACTTCTGCATATACACGCCGCCTGACGAGGCCGTTAACTTCAAGTCCTTTCAATGTTTCTGTCAGCACTTTCGGAGATATGTCCGGAATCGCTTTCCCGATGGCACTGAAACGCGTTGCGGCATTTTCGGAAAGGACGCACAGCACGAGCATGGACCATTTGCCCGAAAAACGGGATATTACATTCCTGATGGGACATAGGTCCATGCGAGTGTATTTTTTTAAATTTTCTTGAAGTGGCAAAGCATTCATAATCAATATAAGTTACCTGAACGTAAGTCGCTTACATTTGTGTAACGTCTTGTAGGTCAGGATTTAATTTTGTAATTTTGCGCTATCAAAATAATAGCGGCTTTCATTTACAAAGTTAATCATCAATTATAATATAAGCAAGTAATCAAATTAAACCGATAAAAATGAAAAATTATATCTCACATATCATAAACTTGTCTTTTCCGGTGCTTTCCGCCGAGTTTCATCAGTCGCAATGCCCGCATTGCTCCTTCTTCAACTCGCGGAAATCCCGCGAAAAATCCAGCGTTTATAATATGTGTTTAATCTGATTACTTACTTATCAAAATTATGAACGAAATCAAGATTCAAGAAAAGGGAGCAAAATTTGCCCATGTCACAATTGGAAGTCTTAAGAACTTCGAAGGCAAGCAGTTTGTAAAGGATGCAAGCGACGCTACATCGTGTGAAATATCCTTTGGGTCGTTGCCCGAAGGCGCATCCGTTCCGTTCTTCCACAGCCACAAGGAGAATGAAGAGAACTACATAATACTTTCTGGGGCTGGAAAATTCCAAGTAGACGATGAAGTTTTCGATGTGGCTGAAGGTTCGGTTATACGCGTCTCAACGAACTGTGACCGTAATCTCAAATGCACCTCCCCGGAAGCCATGACCTATATATGCATTCAAGCGAAGGAGGGAAGCCTGGGGGCATACACAATGACGGATGCCGAAATAACTGAGCGCGAGAATCTACTTTAAGAGCATGATTTGCAGGCGTTTTCGATAATGAAAATTGTGTGATTCAAGTCTATTTTTGACGCCCTCTAAGTATAGGTATTTTATTGAGGGTATTGCAGGACTCTCAGATGAAGGGATGCTTTACGGAGCGTCCCTTCAATTTGTGATGCAAATAATCGAGTTCTGAAACCCACGAGAATATCCTGTGGATGCTTAAATATTCAGGGATTGCCATGATAGGACCGGTCGATTCCCTCAAACGCGAACCCAGCGATTCGCTGCCGATATTTCCCTATGAACAAATAAGAGTGTCAATGACTGAAAATCAGCTTAAAAGTATTAACTTTGTGTTATGAACGTCTTGACAGTATCAAATATCGAGCGGCAGAACGTGTTGAACAACCGCTATGCCGTAGATGCCCTTCAGGAAAATCTTGGTTTTACCGGGATGCTTTTTGAAGGCGAATACCGATTTACCAAGAAAATGGTGGCGGATTTCTATGAAGTTGATTTGTCAACAATAGACCGATATATTTCCCAATATGCCGATGAATTAAAATATAACGGATATGTTTTAAGTAAAGGTAAGCAGCTGAAAGAATTTAAGTTACAATTTGCTCACGTCATAAATGAGGCGAGCAAAACCACTCAACTCAGATTGTTTAATTTCCGGGCAGTCCTTAATATGGGTTTTCCAGGACAGGCGAATGTAACGGATGAAACATTGGAGACGGTTTATGGAGTTCTCAAGAAGAATCCTGAAGAAAACACCTGGGAAAGCGACATTAAGCTCGCTCCCAACTGGATACGCAAAATTTTAATAAACACAAAAAATAAGATCAAGGAAAATGAGCAGGTGGATTGATGCAAGAATTATGCACTTGGTTGTAATTCTGAGTGTGTTTTCTCAGGCTTCTCAAGCGAAAGTCTCTAAGGCAGATCTCTTCATGGAGCAATTCAATATTGCAAATCAGGCTGAGACTGCCAATGAGTTCTTCGATTATCTCGACAAGGAGGAATTTACTGACGAGAAGATTCAATTCGGGCCAAACACTCCAGCGGATTCTCTGCGGCAGCAGGTCTGGTATTGGGCCGCGGAGTGGTATAATGAGGCGCAAGAGTATGGAAAGGCGAAGGAATATGCATTGAAAGCATTGCCGCTTTTCAGGTATCCCAATATGGAAAAGGCTGATTGTCTGAATCTGCTTGGCATTATCCATGTCCGTCTTGGAGATTTCCCGACTGCCGCCTCTTATGCCAAGCAATGCGTCGACATAGATATGAAGCTTGGTGATCCCGACAGGATTTCATCCAGTCTGAATACTCTGGCCGGTACTTATATGGCAGCCGATCAGGCTAAGGAAGCCGAGAAGTTCATTCTTCAGGGATTAGAATATGCCGACAAAGCAAATAACGCGGGACGTAAGGCCATTCTTCTCGGCATGGCATCTGAGGTATATCATAAACTCGGCGATGACAACAAGTCGCTTTCCTTTGCCCGTAATGCTTTTGATCTCGATTCCATAAACGGCCGGAAGCCCAAAATGGCGATGCGTCTTTCCCAGATGGCCTCCGCTCTTGCAGGGCTGAAGAGATACAAAGAATCGGAAGCGACTTATCTTCGCGCCATCTCCCTTCTTAAGGAGGTTGGTAATCAGCATTCGGTCGGCATTGACCTAAATCAATTGGGATTCGTTTATCTGGAGCAGAAACGACATGGTGATGCAGTAAAATGCTTTACCGAGGCTTCGGAGATTTTCTCGAAGATGGGAGATCTATATAATAATGTGTATTCCCACAAGGGTCGATATGAAAGCTACTGGTCAATCAATCCCGATTCAGCCAAGATTGCCCTTGACCGATTCAACACACTGAAAGACTCCCTTTACCATCAGGCTTCGGCCGATGCCCTTGCAAGATACAATGCCGAGTTCGGCAAAGACCGACTTCAGGAGGAGATTCAACGGACCAAGACTGCGAGAAGCCGAGATATGATTATGGCAATCGGACTCTTTATCGTCATTGCAATAGTTACTACTGTTATCATTCGAGCACGGTATCGCCGACATCGGTCTCAGATGATTCAGCTTATCAAGAAAGTAGAGGAACTGCAAGAGAAAAGCGATGAGGCAGAAAAGAAAAGAGCTGAAACTCCGAAAGAGGGCGTTGAGATTTCCGAAAACTCGGTGGATAAGCCCGACGATGGCCAGGAATTCCTGACTAAACTGTTTGTTGTCGTAGATGCAGCCCTCACCAACAAAGACTATGGTGTAGCCAAAATAGCATCGATGATGAACATGACCGAAAGGACTTTCAGCCGACGCCTCAAAGATGTGACCCAGCAATCGCCCAAGATGTTCATTTCCGCCATCCAGATGGAACGCTGCGCCAAGCTACTCCTGGAGAACCCCAATAAGACCATCGGAGAGATAGCCAATCTTTGCGGTTTTGAAGAAGCCAGCGGATTCTCCCATGCTTTCAAGCGGGTCTATGGCTGTTCGCCGACTGCCTACCGGGAACAGAATCGTGATTTGGGGAATAAAGAATTTGGTGGGTGAAGAAATTATCGCTAATTTTGTATTACTAAAACATGTCACATGTGACATAGATTAGTAACAGCAATGCTCATAGACCGTCCGATATACCTCCAAAAGCTCATAGAGTCACGCCACAACCATATGATAAAGATTATCACTGGGGTGAGGCGCTGTGGAAAGTCATACCTTTTGTTCATGCTTTATTCCCAATGGTTGAGGGAACAGGGTGTGGAGGATTCCCATATCATTCATATTGACTTGGAAGACAGGCGCAACAAGGCTCTTCGCGACCCTGATAACCTTCTCGCTTACATAGACGGAAAGATGGTCGACGATTCCATGTATTATATCATGGTTGATGAAATCCAGCATGTCGTTGAGTTTGAGGATGTCCTCAACAGTTATCTGAAGATAATGAATGCTGATGTGTATGTGACGGGGAGCAACGCAAGATTTCTCTCCAAGGATGTCATCACCACCTTTCGCGGGCGAGGCGACGGGATAAAGGTATATCCTCTTTGCTTCCGGGAATTCATGTCGGTCTTTGAAGGCACCAAAGAGCGCGGCTTGAGCGAGTACATGACCTATGGAGGGATGCCCCAGACTCTTGAATACGAAAATCCGGTCAAGAAGACTGAATATCTCAAGGCTCTTTTTACAAATACCTACATCAGGGACATAAAGGAACGATATAAAATCCGGAATGACGAGTTGATGGAAAACCTTCTGGATGTCATATCCTCCCAGATAGGCAGTCTTACCAATCCGACAAAACTTGCAAATACATTGCAAAGCGTAAGGCATGAGAATGTCGGGAACAAGGTTGTCAGCTCCTATTTGGATTACATCTGCGACGCCTTCATCGCTGAAAAAGTTTCGCGCTACGATGTGAAGGGAAAAAGCTATTTTGACACGCCATACAAATATTACTTCGTGGATCTGGGATTGAGGAATGCCCGTCTCAACTTCCGGCAGTCAGAGCCCACTCATATGATGGAAAACATCATCTACAATGAATTGCGGGTAAGAGGTTATAACGTTGACGTTGGAATCGTTCCTGTTGTCAATCGCGATGCCGACGGACGTCAGTCCCGCTCTCAACTCGAGATAGATTTTGTCTGCAATTTAGGAAGCCGGAAATATTATATTCAGTCTGCCTATCGCATGCCGACTGAGGAAAAGGTCAGGCAGGAAGAAGCGTCGTTGCGAAAAGTAGATGATTCTTTCAAGAAAATAGTCATTCTGGGAGAAGATATCGTTGTCCGCCACAACGAGGCCGGCATCACAACTATCGGCATATACGATTTTCTGCTGAATCCAGATTCATTGGAATTGTAATTCAAAGCCTATATTCCTCTACAATCCCTTCAGTCCCAGACCGGAGGGATATTTTTTGTCTGATTTCGTCATGGTTCTGTCGCCTTTTTACACGTCGAAAGGATAGTCCCCATCTACTTTTGCCATTTTAAAATCTGTTAAAAATGGCAAGGCAACTTACTATAGATGATGTCAGGATAGCCACGGAAGAAGCAATCACTGCAGGCGAATACAGTATCGCAAAGATAGCAGCTTCCTTGAACATGAGCGAGCGCACCTTTTGCCGGCTCATGAAGGAACTCTCCGATGTTACACCTAAAGCTTTCATTTCGGACATCCAGATGAAGCGGTGTGCCAGGCTTCTCCTTGAATTCCCCGACAAACCATTGCGGAAAATCGCCCGATGTGCGGTTTCGAAGAAGCGAGCGGCCTGTCGCATGCTTTCAAACGCGCCTACGGCCATTATCCCACCGCATACCGGGAGATGCATAAGCCGGACTCTTGAAGAAATCAGACAAAAGAGATCCATTTGCTGAATTATTGATACATAATATTCACTTTGTCTGATTCTTACATGAGATTGGCAGACTTTTACATGTGAGTTTGGAGAATGCGGGTCTAATTTTGCATCTTGAAGAGATACTATCTCTTTCGAACGCAATCATCACACATCATGCAATGACATACCGTGAACTGAAAATAGCGCTTCTGCTTGCGACAACCCTGATAATCGGCTGCCCAAACAGTTACGCCCAATCGGAAATAACATGGCCTGGAGGCACGGTGTTTGATTTCGGTCCGATTAAGGAAGCGGATGGTGAGGTATTCCACAAATTCATCCTCCGCAACATCGGCAAAGAGCCGTTTGTGGTTCTCGGTGCCACAGGGAAGTGCGGTTGCACCAACGCCTCCTATTCAAAGAAGGAGATAGCACCGGGAGACACAGCCTCGGTTGTAGTGAAATTCAATCCGACAGGGCGTTCCGGAACTTTCAAACAACGGGTTACCGTGTTGCTGAGTAGCCCGTCGCGCCACAACACCTTATTTATAAAAGGTGTGATAGAACCAAACGATTCAACTATAAACATTAATAATCTAAACCTCAACCAATGAGAAAGACGATCTTACTCACAATCATGCTATTGCTCGGCGTCCTCGGGATGCAGGCAAAGCTGACGAAATGGCCGGACTGGACAACCCAGTCGTTCCCTTACGACGCCGTTGTCTATGCAACGCTTGTCACCTCCGATGGTGAACCCGTAAACATGCAATATTCTTTTATTGGCGCTATCATGGGAGACGAACTGCGCTCTCTGACCTTGGGCGACTCCTACAAGGGGAGTGACGGCGTCGAAAAAATGATTTACACAATCCGAATCCCCGTCGGGTCTGACGATGCAAACAAAACTGTGAAATTTGCCATCGGAAACCAAGGAGCAATGAGTTTCGAAATGGCAAAGACCATCACCGTCAGTGGTGGTGACCAGACATTCGGAATGCCCTCCAAACCAATCGAGTTTGTCTACAATCCCCTGACCGGCATCACTATCAAGGATGATCTGAAAGAAATTACCGTTCAGAAAGGAGAAACAATCAATGACTATCTTAAGGCACTTGTGGTGTTGAATCCGGCAAATGCCAACGTAGATGCCGACGATATCGATTTTTATCCGGCAAACTCGGATGTTGTAGAGAGTACAGCAGAAGGCGAACTTAAGGCCATAGCTGTAGGTAGCTGCGAAGTAAACATCTCCTACAGTGGGCCCAGCTACACCGGCACTGTAGTAACAGTCAAGGTAATCGATAAAGTTCCCGACAAGAGCATTTTCGAGGTTCTACAGAACCCCCTGACCATCACCCTCTCCCAACCAGAACTCCTTAAGAAGGATATTTATATGCAGCTTGCCGACAACGTCATTGTCGGCGACAACGCTTATGCGCTTTACGGCGATACCTTCAATGCCGATAATCTTAACTTTGAAGAGGGGAGCAATGTGGCCGAGAAGATTCTTTCAGTTGAATATTATACCGGAGCTGCAGCCTTCCAGGTATTGGCCAAGGAATACGGCTCAACTCAGGTGGAATGGACCTATACTGTCAAAGCTGCAGGCTTTGACGATGACGGCTCCTTCAATCCTGAAAAAGAATATAGCCATTCTTTCGGCTTCAACCTCAACATCCAGGCTGCACTCAGCGCCATTATTGCCAATGGTTTTGTGATGGGGCTCGACGATGAAGCCACCATAAAGATTGAAACTGAACCTGCCGGTATCCTCCTTGATGAAAGCAAGTTGACATGGGATATCCCCATGGTAGGCAGCAACTCACAAACCCCCATTATCATACTCGGTGAACGCATCGCAGGAACTAACGAATGGAAATTCGAACCCCAAGCCCTCAACAAAGACAAGGCTATCACAGTAACATACGACAAAGACTATATTGACACCCTCAAGATACAGATTCTTCAGCACGTTGAACTTGCCGAGGGATGGAACTGGATGTCGCTATATTCCGACCAACTTTACGAGGACCAGATCAAAACCTATTTTTCCAACGCGCAGGAAATCCGCTCTCAATATGCGCTTCTTTACAATGATCCCGACTATGGCTTCTTTGGCTCTTTGGCAGATATTAACTGCGGTAGCACCTATAAAGTCAATGTCAAGGAAGGCCAGAATGTAGACTTTTACGCTCCCGAAATCCAATATTACACCGGAGACGCTGCCGACGCAAAGGCAGAATATATTGTGTCGGGCTGGCAGTGGAAAAGCTTCCCCTATTGCTTCCGTCATTATGTGGCAGAAGTGTTAGGCAAAGCGTCACTTCCCAATGGTTCCCGGATTATCTCCAAGGACGGTTTCACCGAATGCTATGAAGGTAAGTGGGCCGGAACTCTCGAAACAATCGTTCCCGGAGAAGGCTATCTCATTTACAATTCCTCCGAAGATTATCTGGAGATTACATGGCCTTCAGAGAGCAAACTCACCAAAGTTGAGAGGTCAAAGGCAGCGAGGCGCGCTCCCTCCCATAACCTCTTCTCTTATAATAAAAGCCGTTTCGCAGACAACATGACCATCATCGCCGAAAGCGATGAATACCTTGATGGCGAACGCTACAGCGTGGGGGCCTACGTTGACGGCGAATGCCGCGGAGCAGGCCGAATCATCGATGGCAAAATGTACATCACTGTACATGGCGAACAAGGCGATAAGGTTGCCTTCAAACTCTATGACAAATTCAGCGGTCAGTATATCGACATGAACGAAACCGTAGGCTTCGCACCAATATGCGGCAGTTCTGCCCGGCCCATGTCCCTCAACGCCCCCGGCACCGTCACAGGTGTGGAGGAAATAATGGCCGACGATGACTTCGAAAATGCTGAAGTATTCACTCTTTCCGGACAGCGCGTAGCCTCCGAGAACATTGCCCCCGGCATCTACATCGTGCGTGGCAAGACCTCGACCCGTAAGCTGATCATCAAATAAATCCACTATCATGTCAATCCCTTGCCATCCGGACTCGGAAGGCAAGGGGCTGACTTCCCTTTCATGCGACCAATCATTTAACAACATCATGCAATGATATCGAACACGCCACGGCGAAAAACAAGTATGCTGAAAAGATTGACAGCAGCCATTGTCATGGCTTGTTCAATGGCTAGTGTGTCTGTCCGAGCACAGGACATATCCCAGATAGCCAAGCATGACCCTCTGATTATCACCGGCTCCATCGGCACCAACAATACCTATTTCCACAGTTCCAACGGCAACAACTATATGTCGCCTTTGAGCAACAGTATTTTCGCCAACCTTAATATCAACGTCTACGGATTTTCGTTGCCTTTCTCCATCTATTTCTCCAACGACAATCTGAATTTCAACTATCCTCAATTCTCCTTCAACATCAGTCCGAGATACAAAAATTTCACCGCGCATCTCGGCCAATCATCGATGCCTTTCTCCAATTATATCCTCAACATGTCCTTCAACGGAGTTGGCCTTGAGTATAAAGGCTCGAAATTCAGGGCCTCCGCCTTCTATGGTGTGTTGCGACGTGCTGTCAATGACAATCCGGAAGATCCCAATCCGCGCAGAGCACAATATAAGAGATACGGCTGGGGGCTATCAGCCGGATATGGAAAGAACGGCAACAGCATCGACGTCTATTTCCTTCGCGCCTATGACTCCGAGGGATCTATAGACGAATATTGGAGGCAATTCTATCGCCCGCAGGAAAATCTGGTTGTAGGCCTTAAGGGTCAGGTGAGTTTCAAGAACTGCATCTCACTTACGGCAAATGTTGCTACTTCAGCATTCACAACCGACACCGAATCGCAAAAGATTACAACCGGGGAAGCCACCAGATTCGATAAGATATTCGAGCCCCGATACACCTCAAGAGTAAGATTCGCCGGGGATGCGGCTCTTAATCTTTCGTTCTCCTGGCTGAATGCCTCAATTTTCTATAAAATTATCCAACCGGATTATATATCCCTCGGCACATACTATACATCCAACAATTACCATAGTCTGGGAGTGAATCTCGGGACTACTTTGTTCCGCAGGGTTTCCCTTTCAGCATCTTTCTCGGGACAGGCCGACAATCTGGCCAAACAGCAGCTTTATACCACAAAAGGCTACGTCTACAACGGAATGGCATCGTGGCGAATTGGCAATAATTTCAATGTATCGGCCATGTACAATGGCTTCCTCCAGAAGCAGGGCGACGGAACAGCTGCCGTCAACGACACGACTGAAGTCAAACGAGTGCTCCACAGCATAAGCCTTCTCCCGACATACAATCTTCCCGGAGAAAAACTGGACCACACTATTTCTCTTTCCGGCAACTATACACTTAACAAAGACCTCAACAAGTTTTCCATAGGCCAGACGGATGTCAAGACATTGGCTCTCGGCGCATCATACAATATGAATGTAAAACCATGGGAAACCAACTTCACCCTTTCCCTCAGCCATCAAGGCTCGAAAGGCTTCAACACTGAATACAATTCGGATGTTGCCTCCATTTCTACGGGACGCTCATTCCTCAAGGATAAGAATCTCAATGCTTCGGCTACGGTGTCATTATGTTACAATGAGGTGAAACACCAGTCGAAAAGTCTTTCCATGGCTCTCGATCTTAATGCCGGGTATACACTGAGGAAGTATCATACCTTCAGTTTCTCAGCATCATTCTGCAAATACGGTGATGTCAATATCACAAAGACAAGATCAAGTCTTGACGCCACTGACATCCGCCTTTCCCTGAACTATCTCTATACCTTCACTCTCCTCAGTATCAAGCATAAAGACAAGAAGAAATGAAACGACTCCAACGACATATAATTCCTTTTCTGTTCGCCATGGTTTCGATGGCGAGCGCATTTGCGCAGGAAGTGAACATAAACGTCACCCCCGTAAGGAACATTCTTCCTCCGCAAGTAATGTATTACTTGTCCAATCCGGGACAGTATTTCAACATCTCAGTGCAGAACACGGAGAATGAAGCCAAGCTGATATACTTTGGAGTTGAACTTCGCCAAATCATTCCCTCTTCCGGAATAGAAATAACTGTTCCCGGAAAGACGCTGCCCCAGCGACCTTTCGAGATACCGGCCATGGGCACAAAAGTCCTTAATGCCGCCGAGATGCGAACCATGTTCAATCATGTCCGCATGGAAGACATATCGATGCCATCGGGTCTTTTCGACAATGTGGTCTCAGGTTCATTCGGCAATCTTCCGGAAGGAACGTATGAACTGACTCTCCTTGCCTATAAATGGGATCCCTATCTTTCTTCGCCTCTCCTTGTTAGCAATCCTGCGTTGAGCCGTACGATCTTCACGGTATGCTACCAGGCCAAGGCTCCGGAATGGATAATGCCGGTATCGACAGGAGAATTTGGGGACCATAACATAGCCACGCTATCGAAGCAGACACCTATGCTGACATGGATGGCTCCGGTGGTGAATTGCGATCCAAAACCGCGTAACTACACCTATGACATCAAAATCGTCCAGCAGATGCCCCTGCAGGCCATTGATGAAGCCATGGAGCGCAACCCGATAGTCTACCAGACTTCGGGACTTCAGATGCCACAGTGCCTCATACCTTTGAATGTAATCCGGAATTTCTCACCCTATGAAACTTACCTGGCGCAGATAACGGCTCGTTCCAATGCCACTCAGGCAGGTTCGCTCGACTATATCAATATAATCAACGAAGGAAAGAGCGACATCAAGATGTTTCGTGTCAAGGACTATTCCGAAACGCCGGTTCAGCCTGCCACATACTCTCGTCCTAAACTGATGAGGCCAAATCTGCCAACTGGACTTTGGTATGCACAGTTCGATCCCGCCAAAGACGAAGTCAGCTGGTCAGCGCCCCAACTCGACAACGCTGGTGGGAAGCATGTATCATTCACTTATGATTTACGAATCTTCAAACCCACAAGCGGCTATTACATCTATCAACAGAGCGAATGCTTAAAAGCCGCCAATGAATTGGATCCAATCTTTGAGCAGAAAGGTCTCGGGACCACTTCATACCGTATTCCGGCATCTACGGCAGACGCGCTTGATCCCAAGTCGGTCTACCTGATGCAGGTTGTGGCTCACCCCGACACCGTTGCAGGAGATTACCGGACTTTAACCTTTGAAGGTGAATGCAAGGGCATACCCGTGGCATTTGCACGAGCCCAGACGGTTTTCTCGCGCCCCGTATTGGTCACGCCAAGCCCGTATCAGAGTTTCGACCAGTTTGCCTACGAAGATGAAGACATTTCCCAGGGGGTGCATATTCTCCTTAGGGACAATCCCGTCATCAAGTGGCTGCCCTGCGAGGTTTCATCCCCTGACGATGGCCGGAAGCTGCCCAATGTGGTCTATGACATTAAGATTACTCAACCAAACAAGAAATATGCTGCCTCTGCCGCGGGAATGGAGGAAGCCCTCGACAACGAAAATCCGTTCTATGAGAAAAAAGGACTCACATCCACAGAGTTCAGGGTGCCCTCCGACTTATTTGACATCGTAGATCCCAAACAACTCTTTTTAGTGCAGGTTAGCGCCCGGGTTGAAAATGCTTCATCGGGCGACCAATCCTATGTATTCCTCAACAAGGGCAAGAGTTACCCGTGTCTCATTGTCCTCCGCAAAACAACGGACATAACCCAGTATTCTGCCCCGCGCCTCACTGTGCCCAAACCTTACACCGAAATAGGCAACAAGAAGTTTGAGGTTCTCGATCCCAACAACTGCGTCATCAAGTGGAGTGCCCCTGTAGCTTCGGGCAAAGCGCAGGATCCTGTGGATTTCACTTACGACATATCGATATTGCAACCAACAGGCGCGTACGACGCCTCCCTATCGACCATTCTCGGAGAGGCCATCGACGGCGAAGTTGTCTATGAGCAAAAGGGTATATCCGCCACGTCCTATAAGATGGACAAGAGAGCTTTTGATGCACAGATTGACACTGCCTCAATGCTACTGCTGCGTGTCCGCGCCGTAGCCGACGAAGACTATTGCCAAAAGCACAATATTCGCCTTGAGAACGACGGCTATTCAGCCCCCGCACTTGTCGGATTCAAGGCTGGCTCTGGCGATGATGCCGAAATAATCGGCTTCGGAGGCCTCAGCCTGACCGATTCGCTGTATAATTTTGTAAATCCCGAAATAGTACTTCCCCGTTTCCATCCCGATGAAGGCGCAAGAAAAGAGTTCCTCAATTCAGACATTGCTGTCAAATGGAACAGGCCTTCTTTCGAAGGTGGCGCCGGAGCTCAGCCTGACACGATAAAATTCGTGTATGATGTGGAACTTTTTGCCGCAAAGGATTATATTTCCCGGGAAGAGATGCTCAAGAGTGCGCCTATCTATGTCAACAGGGCACTTAAGGCACAGTCCGACACAATCCGCTGGGACAAACTCGACGGGAAAGTGGGAAAGGGCGATTACCTGCTGCTTCGTGTCAGGCCCACGGCGATTAACGATAAATCGGTTGCTTTCCTAAACGACAGCATCAACATTGTGGACTTCGCAATGTCGGAAGTTTTCACAAGCCGATATTTCCAATGCGCAAATCAGGTAGAGATTTCTAATGAAAAGCCGACAACAGCCGGCGTAGCAGACCTGAAAGGGAAAAGTATACGTATCGGGGAGTATGAACTCGTGCTTGACGGACAGCTCGAAGCCTTAGAGGATAAACCTGGACATTTCAAAGGCGACGGCCATGTGATATGGGAGCCTTTGCTGCTCACCTGGAAATTGGCAGTCACATTTGATGATATCGCCGTCAATACGGAGAATCAGGTTTTTGAAGGTATTGTCCAGACATGGGGAGGAGCCCACAACAAGATGCCAAGCGCTGAAGTGGTGGAGAAGCTTTTCTCTGACTGGGGAATCGACAATCTTATTGGAGACAGCGGAATCCCTTATGCCGACAAGCTCCAGGGCAAAGCCAACGACAAGGTGAAGAGCCTGGCCGAACAATTGCCTATCGACCGTTATTATCAGGAATACCTTGACGGCAAAGCCCGCGTGGCCGGACTGCTCGACGGCAATGTCGAAAACGTTACTTTCCCGCTGGAAATACCGGAGAGCATAAATCCCACTCCTGTCAACCTAACAATCTCCAAAATGAAGTTTGCGCCGACCTATGCCACTATGGATCTGTTCGGCACATTTGTCGTGCCTGAAACCAAGGCCACTCAAGGTCAGATACTGGTGTTTGGATCCCCGAGAATGTGTATAAGCCCCAAGACACTGATTCCGGAAGGAGGAACCGTGGCGCTTTTGAAGAATTTTGAAGTTGTCGATCCCAAGACTGATTTCAAATGCAAGTTCCTTGCGCCGAAGGATGTGATAGAGCCGGAGGACGGTTGCTTCGTTTCCTGGAGCCAGAATAAGTTCGAATGGCTCAACATAGACATGGACATGACCATGCCTTCCGACCTCAAAAAGGTCGTAGCCGGCAAACGTACTGAGGAATCTCCAAAACTGCATCTTTCCACAAGAATTCAGGAATGGGAACATTTCATAGCTGAAGGCAGCCTTGATTCATTCGAGCATGTCGACCTTCCCGGATATGTCTTCACTGGCGAGACTGCCGTAGTTGACCTCGCAGCCAACAGCAACCATAAGGATATGGCGTCATTCCCGACCGGATACAAGCTGGAAAACTCAGGCCTTTCAAAAGGCACTGAGAATGAATGGACGGGACTTTACTTCAAGGAACTCTCAATGGCTTTCCCCTCGTCGATCAAAGTCGGCAACGGCAAGGAACCTATGAAGGTTGCTGTCAAAGACCTGTTCATCGACAAATCCGGACTTACATTGGACTGTGGAATAGTCAATGCCATCAACTACCGCGCAGGAGACAATGCCACCATCGGAGGCTTCAAGTTCAGCCTCGACGAAATAATGGTGTCTATTGTCCAGAACGACTTCAAGAAATTCGGATTCAACGGCAAACTCGAAATACCTTTGTTCAAGGGGGAAATAGATTATGCCTGCAATATCTACAATCAGACTTTCACCAATAACGGCGGAGGCAAAGGTTTCGCATATGTCTTTACAACATCTCAGATTGATGACCTCAACTTCGATTTCATGCTTGGGGATCTCACACTCGACAAAGACCTGACTTATCTTCTTGTCGAGGCGATTGATGATGAAAAAGGTGAGACCAATACGAACGTGGAATTGCTGGTAGGAGGTTCGGTGGAAATTGCCGGGACAAATACTGTCAATAAAAAGTTGGCCAATCTGCCGTTCGACCTGAAACTTCCGGGAATCCGCTTCTGCAAGATGCGCATTGCCAACAACGACGGTTTTGAATCGGTATACGAGCACGACCGCCAGGTTCGGGCTGCCGAAGCTACCGAAAAGATGCTGTCGGAAGTGGAGAACAGCAATGCCATCGGAGCAGGATGGTGGAACGAGGCATCCAAGATCGACTTTGGGGAAGACAGCGATTTTTACCTTAACTTCGGTCAATGGGGATGTGCATCACCTCAAAAGAAAATTGGACCGTTTGAGTTCGCACTCAAAAAATGGGATTTTGCATTGCACCGCGATGGCTCGAAACCATATATAGGTATTACTCTCGGAGGTGACATCACCTTCTGTTCTGAACTCAAGATAAGCGCCGGCACTGCTATCGAGATCCAATCATGGATAAACAATATCTCGGACTTCTCCAATATATCCCTCGACTATAAAGGAGTGCAGTTCCGTGAGGCGACGTTCGAGACAGAGACGCCCTTATTTTCGTTCAAAGGCACACTAACATGTACTGATGATCCATCTAAGGACAAAGGATATGCCGGTCAGATCAAGGCAAGTGTGAAGGGCGGTCTTTTTAAGGTGGATATCAACGGCGGTTATTATGACCATAAGGAAAACGGCAACAACTTCAGTTGGGGTTTCTTTGACATCATGGCCGGAGGAAAATGCGGTATCCCTATGGGTCCTATTTCAATGAACAATATTCACGGAGGATTCTATTTCAACTGCGCCTATAATATTCAGGACAAACTGCGTCCGAAGCCGAAGAAGGGCGTCATCGGCATCATCGCCGGTATGGGCATAGGCACTGTGGACCAGGTGACGCTGAAGGGAGATCTTGACCTTACAGTTGTCTACGACCGAAAGGCAAAGAACCTCAGCACCTTTATTTTCAAGGGCGGCGTCAAAGGTGTGGGCGGTATGATCGACAGCAAGGTCAATATGGTCTACGAGGATAATCCGCAGGAACAATACTTCCAGCTTGACATAACCGTTGACGCCTCGCTTGACGGCGGCATCAACGACATTCTTAAGGAACTCAACTCCGAACTTGAACAGGTTAGTGAAGAACTGAGCGATTATGCCGGGAGCTTTGCAAGCGCCGTCGGCGACAAGAACAAGCACAAGACCGGAAATTATGATGAGAACATGGCAAAATATGAGGAGGGCAAAGCCAAGGATAAGGAAAAGACTGATGACGGAATCCAGGTCAAAGGCCCGGGCCTCTCGGTAAGCCTTGACTTCCGCATCGGCCATAAGAAACAGGGCCCGGATACGAAAACCAAATGGCACATCTATCTTGGTGAGCCCGAATGGGACAAACGCTGTACGTTTACCCTTGTGGACTTCAAATCCAAGATAATCACCGTTAGTGTAGGCGCAAACGCCTATCTCTGCCTTGGAAATGAATTGCCCAACAATGGACAGTTGCCCGAGATACCCGCAAAAGTCCGCAAGTTCCTTAACGGTTCCTCTTCCGGAGCTTATGCCAATGATGACATAAGCAAAGCTAATGCTGCGCGTGAGAAAGCCAAGAAGCAGTTTGGCTTAATGGGAGAAACTAATGGTGGAGTAATGTTGGGAGCCGCAGTCTGGGGCTATGTTGACGTAGACCTCGGATTGTTCTATGGCGACATGGGAGTCACCGCGGGATTCGACATTTCTGTCCGACAGCTCAGTGAGAATTCAAGATGTATAAATCTCAAGGGAGGACGCCCGGGACATGACGGATGGTATGGCGAAGGACAGCTTTACGCCTATCTTTATGCCAAGTTCGGCTTCCGCATTTATCTTGGCTTCATCAAAAAGAAGATTGATCTGGTAGATGCCGGAATCGGTGGTGTTCTCCAGGCCGGATTGCCCAATCCTAACTATTTTACAGGTAAGGCAAGGGCCAAGCTTCGTCTCCTCAACGGACTCGTTAACATCAACAAGACCTTCTCGTTCGAATGCGGCGATGTCTGCGAAATGTTCTACGGAAATGCCCTCGATGATTATCAGCTCTTCGAGGAATGTAATATAGGTTCTGTCGACTTGGATAAGGCGGCAGAGAATCCTCTTGACTGGGAAATTCAGAGCCGGCCAGTGGTAACAACTCAGGCCGACCTAAACAGACCTATTGCCGTTGCAGATCCAACAGAGCTTGAAAAGATCAGAAAATCAAGCCAAGGCGACAATCACGACGAAGGAACTCTCGACCGTTTTGCCAGTCGCAAATTCAAGTTTGAGATCATTCCTGACTCAATGCCCGAACTGACAGAATACAAGAGTCTGACTGATGCACGCAACGACAGAAGCGGCATCCGCAGCGAGGTGGAATATCTTATGAACGGAAATAAGGTGACTCTGAACCTGACTGTTCTCAATCCGAATCGCTTCTATCGTCTTCGCATGAAAGGACGCGCCATGGAGTTTGTCCAGGGCAAATGGCAACATCCCGAAGTTTACGACACAATCAACAACAAGTGGGACTTCCAGCCTTGGAGCCAGACTAAGGATTTCTATTTTGTGACAAACAACAAAACCCGTACACTTGAAGACGCAGAAGACCTGCAGCCCCATGTAGCCCTTGCGTTCCCCAACAACTGGGAGAATTATAAGGAGTCTTGCATCCAGGGAGGCAACACTCTTATTTATGCTCTTCCCGTCGACTTAAAGCATCCCACCATATCCCTCAGAAGAAAGATGAAAGGGAAAGCCTATGTCAAGGGAAATCTCAACTGGTATGTATATCAGAACGGTCGTGTTGTATCGAGCGCACCCAACAAATGGATTGAGAATGACTCTGTTTCAATCATGACACCATCGGGAGGCCTGGCCCCTTTCAGTGGTGAAGGCCGCATGATACTCCGTTACGAATGGGTTGAGCAAAAAATGAGTGAGGCGACGTGGAAAGAGGTGAAAAATTATACTGTTTACGGTGAATCACGCGAGGAAGTGCTTGCGCGCGAAAGAAAGAATCTGAAGAATTCCCTGCAGTCAGGAGGAAGCGTGAGAAACTCCGGAACGTCAGGAAAACCTTCCTTTACTCCCGGAGAGACTACCCAAAACACTTCCGGAAGGACAACGCGTACAAATACTTCAAAAACGCCTACCACTTCAAATGCTCCGACAGTCAGGATCTCTTCCGATCCCTTGAGTTCTTATCGAGTGGAGGTTGCCCAGGTAGATTACTTTGGAATTGGTTCGGAAACCAAGCCCCGATTCCGTGTTACCGTATTCAAGAAAGAACAAGGGATGGTGGACGTTCACCGGTCCAAGGATCTGCTGTCGATGAGAGTTATATCCAGCGGCGACAGGAAGGCCCAGGAAGTATTCGATGTTCCATTATTCTATCTGAAGCCTTTCCTCGGGTTGCGCCTTGACGATATGTCCATGACTGCTCTTCCACAGGGCCAGTTGTATGACAGTTACCTGATAGGCAACTTTAGGTCAACTGCCTCCAAATTTCCATCAAGAAATGTCAACGGCTACAAGCAGTTCTTAGTGGCGTCTGATCCGTTCTACTACATAAGCTACCTCAGCAACATGTTCTTTATAGGTGGTCCGAAATATGTGTCAGCCCCGTCAAACCTTGACTTCCGGGTGCAGACCCCTGAATCAATGTATATGGTGACACCTTTCGGAATCTGGAACTCAGGATTATTGAGCATAGAGCCAAGCGACCATCTTATCCAACCGGGTTCAGTTTCGATTCGAGAAGCTGTCGTGATGGATAGAAGGAGAATATACAGGACCCTCGGCACATTATGGCCGCTCTACAGGGACGGTACAGTGCTTACCAATGACATGCTGGGTGAAAATACATCCGGTCTCATCGAAGGCATGCCGCTGAATGAAAAATCTTATGCAGAGTTGTTCAGCGATCTCTATCAGGCTTGTGGAATGGTTTCAGAAGCAATTCCTAAAAGTACGAACTACCAGGTTAACTATACCAAGGCAGAGATGAAGAACTGGATGGCCGTCATGTGTGGTAAGATTTTAACTTATACCGGTGACTATGACCGTATTTCGCTCCAGCTACCCGCTTACCAGTATGGCATGATCTATAACGCAGCTTCATTGGGCAAACTCAATCCCAATAAGACTTTTGAGATTAATGACAACTACCGTCATACACGCATCATGTGTCATCCAAAAGTTAACAAGAGTGGTTGGCAGTCTCCTTTAGGTAGAAGACTATACTATTCATCTGTCAGCTCCAAAGGTTATGTGACGGACAAAGACTATGCTGCTACATGGGAACAGTGTTTCTTCAACCCCGAGAAGACAGCGGAATATAATGATATGAAGTTCAGGTTTACCCGTTATCGCGTCAATGCCTGGAATTTCCGTCGATTACAGTGGACAGTGTTCAATGATGGGAAGAGCGCTGAACTCATTGAGCTCAGCTCGTACTTCCAGTTAACTTACCAAAAGAAGTATTCCGAACTGATCAAGACTCTCCAATCCACTTCCAACACTTCGTATGGTGGAACCAGAAAGCATCGCGGCACGTCAAATTCGAGCTATCTCCGAACCAATGCCACTAAGAAATAGAAAGAAAATGAAAGAAACAAAGAAACAATATATGCGCTCATTGCTTTGGGCAGTCGTCGCTATCATTGCTGTACCCTGCGTTTTTGGCATGGGGATGTCCCACAAGGCACTCTCTGCCCCCTCCGCATCAGCCGAAGACTCGATTGCGGATTACGATGAATACAGACAACAGCTGCCAGGCACTCATCCTATCGGCACGCTGAAACCGGATACAACATTCCGCGAAAGAGACATGTATGTCTATATCAAGGCAATTGCACGCGCTTATGGCGACAGCGTTGTGTTGAGATGGGCAGTCCCTTCCTACCCTGAATGGGAATATCTGAATCGTTTCGGCTATGATGTGTATCGCCTGGATGATGATGCGCCCGGTTTCAATCTTGACACTCTGGCCAGGAGAATAAGACCTATATCGCTCGAAAAATTCAGAAAATGCTACCCTGATACCATTGACTCTATCGCCTATCTGGCAATGGGTTCAGTATATGGAAGCGGCGATATGACTCCCGAGATGACAACTTATGAACCCGGCTCAATCGGGGCTTTCACTGAGATGGCACAGGATCAGAAAACGCGTCTGATGGCTGCATATCTTGCCGCTGAATGGCGCCCCGATCTCGCGCAGGCCCTGGGCCTGAGATTCGTTGACCACAATCCGAAAAAAGGCAAGGCCTACTCTTACTTCGTCACACCTTCGGTCACTGACACTACCGGGCAGTTCTTTATTATGCCTGCCCAAGTGGAGCATGTCAAAAATGAAAAATATAAGCCGCAGCCTTATGACATCCAAATCACGGATTCATTGCTGGGACACGGAAGCGTGAACCTTTCCTGGAATGATACCATCAACGGCACTTTCGAGATATACATGCGTCCTGCCGGAGCAAAGGAATGGGAAAAAGTGAATGAAAGGCCTTATGCCCCTCCCATCTTTTCAAGTTTCAATAACGAGGAGGTGTTCTTCGAACATACGCATGGCCTTACCGGCGACTTCGAATACGCCATACAGGCTCACGATGCTTTCGGCGACCTTACGCCGATGAGCAGGCCCGTGCGTGTACATTTCCCTGACATGCAGCCTCCAAGGGGCCCTGAGATAACAAAGATTGAAATCGAACGTCCCGGGAAGAATCTGTGGGACAAGGTCTATGCCACAATCCATTTCCATAAGGATACGATCGAGGACGATTTCGTCCGCTATATACCTATGTACCATAATGAAAGAGACTCCCTGAAACAATGGAGACTTCTATCCGAGCAGTATATTTCGCCTGCCGACACACTTGTTCGTATCGATGTTTCCGATATTTCAACGGGCATGATTGTCATGGCGGCTGTGGATACGGCAGAAAATATAGGATATTCCTTCCCCCGACTTCTCAGAATCCGCGATACAAAACCGCCTAAGGCTCCAACCGATTTCAAGGCATTTCCGGCACTTGACGGGACGATTGCACTGATGTGGAATATGCCGGACTCACTCGACGTTCATTATTACGATGTGCTATATGCCAATGCCCGCGACCATGTATTCAACATGGCCAACCATAGGCATGTCTTTCCCCGGTCCTATACGGATACAGTTGATGTGAACGCAAACGAACGCTATATCTATTATACAGTCAGGGCAGTGGACTGGGCCGGCAATGAGGGAGAATGCTCGGATACGATTGCCGTTCTGCGTCCCAATCCGGCTCCTCCTTCCAAGGCACACCTTGACTCCGCATGGGTCGACAACAGAATGATTCACACGCGGTGGATTGGAGGTGGCGACGAGATTATAGGCTCATATAATTGCTATCGTCGTAAGGATGGGACCGCGAAATGGGATCTGCTTAAAACTTTTGCCGGCGATTCGGTGAGGGCCAACGGATATGTCATGCAGATTGATGATGCTCCGGGAGGACCGATGAATCAAAGATATGAGTATGCTGTGGAAACCGTCAGTCTTTGGGATATCAGTTCCGGGCTGACCCCAGTATTCTCGGCCAAACTCAATTATGACAAAGTAGTGGATGTGCCCATAAAGCTCCTGGGCGACTTCAACCGGAGGGAGGGTACTGTCAAGCTTGTATGGGAACTCTCGAATTCTCCCTCGGACGCCCCATACTTCTTCTGCCTCTATCGAAAACTCAATGGAGAGAAATCATTCAGATATCTTACCGACATCCCCCAAGAAAAAAGATATTATGTGGATCCACGCCTTGCCCCCGGCGAGTCTGCTGAATATTATGTCAGTATCCGGTTCGATGACGGCAGGCAGTCTTTGCGGTCCAACTCTCTCTCTGTGTCTGCTCCCAAAGAAGAGGAATCCCCAAAAGTTCAACCTTAATGGAAACTGAATTATGAAGCATCTGTTATGGTTAATTTCAATGTGTATGTTGCTTACTTCATGTGGCGACTATTTCCAGTTCGGCGAAGAGCCCAACGACTGGGAAGGCATCAGCATGCGCATCACCAATGAATCGGCATGTATAATGGTGGGTGATTCCATGCCTTTGGGGATTGAATTTTCCGATACTTCTAAAACCGGAAGCCCAGTCTTTTGGATGTTGTCCGATCAAAATATCGCCAAACTGCAAAATGACACCCTGAAGGCACATCAGCCCGGTGTGGTGGATGTCATGGCCATAGGAGGAAACGGCCTGTTGTCTGACACATGCCAGGTGAGGGTCATCGACAGATGGGAACTTCAGGATTTCAGCATGCTTCATCCGTCCGACATGGTGATTTATGCTGATATCCGCGTTGATGCCGAGCCATGGAATGATTCCACCATGATGGTCGGAGCATTCATCGGCGGTCAACTCACGGGCTTGGCTGTCCGCCGGGAGGCTTTCGGTATTCCTTATGCTGAACTTCGCATCTGGGCGCCGACCGATCAAGGTCAGGGAAGAATTGATCTCAGATGTTACGATCGTAAAAATTTCAGACTTCTGTTTCTAAAAGAAGATATTGAATTCAATGCTTGCAATACCTTGGGCACACTCTCTAATCTCTATCCCATAAACTTCTCACGATGAAAAGACTCAATCATATATTATTGATAATCGGACTGGCGCTGTCTATTGCCGGTTGCACATTGTCTCTTGACGAACCCTCTGTCAATGGAGAAGGAGAGGAACCTAATGGCGACGGCTTCTCCGCGCCCCGTACGGAACAGACCGAATTAGGAGAGGTTACATACCAGTTTCAGGATGGCGTGCGCGTCATCAACGAGAAGTATGTCCCATATATCGTATATTGCCGTAACGACACCACGCTGGGCCATACCGAGATCCTGTTTACGAAGAATATTCCCGGCGACATGCTGCCCCGGCGAGGTGAATATATCGCCACGACTATGTCTCAACTTTTCCAATCTACCCTTTGTGATGAAGTTGACTTCGTGGAAGAATCCCAGGGAGGATATCTTCTGACTTCTCATGGAATTCCTCTTAGTAAAGTTTTCAAAGAGCTTGACTTTTCAATTGATGCCAGTATTGCTGGCGACTATGAAGAGGATGATTCAAAACAATCTCGTTCGGGGGACGGCAGGAAATTGAAAGGTTTTCGACTTGTTCCCAGATATAATCCCCTTTCCCGCGCAGATGATGGTGAAATGTCTTCCGAACCATTGTTTTCTTTGTCGTTTTGGGACGGCGACAAAAGTAAAGTGGATGAATTCGAAATCAATCCTGCTCAATATCATAAATGGGAACATACAGTAGATAAGTTATCCCTCGCAGATCGTTCAATCAAACGTGGCGGCAGCAGCAAGTCTTCGGCTACACGAATAGGACTCGCAAGCTATCAGAATGTTAAGTTGAAATTCAGTCTTCAGAATGGTTTTGATCTTGAATTGAGCAATGACATTGTACAGGTGTCTTCTTTTTATGCACTAGAGGCCGACGAATGGTCCGCTTGCGGGATTGCCGGCTCTACAGGCATGACGGTACCTGCCGATGGAATCCTTCATAAAAACGAATGGAAGATGTTGGAATTAGCCATTCCGATTCCCTATGGGATGCCATCTATAGGCTTGGATGTCTATGTGGCTAAACTTTGTGTTGACTTCAACTTTGCGGCAGCTGTGGATGAAGCCGTCAAAGTCAAAGGCGATAAAGCCTTCCGTTACGAAGGAGCTATTAAAACCGAACTTTTCAAATGGAACATGAAGACAAGCAAAGACTACGAGACCACCGTCAATCGCTCCAAAAATATAGATGTCAGGGATCCCAATCTAAAGAAAGAACTCTCAAATTCAATGTTTCAATATGCATCAAGATTCTTTCTTCATTTTGACCTTGGCTTTACATTGGGCGCTGCAACAATGGATATCTCACCCCTCAGAATCAATCTCGATGTATCCATGACGCATAAAATGGATAATGACGCGGGCAGTTCAAAGCCTTCTGAACTTAAAGCTACTGACAGGTATTATGAGATAACCTATAGTGCTACAGATAAAAGTCTTGAAGAATGGAAGGGCACCCTTGCCGTTGGCGTGTCTACTGATATGAAGGTCGGCGCCATCATCGGCGATTTAGTTGAATACGCCGACTGGTTTAAACATGCTGCCGCTTCGAT
This sequence comes from uncultured Muribaculaceae bacterium, assembly GCA_910584055.1. Lineage (GTDB taxonomy): Bacteria > Bacteroidota > Bacteroidia > Bacteroidales > Muribaculaceae > Lepagella. Next base: position 15,829 of record CAJTZS010000014.1, on the reverse strand, counting down.
GAAGTGGGCAGAAGGGTCTATGGTTCTCTGGCGCAGTGCCGATAGTGTATTCCCGGTCATGAATTATACGCAGACTTATGATCAGGGTAAAAAGTCCTATCATGGAACCGTCTCGATACCACATCCCGGCAAAATAGGATGGTTTAGCACTGTTGATGATTTAATCAAGGAGTATTCGGAGCTCGAACTCTTAATCTACGATGAGAATTTCAATTTCATAAAGGCCGCCAAGACGAGCGAAGAAACGCACAACTATCGCGCATATAGTTACCTGAGATTCGGTGAGGACTATGGATTTGATTTCACTCTGGATAACTCTGAGATGCCGATGAGCAAATATTTCTACGTCGTTCCGGCTTTTATGGGATTAAGAGGGAATTCAGGGGAATATATTATTAAAGATCAACCGCATTTCTTTGCCAAACCCTGCAAATATACCAACCATTCAAATTCGGGACAAATAAATGGCGTGGAGACGCTATGGGTCGAGAATGACGATAAAATCTGCAAGCCCGGATACTGTCTTGATGGAATAGCCATGGATGCAGAATGCTTCTTCCAGGCCTCTTCACCTTCGGATGTCCATGTAAATGTTGAATTCTTCGACTCCTATGGCAGAAGCATGATGGCAAAGGATTTTACCTACTCCGTCGGGAGCGCCAAGGGCGGCAGGATAAAGGCCATTTACCTTATTAACCACCTCATCGAGACAGTAGTGGACAAAGCCAAAGTGACTCTATGGTACGATGACCCCTACATGCAGACATCCGTCGATCCCACTGCCAGGAAAGTAATCCTCGACGAATACGAAGTAATCTATGACGACAACACCGAATGGTGGCCGGTCTTCGACTACGCCGATCCCTCATCCTGGACCCAGCAAGGCTACCGCATCGGATCTTGAAAAACACAGCAAAAACAAGAACACCTCGGAATAATTTCCGGGGTGTCTGCGGTGTATGGCTTACAAGCAGCTGATTAACATATATTATGTGCAATTGACGATTTGTGCTTGAGCTATAGTTTTGGTGGTTCAAGTCTGTGTTCGGCACATTAAAAAATTAGCACAATCGTAATAGATTAAAACACAAACCATTAGCGTTGTGGAAAATGCTTTGGTCGCCTGAAAATGACTACGAAAAATTTCCTAAATTCTCAACTCGTAGTCATTTGGTAGTCAAAAACGGGAATAGCAAAACCGTAGATGTCTGACATTTAGATATCTACGGTTTTAAAGGGTGCCCAGAACAGGCACTAAATCGTGAAAATATGAGAATGCTAGGGAAACGAATTACCAATATTTCAGATGATTATAATTTTGGTATTTTCTCCTATTAGGCGATTCTTGCCATTATTTTTGCATTTAGTACACTTTTAGTACACCTTGTTTCGGATATTTTTCCTAACTTTGCAGTGTCCTCATTAAAACCCTTTGGGAGTGTACTCATGGTGTACTTTTTCTTTACACGGTGTACTTCCTCTTTCACGGGCGCATGAGTGGGCATCCAACACTTTAAATCTCTCACCGCATGGCAAAGCTACAGAAACAAACCAAGCAGAACCCCAAACTGGAACAGCGCGAACTTAAGGATGGTCGCATAGCTCTCTATCTTGAATATTACCTCGGCCGCAGCGAGGAAGTAGTCAAGGATTCCGAGGGTAACACCGTGTATTATTCCGAGGGAGCCATGAAGGGTAAGCCGAAGAAAAAAGTCACCCATCTCCGCAAGAAAGAGTCGTTACCCTTCTATCTCATCTCCAAACCGACCACTCCGAAAGAGCGGCAGCAGAACAAGGAGATTCTTGAAATGGCGGAGAAGATACGCTTCGAGAAGGAGCAGGAACTTAAGGAACAACAGACCGGCTTACGTCTTGCGAAGCACCCGGAGGAAATCAATTTTTTTGATTACTTCCAGACCTTCATCGACAATTATACCAAAGCGGATGTTCGACACATGCGCCGGGGACTTGTCATTTTTAAGGAGTTTCTGCAGGAGAAGAAAAAGTATCGGGCTTTTGCCGATGCTATCCGGCCCGACCAGATTTCAAAAGAGATGATTCGCGAGTTTGCGGATTATCTTCAGTCACGCTTTACAGGCGAGGGGCCACACACCCTTTTCCAACGCTTCAAGAAGGTGTTCAAGAAAGCCACTGAGGACGAAATATTTCTCCGCAATCCCTGTGACGGGGTTGTAATCAAGATTGACAGCCAACAAATCAAAAAGGATATTCTCTCGATGGATGAGATTCGGCAACTCGCACTGACGCATTATCCCAACGAGAATCCTGATATACGCCGGGCGTTTCTGTTCTGCCTATATGCCGGTCTGCGTTTTTGTGATGTGAAGGATTTGACCTTTGCGCAGGTCGATTTCTCAAACCGTCTGCTACGCTTCAATCAAGCCAAGACCGCCGGACACAGTTCGGCAAGCTGGGTCAACATGCCGCTGAGTGATACACATCTGAAACTGATGGGCGAACCGGAAAACGGAGATAAGAGCCAACTGATTTTTCCCCTTCCGTCACACACCATGTGCCTGAAAGCACTGCGCCACTGGACTGCGCGTGCCGGCATCGACAAACATATCACTTGGCACTGTGCCCGCCATTCCTTCGCGGTAAACCTACTAAACAACGGCGCCAACATCAAAACAGTCGCCTCACTGCTCGGCCACGCCGGACTCAAGCACACCGAGAAATACACCCGCGCGGTCGATTCACTCAAACGTGAAGCCATCGACTCCCTGCCGGATATTTCTCTTTGAAAACGTAGCCAACATAGTTGGTAATCAAAATAAAAGAGTTAATTTTGCTATATGAACGACCTTACAGTATCAAATATCGAACGGCAGAACGTATTAAATAACCGTTACGCGCTCCAGACCATCCGAGAAAACTTGGCTGTTGATGGTCTGCATTATCATGACGAGCTACTGTTCACCACTAAGATGGTGGCTGATTTCTATGACGTTGATGAACGAACCATTAAGCGTTATGTGCAGGAGTATGGAGATGAACTTCGTGCTAATGGATATTTTTTAAGTCAAGGTAAAGAGCTGAAAAATATTAAGATACAAATTGGTGATGACATAAATGTCCCTACCAAAACCACTATTATATCGTTCTTTACATTCCGGGCATTCTTAAACATCGGAATGCTTCTAACGGAGAGCGAAAGGGCCAAACAACTCCGCACTCGCATACTTGATATTGTGATCGCCACAATCAACGGTCGTGCCGGAGGTGGTACCAAATATATCAACTGGCGAGACCGTGATTATCTTCCAACAGCAATAAAAAGCGAGAATTACCGCAAGAACTTCAGTCAAGCTGTCGGCAAGTATGTGGATGGGCTTCCCACTTATAAGTATGAACAGATAACCGACTTGATATATAAAGCTGTATTCCGGGAAAATGCAAAGGAATATCGCGTTGTCCTTCGACTGCAAAACGAGGAGAACGTGCGTCACACGCTCTATGCCGAAGTTCTACTTTGCATATCCTCATTTGAGAATGGGGTGGCTCATCAGATAGAGAAGCGATATTCCGAGAACGGCAACAAATTGTTGACCATCGAAGAGGTAAAGGCAATCATTGATGATTTGGCCACTGCTCCTATGATGGAGCCGTTCATCAATGATGCAAGATCGAAGATGGCATCTCGTGATGTTGCGTTCCGCGATGCTTGGCACGGAAATCTGGCAGAGTACCTTCGTGCGGTTACTCCCGACGAGTTTGATAAGTTTATAGGCGATGCGTCGATAGACTTCGACAATATTCTTGAAGCCAACCGCGAAGTGCTCAAACGTCTAAAGCAAGCCGAAGATGAATGAGGAGCTGAAATATATCGACTACGATGAGGCGTTGGTGGTTTACCGCAAGACTGTGGCTGCCAGCGGTGGCGGTCTGCAAGGCGTAAAGGACGAGGGAGGCATCCGCAAGGTACTTGACTTCGTGCAGAACGACCTGTATTATCCGACATTCGTAGAAAAGTTGACATATCTGGTATTCGGCTTATGTACCGGCCATTATTTCGAAGACTCTAACAAACGTGTTGCTCTGACAATCGGAGTGTGGTTCCTCGTGCATAACGGCTACTATTGGCACGCCTACAACTTCATGCAGTGCATGGAAGCAATCATCTATCATGTTGCCGCCGGACGCATTGATAAAGACCTGCTTCAACGCATCATCACCTGTTACATGGCGAACGAGGATTACCCCGAATCCCTCAAACTTGAAATCATCCATGCAATCGATGACCAACAAACAGGTTTTGATGAATGATAAGTTATTTCCAAAATGGAAACAACCACTTAACATGGTGATATTTAAGACAAAATGAGGAAAGATAGTATCTGATACATAATACTTTATCAATATACGAACTATCTTATTGGTCTTATCTCTATTTGCGATGATGCCAAACGCATTGCCGATAACACCCTTGTGGCACTCACTCGTTAATCTAATCAACAAGAATAACTGACAGAGAATATACTAACAAGGTGTCTTAAGCGACACGTGAGCGTAGAAGGTAAAATGACTCCCGAAAAGGGCAGTAGAAAGTACTGTACATTTTCACTGCCCTTTTTTCGTGTAGTACACCGTTTCTACTCATTTCTACACGGCTACAACACGTTTTTTTCGACTACTACACGAAAACTAGTCGTAATTTACGACTACTACTCATTTTCTAGTCGTAAAATATCCATAAAAAAGGATAGTATCCAAAAAACTATCCTTTTTTTGATGAACTATCCTTTTTAGGAGGGTTATCGCCAGAGCGAACTATCCAAAATTTACCTATGGCATCAATCAGACCTGCCTCCCTCATTTCTACCATAATATTTTTCAGCAATATCTGATTCTGCTCCTTGGTGTTGCGGCCGGGGAGAGTGCCTTCGAGGTATTCAAGGATGGCATCGCGTTTGGCTCCGTCGGCACCGGCATTCTGAATGTATTGTAGAATCATGTGCTTGATCTTGTCGCGTTCCAGTCCTCTCACTTTGGTGTAACCGGGGAGCTGCTTGGATGCTTTTGCCACACTCAAAGAGATAGTGTAGTTGGGTGCTTCGCCTTCTATAAGTCCACGCTGAAGCATATCCTGCGCAACCGCTTCATCAATGCGGTGTCCCTTTTGGATGGCATCGAGCGAAATGCAGTCATGCAGCGTCAGTGTGTCATTGTTCTTGAGCATATTGGTATATCGCTCGTCGATGGCATTGCCGTAGATGCGAACCGCCACTTCCTTCTTCTCATTATCTATCTCATAGTCGGGCATCGGGAAGCGACGCTCCATCTGCTCAGTGAACATCTTCTTGATTCCACGGCTCACGGTGTCAATCATGTTGAAATGCACCATCGCTTTGCACAGACAAGCATTGCGGAAGAAGCGTTGCGGCCCATTAGTGGCAAGAGCGTTCTCCAATGTGCCGGGGATAAACGTACCGCCATTGGCATAATACAGGAAACCGGGATTCTCCACAAAATTAATGCGTTGACGCAATGTGTAATCCTGATGTGCGATGCAATTATGGAGTGCCTCGCGGATGGTATAGTCATCATACTGCTTCATGGTGTCTGGGAACAATGTGCCGCCCGGCATTTCGCGTAGCGTCAAGTTGTGTATTTTGGCGAGAATCTCATCCACTGTCAGGATGAACGGCACAGAGAAATGCTCATAGTCCACCACATCCTGTTTTTCATCGCGGAGCGTCCAAGTCACCTCGGCAACTGCCGGACGTAGCTTACTGTCAGAGAACATCTTGCCAAGCAGAATGATGGCGGCTCGTGTCAGTTGGCCGTTTACCATCAGCTCACACTTACTCAGGAACTCCTCGGTTGACCAACGGTTGACTTCTTCCGCCGGAATACGGCTATGCACCTTCTTGAACATCTTCCGGGCCTTTGCTATGGCAACTTCATCAAGATCATCAATCGTGGCATCTGGCACAATCTCAGCCGACCAGTCCGGCGCTGGTGTCTGCCGCCGAATCTCGTCCTGCTTCGATTGATTCAATGGTTTCAGACTCTCGCCATCACGACCGTATGCTATCCCCTTCCATTTCATCACGATATTTCGCGGCGAAGCCGGAATCTTGAACATCAGCATTCGCTTACCTTCAACCTCAATCGGCACAATCTCGCGGAACGTCTGTCCGTCGGTAGTGTGCTGCGCAAAATCATGCTTGAGATTGTTGAGCGCACCTTCTCCATCTTTATATGAAGTTCCAACAATCTGATGCTTCTTCTCATCATACCCGAAAATCAGCCACGCGAACTCCAGCCCACGCAAATTTGCCTCATTGCTCAACGCCGAAAAATACTTGCCCAAGTCATCGAAGTCAAAGCTGTTCTCCGCCTTCTTATACTCCACAATCTCATTCTCTTTATGAGCAATGAGATTCTGAAATATGTTAATGTAATAATCCATCATCATTCAATAGTTAAAAATCATCGTCCATCATGTCGTAATCGTCCTGCTCGTCGAGGAAATCATCATACGGCTGATAGCCATAATCGGAATAATCTTTGTGCCTATTGCTGCGCCCATACTCAGAGCCGCGCATAAGGCGCAAATCATCGTCAAGGTCATTGGCGATGTAATCCTCAATATCAACACGTCGCGGAGTGTAGTCGGTCGTATCCACAGGGTGAGAGTTTACGACATGATGACTTTTGTTCCGATTGCCGAACAGCCACCGAAACAGTATAAACTCACTTATGTAATTCCAGATACTCATATTGCAAATGATTGGCTTTAAAATTGCACTATTTTGGAAGCAAAGTCTTCTTAACTCCGAAGTCGCAGACTCGTCAGGCATAATCGATTCTTTTATATTATGAATTGTTATATTCATGCTGTAATCAATAGAAAAGTTTAATAAATCTCAAATCCTTTTCTTCATCATAGCCCTCTTCTAATGAGGCAGATGCGTCTAATATTTTAAGCTCGAAATTTGTTCCAATTTTTAAAATATTAGTCTTTGTTATAGCCTTTCGTTTTGTCGCATTTGGAGCACAGACAAAGGCCTCAGGAATTTCCCCATATTTATCCTCATATTCATTTCGCAAAGATGGTAATATTGATGCTACTTCATCATCAATACCTAACGAAGATATAAGCTCTTCTGTATGTATTTTTACACCATCTTCTTGTAGTCTTTGGGCAATCTTGAGGGACGCTTTAGCAAGTTCCAAATGTTTATTTGGATGATTTTCACTAATTTTTTGTATTGCTGATGTACAAAAATTTGCAACATTTTCTGTATGTTGGAAATTTGAAATAATTTCTTTTGTGTAAAGAAAATTATTTGACCAATATCTGCCATCTTGTCGAATAGAAGATGTTTCTACTACTGACATTATATAACCATTTTCTCTTTCAGAGTTAAATATCAGACACCCCTTATCTACATGTCTTGTACTCAGGCCCAATTGGGGTTTTATAGAATACTCCCCATTTTCGTATGATATAGTCAGAAAACTATCCTTTGCTTCAGTCTTGAGCATGAGAAGAGCATCGACGTTTTGACCATTAATCATGCAGTCTTCAATATATATAGTATAAAACTCTCCATTACAAATGTTAGGATGATTACTTTGGTCGTAGAGATATCGTGCAAGATTATTTGATTGTTTGATAAATTTTTCTTTATCCTCGAATATCTTGCGTACAAATCTATATGTTGGATTCAAATCCAACTCATCAATAGAGTCAAAGCGACTAAACACATCGAATTTAAACACATTTTTTATCAATGCGGATATAAACTCAGACGCAAGGGTAATATCATCTACTTTAGATGCAAATGCTATACCCTCCTCTTTTGATTTATTGCCAACCTTTTGAATTGTGGCAATTGTCGAGGTTCCTATTTTAATGTTTGCCATTATTCATAGATATATTTGGGAACTAAACCTCCATTCCTTGATTTGGAGAACTCTGCAACTGTGTGAAAATATTCCATATTATCCCAATATGATTTGTCCGCATGTTCAATGAGGATTATTTGGAAATGAGTATTTTCGTCACATACAACTTCTTTCATAAAACCATTTAGAAGTCGGAAAGCTTTCATTAATTGCTTTTTGTCATCATTATCAAGTGCTTCCTTATCAGCATAGTAAGGAATACTTGGTTGATCAATAAACAAAAATGAGCCAACCTGCTTTGATTTATTCGCTATTATTGACTTGTGCAGACCTAAGAAAAAGCAGAGGTGCAAAAACATATAGTTTGACTTACTTCCAATATTCCTAATAGGAAATTCTTCGCCATCTTTTAAAAGTGAAACTCTCCGTTCCACATCATCATAGCGCATGGATGCATCAGGATAGGAACCTACCATCCCATTTTCAGATTGGAAGTAATGGTTTAAATATCTGTTGAGCACTTCCTTTACATCGTGAGGATATAGGCGTATCTGTTTAAGTTGAATTTCTAGAGACTCAATTATAGATACCTTCTCTTGCTCAACAGCTAATTGATATGTGTCTTTGGAAGGCTTTTTCAATCCTTGCAATCGATATTTAATGCTTAATGCTTTATTTAACCATTTGGGATCTCCAATTGTTTTACGGAGGCTTGACAACCGTTTTAATTCGTTTTTGCAATTCTCAAGTTCTCGTTTAAGCTCTTCGTATCTTAATGTAAAATCCGGAGGTAACGTAGGAGATTTCGGTTTGACTCCTTTGATTTGCAGAAGTTGATTCTCCAACAGTTCAAGAAGTTCAATTGTATCTGGAGAACTGATGACCTCATTTATATGCTTACGGATAAAAGAAACTGGACGTAAGCTGTCTACAACTTGTGCTCCAAATTCTTTTTGTCTATCTATTTCACCAAGTAACGAGTTATACACACTTAACCGATATTGCAGTTCATCTCGTTTCTTTCGAAGATTGCCAAGTTTACTGGTATCTTCTTCGTCTTTTATGAGTTTATCATACGCAGATATAGAACGCTGAACATATTTCAACATCTCGTTAGCATCTTCTCTTATAAATAAATTGTCTGCAGGGATAAGATTGAGATTTAATGCGTCGTCATATATTTTTACAAGAGATTCTTTGTATTTCTGCTCCTCGTCTTGAAGTTTTAGATGTTTTTGTTGATACTGCGCTAAATCCTTTTTTGCCTTTTGCAATTCGGATTCAATATCTTTTTCGTTATGACATAGAATACCATTGACATGTTCCAATGCAAAATCAAGGAATGCATCGAAGCTTCTGTTTGCAAAGAACGGAGTATCAAAATAGATATTGGCAGATGATATGATATCTTCTGTTAAATAGTTAAATGGCAAAAAATGTCTAAAAGTTAGAGTAAACTTCTTGTTCCCAACATTTGTTGTTCGGTCAGGAATATTCAATATTTCAGTGAATAATGCCCTGACTTCTCCAACTTTATAAGAAGGAGTAAATGGTATAGGATAATTGGTTGTCTTCTTGAAGTATACGTCTTGTGTTCCTCTCTCGCTAGTAGGGGATTTCCTTATAATAATATAGCTTACCCCATCAATAAAAATATTCATTCCGTAGAATTCAATATTTTCGTTGATGATATTCTCAACAATTACCGGATTATCAGAAAGTAGGAGATAATCAATGATGCCAAGAATGGAAGTCTTTCCAGTAGAAGAGTCGCCTGTAATGACATTAATTTTATCTGGTTCAAATTGATAGGTTTTTGTCCTTTTTGCATCTTCACGAAAACCTTTGAACCACAATTTTATGCTTGATATATATAGATTCATAATTGAATATTTAAGTTGTTATACAATTCTTTAGTTGATGATCCATGACAGAGATTTAATAAGTGCTTCGAGTTTTTTATAATGCGCTCCAGTCTTTTTGAGGTAAAACTGCCATTAGGAAATAATGAATTGCCCAAATGCAATTTGCCATCATAAATCCGAATGAATTCGTTTTGCTTCAGAATAATTATGGCATTAAGGAAATAGGGTCCAAATGCATCTAACTTACGAGATATCAGACCTTGATTTTTAATTAAACTATTAAGTTGATGTATGTCATTGGATTTTTGGACAAATGAACCTGTTTGTCTATCAACGAGCAGTGTCGTTAACAGAAATGAACGTGCCAAATCCATCTCCTCATTTTTGAGAAGATTCATTATGGACACCATTAGAATGACTTCGTTGTTATAAACTCTATTCATCAGTATTAATAAATTTCTGTTTCCAATCGCGATGCCAGCCAATTAATGGCAATTCTGGGATAATGTCTGTTGAAGAATTTGAGTAATAGTATAAGCATCCTTCACTCTCAGACTGTTCAAGATTTGTTCCAGCCAATGAAAACTGTTCTTTTCTCATTTCATCAACAGTATCACATCCAGCATTGCACAAATCTTCATCAGAACAATCCTGTGGCAGTCGCCTGTGTTTGGAATGATGACATGTCCTCCATCTAGAACATACATTTTGAGTCAATCTGTCCACGTCATCTTGAATTATTGCGTTATTATTCCAATGTTCGTTAAAGTTGTTATTAAAACTTAACCACCTAACGGTAAGTTCCATAATACGCTCTATATCATTTTCGTTAGTATCTCGAATGTTAAATAGTTGCTTCATAAACAACAGTTCCTTTGGGTTTCCATTAAAGTCAGCGTAAGTGTAATCTGAGCGAAAATAAATTTTACTACGTCCAATATCAAGTACACTATGATATTTTTCAGCAAATACTCCACCGGTGTATGATACTGGTTTGCGATTTTCTATCAGTTCTATGGCATCGTCTTTCAATGATGTCATAATTTGACCATAAACCCAGTCAACTCGGTGTTCATTTAGCCCGAAACGATTCTTCATCCTTTTTTTTATCGCCTCTTTAAGAATATCATCTGTTTCTGAAAAGGTAATTTTCTCACAAAATACGTCTAAATTGGAAAGATTTAATAAATCTGAAATAATTTTAGAAACATCTATTCCTTTTTTCTTTGGCTTATTCTTTGATTCACTAGACGAATCCTTCAATTCGCTACCTTTTTTCTTTTCACGTGTCTTTATCACCTCAATTGTAGACTTAAATTCATCGAGGTCATGGTTCTTTTGAAAGGCTTTAAGAGCTTTCACGAACTGATTATCTAATACTTTTTTATTAGTCACCAATATAAAACTGGCATTAACTAACATCTCCGGTTGTGCATCAATGAACTCCATCCAATTGGATAGTGTCTTCCACAAATCAGAGTCGCGATCCGACAAATTAATCGTCTTTCCTTCCGCGTTTTTCTGAACACTATGTTTGATTTGATAAAGCGTTATTGCCTCATCGGTCTGTTTATCAACGTCATCGTGTAGTTCAAAGCTAACGGTTGTCGTCTCATCAGTTTCTTTTAAAAGCATTAATACAAAATAATTCCACTGATATTCAAAGGCTGCATAAATATCTTCTGCGGAATGTTTGCGTTGCTCTTTGGATGGTTTGAAAATATTCATAAACTGAGATATTTTACGGTTCTGCTGCTAAGGAATAATCAGTATTATTTATCTCATACAGTTTGAATCTTTGAATGGGAGAAATATTCTCGTCGCTGTCAGCGTAGAGTTCGCACTGTTTGATAACGGTTTCAAGAGCCTTCTGCTGCTCTTCAGGTGGATACTTGTATTTTTTGAGCAGGCGTTTAACCATACGACGCATATTGGCGCGGGCAGATTCTTTCTGTCGCCAGTCGATGGTCTTGCTATTGCGTAGAGCTTCGGTAAGTTCCTTTGCCATTGCAATGAGAGTATCGTTTTCGTAGAAGTCCTTTACTGCCTGAGGGCGGGTAAGTGCGTCATAAAACGCCTGTTCTTCCTCAGTCAGACCAAATTCCGATGCTTGTTCAGCATGAGCTTTCAGCTCGCGTGCCATTTTAAGCAGTTCCTGAATCACTTCCTCGTTGTTGATTAAGCCGCGCAGATATTCGGCAAGTCGGGCATCAAGCATTTCGCTGAATTTCTCGGCTTGCGTCATGTTCTTCTTGGCGTGCTTGCGGATATGCTGTTCGAGCAAACGTTTGAGAAGTTCAAGTGCGAAGTTCTTCTCTTTCATGTCGGCAACCTCTTTAAGAAATTTCTCGTCAAAGAGATTGAATTCCGTGTCCTTCGTATTGAGGATTTCGACAACGCCATCAGCCTTGACTGCGACTTTGAGCAGAGAAGTGATTCGCTCGTCAATGATTTTGCGAGTGATTCTTTTATTGGATGTCAAGCGAACCAATAGAGTTCGTACAGCTTCAAAATACGCCTCCTCGAATTTCTCGGCAGGAGTGAGCAAACTTCTGCATAAGGTTGTGGCTTGGGCAAGACGTTTACTCTCATCAATAAATACCTTTTGGGCACTGTCATATTTTGTTACATTACCCTCACACCTTACACTGACTATATTGTTGGGGGCAAGCAACACATTGACACCACCCTTTATAAGATTAGCACGTTGCAAGTTAGAGCATGTTGCGAAGTCTGAATAATCGAAGTCGCTCATGCACTTGCGACAACGGTCGATTGTCGCAAGAAATTCCTGATAGGCGGTTTTCTTTATATCCGGGTCTCCGAAACGTTTTTTGTCACGGTTGGTGTAGTCGTACATCGCCTTTTTAAGAGCATGGGCTATGCCGATGTAATCTACCACCAAACCACCGCTCTTTTCGGGAAATACGCGATTGACACGGGCTATGGCTTGCATCAGGTTGTGACCTTTCATCGGCTTATATACATACATTGTGGCGAGGCTCGGAACATCAAAGCCTGTCAGCCACATATCAACGACAATGGCGATTTTCATTGCCGAATTGTTATCCTTGAACTGTCGCGCAAGTTCTTGCTTATGAGCAGGAGAACCGATTATATCGTTCCATTCCGCACGGTCTTGGTTCCCTTGCGTCATCACCACTCCGATAATATCCTTCCACTGAGGGCGCAATTCAATTAGTCGCTTGTAGATGGCGATGCCTGTTGCTCGATCGAGAGCCACAATCATAGCTTTGCCGGTAAGATGGTCCTGCCGGTTATTCTCGTAATGTTCAATTATGTCACAACATAGTGTATCAATCGTTTCCGGAGCATGGAGCAGAGCATGGAGTTGTGCGTTTTCTTGTTTTGAGCGTTTAATATTCTCATCGTCAGCACCCTCATCAGCGAGCTTGTCATACTCACGGTCAAGCAAGCGTAGCGTCTCCTCGTCAAGGTTTAGTTTGATAAGGCGGCTCTCGTAATAAACAGGAACTGTGGCACCGTCCTCAACGGCTTGCGTCATGTCGTAGATGTCGATGTAGTTGCCAAACACCTCGCGAGTGTCGTTGTCGTCGGCTTCAATAGGAGTGCCGGTAAAACCGATAAAGGCGGCATTGGGGAGCAGTTTGCGCACAATAGCGGCAAAGCCGAGTTTCATTTCCCCCGTTGCTGTATCGACTTTAGTCTTAATATTGCTCTGAGAGCGATGTGCCTCATCGCTCATCACTATTATATCGTTGCGGGATGTTATTATCTCTTGGCGGTCTTTGAATTTCTGAATATTTGCAAAGATTATACCGTGGCTTTTACGCTTTTCAAGCAGTTCATAGAGGTTGTCGCCGTCCAAAGCTTTGACCGGCGTTTGACGCAGATAGTCGCTGCAAGCTGCAAATGTTGAATGCAACTGGTCGTTAAGATCTAAGCGGTCGGTTAATACGAGGATTGTCGCGCTTAGCAGATTTTTGAGCAATTGGTGTGCATAAAATACCATCGACAAACTTTTGCCTGAACCCTGAGTGTGCCAGAATACACCGATTTTACCATCCTTGCGTCCGAGTGCATCCTGTGTGCATTGCATAGCTTTCTTTACTGCAAAATACTGGTGGTATCCGGCAAGTATGCGGACTTTCTTGGTCTCTCCACCCATTGATAGCGAGAAATCTGCGATGATATCAATAAGTCGCTTACGGTCAAAAATGCCCTCGAAGAACGTCTGAAAGTCAGCTATCGCGGTACTCTCATACGAACCATCTGTAGTTTTCCACTCCATGAACCTGTCAAGGGGTGCGGTGATTGTGCCGATTCGAGTGTCTGCCATATCGCTGATTACAAGCATTTGGGCAGCCGTGAACAGTTGAGGCACCTGCCGCATATAGTTTTGAAGTTGCAGGTAGGCTTCCTCGGAGTTGGTAACATCCCGGCTTGGCGATTTCAACTCAATTATGGCAATCGGCAACCCATTGACAAATACAACTATATCAGCACGCTTTTGGCTCTGACCGTTGACCACAGTCCATTGGTTGACTACCTGAAAACTATTGTTTGTATAATCAACAATATCAATAATCCTCACATGGTCGCTCCGCAATGTTCCTTCTCCGGTTTTGAACGTAACGTCAATGCCGTTTTGCATCCAGTCTGTAAGCTGCACATTTGCCGGAATGAGCGGCTGCGAAAATAGCTCACGAATTTTACGGATTGCTTCATCAACTGCCGCAGTCTTTTCGGGGCCATTGATACGAAGCATTGATTCTCTGAGATTGCCCGAAATAGTCGCATCTATGAGGTTTCTCCCTGTAGTGGCATCAACATCAGATCCATGAAGCACCTCATAGTCCAATTCTTTGAACAAATCGAGAACAGTCTGCTCGTAGGAGTCTTCTGTATAATGGTAGTTGTTCATAATATTATAAAGATGAGAGCATTCCGTTTACTATGTTCTGCACGGTCTTAAACTCTCCTTTTTTGAAGAGATTGAAGATATTATTTAATAAGTCTACAAATAATGCCCAATCTTGTGAAGTGGGAACGAAAATTTGTTTACTCATGAGGAAATCTTCATCAATAGATTGTCCCTCTCGAGCCGCTGGTTTAATTAAATCCGAAAAATAAGAGATGTTATTTGATATGAAACATTTTAAGTAAGTTGGATTTACCTTGTTTTTATTAACTGTAAAAACTTTATAGGCAGGGCTTACCCCACCTGTCTCTTCTTCCATAATACCCCAATTGAGAATCTCACGACTCATTCCAAAAATCAAATCGCCATTGTGTATGAGTTTGTTTTTGGATGAATCCTTACTTAATTGTTTTGAGTAGTTTTCAGAACGAGGAACTATTCCTCTATTCGTGACGGAAAACTCAGGAACAACGTTATTTCCACACTTCTCATTTGATGATGAGATGAACTCGTCAAATGTTAGTAGCTTCCAGTGAGCGGGAATTGGGTATAGAAATGACTCTTGTAATTCTACATCTTTGAAAGGCAATAATTTGACAAAATACAAATAGAATATTGAATTATGTACTTTTTCAAAACAGGTGGATATTTGAGAATATATGGAGATTATTTCAAATGGCAACTCATTAATGCCAACTGTTTTCAGTTTGCCATATAGTAAAATAAGCTTATTTATAGAATTAATCAAATCATCTACCTTTGCCCTATCATTAATTTTGATATCTTTACGTCCAACAAATACTCTAGGACTTAATGAAAAACCATTATCAGCTATATCTTTTATTGTGACAATGGAGGAAAAACCATTCACAGGTTGATGGATACCTTCTCTAAAATCAGAAAAAGCATCAGCGATCAACTTAATGTCGTTCCCATGATTCGTATTTTCCTCACCACAAGATAGTTCTCGATGAGTTCTATCTCTCATGTACCCTAATTTTCTAGCATCAACAAATAATACCTTACCCTTCTGCTTTTTACATTTTGATAGTATCCACAAGCAGCAAGGAATCTTCACATTATAGAATAATTGTGGGGGCATATCAATAATGCCTTCAATTAAATCTGCATTAGACATTAGAAATTCTTAAGTTGTTATATTCACGCACGTACGCGCGATGAA
>CAJTZS010000013.1 GCA_910584055.1 uncultured Muribaculaceae bacterium | reverse complement strand
TGTAAGCGTTCGCATTATGCGTGGGGATCGGTAGTCGCAAAAAGTTCTGATAATGACATTCATCTACAAAAATATGGTCTATTCCCATAGTGTTGAAATCCAGTGCGTTGTCTTTGCGTTGGTCTATGTCGTAACGCAATTCGGCGAGTTTGGCGGTCAGGTTCTCCTGCCGTTTCTCAAGCCCTGTCTGCATCTTTGAGCTGCGGTAGCGCATGGTGGAGTTCTCGAGAACCTCAAGGCAACGCTCGACATCGGCAAGTTCCTCACGGAAGATTGCAGCCATAGTTTCCTGCGACTGGGGTATCTTTGAAAACTGGTCGTGGGTCAGTATCACGCAATCCCAGTTGTTGTTCTTTATCTGCGAGAAAATCTCCTTGCGGTTTGCAGGCGTGAAATCCTCGCGTCCGGGATAGAGTATCTTAGCCATGGGATATGCCTTGCGGAAAGTGTCGGCTATCTCATGCACGTTGGACTTGAGCCCTATAATCATAGGCTTGTTGACGATGCCGAGACGCTTCATTTCGTATGCGGCGATGCACATTATCATTGTCTTTCCTGCACCTACCTCATGCCAGCAGATGCCTCCGTCGTTCTGCTTTATCATCCACACGGCGTCCTTTTGGGATGGATATAGGCTGTCGTATGGGAATTGCTCGAATGTAAGGCCGGGGAAAGTCTGCGCCGATCCGTCGTAGGACGGGCGAACATAGCAGTTGAAGCGGCTGTTGTACTCGGCTACAAGCCGGTCACGGACAGGCAGGGGCTGACGGTCGAGCCAGTCACGGAACGTGGAGCGTATTTCCTGTATCTTGGTGGCTGCCTCCTGTATTGCATCTTCATCGGAGACACGGGTCTTTTCGCCGTTGATATACACCTCTTTTGTAAATTCGGGTACGGTGTCCTGTAGCGCATAGACAAACATATCTTCGCCGTTGCAGTTCCTTACGGAATAGGTGTTGTAGGCGACGGCTGAATATCCCGCGAGTCGGAGCAGGTAGGTGTCGTTTATGTCAAAGTACATCAGCTCGGCATCCACCCCGAAAAGATATGACGCAAAAGAGGCGTATATTTTCGGGTCAATCCACCTTTCGCCCATGTTTATGTCAAGTTCCTCATACGGCACAGGTTCGGGCAACGCATCGGAAAGTGCCTTTGCGGAAATTTCGGCAAAAGACTTCTTGCGCTCGTCAAGTAACGGAAGCAGTTCGGAAACATCACGCAGTTTGGTAACGATGTCGCCGCCGATGAAGCGGCCTTTATGCTCCCAACAGTCTGTAACGGGGTTGTAGAAAATCTCGTTCTTGAGTGCTCCTGTGATTTCGTCCTCGGTCATTGCAGCGGTCTTGCACATATAGTCGATGTTGACCTGACCGTGATAGTTCAGCGAACTTGCAAGTGCTTCCATGGGTAGAAGCCTCACCGATGTGTCCGTCTTTTTGAAAGCCACCGGCTCACGCATGATGTCGGATTTGTAAATCTCCCTGCCGACAGCCATTTCAAGTGTCAGCACCTCGTTTCCGAGGCTGTCAAGAGAGATAAATTCCTTGTTGTCGTTATCGTGGAAGAAGCCCCATTTGGCTGTGAAAGCGTCATAAAGGCTGTTCATTCGCTCCCTTAATTCCGGTTGCTCGGTCTTTTCCTCCCTTTCCTTATTGGAAAGTTCAAAATAGACAGCCCTTAACGGCATATAGTCGTTTGCCCTCTCGATGTTCACGCTTCCGTTGTCAACAGGCACGAAATCGACGGCAATATCTTCATAATGGGTTGACTTGCGGTATTCAAGCGTTCCCACCTGACCCTCGAAAACTACCAGTGCGCCCTCTTTGAACCATTCGGGCATTTCCCCGGTATAGCCACGCCGTCCTTTTGCTGACGCGATGTCCAAATCTCCGAAAAGCGACATCTGCGCCTGTCTGCCAATTCCCGGATTGGAGAAAAGCCCCGGCCTGTAATTGCGGTCAAAATCATATTTCAGTATGGCTGCGAGATAGTCAGCCATTGAAGCCTCGCCGCCCGACCACGAATACCTGCGTGTCAGCTTGCCGTATTGGTTCTTTACAATGCG
Source organism: uncultured Muribaculaceae bacterium (assembly GCA_910584055.1). GTDB lineage: Bacteria > Bacteroidota > Bacteroidia > Bacteroidales > Muribaculaceae > Lepagella. Next base: position 90,177 of record CAJTZS010000013.1, on the reverse strand, counting down.
GCTGTCGGTTGACAGTGTTGTTTTCGGCATGGTGAAAAGGCGGTTTGAGGGTTCCGTATTTTCCTCGCCGTGCTTTTCCTTTGAGGTCTGGAGAAACATCGCCTCCCTTGACGTGGGGCCGGATTTGGCCGTGTCCTTTTGGAATATGAGCAGGTCGCTCCCGACCTCGATACCGCCTGTCTGCATGAAGATGTTGTCGGGGAGGCGTACCGCGCTTATGAGGTTGGCGTGGTTCACAAGGTACTCGCGCACGAACTTGTTGCCGGGAGTGTCGGCAATGCCCCTCGATGTAACGAAAGCAAGCAGTCCACCCTCGTTGAGCAGTTCCATTGCCTTTACGAAAAAGTAGTTGTGTATGGTCTTTGTTGACTGTTCATGTATGCCGCCTTTCTTCCATAGGTCTGCGTCGAACACACGGAAATTGCCGAATGGTATGTTTGAGGCTATTACATCAAAATATGTATGCTCAAGCCGTTGTTCCCCGATACTCTCAAACCCTGCCGTATAGGTCTCGGTATCATCGTTGAGCAGGGAGAGGATTATGCCTGTGAGCGTGTCCTTTTCAAAAGCGTAAGACTTGGTGCCGTTCATGGCGACAGGCAGGAAGCCGCCGATGCCTGCGCTCGGTTCAAGGAATGTGCGCATCTTAAGTCCGTGCGTCTTGAACGTGGACTGTATCTGCCGTGCCACTGCGTTTATTATAAATGTAGGGGTGTAAAATGCGGTCAGTACCGATGTCTTGATGCTGTCAATGGTTGTGTCGCACCACTGGGGTTTGTCGGTTGGGAAACTGCCGAGGACGGTCAACAGTCGGTTTGCCGTTTCCTCCATGTTTTGAGAAATTGGCTTTTCAGTGCTGATGTTCAGAACCTCTTTGATACCTCCGAAGCCCGAATAGAGCGACATTGTTTCTTTCTCCGGCTCGGTAGCCTTTCGCTTCTGCGAGAGGACGGTCAGTGCGGTTTCTATCGCCTTGACATTATCCTCAAATGATTTGTGTTTGTTGTATGCCATATATCTGATTTTTCTTTCCCTCCCGTTAGATCCGTTTGGTCCGCCGGAGAGCTGTCTTAAGATTTCAGGCATTACAGTGGAGGCGCAAGGGGCAATGAGGCAAATTCACAGCGAAGCCGTGACCGCCGGCCCCGATTTGACATTTGCCCCGGCCTCCAACTTTGCCGCAGAATCACCGGCAGCCCTCCCGGGCCATCGGCTTAATTCTAATAATGGTAGCCTAATTTATTACATTATAAGGGGATCTATAAGAGGTTGGTGCTGGTGTCTTAAAAATGGAAGCACAAAGTATAACAGGTTAGTGCGACTGTCAAAACGGCAATCGGTTCATTTAGGACGGATTGCCGTTTTCGGTTCAGTCACAGATGATAACATCATCATGGCTCAGGGTAATTTGTTGTCCTGATGTCAGTCGCACTACATATTGGTTCCCGGAATCCTCAACTATTTCTCCGCAGTCATGGTCTCGCCAACTGTCAAGCAGAGTGCAAAAGCATCCGATTACACTGTCCTCAAAATCTTCCATGTCGCTGTAATGTTTATCCGAGGCTCGGAGAGTAAGCCTCGGACATGGTTGAGACTTCGGATTAAGAAGCGATGGCTTCAGGTTGCGGTTCCATCATTGATGCCGGTTTCGCAATGGGCTTCACGCTTCTTGCAGCGAGAACAATACGGTGTCGGCTTTCGCCCTCGGCGTTTTTCCACTCGTTAGGTTTGAGGTACCCTTTGACTTCAACGAGGATGCCCTTTCTGATAGCATCGAATGATGAGAGATTTGTATTCTTCGCCCACTTTTCGACTGTGATAAGTGAGGACTGGCGTGTAACCTCTCCTGTCGCCTTGTTGGTAACGCGGTTGCTGACTGCGAGAGCGAAGTGGATAACGCTTGCCTCGGTGCAGGTGGTGATTTTCGGCGCGGTGGCTACGAAGCCGCTGACTACGGTTGAGTTGATGATGTTCTTCTTGCCGTTGTTGGCGTTGGTGTTGTTAGCTTCCATTTTCGTTGATGCTGAAAGATTAATGTTATGTTTTCTGTGAAGCGATTGATTTTTCCCCTTTCTTAAAAGTTCCGTTTACGTAAGGGGCCGAATCAATTTTTTCGGCAAATCACAAAGGACGTGAAACGGTGGATTGAGACAAGGCTGCCACAGCACCACATGTGATGCCGTGGCACGTGCCGCCGGGCCTTGGCATATCCACGAGCGGCCTTAACTTCGCCGACATAAAAATTGACGGCTCCCTTTCGGATGGCACTTGATAAAACACCGATCTAAAAAAGGCTCTGTTATTATAATGGAAAACCTGACGCAGTATAGAATAGGCTTACTATGAATAGAAAAGTGAGGAAGGGTGGGAAGGCATATCAGTGCGGATTATAGGACGGCCGTCAGGAAGAGTGTCGAGCAAGGGAACTTGTAAGGATAAGCATAAGTGGAGAGTAGCGTAACCTATGCTTTCCTGCAAGCGAGTCTGAGCGACATTTTTCGGCCATCCGCTTTGACAGGCGAGTGTCTTTCCTGGCAATATAGCATTGCCGTGAAAGACTCTTGCCCAAAGTAATCCGCGTGTATGCCGTGGTTGGGGCGAAGCTGTAAAGAAGACCTTAAAATGATATAAAGGGTACTGGGGCATGGACACTATAAGAGGTAGGCGGCATAAAACAAAAAAGGCATGGCAGTATGCACGCCGCCATACCATATAATGCTTGATTTATAACTCCGGGACAGCCAGCCAACGGACATTATCATTGCCAGAATAATGTATCATCGGGTCGTAGCGGACTAATTCATAAGAGACAATCTTGAACTCCATGTTGATTATTGCAAGGATTATTACCTGTCCTTTTTCCGGCTTGCAGTCGGAATCCGTGAATTTATGCCATTCTGGAGAGGGATTCCTGTCAGCCCACTCAGCACCTCTTATGAAGCTGTATATATTTGGGACAGGATATTCGCTGTCCTTGAATATATCTTTAGCGGCGGCTTCTATTTCTTCTCTGCGTGTCATATCTTTTTTCTTTTAGTTGTCAGAACCAGTCAGGATTGCTTGCCCTCATCAGTTCAGTAAGGTCTTTATCATCCAGCTTCAAATCACATTCATTGGTATAAAAGAAAATCTCTTCATCAATTTTCTCCGCCTCTTTGTCGGCAAAACCGTTGCAGTTGTCGGTCATCGGATACGGCATAAGTGCGTCAAGCAGTTTAAGACCGGCGATAATCAGCGGCTCTCCGTCATTGCTTGAAAGCACACGGCAGGTGTAGGTCTCATCACGATAGGTGATTTCGGTTGTTGTCATTATAACATCGTTTTTTAGGTTGTTATTTCCCTCTTTTCTTAATTCATTTCCGGGAGGGGTTGCCGTGAAATTTTACAGGCTTAAGAAAGGATACCTGAAAGGATTAAGACAAGGCTGCCACAGCAGCACGGGTGATGCCGTGGCACGGTGCCGTCGGGCCTTGACGTATCCGTAGGTGTCCTTTACTTTGCCGACATAAAATCACGCGACTCCTTACGGATGGATTCATGCAATGGCTTATAAAGGTCAGAGAATGATATAACAGGGTCGGATTGAGCAAAAGAAAAGCGGTCCGGAGACCGCAAATCTCATGAGGGAGAACCGTATCAGGCGGCTTTCTTCGACTTCTTGGATGATTTCTTGGCGGAAGTCTCAGGCTGTTCCTCCATTTCGGGAGTACGGTGGAACTTCATTGCCACTAGAACGACACGCTGGTTTTTCTTGCCGTCGGTACCCGTCCATTCCTCGGGCTTGAAGTAGCCGGTTACGGTGATGTGCTCGCCTTTCTTGAGGCGGTCGAAGGAGTCGAGGTTCTCGTTCTTGCGCCATGCCTCGATGTTGATGAGGGCAGACTTGAATGATGGCTCACCGGCCTGGTTCTTTTCGGCGCGGCTTACCGAGATGGCGAAGCGGGCTACCGATGCGGTGTCGAAGTTGCGGATCTGGGCGTCGTTTGCGATGAAGCCGGAGAGTTCGAAGGTGTTGCTGATTTTCTTCATGTCTGTAAATTTTTAGAAGTGAGTAAATTAATTTTATGTGCATTTCAGGGTGTGCGGCTTCAGTGGCAGCCGGGGGTTGTGTGAAACAATACTCTTGCCATAAGAGAGGCACGAACCTATGGAAAGGAAGATTTTTCACACGTTCATTGGCAGAGCGACCTTGCGGAAGCGTCCACGGGACATCTTCAAGATGTCGCAGCATACAACCTTTGCGCAGTAAAATGATTGGCTCTTGCTTCGCCCGGGAAATTGGGCATGGAAAGAAATCGGGATACCTGCTCTCCGGTTCGCAGACAGTCTCGGATACGCCGATACTGCAGAGAGCCAGCCTCTTTATATAAGCTGCCTGACCATGCCGTCATGAGAGCGCAATCAGTCCTCCAACTTCAATGGTGCAAAGAGAAAATCAATCGACCGTACTCAATGACGAAGCACAACCAGACCGGTTATAAAAAAAGGACTCGGATGCCGACAGCAGAAGTGTGTCATTCGAGATTAAGAAGTCAGACAATTCCATTTGGAATGCCTGAAGCAGACGCATACGAAAACAAGAAGTCAATAGGTTGCCCCCATCGGGATTAAGAGGCGGCCTTCGGCAGTTTTGATGGCGAGAGCAGCTACATCAAACGCTGTTATAACAGGCGATGCCAATGACAAGCCGTATGTGAAGACCATTCCAATCTGCTTTGTCATCTTAAAAGTGGTTCCGACTGCGAAATCAAATGCAAAGTCAAATGCGGGATGAAATGCAGACCCAAATGCAGGGTCAGATGTAAGGACATAAAAAAGGCCTCAGAGAAACTCTGAGACCCATGAAAGACAGTAAGAATGGTTTTCAGCCATCCCATCTCTTAGGCTTTCGTTTTACTGAGCCTGTCATCATCTGGGTTATTTCTTCCAGACTCATCTTGCTTATCCGGCGACTGTCTTCAACCCATTTAATGAGTTCAGATCGTCGGAACAATAATTCTTTGGCCGGCTTATAATGGGGGATGAGACCTTTCTGAGCCAACTTGTAGATAGTCGGCTTCTTCAGATGGACAACTTCACAGGCTGTCTCAAGGTCTATGAAGCCTTCGGCCGGAATCATTTTGGATTGACTCTGGAGTCTTTTGGACATATTTGTGAGTTCTTTGGTCATGTAGGACATCTGTTCCATCATTTCCGCGAGCATTTTGGGCATAGTATCGAATGAGGGCATATTCTCCATATTATTCTAATTTTCAGACTTGATTGCGGTTGGAATTTATTGCTTATTTCAGAAGCCGTTAGCCGGGAATACATGAGGTATGAGGGGCTGGTCAAGCGGTATGAGCTTGAGAGTGAAAGTCCCTTCCTTGATAGCCAGTTTTGTCTGGATGGTGTCAACGGCGACATCTGAGAACATTATCTTGAAGGTATCCTTAAGGAACCAGGCTATCTGTATATTGGATCTTTTGAGACGTTTCCCAATATTCCAGCCGAAATGATACAGGTCATTGGAGGTGACCCCGTCCAATTTAACTGTAATATCATCCGACACATCTTTGCCGTTGGCAAGTTGCTGAATGTTGTTACACAAAACCTGAATCTGATTCTCAGACAAGTGTCTCTCGAAAGTGAGGGATGAATAAGAGAGGATGTCATCCATAATACATGATTTTTTATATGAATCAGTCGCCGTGAGAATTGCTGTCTGAAGTCTCCTGCTTTCCTGCCCGTCAGAATCGTTTGAGTTACAAGAACCGCATAATTTAGGAACTATATAGTAGGCGGATATGAGATATATCAGATATCCTGTGCCGCTTACAAGTGATAATACGAATATCGTATGAAAGACAGCAAGGAAAATATCGGAGGTTTCCGTTATCATTCGTGTATAATCGGAAACACCGATGCCAAGCGCCGACATCGTTACAACGGTGAGATATGCTCTTGTCCAAGGGGATTTATAAGGGGCTTTCATCTTTACGATATGTATTAATTTCAATTATGAGTTCGTTATTTTCTAATAGAATAACGCATGAGAAATACCCTGAAAATCAATGTTATGATTTGTTATAAAGTGCGTCGGGATTTATATTTCCATCCATTTCGGCTGAATGGAAATCCGCCGCGAGCGAAATTCAAAAAATAGGATTTAGCCCTTGGATGAATTTCTTTTGAACTGAAATTTTTCAAGCCCGGACATTTACAAATACCGAGATATATTAAGCATATTTAACGCATAAAAGGACACCCCGAAGGGCATCCTTTTCAACACGAGGTACAAATAAGGGCTATTTCAGTTTTATCTTATCGACGGTTTCACGCTTCTTGGAAGATACGAGATCGGCGTATATCTGGGTAGTTACTACTGATTTGTGAGTCAGCATCTTTGAGACAGTGTAAATGTCTGTTCCTGCGGCAATCTGGAGTGTGGCGTATGTATGTCTGAAACAGTGGAACGTGATGTGCTTCTTGATGCCGGAAGCCTCAATCCAGTGTTTGAGCGGCACATTGATCATAGAACGTGTCAGCCCCTTGAAGACCTTGCCTTCACCTCGTTCCCCACAGAGTTCAAGAGCCTCGTAGCTTATCGGCAGAATTGCCTCGGTGGAGGTCTTCTGCGTCCTGATTCTGACGCATGGACCTTTATCGGGAGCAATGCGGAGATTGTTCCATGTCAGATTCTCTATATCGCTGATACGCAACCCCGTGAGGCAGGAGAACAGGGAGGCTCTTTTCAGAATATCAATCTTGCAGGGCGTTTTGGCGAGTATTATTAACTCGTCCTGAGTTAGATACTCTTTCTGAACGTCTTCCCATTCTATCTTGTCGAGATAGTCGTTGATGTTCTCTTTCAAGAGCTTATCCCTGTAAGCTACTTTCAGTAGCCCTCTGAAAGTCGAGAAGTAACCGGCGATAGAGTTCTGTGAAAGTTTTCTATGCGTCAGGCGCAGATTATTAGCTGTCAGAAGGTATTCACGGAACTTTGTGCATAGTTTCACCGTCACCTCTTCAAAGAGGCATTTCCCTTTGACGAAGATCTCGAAGTGACGATAGACAATTTCCCATTTCTGTGGTTTGCCTTTGCACATCTTCTTGAAGTAGTCAAGGAAGTCTGCCTTCTCCTGATGTCGGTCCATAAATCCGAACTGCTTGTTGATTACCTGTTCCTGACGACGGCAACGGATGAGTTCGCCTTGGGTGAGCATTGCTTCATTATAATCTCTTTCTATGTCATTCTTCGGTTCGGCATAGATATAGAAACCGAGAAATTCCCGGCGAGACAGACGCCCTGTATGGGGATTACGGACTGCGGGCCAGTAATCGAGATACAGAGACAGGCGGCCTTTTGTTATAGGTTTCTGCCGCAGATATACCTTAGCACATGTAGCCATAGTTTTTCTTTTTTCTGCAAATATGTGGAGTTATTCCCCGGTTGGTAAGTTATTGAGGTACAACTTTGGAAAAACTTGCAACCGGATTAGATTGAAGGTGGAGTGAAGATGTTTTCAAACAGTGCATCTACTTCGTCCTTTGCGAGATAGCAATATTTGCCGACCATTTTCTTCTTGACCTTGTAGGTCTTGATATAATGGTAAAGTTGGTCGCGTGACATGTTGAACTTCTCAGTTGCCTCAGCAATGCTGTACCATTCTAATTCCACGGGCTCTGCCGTGCCTTTGGCCGCGTCGAAGTGTTTTTTGGAATACCGAATCTCCTTGCCTTCTTTCTTCTTAGGTATCCCGACTTTTGAAACCAGGCAATAGATGGCAGATAAGGTCATGCCGTATTTTTCCTGAATCTCTGGGACAGAATACCATTCGGTGATTTCGTCAACAGATGTATCCCTTTTGCCGAATATCATGTCGCAGTGTTTCTTGCTCCAGTATGTTTTGCCATGCTGAGTTACTTTGGGAATGTTCTGCCGTTTGGCAACTGTGAAAAGCCATGAATTGCTTATGGAGAATTTCTCCAGAACTTCTTTGGTTGTATAGAACTCGGTGATAGGCTCACGCTGCTTTTTTGACCTGAGAGGGGAGGATATATATGGATTGCTCTCAAGCATTTTGTCAATATCCGTTTTCCTGATTCTTGACAATCGACTTGTAATTTTGTACGCAATGATGGATCCTCTCGCAACAAGGGCGTACATTGCCTGTTTAGTAATGCCGAGCAATGCTGCGGCCTCACGAAATGTCAGGAGTTCTTTATCTCCGATTTCGGATTGAACTATTTCCTGTACATGTGTTCTGACTCTTGCTTCCGTGTTCCTTTTGCGCTCAAGTCGTTTGGCATCTTTGTAAGCCATTCTACTGCATTGATGAGAGCAGAATCTGGTGCTTTGTTTTTGCGCCAGGAACTCCATTCCGCATCTTTCGCAGATTTTGACAATTCTGATTTTACTGGTTGCCATTTCCGTCGTTTTTGGTCGATGATTTCTCCACTCATTTCGCCATTTTAGTCAACTATAGTCAATCATAGTCAACTACAGTCAACATCATCCATCATCTCGCTGGAGTGGTTTTCAACCGATGAAGATGAGAGCCAAATGAGGTACAAAAACGAGGAAAAAATAACTTGAAAACGACCACAAACGATTAAAACGCCGACAAGCAGACATAAAGAAAGGCACTCATTTTGAGCGCCTTTCTGATATTTGGTGATATATTTTAATCGGTTTTAATACTTACATCATTTACCGATGCAGAAGCGGGTGAAGACGGAGGCGAGGAGGTCGGGGGTGGTGATGGAGCCGGTCAGGAGGCCGAGGTGGTGGAGGGCTTCGCGGACGTCCTGGGCTATGAAGTCGGCGGAAAGGCCGGTGTCGAGGGCGGCGCGGGCACGACGCAATGCCTCGATGCCGCGGGTAACGGCAGCGTAGTGCCTACCGTTTGTAAGAATCATGTCGGTTTCGGAATTATAGTCCCTGCATGCTATAGTTGTCATCGTATTTCTCAATTCATCAATACCCTCTCCATGTGACGCTGATATTTGCAAAACGGCTGCAAATTTGTTATTATGGGATATAAAATTGTTATTATTCAGTTTATTACACCGCAAGTAGTGCGGTAGGGCATCTTCTATAAGGTCCGTTTTGTTACATAGAAGCACATGTGTCGCCTCCGGCAATGCCGCTACCCTATTTTCTATCTCTTTCAATTCGGCATTCACATCCCTTGTCATGTCAAGCAGCCACAGAATTATCGATGCTTTTGTAAGTCGGTCTTCTGCCCTATTGATACCTATACGTTCTACACTATCTTCGGTCTCGCGTAATCCGGCGGTGTCTGCGAATCGGAAAAGAATTCCGTTGATCTCACATGTATCCTCGATGATGTCGCGTGTCGTACCGGGGATATCGCTTACAATCGCCTTGTCTTCATCGAGCAACTGATTCAGCAACGTGGATTTACCTGCATTAGGAGCTCCGGCTATAACCACTGGCACTCCGTCCTTCAATGCCTTACCTGTTGAATATGACGCGGCGAGACGATTCAGGATATTGATGATTCCATCGGCAAGATCACGCAATTTTTCGCGGTCAGCAAATTCCACCTCTTCCTCCGAGAAGTCAAGTTCAAGCTCAAGAAGTGAGGCGAATTCAATAAGGCTGTCGCGCAACTCTCCAAGGTATCCGGAGAATCTCCCGTTCGCCTGCTGCATCGCCATACGGTGTGATGCTCGCGATGACGAAGATATAAGGTCTATCACGCCTTCCGCCTGTGCAAGATCGAGCCGACCGTTGAGAAAAGCCCGTTTAGTAAATTCACCCGGTTCTGCCGGACGAGCGCCCTGACGGATCATCAGATTCACAATCTCACGCTGTATCCATTTCGAGCCATGACATGAAATCTCCACTACATCCTCTCCGGTATATGACTTAGGTCCCTTGAAATATGTCACCACTACCTCATCCAGTGCATCTCCGTTTTCAAACAGAATTTTACCCAAATGTGCAGTATGGGATACAATTTCACTGAGATTTGTTCCTTTCCAACATTTCGAAAGGATTTTCAACGAATCTTTTCCCGACAATCGGATCACGGCTATTCCACCAACTCCGGAGGGGGTAGAGACCGCCACTATTGTATCACCGTCTATCGCTGTGTTTACCGTTTGTTCCATTCCCTGAATGATGCTTTAGATTCAACTTCATTTTCTATATCGTCAGGAAGCGCTGAAAAGAAATCATATCCCGTCAGACTCTCGATATCATCCACCGTCATCACGTAATTCTGCATGTTTCCCGGCGACGACATGTTCGGAAACACGAAACCTATTGCACGCGGTTGCTCCAGATAAGGGGCCAGAAGCACCTTGAAAAAAGCACTCGGCACGAGCACACTGTTGCCTATGGTTTTAGTATCTCCCTTCTCATAAATAGGGCCGGCCACTATCACTATAGCCGAGTCCCTCCGGGCCCAGCTGCGTTCCCTGTTCTCAAGAGTGTTCCACGCCCCGGAATTGAGAGCGTGATCCTGCGGACACATGTTCGCCATTACGAAACAGTCATTCATCGCCTCCTGACTCCATTTCTGCTCGGCAGCCGGGCACATGTGCCCCCGGTCATAGCCCGAACTGCGATAATCCGAAGTGGAGGGACAGCCCTCCACTCTCGCATCCTGCCAGAATTTATTATGACGTGAAGCCTCGCCCTCCGTTTCCGGAGCCAGGAGTTCCCATGCCACCCAGTTGGGCGTTCGGTTATGGCGGTTAAACGATACCCTGAAACCTGTATAATCATATTCCTGCGATTCCACAGCCGGCGGCGTCACCACATAATCCAGTCCTACGTATTGGATGGCAACACCTGCATCCGATCCCTCCTCCGCCTTCTGGTTTACACCCTCAGACGAAACATCCGCCCGGGCATCCATATGTTCCTGACGCGAACAAAGATTATAGGCACCGAAACAAATCAGACCCATGCAAACAATAAGGGCGAAAACTATCCATATTCTCTGTTTCATAACACAAAATTACAAAAAAACGTCTGATTATACCTCTTCTTTATCAGATATTTCTTAATTTTGCAAAACAACAATGCCCGGCCGCCATCCACGGCTTTCAAGGCACAAATAAAATCAGAAATATCATGACAGTTACCGACCGTTTTCTGGATTTTGTGAGATTTGACACTCAAAGTGACGAACTTACAAACATGACCCCGTCCACACCGGGTCAGATGGAATTTGCCAAATATCTTAAAGGCCTTCTCGAAACGATGGGGCTCAAGGAAGTCTCTCTCGATGACAACGGCTATCTTTTCGCCACCCTCCCCTCTAATTCTCCGAAAAAGCTCCCTACCATAGGATTCATCGCACACATGGACACATCCCCCGATATGTCGGGTAAACACGTGAACCCCCGCATTGTAAAGGGATATGACGGCACAGTCATCGCACTCAATGCCGAAAAAGGCATCAACCTCTCGCCAGAAGAATTTCCCGAACTTCTCAACTATATCGGCCAGGATCTTATTGTCACTGATGGCAACACCCTTCTCGGAGCCGACGACAAGGCAGGAATCGCGGAGATTATTGATGCCATGGCATGGCTACAGGCACATCCGGAGGTTGAACACGGCAAGATACGCATCGGCTTCAATCCTGATGAAGAAATCGGTCTGGGCGCACATAAATTCGATGTAGAGAAATTCGGCTGTGAATTCGCCTACACCATGGACGGCGGTGCTGTTGGCGAACTTGAATATGAAAACTTCAACGCCGCTTCGGCAAAAGTGAAAATCAAAGGGCGCAATGTCCATCCCGGATATGCAAAACATAAGATGATCAACTCCATCCGCGTGGCAAACAACTTTATCGCCATGCTTCCACGCTGGGAGACACCGGAACATACCGAAGGCTACGAAGGTTTCTATCACCTTGTCGGCATCGAGGGAAGCGTAGAGGAAACCACACTCACATACATCATACGCGACCACGACCGCGCCAGGTTCGAAAGCCGAAAACGCGAAATCGAACACCTCGTGCGCAAAACCAATATGGAATATCCCGGATGCTGCACAGTCGAGATCAAGGATCAGTATTACAATATGCGCGAAAAGATCGAACCGGTGATGCACATTATTGAGATTGCGGAGAAAGCTATGCGCGAAGCCGGGGTTGAGCCGAAGGTTCAGCCTATCCGCGGCGGCACCGACGGGGCACAGCTCTCGTTCAAGGGCCTCCCCTGCCCTAATATTTTTGCAGGCGGCGAAAACTTTCACGGAAGATTCGAATTTGTTCCCATCCAATCAATGGAAAAAGCACGCGATGTTGTGGTCAACATCTGTAAAATCGTAGCACAAAACCATTGATACGCGCAGAATTACTAACTTGATTTGATTTGGATAAACCTACACTTATAGTAATCACGGGGCCGACTGCTTCTGGCAAGTCGGCCCTTGCCATTGATCTCGCCCTACGCCTTGGCACGGAGATAATCTCAGCCGACAGCCGTCAGATATATCATGGCGTGCCAATCGCCACGGCTATCCCCTCACCAGAAGAGCTTGCGGCAGTTCCCCACCATCTCATCGACATGCTTCCTCTCGATGCATATTACAGTGCTTCCCGTTTCGAGGAAGATGCAATGGGAATACTCGGTACGCTGCTTGATAAATACGGCACAGCCATCCTTTGCGGAGGATCGATGATGTATGTTGACGCGCTGTGCCACGGCATCGACGACATACCCACGGTGCCCGACAACATACGGCAAAACCTTGAAAAAGAATACCGTGAAAATGGAGACGAATGGCTTCGCGAAGAATTGTTCCAACGGGATCCCGCTTATTACAGCAAGGTTGATCTAAAAAACATGAAAAGAGTGTTTCACGCTGTAGAGATAATACGCACAGCCGGCAAGCCATATACAGAACTGCGAACAGGTGCACGCCGCAGCCGTCCTTTCAATATCAGGAAATATATGGTCAACCTTCCCCGCACTCTCCTGTTCGAACGCATCAACAGCCGCGTTGATGCAATGATCAAAGCCGGACTTGAGGAAGAGGCCCGTGCCGTATATCATCTACGCCATTTGAATTCGCTCAACACTGTCGGGTTAAAAGAAATGTTCGCATGTTTCGACGGCAATATGGAGCGTTCAATAGCCATAGAGCGCATAAAGAAGAACACACGCGTCTACGCAAAAAAACAAATGACCTGGTGGGCACGTGATCCGGAAATTATTCCTCTTGATTCGAACGACGCACGAACTGTGTCGGTGTAGAATTCTCTGTCAGGGAATTTAGAGTGCGCGAATCCTGTGTCTGATGTTTCGGTTTCTTCATTTTGATTTTAACCTTGTCGAAACCTTTTCCATACACACCGTTCACAGCTCCCTGGGTCACAAACGCATCCTCATCGATGCTCTTGACAATACGGAAAATGGTCACTGATTCAATCTTGCGGCACCAGACCATCAGAATCTTGACATCATGCTTCGAATACCATCCCTGGCCGTCAAGCACTGTCACGCCCCGGTGGGCTTCCTGATTCACCCTGTCGGCTATCTCCTGCCATTTCGGAGAGAAAATAAAGAACTGTGTTGCCTGCCGGTTGGTATTAATGATCATGTCAGTGATGTAAGACACGATGAAGGTTACCATAAAACCATATACGATAGTGGGAATACGTGCTTCGATACGCGCGTCCCATCCCCCGTCAAAGGGGAGGAATACGGAAGAAGCCACTATCGACATATCAACGAAAATCATCGTTCTGCCGATGCTCACGTTGCTCTTCTTAGCCACCATTGCGGCTACAATGTCCGTGCCTCCGGAGGAACCATTGTGTATGAACGTAGTTCCAATCCCGACACCGCAAAGTATAGCGCCCAACGCCACACTGACAACACGGTCCGGCACCAACGGATGACCGATACTCATGAATATATTTTCAAACACACCGATGCCAAGCGCAACGATAGTCACGCCGAAGATTGTCCGCAAAACGAAAGTCTTGCCCACGATCTTATATGCCGCCGCCAGAAGCAGAAGGTTGACAGCATAGGAAGTTATGGCCACGGGAATAAAACCGTTTGTGGCGAAATACACGAGTGTACCGACACCTGCAACGCCCCCAATCACGATTTCATGGGGAAGGATAAGCGCACAGAACGCGAACGCATAAAGAAGGAGGCCGAAGATTATCACCACATAATCCTTGGCATTGGTCATCAGGCTGTTATATTTATTGCCGCCCATTGTAAGGTATTAAATAAATGTTTCAAAGACGATTACAACATGCCTTTCAAATATTGACACATAGTAAAAAGCACGCATAAATCATAAATCTGACGCAAAATTAGCTATTTTTTTCAATTATCAGCGGGATTTTTATAAATTTGCACTTAGAATAAAAAGAAAAGTATTATGAAACGAATTGCAATCCTCCTCGTCATAGCAGCCTTGGCTGCGGGAACAACCAATGCCGCAGACTTCTTCTCGTCCGCCACTCCCGAGCAGCCGTTCAACCTCGGTATCAGGCTTGGTGTAAACACTTCCAACCGCACTGTCGGCAATGAGAACATGTATGGATACAACGTGCAGGGCTGGGGCACAGGATTTGACATAGGAGTCGTGGCTGACCTAAACGTCCGCGACTATCTTTCCCTGCAGCCGGGAGTGTTCTTCGAATCGCGCTCCAACACTTACACTTTTATAAACGCTGTTCCGGCAGCCGGACTCAATGCCGCGGAATATCTCATGACGCAAGCCGGCACATTCAATTCATATGCACTCACAATACCGGTCATAGGATCGATGAGATTCAACATCACCGACGACATCCGTTGGAATGTCGATTTCGGTCCCTACGTATCTTTTATGTTCGGTTCGAAACTTAAAAACAAAGTCAATCACAACTCTATCAATAACGACGGCATACCTGCCGCCGGAGCAGAATTCCGCCAGAAAGCCGCGCCCGTAGATGTTGGCCTCAAATTCGGGACAGGACTTCAGATACTGAAACATTATTCAATAGGCGTTCACTACATGGCCGGAATCACCCGTGCATGGAAAAATGTCAAGACTGATTTCGGCAACTACAGCTACGGCGGACGCACAAAAGCCTGGGTGTTCACCCTTGGCTACGACTTTTAAATAATTTTTAATGCCTAATGGCCAATGAGAAATAAATAATGTGGAGTGCGGTCAAAGACCGTGCTCCACATTATAAACTTCAGTAAGCATTTCACGGAGATCACGCGTGTCGCGCAGCTTCACATCTCCATGTGTCATAAGCATCATCTCCATCCCGCTCTGCTCCGCGCTATAAGGAGGCTGCACATAATTGATGTCTTCGCGGAGTCTGAAACCACATCGCTCATAGAACCTGATCCGACGTTCAGCCTCCGGAGTTTCAGGTTTCTCAACCTCAAGAAGCACATTCGGACTGACAGTTTCAAAAAGATGCGACAATAACTTGCGTCCGATATTCTTGCCCCTATGTTCCGGTTGAACGGCAAAATGCTCTACATACACATACCCCTCGAAAGTCCAGTAAGAGAGGAAGCCAAGGAAATCGCCGCCACCGTCATCAATGGCAAAGGCATGGAACTTTCCACCTTTTTCCTTCACAAAATCAGCCACATGTTCGGCACTCTTGTATATCCGGCGCTCATTCTCCGGGAAGCTCTCGTTGTATAGTTTCAAGAAAGCGGGATAATCTTTCTCTTCAAGATTTCTGAATTCCATTTTATAATATGTAATGTTTAATGTGTAATGTTTAATGCCTATCACCTAAAGCCTATTCAAAGCGTCTCTTTCATTCTTTTGTATACAAAGCTCTTTCCACGCGACATCTTCACCCCTTCCGGTTTGCTTATTCCGGGAAGCACGACAGCAGCATGACCGGGCATCCATGTCACTATAGAATCCATCCACTCCACCATTCCGGCGCGTGTCGGATGAGGATTCTTCGCGCTTTGTCGCGGAAGCTTCAGATCCGAACTGCGAAAAAACGAATCCTCGTCAAGTTCAGACTCAAGCCAGTCGTTGAGCACTTTCCCCTTGTCATGCCCCGGCCATGACGGAGGTCCGACCCATAATATCGGGCGCGTACCGGCAGCTTCCTTGATATGATCGACAGCGGTCTTAAGTTTCTGTGCCGGACGCGGCTCAAAAAGTTCATTCATTCCAAGACTGATGAATACAGCATCTGGATCCTGTTCGTTTACGATAGCCGACAATTTGGAAGAATTGCCCCATTTCGTGATTGTTGAGCCGTCCCACACCACTGTTGCAACTTCGAAGCCATTCTCTTCTCCGTAGGCATTGAGCCGCTCCGACAGCCAGCCCGTCATCGAATCGCCTATAAAAAGCACTTTCTTCACCGGATGCCGTGAATCCGGGGCCGTACTGATTAGAAACGCGGCCGCCTGAATTATGACGGCACATACTATTGTATAATACAAGACAGGGAGTATCTTTATTCTTTTCATATAACCTATAACAAAATTGAAAGCAAAATTACTGAATTTTATTCGGAATAAAACAAATTTTAGTAATTTTGCAAAGAAGTTGTTTAAACTAAACAACTTCTAAATAAACGATGAATACACAATGGAAGAGAATAAAGATAAAAAAATAGTTTTGAGTGGCATCCGTCCCACCGGCAACCTCCATCTCGGCAATTATTTCGGTGCGCTCTCCAAGTTCGTGCGCATGCAGCAGGATTATGACTGCCGTTATTTTGTGGCAGACCTCCACGCCCTCACCACAGCCCCTGATCCGAACGTTCTTCATGAAAATGTCAAGAACATCCTCGCTGAATATCTTGCGGCAGGTCTCGACCCAGAGAAGAATACTATTTATGTGCAAAGCGACATTCCTGAGATTTCCGAAATGTACCTGCTGATGAACATGCACGTTGGAATCGGGGAACTGATGCGCACCGCCGCCTTCAAGGACAAAGCGCGCAAAGCTTTGGGCATAACTTCCGACAGCGATGAAATAGAGAAGGAAATTATTGGGAATCAGACTAACCAACGTGTCAATGCGGGGTTGCTCACCTATCCTACCCTTATGGCCGTTGACATTCTAATCCACCACGCAGACTATGTGCCCGTGGGAAAAGATCAGGAACAGCATCTTGAGCTGACACGACGTTTCGCCCGTCGTTTCAACTCTTTTTATAAAACCGAATATTTCAATGAACCGGTGAATTTCAATTTCGGAGGAGGAGCTGTAAAAGTTCCGGGACTCGATGGTTCCGGGAAAATGGGCAAGAGCGAAGGCAACTGCATCTATCTAATAGACGACGAAAAGACGCTACGCAAGAAAGTGATGCGGGCTGTCACCGATGAAGGGCCGCAGAGACAGGATTCAGAAATGAGTGAACCGGTGAAGAATCTTTTCACTCTTCTTGAACTTGTTTCCACCCCGGATGTAGTCACTCATTTCCTGAATGCATATGCAGATTGCTCAATACGCTATGGCGACCTCAAGAAGCAACTTGCCGAAGACATCTTGAAGATTACGTTGCCCATTCGTGAACGTATCATGGACATCCGCAGCAACGATGAATTCCTATCTAAAGTTGTTCGCCAAGGAGCCGAACGCACCCGCGAATACGCTGCCAAAACGCTGAAGGAGGTTCGTGAAATAATGGGTATCCGAAAGTTTTAATAAGATGTTTCGCCAACGATATATCTAAAGCCTAAAACTTCCATAATGGTTCTCAACTGGATATGGATATCGTTCTTCCTCATCGCCTTCCTCATGGCTGCCGGACGCAGTCTCTTTGGAGGCGACCTTCAGGTATGGAGCGACATCATGAATGCATCTTTCGACCAGGCGGCATTTGCTTTTGAAATCTCATTGGGGCTGACTGGGGTGCTGACCCTATGGCTCGGCATCATGAAGATTGGGGAGAGGGCTGGAGTGGTAGAATTTTTCGGCAGGTTGATAAGCCCGTTCTTCTCGCGCCTTTTCCCCGGCATACCCAAGGGACACCCGGCCATGGGCGCGATATTCATGAACATATCTGCCAACATGCTGGGGCTTGACAACGCCGCCACCCCGATGGGGCTGAAGGCAATGCAGGAGATGCAGAGCCTCAACGAAAAAAAAGACACGGCGACGGATGCCATGATTATGTTCCTGGTGCTCAATAGCTCAGGACTTTGCCTGATACCGATCAGCATTATGATGTACCGCGCCCAAGGCGGAGCCGCTAATCCCACCGACATATTCATACCCATTCTGATTGCTACGGCTGTAGCCACTATCGTAGGTTTGACTGCGCTCTGCATAAAGCAACGCATAAAGATGGACCGGATTATATGGTGCTGGCTCGGGGCTATAGCCGCTGCTGTGGCCGGCATAACGTGGTTCTTTGCGAACCTTCCGGCTGAAAGGGTTCAATTATACAGTACATTCGGTGCGAACCTTATTCTATTCAGCGTAATAATAGCATTTATTTTGGCAGGTATACGCCGCAAACTGCGAGTATATGATGTCTTCATCGAAGGAGCGAAAGAGGGATTCAAGACAGCGGTGATGATCATACCCTACCTTGTCGCTATCCTCGTCGCAATCGGAATGTTCCGCGCCTCCGGAGCACTTGACATATTCACCGGATGGGTTCAAAGTTTTGTGGCATGGCTCGGTTTCGACAACCAATGGGTCGGGGCGCTCCCGACAATGCTGATGAAGCCGCTGAGCGGAAGCGGAAGTTGCGCGATGATGCTTGATGTCATGAAAGCCAACGGGGCAGACGCATTTGTCAGCAAACTCGCCGCCGCCGTGAGGGGATCGACAGACACTACCTTCTACATTCTCGCCGTCTACTTCGGCTCGATTGGCGTTTCCAAGACCCGCTACGCTGCCGGCTATGCGCTCCTCGCCGACATAACCGGAGCTATCGCCGCCATCGCAGTCGCCTACCTTTTCTTCTGAATTGGCAATCAATGTTCATACTCTAAGAATTAATATATGGAAACGTCAAGAAATGACCATACAGAACAGAAACGATGTTTCTGGGCCAATCCCAAGAATCCGCTTTACATTAAATATCACGATGAAGAATGGGGACGGCCATTGCATGACGACGCAAGGTTGTTGGAGCTGTTGATACTGGAAACATTTCAGGCAGGACTGTCATGGGAATGCGTGCTCAACAAACGCGAGGCGTTTCGCGAAGCATTCGACGGCTTCAACCGCGATACAATCCTACAATATGACGATGAAAAAATTGAGGAGCTGATGAACAACCCTGGTATTATCCGCAACCGCGCTAAAATCAAAGCAACTATCACCAACACTGCAGTATTCAAAACTATTCAAGAGGAATTCGGCTCCTTCGATGCATATCTCAAGACATTTTGTCCCGACGAACCGATCCTCGACCACACATCAACGACATCTCCGATTTCAGACACACTCTCTTCGGATCTCCGTAAACGCGGCATGAAATTTGTCGGCTCCACTACAATCCATGCTTTCCTTCAATCCATCGGAGTCTTAAACTCCCACATGCCGGACTGCTTTCTTCATCCCGACAACCTCAACAAATAGATATTTGTTTAAACTCTGTTAAAACATTCTAAACGATATGTCGAAAGCGACACTAAAGAAAGCCCTGAAAGAAATGGATCGGGAAGGACTCACGGAGATTATCTGCGAGCTTTACGATGCGCGGCCTGAAGCAAAGGAGTATCTCGAATTCTGGATCAATCCCGATGCAGATAAGGAACTTGACAAATATAAACAGAAGATATTCAAAATCTTCTTTATTTCTGATGGTAAACCGCGTAAGAGTCCGGCATTCACGGATATGAAAACCCGTATAAAATATTTCAGCTCACTCTGCATCGATTCCGAAAAGACCGCAGACCTTATGCTCTACGTGCTTGAACTTTATCACCTGTGGCTCTCGGAACGCAGACGCATCATGAGCCATCAGGCTCGCGCAGATAAATTCATCACAGAAACTGTGACTTACATCGAAAGCCACGCCCTCGAAGAGTTATTCGGCATTAGGCTCGAACGTGTCCGTGAAGAACTTCAGGACCTTTTCCGGCGTGGGGACCGCCCGTCACGTCTCGGCTGGCGACACTGGTGGTAATACGGCATGTCGAAAAACATATAAAATTTGTTTGTAAGTTTCTTCTATTTTTATAAATTTACCGCGTCATGTACAAGCGGTTCATGACCCTTTAACCTAAATCCATACTACCATGAAAATTGGAATCCCTAAAGAAATTAAAAACAATGAAAACAGAGTAGGCGCCACGCCGGCCGGAGTGAAGGAACTTGTAGCACACGGACATGAAGTGTTCGTGCAGCATACTGCCGGGGAAGGCAGCGGCTTCTCTGATGAAGAATACGTTGCCGCCGGTGCCACCATTCTTCCTTCCATAGAAGAAACCTACTCGTCTGCGGAAATGATTATCAAGGTTAAAGAGCCTATAAAACCTGAATATCCCCTCATCCGCAAAGGTCAGGTTGTATTCACCTATTTCCATTTCGCATGCGACCTCGAGCTGACGGAAGCGATGATGAAATCAGGGGCCGTCTGCATCGCCTACGAGACGGTAACAGACCGTGAACACCGTCTTCCTCTCCTTATACCAATGAGTGAGGTCGCCGGACGTATGTCAATTCAGGAGGGTGCCCGCTTCCTCGAAAAGCCCCAAGGAGGACGTGGAGTTTTGCTCGGCGGCGTCCCGGGAGTTAAGCCTGCGAAAGTGCTTGTGCTCGGAGCCGGAGTCGTAGGCCGCAATGCTGCCCTCATGGCGGCCGGACTGGGTGCAGACGTTACAATCACAGACATATCCCTCCCCACCCTGCGCCATTGCGCCGAGGTAATGCCGAAAAATGTCAAGACACTTTTCTCTTCACGCCACAACATAGAGCTTGAGCTGCCTGACACCGACCTCGTTGTCGGCTCCGTACTTGTGCCTGGCGCGAAAGCCCCTCACCTCATCACACGCGACATGATCAAACTCATGCGACCCGGCTCCGTAATGGTAGACGTTGCCGTTGACCAGGGAGGATGCTTCGAGACTACACATCCAACCACCCACTCCGAACCCACATATGTAGTAGACGGTGTCATCCAGTATGCCGTGGCCAACATTCCCGGAGCAGTCCCCTACACTTCCACTATGGCCCTCACCAACGCCACGATGCCATATGCATTACGGCTGGCCGACCTCGGCTGGGTAGAGGCATGCCGCAAAGACCCCGGACTTGCCGAAGGTGTAAACGTAGTGAACGGTAAAATAACATACAAAGCCGTGGCCGAAGCCTTCGACCTCCCCTACACACCGCTTGAAATCTAATCTCCAACTAACTACCGTATATATGGCTTAGGCGATGTTCCGAAATTTTTAGATTTCGGAACATCGCCTAAGATTTTATATAATAGAAGGTTATTCCATAAACATCTTTACCCGATTCCAGCGGCCGTCGAGGGCATCAGGCACACAGTCGGTATCTTCACTCCCCTTCAAGCCCGCAAATTGCGACTGACTCCAGATGAATGGGAGATGACGCACATGCGCTGTTCCGAATTTCATCCAGAACGAAGTCTTTTCACCTGAAATCGAAGGTTTACGCGAAAGATCGGCAAGCACCTCCTTAATCATCTCTGCCGAAAATGCTTTGGCATCCACTGAACCGTCGGGGCGGACACGCGGCATTTCGGTAGTTCCGTAGCCAAGATCCCAACGGCCATAAACAGAAAGCGGCTCGCGGTCTTCAGTATATGTTATAAGATCTTTGGTTGTCTCCATGTCCTGAACCGTGTCTATACGGTCCCAGAGCTGATTACGTCGCATCGGACGCAGGTTCATGCTTTCCAGTTCATAGCCCACCCAGAAAGACACCGGCTGGTTCACACCGAATATATGGGTCGGCATGATCAAATGGTGATCATAGTCGAGATGGGTAAATTCCACCCCGGTGGAATCCTTCCCCGTAACATTTTTACCGTCACACTTGAAAAGCACGAAACGATTGTAGCTCATATCGAGCAAGCCGATCTCACCCGTGTTGGAATCAATGATGTGATAACCGTTAAGATATGTTCCGGTGTTATCCATGGAGCAATATTCATAGAACTCGTCTATGTTACGTGCGAACTGCTCCGCAGCCGCCGAACGGTATGTAAGCCAGATACCGTTCACTTTCGGCTCGTTGTAAAGGTCGACATGGGTCGTCTCGTTGAAACCGATGCCGTTACCGTTGAAACCGAAGTCGGTGTTGGAACCGAACTGACCGGGGCAGTTGGCATTCTGCGTCACAAAATCTGTGCCGATGCAATATGTCACGGCACAAGACTGCGCCCAGAAACAGCACCAGGAATTGTGAGTCCAGAACACGTTATGATCAGGCATAATCTTAGTGAAAGAGGTGCATGAATAACGTTTGGTTTCCGGTTTCTTCTTGGCTGAACCATAACCCATCACAAGACCTATCTTATCCCCGATGCAATCGAACAGGTCATATTGGGAGTTGATGAATATCACATCGAGGAAAGTCAACGGAGCGTCATATGCGCCCAGCTTGCTCTGTTCGGGAGCAAAAGAGGAAATCTTCAAATCCGAGAGAGAAACCTCCTTGCGGGGAACAGCGTCGACTGCCCCTTCGTAGATACCCAGCTGACGGAACATCAGACGTATGATCTTCTGCATCTTAGGATCATCCTTTTCTCTCTCGACAAGGTCGCAGAGGTAATTATAGTTCTGTACAACCGTCTCGCCGGCCGCCTGCAGGTATTCCGGTTTGACTTCGATGGAGATAGCATCCTGAGGAGTCGAGCCCACAAGGAAATTATACCATGAATTATTCCTTGTAGCAAGGATTGTCTTACCGGTCTGCACTTTGCCCTGAACATAACCCGCATTGTATTCATTCTGATAAATGCTTATACCGGGATTCTGGGCATATATTGCGTAATTCCAGTTATTGTCCACACACTGCGCGAAACCGCAAGTGTATTCGTCCAGAACGAATTGAGTGGGCTCAGTGTTTTTGAAATTTGGTGTGTATTTAGCCATGACTTTATAATTTAAAATTGATAATAGAACTTTGGTTGTCAAGGCTTATTCCATGAACATCTTGACGCGGTTCCACCTACCGTCGATAACGTCCGGTATGCAGTCGACCTCCTCCGGTTGTTTGAACTTAGCCCATACAGACCCTGACCAACTGAATGGGGAGCCATCGATATACGGACTGCCAAACTTCATCCAGAACGATGTCTTTTCACCGGTCTTCGAAGGCTTCATTGACAAATTTGCAAGCACTTCCTTTATTTCCTCTGTGCCGAATGCCTTGGCATCGATAGATCCATGCGGTTGATAACGTAGCATCTCCGATGTTCCATAGTTCTTGTCCCAACGTCCGGCAATGGAAATCGGTTCAAGACTTTCGTTATAAGTGATCAGAGCCTTGGCGCTTTCCATATCGCTTACATTACCGATGTTGCGGTAAAGCTGATAACGACGCTTCGGGGCACCGTCGATTGTCTGAAGTTCACGCCATATCCTCTTGTAGACAGGGATGTTACACCCGAGGACATGACTCTCGGAAACCATATGATGGTCATAATCCAGGAATGTGGGCTGATAGCCTGTTGAATCTGTCACCTTGAGGTTCTGTCCGTCACCTTTGAAGAGGGCGAAGCGGGCGTAGCTCATATCTATCATACCGAATTCTCCCTTGTAGGCGTCAACAACCATATAGGCATTCAGATAAGTACCCGTGTTGTCAATCTTCACATAATCATAGAACTCATCGATCGAACGGGCGAAATGCTCGGCAGCGGCCGCACGCCATGTCAACCATATACCTTCGGTCTTCGACTCATTATAGAAATAGGTTTCAGTGGTTTCATTGAATCCTATGCCGTGGCCGTTGAACCCGAAATCGGTGTTGGAACCGAACTGCCCCGGACAGAAGGAATTCTGTGTCAGGAAATCCTCCCCTATCACATAAGTCATCGCGCACGTCTGAGCCATGAAGCAACACCAACTGGTATGAGTCCAATATATCTCGCCGTTTGGAAGCTTGGTCACAAAACCGGAACAATGGTCGGCGTTCTTTTTTTCAGAACCGTCAGGCAGCGTGTGGTTCAGAACATCCTGTTCAAGCTTATTCAAAGCCACTCCGAGAGGTTTGCCGATAGCATCCCACAGATCCATCTGCGCATTGAGGAAATAGATGTCGAGAAACGACAATGGCTCTTCGCCGGAATGCAACTTGGAATCTTCAGCATCCATCGACTCAAGCTTGAGGTCGTCGACCTTAACCTCTTTCAACGGCTCCTTATCTGCAGCCCCATGATATATGCCAAGCATACGGAACATAAGACGCACTATATTACTCACCTTCTCATCACTCATATTTTTCTCAGCCCAATCGGTCAGATAATTATAATTCTTAACCAATGCATCCCCGGCTATCTGAAGGCCGTTAGGCGGGATTTCAGTAGAGTTGGCCCCCGGCCCCTCATCAAGCACATACCACCGCCAAGTGTTATTACGCGTGGCCTTGATAAGGTGGTTGGTCTGCACCTTTCCCTGAACATAACCCGCGTTATATTCATTTTGGAAAATGCTCACCGACGGATCCTGTGCGTATACCGCGAAGTCCCAATTGTTGTCAACACATTGGGCGAAACCCCGTGTATACTCATTGAGCACGAATTCCGCTGGTTGGGTATTCTTAAAAGATTGTGTTTTCATAATATTTTAAATTATTGCGCATTTGACGCATTTGTATTATTCGAATTGTTCTGAGCGGTCGAAGTTTCAGCCGGTTTGGCTATTGCATCTGCATCCGCGGCAGCCTTGGCGGCCTGTTCGGCATGCTTTGAGGCAGTGACGGCATCAGCCGCCGCAAGGTCTGCGGCCGCCTTAACCTTCGAAGCGGCATCCTGTTCGTTCATTTCGGCAAGAAGAATGTCCTGTTCCACCTCCGTGAGCCGCGCCTTCTCGGTCTGCACCATCTTCGCAGTGTCGGACATAGTGGAATCCAGATTCTTCTTCGTTTCTTCGATAAGCGACTCGGCCCGCTGAAGCGGAGAAAGATCGGCGCTCGTGTCGGGAGTTGTGATTCCATGTTGGGAAGCGAGAACCTTATTATAGATCCCGTTCTTCATAGCTTCGCGATACACAGGAGGAAGATTATCTATCGGATGACCTTCACGCGTGCGTATACCGGTATAAATCTTATATATGACCACTATCACGGCACAGACAAGCATCACTATCAGCGAACATATGAACGGGAACTCCTGATTGCTGTCGGGAAGAGGGGTATGACCGAAAAGCATTCCCACATATTTAAAGAAGAACGGATTGAGCACATTCCCGAGAGAATCCATCGTTGAATAGATGGCAAGCGATATAACAGCCGCAGCCGGTGTGGAGATGGCCACACATTTGTTCTCAACATAAGGTTGGGCGACGCCATAGAAGAAACAGGCTATGAAAATACCCACACCTATTATCACCGGCATCTTGGTAACGAAAATAAGCAGGAAGCCAGCGCCCATGGCCAAAAGAGTAACCACATACGTGCCATATTTCAGCCAACGCATAACCCAGTTAAGGGCAAATCCTGAAATCATGATTCCGAAAAACAGCACAGCCTGAAGGTAGCCCGAAGTCACTGAAGAGCCGACAAGGTAAGGGATATAATTGGATATCGAGCCAATCACAAGCGTGATGACGAAATAATATATACAGTATTTTATAAGAGCCGGGATATTGACACTCTGTGAATAGCTTACGCTCTTCTTTGGTGATGGAGTCTGGTTCATCCCGATGGCCGCGGAAGCATCGTGACGGTCTTTAGGCTCTTTGATATATTTTTTGATACTGCCCGAGAACAACAATGGGAAAAGGGGAAGGAGATATATCACGAAAGGCAACCTCCAATCTATTTTCGCCAGGTAGCCTGTAGCGATAACTCCAATCATCAGACCCACGTTGACCATTGCCGAAGCGTTGCCATATTGTTGCTGGCGCTGCTCCCCTGCGAACATATCGGCCACAAACACAGATGCAAGAGGAGAAACTATTCCCGCGCCTATGCCTATGATAAAGCTTAATATAATAAGCATCAGCATACTGGGAGCGAACCATAAGGCCACAGCCGCGAGCACATAGAATAGACATACCCAATAAAGCATCTTCATGTTATTCCAGCGGGTTGCAAGAGCTCCGCCAAGGAGGGTGAACGGTATGGCGGCAATGTTAGGAGCCACCGTGAGCATCTGTGTTGCGAGCTCGGAGGTGCCCGGAAACACTTTTAGCAACATCGGCATCACAGGGGCGATGGCAAGTCCCGGAATGGATGTTATGATCCAGATAATGTAGAGGTCAATCAAGGCGAGCCATCCCACATACGTGCCTTTGCCCGATTTAACTCCTTGTGATGAAAGTCCCATAATTTAATTCTTAAAATTTACCTATAAAACACATGAATATTATTTAAGTTCTTGGATATTCTACTATTTTTTACAATAAGTGAGAGAAACAGAACTTTGGCATTTTCAAGTTGTTATAAAGACAAAAGTTTCAAATATTCATTATTATGTTGTACGTAAATTCCGGAAACGGGAAAATACCATGGATTTCCCTCGTCGCGATTCTATCCATATCGCTTGTCGTCAACCTTCCTGGTCTTGCGGTTTCACCTATCTTGGCAAAATTGCACGGAATATTCCCTAACACAAATGAACTTGAGATCCAGATGCTGACATCGTTGCCCAATCTGGTAATCATCCCGTTCATACTGCTGTCGGGCAAACTTGCCCGGGGGAACAAAAAAATGCTGATACTTGCTATCGGCCTTATAATATTCACAATCGCGGGTGTGCTATACTTCTTTGCCGACACCATGACTGAACTAATTCTGCTCGGATGTCTTGTCGGAGTCGGATGTGGCTTTGTCATTCCGTTGGCAGCGAGTCTACTCGCCATATATTTTTACGGCAGGCGTCGTGTATGGGCACTGGGAATGAAGTCCGGAATTTCCAATGCCGCGGTGATAGTCGCAACGCTCTTTGTCGGATGGGTAGCGGCTTACAACTGGCATCTTTCATTCATCGTATACCTCACTCCTGTATTGCCGTTCCTGCTTATTCCGTTTATGAGCGGCAAATATATAACATCGCATTTTATTCCGGACCAAGAGAAAGTGCAGTTCTTGAAACAGAAAGACTCTGACACCAACAAAGCACAAGCATCTCACCCTGGATATCCATTGCCCGCACAGGCTCATAAGAGTGTGATCCGTCTTTTACTTGGAGTGATCTCCCTTTATGTCATATGCACATATGCCACCACAACTGTGAGCTATTGCCTTCCCTTCACCATGGGACACTATGGATTTGATTCCGGCATAGTCGGCATAGCTACGGCAATGTTCTTCCTTTCCGCCACAGTTGCGGGCTTTACCCTCCCCGCCGTCATGAAGATAACAGGAAGCATGACAATACCCGTTTCGATTCTCGTATCCGCCTCGGGGCTGCTTCTTGTCTCGCTCTTCCACAGCATGCCGATGTACATTATAGGAGTCTTCCTTACAGGATATGGATACGGCATCGTTCAGCCCATAATCTACGATAAGACCACAGCGATCGCGCCTAATAAATCCCTTGCCAACCAATATTTCGCGTATGTTCTCACAGGAAACTACATAGCAATCTCAGTAGTGCCGTTTTTCATAAAGTTCATGGCTGCAATATTTCACACAACCACTGAAGCATCTCCAAACTTCGCTTTCTCCCTGAATGCCATAATCCTCGGCATCCTCTTCATAGCATCTATTGTTTTAAGAAAGGCCTACGTATTCCACACAGACCCCGTGAGCTTCAAGGCTCGCCACTTAAATTCCAAGGCATCACAATTAAAGAGTCAAGCGTCTTAACGGCTTGACTCTTTAATAAATTTAACGAGTACAATACAATCTATGTTAATACGATAGGAAAATGAAGAAAACGGCAGTAAATTAAATATGCTGTTTGTCAGTAGTTTAGACTGTTGGGGTATTCCACAGATTTGGGTTGATTTCCGTTATTTTTCGCATTGCGTACACATTTCGTACACTTCGAGTGTTAATAGATATTGAGGGCGATTTTTTGATTTCGCAACACCTCGTTACCTTTGCGCACAACAAAGATAATCATTAAATGGCAAAACTCGAAAAACTGACAAAACAAAATCCGAAACTCATCCATAAGGAGTTGCAGGACGGAAGGGCGAGCCTCCTTCTTGAATACTACCTCGGACGCAAGCAGACCCCGGTTCTTGACGATGAGGGCAACCCCGTGTTCTACACATCCGGCAATGCGGCGGGGAGGCAGAAATTCACAATAAAGCATCTGCGCCGCAAGGAGGCGTTAAACTTATACATCTGGCTGAAACCTCGCAACGCACAGGAGCGTCTGCAAAATAAAAACACCCTCGCACTTGCCGAGAAGATAAGGTTTGAGCGTGAGCAGGAGTTTCTTGAATCAAGGGAGGGCTACCGCCTTAAAACGGATGGGGAGATAGATTTTCTCAAATATTTCAAGGAGCAGCACTGTGATTCGCCCACGTTCACAATGGGCGTGAAAGACGGTTACAGAACATCCTACCGCCGATTGAAGGAGTTTCTACATTCAAGCCCGAAGTATAAAAAGTTCGAGGATTTCCTGCGAATGGACATGATAACCCCTGACCTTGTACTCGGCTTTGTGGAATACTGCAAAAAGGACGGTACGGGTGAAGGTCCGAAAAAATCCCTGCACTGGTTCCACCGTGTCGTGCTTAACGCCATTGATGCCGGATATATGAAGAAAGACCCGTGCAAGGGCATATCCATAAAGTTCGATGTGAATGTGTTGACCAAGGAGATACTGACAATGGATGAGGTTCGCAAACTCATCGCCACCCACTATCCAAACGAGAACGACGCCATACGCCGTGCATTCCTGTTCAGTTGCTTCACCGGGATACGCAGATGCGACATCGAGAGACTCACATACGAAAATGTGGATTTCACTGCAATGACGCTCCGTTTCAATCAGAAGAAGATTGAATGGCGTAGCGCACACAGCGGTGTCACCACAACGCTCAACGAACATCTGTTGAAGCTTATCGGCAAGCCGAAAGAAAACCCGAAGGAAAGGATATTCGTTTTCAATAAAGACCATAGGGCTGTCCATAGCCATATCAGCCGGTGGATAAAAGCCGCCGGGATTACCAAGCATATCACATGGCACTGCGCCCGGCATTCGTTTGCGGTGAATATCCTTAACGGTGGGGCTGACATAAAAACAGTATCATCACTGTTGGGTCATGCCAGCCTAAAAATGACGGAGAAATATCTACACGTTGTCGATTCACGCAAGCAGTCGGCGATAGACAGCCTCGGCGAGATAAATTTGTAAAATCACTGACGACATAGCTGAAAATTCCAGCCGATGCCAAACGGCGCAGCCTCAAAAAATGGAGGTGTGCGCCGTTTTTCGTTGTTGCAGCTATGTGTTAATATTCTTAACTATTGATTTTTCTTTTGCTCCGCAATTACATTCATAAATAACGCTGAACAAATATTTTAATTATGTTGAAACCATAAATACTCCTCCATATATAGATGTTAACGGATGATAAAATTTGTGGGAACTTCCCAAGGAATACCCAATTCACGTTTCGGCATCTTCCGAACTTTGCGACATAATCAAAAAATTATGTTCAACGAAAAAACAAAGACTATGCGTGACATGAATGAAATCATCGTAGTTCCGGCTCATCAGGTCAAGGACATGATACAGTCGGCGGTCAGGGAGTGCGTGACCGAGATAATCGCACTCGTAAAGCCCGGCACGGATGCCGAATCCGTGGACATGGACGGGGCGGTGAAATTCCTCAACGCCAACGGATACAAAATCAAAAAGAGCCAGCTCTACAAGCTCACATCATCGGGGGAGGTTCCCTTCCACAAGTTCGGCTCACGGCTTCATTTCCGTATCGCGGAACTCGCTCAATGGGCTAATGCGAGACTAATCAACGGCAACGCCATCGGCGTGCTTCAACCCGTAACCGTCAAATCCTCAATAACCATACGCAGATGAACGACAACATTACGACAAACACGCCACAGGCAACATCGCATACTGTGGCCGATATGTGGGAGAAATCGCTCCTGCGTGTGACTGACGAGTGTCAGGCCGACACCGAGGTGCTTTTCTGCAACGGTGCAGTAATCGGCACTTTGGGAAATTTTTCCGCATCAACCGGAAAAGCCAAGAGCCGAAAGACGTTCAACGTGACCGCGCTGACAGCGGCGGCATTGAAGAACGGCGAGGTGCTGGCGTACATCGGGGAGATGCCGGAGGACAAACGCACCGTCCTCTACATAGACACCGAGCAAAGCCCCTACCATTGCCAGCGCGTGATATGGAGAATACTGCGCCTTGCAGGGCTGCCTGTTGACAGCCACCCCGACAATTTCAAGTTCGCGTCCCTGCGACCCTATTCGCCGGAGCAGCGTCTCTCCATGATTGACCACGCCATCGCCACCACCCCCGGAATCGGGCTGGTCATCATAGACGGTATCCGTGACCTGATGTACGACATCAACAACGCCACCGAAGCCACCAACGTGATAACACGGCTCATGTCGTGGACTGACCGCTACCAAATCCACATACACACGGTATTGCATCAGAACAAGGCCGATGACAACGTGAGGGGGCATATCGGTGTTGTTGACCTCATGGCGTTGTGCCGCCGTTTGGAGGTGGCTGATTTCGACCTCCACGAAGAGCAATGCGGTGATGACGTATCCCTTGTGTGTTCCCTTGTTGCACAACTCGCTGACTTGGAGCACAAAATCCTTGTAGGCTATGTGCAGGTTGTCGCTCTTCCCCTCGGTCAGCTTTCGGAAGAACTCGGTCTCGGTAAGTGAAAATACATCCATTTATCGGAGCTGGTTTTAGTGTTATACATTACGTTTTGATTTTTCGCAATGATAAACCACGCCACATCGGAAATGGATTGGAGAATAAAATGTTAATTTGGAAATTGCGTGTTTTCAGTAGATTATGATTATTCGGCGTATTTGGATTTTAGGATTGTTAAAGCCGATATTTATTGAACCTTGTCAATGTGTTCGGCATTTGGCAGATTTAGGGGCAATAAAAAACGTGCATCGAAAGCACTCTTACTATTGAAGGCTCTGGACTGCCTAATGGAAGTGGGAGATGTTTACCGATGCACGCTATGCAGACGCACAGCATAAGCATCGCTTGGTTCTCCCATTGTAGAATTGTCCAGATTCTCAATAGAACTTCTGCGAAGTTATGTTATACTGTATTTTCAAGCAATCGGCTCTCCGATTGCGCTATATTTCTAAATTCGCCATAAAGTTAATCATTTTCGGCGAATTAACGGGCGTTCACACACCGTTATTGTTTCAATCCGTAGTGCTTTACCTTGTAGGTCATGGTGCTACGACCGATGCCCAACAGTTTGGCGGCTTGGGTAAGATTGCCATTTGTCTGCGCCAATGCGTCGGCTATCATCTGCTTTTCCGTGTTAGGATTGCGGAGTTTCAGGCTGTCTTTTGTTTCCGGCGATGAATGGCTTATCGGCAAAACCGAGGCGGTGATTAAATCGCTTTCGATGTCGGCGGCGAGTTGGATCACATTCTTCAACTCTCGGATATTTCCCGGCCACGGATGAACTTTCAATGCCTTGACTGCGGAGGCATCGAGCCTTCTCATCGGCTCTCCTTTCTCATCGGCCTTCTCTTTGAGGAAATACTCGGCTATCGGCTGAATATCCTCAACAACCTTTCGCAATGGAGGCACGGTTATATCCACCTCCCTAAGATGATAGAACAGTGTCGGGCGGAATGTCTGTGCTGTCACCATCTCCAGCAGTTCCGGCTCTGCGGTGCATATCACCCTCACATCGGGATGTTCTTCCGAAAGAATGTGGAGCAGAACCGATTGCTTGTCGAAGTTGAGCAGATGGATATTCTTGATGATGATTGTGCCTCCGGCGGCTTTGTGGAAATAACCGCTGATACGGTTATACATCTCGCTGTTGCCCGAAGCAGGGTCATGGTTGCCCACAAGAGCGGCACCACCGCACCGGCTTCAAGAACCGTCAGGGGTTTGTCGGTACGGTTGCCCCGGCGGTAAATCTCCTTCGCCATCTGCTCCTTGCCCAGACCGTTCTCGCCGAAGATAATCACGTTTGCGTCAGCGTTGGCAATCCGGCTTATCTCACGCTCTATTCCTCTGAACTCCTTGCTTGGGCGAGGAATAAGGGTAGTTTCAACCGAAACGGCTGAACCCATGTCACGGGCATATTTGCCCACGGTCTCGACAAGTTGCTTGTCAAGGGCGAGACGTTGTACCACATCGACAGCACCATGCCCCTGCATGACCTCAATTGCATCGAGGCTGTTGAGATTGTCCACTACGGCTATCACGGGGAACTTGTAGCCATCCGCTTTCAGCCACTTTATAAACTCTTTTGCCGTGCCACGAGTGAATTTCATCGCCGTGACAACGACCGCTCCCGGCGGCAGTTTCGCCACCTCCTCTTTTGCAGCGTCAAAGTTCTCCGCTGTTACCGGGTCATAGCCGGCTTTCGTAAGTAAGCCAGCCATGACACGTAAGTCGGAAGATGACGCATCTACAATCAATACGTTGTTCATTAGTTTTCTTTTATATTATTCTTAATCCTTTCAGGAGAATTTTGAAGCGTTTGATTATGTGACCTGTTGCCAAAGCAGTCAGTATCAGCCCGCCAATCCAGTGGATGTGACCCCATAAGCTGCCTTCGCCATCTACAAATGCAATCAGGGCAATACCTGTTATCAATTCAAGCAGCATGGCAATCGTCAGAAGTATTGTTATTATACGAGGTCTCTTTGCCGGGCGTAGCAGATTTTGTACCATGCCCAGTGCTGCCGGATATGTATATATACCACAATGGTAAACGCTAATGACAGGGCAACATGAGCAACAGCCCAGTTATGCCAAGCTTCATGATTGATGACGTATGAGGTAACGTGTATTTTTATCCCGGAAATAATCAATCCGATGATGACCGGGAGCATTGTGGCATCTACTTTGAATAATTTGCTGATTCTCATATCTCTGTTTTTTATAATCGCCCGGAGGCTTTAAGATAATCCAGATATGTTGTGTAGAGTTTGAATCGTGTTTCTACTTTTGTCTGATATGCTTCTCTCCATAATGTCTGTGATTCCAAATAATTCACCAATGTTTCCATACCGGCTGAATACTGTCTGCCAGAAACACGCATATTCTCATCGGCCTGTACCAACGAAAGTTCCGCCACATCGACCTCGGCAATCATCTCTGAAAGATTGTCAGCCGCCTGTGAAAGTTGCAATAGCATGGCTTCATTGGCATATTCGCGTTCCAATTGCAACTGCTCGTGACGGGCGTGTGCCGCCTTTACCTTATTTGAATTGACACCGAAAGTATATATCGGGATGGTGACGCTTACAGCAACATTAAACGCACCGTTGTTCATAAGTCTGTCACCATTGATTTTCAATCCATTGTTATACATATAACCTGCCTGAACACCTATTTGTGGCAACATAGCGGCACGTTCAAATTTGACTTGATTGGCCGCCAGTTCCACCTGAGATTCCAGCATACGGTATTCCGGTCTGGTCGTTATCTCATTGGAAAAGGAGGACGGCTTTTCGATATCAGGATACTCGGATATGATATGAATGTCACTATCAATAGGCATACCAATGGTATGGCATAGGTTCTTTTTGGCCAACCTCACGGCATTTCCAGCTTTCATAATCATCAATTCAGCCTCATTGATACGGACCTGCACTTTCAGGAGGTCATTGCGTGTAGCCATCCCATTGCGTACACCACTATCCACATTTTTAAGAAGTTCCACAAGCACTTCCTTGTATTTACAGGCCACTGAATCCATCTCCTGCGCTTTCACGACCCCGGCGTATGCGTTCGCCACGGCAAGCCTTACGTCCGTTTCAGTCAAGTGCTTGTTTTCAATCGCAATATCATGTCCGATTTTTGCCATACGATAGCCCGTAGAGATACGTCCACCCATATAAATCGGCTGTTCTATTGTTATGCCTCCGGTGAAGAATGTTCCGATTTTATAATCAAGGGCAAGCCCCGGAAAATAAGCGAATGAACCTGACGGCACAGGCACACCGTCATTTCCCGGCGTCATCACCGGCAGGTTTCCACCTTCGATGTTCATATTCCCTTTGCCTGTATTATATATGCCAAGTGCATCGGCTTTGATATTAGGATAGAAATTTCCACGAGCACTTTTTGCCTGATACTCCATGCTTTTTATCTGACGGTAGGATGCTTGGATTTCCTTGTTGTTCCGGAAAGCCATATCCTCACATTCTGCCAAGGTCATAACCCGCTGCGCATACAACGGGGCTTGACACAGGATAATTATTACTGTTAAAAGATGTTTCATTTACGTTCCTTGAAAAACAACGAATAAAGAATAGGTACGAACACAAGTGTTATGACAGTTCCGAACAACAGACCGCCCATTATGGCCGCAGCCATAGCCCCGAACATCGCATCCGTAAGCAACGGGATCATACCCAAGATTGTAGTCAATGCCGCCATCGAGACCGGACGCAACCTGCTCTGCGCAGCATATACGAGAGATTCCTTCTGCGGTTTGCCCGATGCAATCTGAATGTTTATTTCATCAAGCAGTACAATGCCGTTTTTGATAACCATACCTATAAGACCGAGAGTGCCGACGATGGCGCAGAAGTTAAACACCTGCCGAGTCGCCACCATTGTCAGGACAACACCAACAGCAACCATCGGAACAGTGCAAAGAATTATCACCGGCTTGCGGTAATCTTTGAAAAGCATGATAAGAATTGCAATCATAAGAATTATTGCAAGGGGGAAATTCAGAAAAAGATACCGCATCGCCTCATCATTAGCGGCCTTTTCTCCTTGCCAAGACAAGGAATATCCTTCGGGCAAATCTAACGCCTCGATGCTTTCGGCTACAATTTTCTGAGCTTTTGCCGTTTCAAGACCCTCAACCGGGGATGCCTGCACACGTATCATCCTTTGCCCATTATATCGTGGTATAACAGGATATTCCCACTCAACGGTAATATCCGAGACAGCTTGCTGTAATGGAACGGTCGCCATCAGACGTTCGGTAATGTCACTCGCATCCAACTTTCCGGCCATAAGCTGATTTACAGTAACCTTATCGGCCACGGCCATTATGTCGGGGAGCATGGTGAAAACCGGCACGTTGTAAATATCAGCTATATCATTACCGTTCTCATCGGTTTCTTTGAGATATATCTGGCACGGTTTTATGCCGTTGTAAAAAGTGCTTACAGGCAGACCTCCGTTTGCCGTGAGCAGCGACATGCTCATGTCATTCCGTGTCACGCCCGATTGCAATGCTGAAGAGCGGTCATATTGCACGTTTATCATCGGGGTTTCGGGTTCGAGGTCACGGGTTATAATTCTCACAGCTCCTGACTTTTCCATCAACGCCCGCATTGTGTCTCCTATCTGCGACAATACCGCCGGGTCCGGGCCGGCAATCTGTGCCTCTATGGGATGTTTTTTGAACATCAGATTGTATTTCTTGGCCTTGACGTATGCTTGCGGATAATTTTCAGTCAGGTATGACTGTACGTCTTCAATCTTATCATCGACTTCCGAGGGGTCGGAGAAATCAACAATAAGTTCTCCGTATGATAATGAAGGTGTCGCTATATTTCTCACAAGGTTATAACGTCCGGGAGTTGCACCGATGGAAGTCGTGACATGTCCGGCTCCAAATTTTTCTTTCAAAACCGCTTCTATTGTGGCAAGGTCTTTCTTTACACGGTTGCTTCCTGTTCCTTCCGGCAGTTTGTATTCGATATACAGTTGGTTATATTCCATATCAGGGAAGAAGCCCTGACGTACCCAGCGGAAACAGATAACGGAGCCGACAAGCAAAAGTAGCATAACGCAAACAGCCATCAACCTATGGGATAGTCCATAGTTAAGCATAGAGCGCAGGATATCGTAAATTTTGCCTTGATATAATTCACCAATAGCCTTGCTCTTTTGCTTGAAAAGTTTATCGCACATAAGTGGCACATGGACAAGAGCAAGTACCCAACTTAGCAACAAGGAAACGGCGAGAACAATAAACATATCTCTCACATATATACCCGGAGTGTCAGGAGACAGGAATATCGGGAGAAAGGCAAGAATAGCTATAAGCGTAGCACCAAGAAGTGGCATCGCTGTTTTACATTCTATCGAAGTCATAGCCTCAAGCCGGGATTTTCCGGCATTGAGGTCAACAAGAATACCGTCGACAATTACTATTGCATTGTCAACGAGCATCCCCATTGCGAGTATGAAAGCCGCAAGCGACACACGCTGCATAGTGCCACCAAGAATAAAGAGGAAAAGAAAAGAGCCGAATACGATTGTAATCAGTGATACGGCGATTACAACGCCGCTTCTAAATCCCATAGCAAGCATTAGGATAAGTATCACAATGCCCACGGATTCTGCAAGGTTAATGAAGAAAGTAGATAATGACCCGCCAACTTTTTCAGGCTGATAAAAAACCTTATGTACGGTAATCCCGACCGGGAATCTTTCGGCTGCAAGCCTTTCAAGCGTATCATCCACTTCCGCACCGACCTTGATTATATCGCTATTAGTATTGGCGGACACTAAAATGCCGATGCTTTTTTCTCCGTCATATAGCATTTCAGACCGCACAGGTTCTTCGTACTCTTTTGATATTACTGCGATATCCGACAGGCGTAGGTTGTCATCCTGATGCCCTGCTACAAGCATATCACCAATATCCGATATCGTTATGAATCGCCCGGTTACATTTATTCTCGCACGAGTATCTCCATTTTCGTAATAGCCGGAATAAGGTTGAGCTTCCAAATCCTTGAGCGTCGCAAGAATTTCGGCAGGTTTAACTCCAAGAGAAGCCAGTTTCTCATGACTGACACGGATGTTTATACATTCAGGACGCTCCCCATATAACTCAACTCGGTTTACTCCGTCAATCTCCAATAGTTCGCGCTTTATAAGTTCGGCATATTTCCCCAATGTTGCATCATCCATGCCGTCGCCTGTCAGCGCAAGGAAAATACCATACACATTGCTGAAATCATCGTGAACCTCCGGCATCTGACATTCTGCCGGCAATTTTGAAGCCGCATCAGCTACTTTGCGGCGCAGTTCATCCCAATGCTGTTCGACATCGGGTTTGGGAACAGTGCTGAGGAGTTCAACCTGAATTATAGACAAGTCATTATAAGAATAGCTCTCGACACTGTTCACATCGCTCATCTGCCTGATCTGTTTCTCCAACGGATCTGTAACCTCCAATTCTACCTCCGAAGCCGACAAGCCGGGGCAGATGGTGGAAACAAGCGCCACTTTGACCTTGATTTCCGGGTCCTCAAATTTGCTCATCGCATATGCGCTCCATAATCCCCCGATTATCAGGACTGCAATGATGAAGTTCAACAGATTTTTGTTGGCAAAAGCCCATTTACCGGCATCAATCATAACAAGCCTCCTTTATTGGTTTCGGAAACAGGCGCGACAGGTCTCACTTTCTCACCCTCCGCGATATGGTTCATACCTGACGAAATCAATATATCGCCGGGGTTTAGTTCATCGGACTGTATGATGCACTCTCCGTTTGAGAGTAATTTCTCGGTATGTACAACAATTTTGCTGACCGTTGAATCAGTCGGATTGAAACGCAATACATAATTATTAGTCACAGCCCCCTGAGGTATTCTCAATCCCCCCTTCTGGGCTGCTCTTGGAATATCGACTACTGCTGTCATGCCGGGGATTATTCCGTTGATATCAGATGGGATACCGAGTTTTACGGTATAAAGCTGATTGGCGTTGGCCGTCGGTGACACCGACAGTACGGTTGCCGGCATATCATCCAATTTCAGTGATTGGAACGATGCTTTTGGGTTTCTTCCATGAATCAAAGGTAACACTGTTTGTGGTACGTATATCTCAATTTCCGGTGTCCCTGCATCAATCATCATGGCAATGGGCATTCCTGCATTTACAACTTCCCCTGTTTCGGCAAGAACATTGTCAATCTTACCCGAAAATGGCGCATATAGTTTTGTATCTGATAACTCCGATTTATGCTGCTTATACTTCGCCGTGATTTGGTTAAGACCGTAAACGGCTTTGTCGTAATTGTTATCACTGACAGCGCCATCATCGTGCATGGCGATTATTCTGTCAGCCTCTGCCTTAATTTGACGATATTCCGCTTCCGTCGCCATGAATTGATTCTGATAATCCACAGGGTCGAGCTCAGCAATCAACTGCCCGGATTTGACCACGGAACCTTGTTTGACATATATTCTACTGATTTTGCCACCAACCTTGAAAGAGAGCGACAATTCTTTCGCCGGCACAACCTTGCCGATATATGTCAATGAAGATTCCTCATTTTCATCTGTCACGGTGACTGTGTGGACGGTTTTGATGTGATAATCTGAATTATGCCTGTCCCCGCCACATGACGCCAATGCAGGGATTATTGCTGTTATCAGATAAAATTGGATTCTATTCATGCCTGAGTTTTTGTATTGGAGTTTTAAGTTGCAAAATTACTGCCGGTTGGTAAGTCTTGAAATGTCAGATTAGTAGATTTATTTGGCAATCGGTACGATTTAAGGCTTCTCGGCTTTGTGTTGTTGGTAAAAATGCCGTAATTTGCAGTATGAAATCCAACTACGACATCTCAAAATGTGACTCCTCCTCGCTGGCTGCATCCGGGCGATTGTTCTTCTCCCCAAGTCAGTGCGGCTTTCTGTTGTGCCTGCATGGGTCATTGGCAGTTACCGTATTCGGTACGCTCTATAAGCTCAATCAAAGTGATTTAATGGTGTTCCATCCGTTTGTGAAAGCGGAATATTCGGAAATCAGCCAAGATATGCACGGTTTCATCGG
The DNA here is from genome assembly GCA_910584055.1 of uncultured Muribaculaceae bacterium. Classification (GTDB taxonomy): domain Bacteria; phylum Bacteroidota; class Bacteroidia; order Bacteroidales; family Muribaculaceae; genus Lepagella. The sequence continues at coordinate 51,166 of CAJTZS010000013.1, read as the reverse complement.
GGTTGTCGATTTGACAAAAATACTCCCGGTAGTCAATCAGGTGATAAATTCTGAAAATCTGAACAAGATGCGTAAGAACCCGGTCGTGTCATTGACTGAAAATCAGATAACCTTGCTTACATCTCATTTTCAAAAATATTATGAGGCTATGCAATCGGTTAAGCAACCGTTAGCAGAAGAACTTGATATTCTGAATGCGGCTATGTTGCGAAATTACGAGGATATGGTATTGCTTGAAGTGCTTCGCCTATACTTTACCAACCGCCCGTCAATAAGCATGGAATTGTCAGCACGCGACATCATATTCCAGAAATTCATGCTTGACGTTCAGAAATATTGCGCCTCGCACCGCGACACAATATTCTATGCCCGAAGATCCAATCTTAGCCCCAAATATTTCTCCACGGTGATAAGGGAACATTCCGGAGCAACGCCATCGGAATGGATAATCCAAAACGTGATATCTGAAGCCAAACACCTCCTCTCCGACCTTTCACTGTCAATTAAAGAGGTTGCGGAAAAGCTCAACTTCCCGACGCAAGCCGATTTCACAAAATATTTCCGCCGCTATACAGGTACACCTCCCAGTGCATTTCGTAATAATGATGTCCCATAATCTGAATCGGTGTTTTTTCTATCAATAAGAATAGTATAGTCCTATGTATATATCCATAACTATCTATACTTGTATTTCTACCTACGAATATCATCGCTGGGGAAAAGAGAAAGACATTGGAGCGTGAGACAACACAATTCCAACGCCCCAAATTTCTCTTTTCCCCAGCTTCAATTATCTCTAAACCGACCTTGCCGCCCCTCAAAATTGGGAAAACAACGAAAATCAACCCAATTAAAAATTCAAAACAACTGTAAAAATTTCATAAATTGATTGTCTGCGGTGTCCTGTAATCTCTCATTGCGTACACCTTTCGTACACACTATTAGATATAATCGACTGATATTCAGTAGCTATTGCTCTATATCATAATTCAATCAATGTGTAATGATCGTAGATTGATTCACTTTTGAATTAGTTAGCCCATTGTAAATCGGCAGCTAATGATAGTACAAAACGTGACAATCGTGGCACAAATTGGAATCAGATGCGGTATGTATCATCGGGATTGGTGGAAATTGATTAACTTTGCAGGTTAATCGCCCGAAGCATATTGGAAAATTCAATGACAAAACCGAAATCTATAATGTGGAATTTGTGGCACGGCTGCCGTAAATTCAGCGAGGGGTGTGCCCATTGCTATATGTTCAGGCATGACGGTGAGCATGGTCTTGACAGCGAGAATGTCTATAAAACTTCTTCTTTCTACCTACCACGCGCAAAAGACCGCAAAGGCGTGTATAAGATTCCCTCCGGATCAACGGTATGGACTTGTTTCACTTCCGATTTCTTCATCGAGGAGGCGGATGAATGGCGCAAGGAGGCTTGGAATATGATTAAGGAGCGGCCTGATTTACATTTCGTCTTTGTGACCAAGAGGATTCACCGTACCTTGGAGTGTTTTCCCGACGATTGGGGCGGTGGTTACAGTAATGTCTCCATTATCTGTACGGTGGAGAGCCAGAGACAAGCTGAAATCCGGCTGCCGATATTCAAGAATGTGCCTGTGCGCCACAAGGGGATTATATGCGAACCTCTGTTGGAGCCAATCAATCTGCGCCCGTGGCTTGGAGATTGGGTTGAGCAGGTTACAGTAGGCGGCGAATCAGGGCCGGATGCCAGACCATGCGATTTTGAATGGGTGATAGGAATCCGAAAGGATTGCATAGCAGCCGATGTTCCGTTCCATTTCAAACAGACAGGAGCCAATTTTGTCAAAGACGGAAAACTCTACCGCATTCCCCGGTGGTTGCAGATGGAGCAAGCCCGCAAGGCGGGAATGAATACGGATAAGTGATTACAGGATATGTCAAAGACCATTCATCTCTATAAATTCTATCGCCGGAAATATGGCCGGGAGCTGCGTTGCGATGCAATGACATTCGATGAAATAAAGACGGGGTCATTGGAACATCCTTTATATCGGGAGACATTCTACTGCATGATTCTGATTGAAAGCGGAGAAATAGACATCTTGCTGGACAACCGGGAGTTTCATCTGACTGTCGGTGATATGATATGCGGAGTGCCGGGCATGATATGGGAATGGCCGTCTGAAATTAAAATAAGAGGAAGGGTTGTCATATTTGAGCCGGAATTTTTACTCGCGATAATGAAAGATTCTCTGATTCTCGACCGCTTCAGGTATCTCTCTTCAAATAGGGAATGCCCGATACTGCATCTTTCAGATGAAGCCGGTTCAAATGCCGGAAATCTGATGAGGGAAATGGCGGATGTCATTAAAGCGGGCGAATCATTCCAGTTATTGCTCCAGTCAATGTTGCTACACCTATTGTCATATATTGAGAACGAGTGCGCCAAAAACGGTGTCGGGTCATCCGGCACCATGACAGTAGGCAGGTATGCCGACGGTTTCGTCAAACTGGTCGGAGCGGATTTATACCGGCATCATGACGTGGAATATTATGCGGAACGATTGTGTATAACCACCAACTATCTGAACAAGATTTCGCATCAGTCACTCGGCATGTCATCGCGCCGCTATATCCAGTCACGAATCATGTCGGAAGCCAAGAATATGCTGACAATCACCACTATGACATCTGCGGAGATTGCAGCCGCATTAGGCTTTGAAAGTCCGTCATATTTCTCCCGCCTTTTCAAGAAGATAGTCAGGCTGACACCTCTTGAGTTTAGAAACCGCCAGACAGGTAAAGATTGTTGAAGGCTTTGTCGAGCCGTTGGAGTCCGAATTGATAGTGGTTGCCGGGCACCATATCGAATTTCACCTTAACGCCCCATGATTCCAAGTCGTCAACAATCATGGCGGTTGCGTCATTCACGCAGCGGAACTGCGGCACTACTGATTTATGCTCCAGCTCGCCTAAAAGAAAATATGCCTTCCCTTGTTTATCGGATGGCATGTTCTTTCCGAACCATTCGGTAAAATCCTTATACCAGAATGACCCGGATAGTGAGGCTATGTTAAGAAACGTGTCACGCTCAACCCACTCCCATAGAGTGAAAAGCCCTGAAAGAGAAACACCTATCAAATCCCGCTGTGACGGCTGAACTTGCAATTGCTCTTCAATCTCAGGAATTACGGTATGTTGCAATGTATTTAGGAATTGAGCTGCAAGACCTTTGAAATCGGGACTCCCTTTCGGGACACCGGGAGCCGCCCACGGAGTCAGGTCGTCATCCCAGTCCATACCGGTAATGACGACAATACTTACATTGTATTTTTCAGCCGCAGTATCAATCCAATCAGACAACACATCCAGTGGATAAAGAATGTAGGCAATCCGATCCATTGACCACCGGCTGCAAAGACAGTTCAATTTGCCAATCTTAAATTTCTGTTTCATAGAATTTCATCATTCCTTCCATTGTGCCGAATCCCAGAGATTCGTATAATGATTTCGCCATATCGCTTGTTTCAAGATAAATCTTTCCACAACCATATTCCAATGCTTCCTTGACAAGATGCCTGATTATTGACTCACCGACACCTTTGTGACGGAACGGCTCACGGACATAGATGTTCATCAGATATGCACATTTGCCGGTCGGATTGTCGGGTGACGGCAGCTCTTCCTGAAAGCATATCCCGCCACACCCCACATCTTCTTCAGCGACACTTGCAGTGACAGCGAGATGTGTGCCGTCGGGAATATGGCGTGTGTAATATGCGCGGTTGATGTCGAGCAATTCCTTTTCAGGTAATTGATCGAATACAGCCTCAATTACCTCTCTGCGCCAGTCCATGAGCGTTTCTATGTCTGTTATACGCTTAATCTCCACCATAAGGACTGTTTCTTTTGACTACAACGGGAAGAGCCTGTACATCGACCTTGCCGCGGCGGGTGAGCGGGATTGATTTCATAGCCACGAAAAACTCCGGTATCATGAAATCGGTGAGTTTCGATGCAAGCCACGAGCGGATAGACTTCACGGTTGCTTTCGGAGACTTCGGCACGAAATACGCTGCGAGATATGCCAGTCCGTTCTTGTCGGTAAAACTCCGCACAACGCCACGCTCCACGTCCGGGGCTGCGTTAAGCACATTCTCCACCTCTTTAGGTTCTACACGCTTACCGAGAATCATCACCTGCTCATCCTTGCGGTGAAGGAAAGCGATGTTGCCGTCAGCCATGCGATAACCGAGGTCTCCGCTGCGATAGACGCGGCGACCGTCAGGCATTCGGGTATAATTTTTCTGTTCGGGGGGATTACCCATATAACCGAGACCGACACCTTCGCCAAGAATACATACCTCACCTATGCTGCCAGGAGTCGCCTCTTTCATATCAGCGTCAAGTATCTTGATTTCCACGCCCTTGATTTCCTTACCGATGGAGAATGTGCCGTCAGCAAGAGGCTCTGCGTTGTCAACACGGAAATAGGAGGCACAGACAGTGGTCTCCGACGGACCGTAGGTGTTATATATTACCACGCCCTTATTCCTCAGATTCGTGATATAGCTTGTCCGGATCACGTCGCCGCCACTGATAAGAAGCCTTAGTGATGAAGGGATAGATGGAAGTTTGTTCATGTCGGCAAGCAGATACGGGAATCCGCTTATCTCCGTCACCTTGTGACGGTCTACAAAATCCATCAGCCCCTTTATGTCGCCCTTGACTGTCTTTTTCGACGGGATAGCGAGCGTCGCACCGTTGAGGAGCGACGTGAACACTTCCTCGACGAATATATCAAACGAGCATACCGAATATTGAAGCATCACATCCCCGGGAGCGGTATGGAATTCCCGTTCGAAAGCTTCGGCATAGTTGACAACGCTGCGGTTGGCGATTATCACCCCTTTGGGTCTGCCGGTAGTGCCGGATGTGAAAAGCACGTATGCCGGGCTGTCAGGTTTGGACTTGTCAGCTATTGTAGCCGGATTTTTCGGGAGATTATCGCAGAACTCATCATCTATGACAAAAGAGACCCCCGCGTTCCGCAACATATATTCTATCCTGTCCACCGGGAGGAACGGCTCTGCGGGGACATATGCAGCTCCCGACTTCAGCACCGCAAGCATCGCGGCAATCTGTTCAGCCCCATGCGACATCACTATTCCGATAAAACCGTGCTCTCCATCCGGGAATTTGGATGCAATCCTACCGGACAACTCATCAAGCTGCCTGTATTTAAGAGAACGGTTGTCCTCAACAATGGCGACAGCATAGGGATGAGAATCCGCCCGATGCCTGAAACGGCTGTATATAGTCTTATATTCCACGTTTGTAAAGATTTTTGGAGTAAAAACGCACAAAGTTATATGATAGTTTTGTGTTTTCAGTTGCTATGTCCAAATCTGTCCGCATAAGTGCAACGATTGTCACGTTTTGTGCTATCGGATATAGCGTAAAAACTACTAATTTTGCATTTAGAAATATGAACAGTTAACCTATGGCATACGATAAGAAAAAAGTACAGGAATTTCGTAAACTTACCCTGTCAGACAAGATTTATGACAGCGTTGATCCCGACTGGATTGATTACCAGCATGAGATAGTGCAACGCATATATGAGTTCAACCATACCTCCGACACGACTGAAGGCTTGACCAGACGCGAGGAAATATTGCGGGAGGCTGTCCGTATAGGTAAAAACGTATGGATTGGCGGTGGTGCTACAATTCTTCCCGGAGTGACCATCGGCGATAACTCCATCGTCGGTGCCGGTGCTGTGGTGACTAAGGATGTAGAGGCTGACACTATCGTAGTCGGTAATCCAGCACGGCCACTCCGAAAAATCACAGAAAAAGATGATTTATATGAGAATGGAATGGAAATTACCGCCGAAATCCTCGAACGGTACAAATAAATCCCGTACATATGTTTTTATGCCCCGATAGAACCTTTTGCGGACTATCGGGGCATTCTGTTTACGGATTTGAGGGCCTGCATCAGCAATGACGCCAAGGTCACCTCATGGATTGTAGATTGTTGTAAGGAAGGCTACGAAGAGCCCTCCGCGACATTCGAGTTTGATGCTGAAGGCAACGCCAATACCGGAATCGACACCGGAATATCGTGCATTACTGCCGAAGAAGACGTGGTTTATAACCTCCAGGGCGTACAAGACCGCAGACACCCACCCTTAGCTGAAAGTTGCAAATTCATCAGAGTGTGAACATCACCTGCATCTGGATACGGTTGTCATGAGCCGTTCCCGCATTCCATGTTCCACGCCGGCCGTATAGATACTCCATACCTACCTGAAGATAGGAAGAAATATTATAGAATACATTTCCGGCAAAATAAAATCCATACCTATAGTTATTTATATTGTCGGGAGAATCAGCGGCAGCCTCGGCGTACGGGGCCACGCTCCATATACGCGATTCCGATGCCACGGCATTCACCTGCCATTTCTTATTTATATTATAGGTTGCGCCAAGCGTCACGCCCATCATCGGAGAGGGAGTCATATGCCCGGGCTTCGAATCCTCCGGGATAAACGAGAGGGGTTGTCCTGAAATATCCTGAAGATATGCGCCGATTCCTTTTCCATAAGCGGCCTGCATATACAGGATAAGGGGTTGCACCGGATTCAGATTACCGCTGAGCATCACTCCCCATCCAACGCTTGTGCGGCGTTTTCCTTCAAGTAAATCGCGATACGAAAAATTGCGGATAATACCCGAGAGGCGTATACGGTTATAGTCTGACGCAGCATACTCCACCCACATCGGAATATCCGGCACATTCTGATTATAAGCCTCCGGATCAACCACCGGCTTGCCCTCTATCTCCTCTTCACGCCATGTTTTGAAATCATGTCCCCTGTAAACACCATTAGATGTATAATAATTGGGAATGTCCAGACCTACAGCAAATCTGAAGCCCTTGAACGAGGGGGACACATAGCTCACTTCATAAGACGATGTCGATATCATACCACTGGGACCCTGAGGGTCGATAGTGGGGGGAGAAGCCGCAACGCCGTCCTCAAAAAGCGTGGTTTTAAGACCTGCGGTGATACCCCTCCACGACACATAGGCGTTCTTGAGCATTATAGCGGTCGATTCTCCGTTGGTCCCGAATTTGAGATATCCCGTAATCTGATTCTTTGTCCCACCAAAACCGACAACCTGAAAATCGATATTGGCATTCAGCGGATTTATATAAAAATCCGATTTCTTGCCAGACATGGCAGGCACCGGAATCATCCCGGTCACAAAACCTATCCCTGCGCCGTCAACCTCATAGAGGTCGTTACCGAAATCTGTTCCGATGATAGGGTTTATCTGTCCGCCAATGGACATGACGAACTTATTGTCGGATGTGCGAACGGCGAAATGAGGAACCGGGATGGCAGTAGCTTCGTTCGGCCGGTCCTTCTTAAGAATATCCTGAACGTCAGAATGATTCGCTGTCTTGATAAACTCGATCTTAGAATCTGATTTCTCATCTCCATCACCCTTGCCTGCAGAAGATGTCTGTGCACTAAGGGGCGTAAGCGACGTTAAGCACGTCAATAGCAATACGGTGTGTTTCATAGTGAAGTAATGTTTATTAAAATAACACCTTTAAAACAAGATATGTTTTTACATATTTTTATTATTTTTGTAAAAAAATATTTTGTATCGATGGAAAAGATCGCAAGTTTTACCATAAACCATAATCTCCTTGAGCCGGGCATATATGTCTCGCGCCGTGACGTCACCCCGTCAGGAGATATAGTCACCACTTTCGATATCCGCATGACACGTCCCAACCGGGATCAAGCTCTTGACCCTAAGGCGCTCCATGCAATGGAGCACCTTGCCGCAACCTTCCTTCGCAATCATCCTGAATGGAATAAGAGTGTAATCTACTGGGGTCCTATGGGATGCTGCACAGGCAACTACCTATTGTTGCAAGGTAACCTCGAAAGCCGTGACATTCTGCCACTAATAAAAGAAACCATGCAGTTTGTAGCAGATTTCGAGGGGGAAGTGCCCGGAGCAACCCCGCGCGATTGCGGCAATTACTCCTATATGGATCTTACTGAAGCAAAAAAAGCAGCCCGAAAATATCTCGAACTGCTTTCTGAGGCATCCGACAGGAATTTCAACTATCCTGCCGACTGATATCTTTCATAGAGTGTTTGGATTTATAAAATTCGTGTTAGATTCAAACACGAACTATGACCTCGTTTTTGTATTGCCGGCAACCATTCGCCAAAGCAAAGCCGCGAGCACAGCTCCTGCAAGAGGACCTACAACCATGATCCAGAAGTCCGGCCAAGCGTTGGGTGAGAACAATGCGGGGCCGAAGCTACGTGCCGGATTCACAGAACAATTGTCAACAGGGATTCCGACAATATTCACAAGACCGAGTGCAAGGCCAATTGCAATACCGGCAAAATTTCCATATCCTTTCTTGGAATCAGTGGCCCCCAACACAACGAAAACAAACAACATTGTCAGGAGTATCTCCGTAAGCAGAGCCATTCCCTGACTGACCCCAGGCTGACAGACGTTTGCAGCAATAGAATTGTCGGAAATAGCTGTAATTCCTCCATATTTGAAATCTGCGCCGCCGACATTGAAAAGCCAGAACAAGAACGCCGCTCCAACGGCCGCGCCTATAAGCTGGCTCACAATATAGCCCACACACTCCTTCCCCGACATTCTGCCGGTTATCCAGACTGCAAACGACACCGCCGGATTCACATGGCAGCCGGAAATGTTTCCGATAGCATAACACAGACACAACAGGATAAGACCGAAACAGAGGCCTATACCCAAAACTCCGATTTCCGGACCGGCAAGCACCGCACTGCCGCAGGCGAGAAGCACGAGAAACATAGTGCCCACCCCTTCTGCCAAATACTTCTTCATAGTGGTATTATTTAGTTTATAATGAATTTTCTTCACAAGCGGACGCACTATTACAAAACAAGATTTGCATATACTGCGAACACCCTCTATGATAATAACAAAAAAGATAATCTTCTGTTTCAGGGATTTTTATTTTAGCGGTATTTTTTGTAATTTTGTGATTACATTAGCCTATTCATGAGCGAAGACATTTTCGAAATAGAAGAGAGGGAGGACATGATTACCTCCACGCCGGTGTCAGTAGATGCCGGCACATACGACGACAGCGCGATCCAGACCCTTAAATGGAATGAACATATCCGGCGCCGTCCCGGCATGTATATCGGTAAGCTTGGAGACGGTTCACACTCCGACGACGGCATATACGTGCTGATCAAGGAAGTTGTGGACAATTCCATCGATGAGTTCAATATGGGTGCAGGCAAACGTATCGACATCACCCTTAATGAGGAAGGCGAAGTGACGGTTCGCGATTATGGACGCGGCATCCCTCTCGGCAAAGTGAAGGAAGTGGCTTCCGACATCAACACCGGCGGTAAGTTTGATGACAAAAACTTCAAAAAATCCGTTGGATTGAACGGGGTCGGCCTCAAAGCCGTCAACGCTCTTTCCACTTTCTGCCGGGTTGCCAGTGTGCGCGACGGCAAGATGGTGGAAGTTGAATTCGAACGAGGAGACCTTGTGCGTCACTCCGAACCGATGCCCACATCTGAGCCGAACGGCACTCTCGTGAAATTCATTCCCGACCCGTCATTGTTCCAGAACTACAGATTCAATCAGGAATTTGTGGAAACAATGGTCAACAACTACACTTACCTCAACGCAGGCTTACAGCTTTTCTATAATGGAAAAAAATATTTTTCCCGACATGGATTGCTCGACCTCCTGAAAGAGAACATGACCAACGACCCCCTCTACCCTATCATCCACCTTCAGGGAGAGGACATAGAGGTGGTCCTTACACATACCGACCAATACGGGGAGGAATATTACTCCTTTGTCAACGGACAGCACACCACCCAGGGTGGAACTCACCTGACGGCGTTCCGAGAGCATGTGACACGCACCATAAAGGAATTTTCGGGGAAAGGATATGAGTTTTCCGATATCCGCAACGGCCTTGTGGCGGCAGTTTCGGTGCGCATCCAGGAACCGGTGTTCGAAAGCCAGACAAAGACAAAGCTCGGAAGCAAGGAAGTGGCACCGGGAAGCACGCTGACAGTCAATAAATTCATAGGCGATTTCATCAAGAAAGAGCTTGACGACTATCTCCACCGCAATCCCGACATAGCGGATGTGATGCTCCGGAAGATCGCCTCAAGTGAAAAAGAACGCAAGGCAATGGCCGGAGTCGCGAAGCTCGCCCGTGAAAAAGCAAAAAAGGTAAGTCTCCACAACCGCAAGCTACGGGATTGCCGCGTTCATTACAACGATCCGCTGAAAGCGAAAGCAAAAGAAGATTTGCGAGAGGATTCCGCAATATTCATCACCGAGGGAGATTCAGCGTCAGGAACCATCACAAAAGTGCGCAATGCCGAGACGCAGGCCGTCTTCTCCCTGCGTGGAAAGCCCCTCAATTCCTACGGGATGACGCAGGAAGTGGTTTATAAGAATGACGAATTCAACCTCCTTCAGGCAGCTCTCAACATCGAGGAAGGCATCGAAGGATTAAGATACAACAAAGTGATAATCGCCACCGATGCCGATGTTGACGGCATGCACATCCGTCTCCTCATCATCACTTTCTTCCTTATGTTCTTCCCAGACCTTGTGAAGAAAGGTCACGTCTATATCCTGCAGACTCCTTTGTTCCGTGTGCGCGACAAAAACGCAGTGCGCCGCTCGAAAAAGAAAGTACGCAGGAAAGATGAGACTGTGGAAGACAAGGACACATTCTATTGCTACACCGATGAAGAGAGGGAAACTGCCATCGCAAAATTCGGCAATAATGCCGAAATCACCCGATTCAAAGGACTTGGAGAGATCAACGATGCGGAATTTGCGGAATTCATCGGCCCCGACATGCGACTCGACCGCGTGAAACTTAAAAGGGAGGATGCAGTAGAGAAACTTCTTGAATTTTACATGGGTAAAAACACAATGGAGCGACAGAACTTCATCATCGACAATCTCGTGATTGAAGACGACTCAGAAATTTAAATAAAGACCATGTGTAGGACTGCAATCTTTCCGGGGAGTTTCAACCCCTTTACGATAGGGCACAAATCGATTGTGGAACGGGGACTGAAGATATTCGACCGTATCATCATCGCAATAGGTCAAAACGGGAATAAACCAATCGGCGACGACCTTGTCAAAAGGATTGAAACCATCAGGAAGGTTTTCGAAAGCAATTATGCAGTGGAGGTTGCCACATACCCCGGGCTGACAGCTGAATACGCCCGGAGTGTCGGAGCTTGCGCCATATTGAGAGGTGTGAGGAACATCACTGACTTTGAATATGAGCGCAATCTCGCAGATGTCAACAAAAACATTCTCGGCATAGACACAGTCTTTCTGCTCTCGCTCCCGCAGTATGCCTGCATATCCAGTTCCATGGTGAGGGAACTGGAAGCATTCGGGCACGATGTGAGCAATCTCCTACCCTAAGCGTTTCTATAAGTAAATGATTAAAGAAATGAAGAAATTACTGACTATAATAGGAATCTGTGCCGTGATCACAGGATTCGCAGCCAACCAGAACAAAATCCCTGCCAACCAGAAATTACGGATGGCGGAAGCTGCTGTGGCTCAGTTCTATGTTGACACCGTCAATGAAGACAAACTCGTGGAGACCGCCATACGCAGCATGCTCGAAGAGCTTGATCCCCACTCTGCATATTCCAACCCCGAAGAAACAAAAGAGCTGAACGAGCCCCTTGCAGGCAATTTCAGCGGCATCGGCATCTCGTTCAATATGAACCAGGATACTTTATACGTCATCTCCACTGTTGCGGGAGGACCTTCCGAAAGAGTAGGGCTCCTTGCCGGCGACCGCATATTGAAGGTAAATGATTCCATTATCGCAGGAGTGAAGATGCGCAACACAGATATCATGAAGCGTCTGCGCGGTCCTAAAGGGAGCAAGGTCAACGTCAATGTGCTCCGCCGCTCTGCCAGAAAAGCCGACACTATAGATTTCACTATCACCCGTGCCGACATACCCATCAATAGTGTGGATGCGGCATACATGGTTGATGGCAAGACCGGTTACATCCGTCTCAGCCGCTTCTCCGCTGAAACACGCAATGAAATTGAAAGTGCTTTGAAAGACCTCAAGAAAAAGGGGATGAAGCAATTGATCCTCGACCTTGTAGACAATGGTGGAGGATATATGCAGCCGGCTGTCGAGATTCTCGGTGAATTTCTTGAACCGGGCCGTCTCGCCGTATATACGGAAGGTCGCAATTCACCCCGATATGATCATCTCACCACACCTCACGGACTCAAGCCACTCTTCAAGGACGGCCGTCTTGTAGTGATGGTGAACCAGTATACAGCCTCTTCATCCGAAATCACTACGGGTGCCATTCAAGACTGGGACCGCGGTGTGGTTGTCGGCAGGCGCACATACGGCAAAGGCCTTGTGCAGCGTCCGTTCCCCTTCCCTGACGGCTCGATGATGCGTCTGACGATTGCCCATTATTACACCCCGACAGGGCGCAACATTCAGAAACCTTATAATAAAGGTGACCAGAAAGCATATGCTATGGACATCATCGACCGGTTCAATCATGGCGAACTGATGCACGCCGATTCCATAAAATATATCGACTCCCTTAAGGTGGAAACCTTGCGCCTGCATCGCCCGATATATGGAGGAGGCGGCATATCTCCCGACAGATTCGTGCCTCTCGACACCACAGATTTCACGAAATATTACCGCGATGTCACGGCCAAAGGAGTAATCAACCAGTATGCCATCAGCTATGTGGATGCCAACAGAAAAGATATAAAGCGCAAATTCAAGACAGATGATGACTTTGTAAAAGGATTCAGCGTCGATGATACGATGCTTAAAGATCTTTTCGACCGCGCTGCGAAAGAGGGTGTGACCTTCAATGAGGAACAGGCACGCCAGAGCGAGCCTCTTTTAAAAATGATTATCAAAGGACTGATAGGACGCGATATCTACGATCAGCCAACATACTTCAAAGTGTATAACGACTACGATCCAATTTTCCGGGAAGCCTACCGTCTTATCAATTCCGACGAATACGACAAGATATTAAGCATGTAATAATATAAGTGAGTAATAATTCCATATTCCCTATAACCCAACGATTTCCGCTCATGAAACATATTTTCGACACAACTTTTCTCATTGGCGCCATCTTGGCGGCGGCTTCCGTTTCGCTTCCTTCCGGAGCACAGACTATAGACAGACAACCACTATTCAGACATGTGTCCGCTCCAAAGAAAACTAAATCGGATTCCATAAAAGCCCGTTACCAAGATGCCAAAGACGCTATTGTAAACGGCGAATATGCGGAAGACTCCCTATATGTACGCAGCGTGGATGAAATTCTGCAACAGACTGTGGTCCCGGCCGACATGCCAAGCTTCAACAGACTCAATGCGCCTTGGGTGTTCGCTGAATATCGTGCACTCGACAAACAACGCAACATTGAGCTTCCGGCTTATCAATCTCGCACGCCAGCAATCTGGAGACTTGCGGATGAACTAAATAAAAAGCGGCTCACCGAAGAGCAGAAGGAAGAAGCAGACTCTGTTGCCGAACGCCAACGCTATCTCGATGAGTTATGGGGGATAGAGACGACACCGGAGGAAGAGGAGATGGGGACGGAAGCAGAAATAATTGCCGAAAGCGAAAAAAATGCAGCGGATGTCCTCACCGGAAATCCCCGTCCGCAATGGCTTGCAAACGCCTATGAAGCATGGAATCTTCAAGAAGATTTCATGTATCAGATGATGGTGGATGATCCGTCACTGATTGAATACGCCTACTGGCAATTGCCGGTGCCACCCTCTCTTCCAGAAGATGACCATGGATTCAGGGGATTCTTGAAACGCACCTCAATCGGGGGAGTTAACGTGGATGATGCCGTCATATCCGACTACGACATCCAGAAGAAACATTGGTTGCACGTGGTGAACGGATCGTTACAGTTCTCACAGGCTTATCTTTCGGACAACTGGTATCAGGGCGGTAACAATCATGTGGCCCTCCTCATCAACTTCCTCTGGGACGTTCAGCTTAACAGCGTGTGGCATCCCAACCTTTTGTTCCAAAGCACATTGTCATACAAACTCGGTCTCAACTCCGTCGAGGACGACCAATACCGCAAATATTCCATTTCACAGGATATTTTCCAATATAACCTGAAATTCGGTTACAAGGCACGCAAGAACTGGTATTATTCCATCACTGGCCAGTTCAAGACACAGATCCTCAACAATTACAAAAAGAATACCGAAACCCGCATCGCATCCTTTCTCACGCCTGGCGACCTCAACCTCGGTATCGGTATGACCTACAGCAAAACGAACAAGAAAAAAACAGTACAGTTCAATGCATCTATCGCCCCCCTCTCTTACAATCTTAAGACCGCGATTGATCCACATATTGATCATTCGATGTTCAACATCACCCAAACCGCCAAGACACACAGCGAGATAGGTTCGAACGCAGAGATAACACTAAACTGGCAGATAGGAAAAATGGTGAATTACAAGACTCGACTCTTCCTCTTCACCGATTACAAATATTTCCTTGGTGACTGGGAAAACACTCTCAACATACAGTTCTCCCGCTTCTTCTCTACTCAGATTTACGCCAATCTCCGTTATGATTCTTCAGCCGACAGCGCGGTAGCTCCAAAGTGGAAGAAATTCATGCTTAAGGAGATTCTTAGTATTGGTCTGTCATACACTTTCTCCACTAAGCGATGAGTATAACCATCAGGATATATACTGTCATCTTTCTTGCAGCCATATTCCCTGCGTTCAGGGTTATGGCTGCAAATGCTTTTGAGGACAACGTCTTCGATCTCGAGAGTGCGATGCAATATTGCAAAGAGACTGAACTTGAAGGGCCGGAAGGCATATGGGAATTCGTGGAGGATGAAACGCAGGTGTTGATAAAGAAAGAAAGCCGGGGAGGCAACGATTACGACATTGTCATTATCTCCACTCCCGATTGCCGTCTCAAACCGGGAGATAAGATAGGTTCACTCCAACGCTCGGCAAAAAGGGGGAAATATAAGATGAATCTGTTTGTTTCACGTAATATGGGCATCTTCACGGATTCCCGCAGATGCCTGGCTGAATATATCGACAAGGAAGATGCGATGCAGGTTCAACCGCTGAAACTGAAAATATCCGTGCGCACAATGTGGTTTCTACCTAAATTCTGGAGATCGCTGCGCATATCCTTCGACAACCCCGCTGCAGACCTGCCGCATGGTTTGCTCAGGATCTATCCGCGGAACGAACCCACTAAACCGATATACTTATGAAAAACATACTATTGAAAACACTCTCCGTGATTCTTCTGGTTTCATTTTTCCCGGCACAGCAATCTTTCGCGCGTAAAAAAGGTTACAGGCTCAAGACGGGAAAAAGCAAGACGGAGAAAGTAAACAAACACAGCGGTATAGACATCACTGAAACCGATGTAGCGGACACTATAAGCCAGGAGATGGTCGCAGGCAGTTTCATGGTGGCATCGCAATGCGAAAACTGCAACAACGGCTACCGTCTCGACCAGATAGTTTTCACCGGATTTGACAAGAATCAGGGGAACAAGACAGAGAGCTTCTTTATAATCAACAAAACAGACAGGACCCTCACAGGGGTTTCACTGTATATAGATTACCGCACCCTCGATGGACGCCAGCTACATAAACGCTTTTTCAAACTGTCATGCAACATTCCAGCCGGAGAAACCAGGAAAGCGGATATTCCGACATGGGATACCCAACACAGTTTTTACTACCATAAAAGCAAAGCGGCGAAACATAAGGGTAACCCGTTTGAAGTCATTTTTGACCCGATAGCGTATTATCTGAGGTTTTAGGCGCCCTCTTCGCGAGTTGATGCAGCCCGACCACAGCATAGGCGATTCCTGCCGCCAGTATGAAACCCAAAAGGAAGCCATAACGGTCGGAGACCTCTGCGGCTATAAATATCGCCATTAACGGAGCTTTGGTTGTACCTGCCATCACAGCTGCCGTGCCAATCAATGCAAAGTTGTCCACCGATAAGTTAAGGCCATACATATTTCCCAACGAGGCAAAAAGAAAACCTAACAGGCTACCTGCAAAAATAGCCGGCACGTATTCTCCAGCCACACCTCCGCCATTGTTCACCGCCCCCACTATTCCTCCTTTGAGCAGCAACATCACAGATATAATAACAAGCAACACTGTTATATTCGGAAGGTCAGTAAAAAAAGGGCCATATTCAAGAAGCCGGTATTCTATTCCGTTGACGAGATTCGAAACAATATCATAACCTTCTCCAAACATTGCAGGGAAAATGCATATCACTATTCCTAAAGCAAAAGCACACACAGCCGCACGCACCCACACGTTTTTGACACGCAAAATCATATGCGCCGCAAGATCATGGGTATATGTATAGTATATCGAATAGATACCGCATGCGAGCCCCAAGAGCGCTATCCAGCTGAAATGTTCCGGGATAAACTGCATATCAGTCAGGATACTTATATTCCACTTGTATCCTTCCAATACATAAGCCATTCCAAAAGATGCGAGAGACGCGCATGTAACCGCCACAATGCCGACAACCGACATCTCGATCCTCAACACCTCTATAGCAAAAAACACTCCACCGATCGGAGACTTGAAAATTCCTGCGATACCGGCAGCCGCCCCACCGGCAAACAGCACGTGCCGCATGGCAGGTGATATATGGAACAGACGGCCAATCCTGTCGCCGATCGCAGCCCCGGAGTAAGCACACGGACCTTCACCTCCTGCAGAGCCGCCGAAACCGACGGTTATCAGACAACCTATCAACGGACTGAACACGTGGCTCCTGTTGAATTCCAATTTACCCTTCCTGAGTCTGTTTTTAAGCTGACCGGTGCCGTTTGCAAGATTCTCCCCTATGATTTTCTGATAGAACACCGCACCAAAAATGGCCATGAAAGCATAAAGTAAAAATACAGGATTTATTTGTCCGATCCGTAGTGGCACGCCAAGAATCTCAGCAAGCTTAGCCATTCCGCCACGCAGGAAAAATGTGCCGAACCCCGCCAATAGCCCCGCCACCGAAGCGGCTATCACAACTATCGCCCCTTCGGGAAGAGAAATCTTACACCATTTCGGACACCTGATTTTCATAGCGATTCACAAAGCAACTTATATAGCTTATATAAACCACTACAAAATAGGATCGGAGAATGTTCACGACATCGGAACCATCAGAACAAGTTTACCGCCGGAGGTGTGACCTGCCGCCGATTTTAAAGAACAATTCGTGAGGAAATTAATCATACGGACCATCACAAGTGCAGCCCCGCCCTCTTCTGCCAGATCCTTATATCTGAAGAAATGCTCGAAAATCTTCTCCTCCTTACCTTCCGGAAGAGAATCTCCGGTATGTTTGAACACGAACTTAGCCATTCCGGTAGCCTTGTCCTCCATGCACTCGAACCCTATCGACCCACCTTGCGGAGTCATACGCACGGACATCTTTAGAATATGGTTCGTCAGCATACACAGACACTCCTTATCGACCTTGATTTCAAAATCCGATTCGGGATAAAGCACATTGATATTGACATTTTTATCCAACTTAGCCTCCAAATCCGCTATGCAATCTTTCATAAACTCTGTAACAGATATGACCTGACGATACTTGCGGCTGTCTTCAAGTGCCACGGAAGAAATAAACATAACATCATTGATGATATAATCCACGGTGTCGGAGATGTTACCGGGCTTTGGAGAATCTGAGCGATATGATTCAAGATACTTCTTGTCTGATGTTTTGTTAGCATAGTCGTAATACCTGCGTTTCTTTATAGCATTCCGCTCAGCAACAAGCGTGTCGACGAACGCAGCGATATCCGCAGTGGTCTTTCTGTATCGTGTCCAGAAGAAAAGGAACGCAATAAGCAGCCCGGCAAAAGCAACCCAGCCAACAATCACGAATATCATTATGCGGCGCGTAGCCTGAATCTGCTCGTTCTTATTCTCAAGTTCAAGCTGGGCATTCTCTTCGCGCAGCGCGCTGACATCATACCTTATCTGAAGTTCATTGTATTTCTGCTTGGAAGCCACAGTACTGATTTCCCGGTTGATTGCATCCAATTCCTGACGCGCAAGATCCTCGTTCGTCTTGTCTCCAATTGCCGAAGCCGCCTCCACAAGCATCTCGAGCATATGTTTCCTTAGAATATGGGAATCCTCTATACTCAATTGCCTACGGATATATGGAATTGCCTCCGCATAACGCTTGTTCTTCATTGCATGATAGGCGGAAGCACGCCGGTTATACTCCATCGTAGATTTGATATCCTCATTGTTCTCGGCAAGGTTCAATATTTTGCTATACAGTTCATTTGCCTCGTCGAGACTCAGCACATCATAGTTGCTGAGCATGCGGCGATATATTATAAAGCGGTTCACGTCAAGGTTACGGTATTTACGACCCTGTGCCTTATAACTCTTCTCAAGGTTATTTATCTCTTTCAAAAGAAGTTTGTCGGCGGTGATTGCCTTTTCATGATTTCCCGTCAGCGAATAAATATTGGCGCATTCAGTGAGATATATGTTCTTGATGGCGTAATTATCTATACCGGACTCATGTATAAGTTTGCCGAGATCTTCAAGATAGCCCACCAACAGTTCACCCTTTGCAAAAACGCTCAGATACTCACAGATAGTGAAGAGCCGCTCGACTTTTCCGTATTTGTCAAGTTTTTTATCTTCATATACTATCGCGCGCGCAATACGATCCTGACGCTCTTTCTCCGACACATTGCGTGCTGAAGCCGACAGGCGGCGTAACTTCACGAAAAGTTCGGTCTCTCTCTTCTCCTTGGTTTCAGGTAGAGATTTTAGACGGTTCTCTATCTGAGACAATATTGAGTCATTAGAATTTACATTCGCCATCTGGCGCGCCATATCAAGTCTGACCGCAATATCCCCGCTGCGTGCGGCAACCTGGTCAATTTCCTGACATATTGACATGTAGTCCTTACGGTTAGACAGATCAAATATGTCATATAGAATTTTTATCGAATCCTCATGGGTATCGGTTTTCGCCAGTTCCTGACGCAACTTTTCTATTATGGCCTTCTTTTCCGGAGTGGCATTGCCCGTCAATGACAGTAAAATAAGCGCAACTAAAAGTAAAATAACTTTTTTCATAAAAATGACTGCGGGTATTATTACCCACAGTCACAAAATTACACAAATTTCCGCTATTTGCAAAAATTATTTAAATTTTCGCTCCGGCAAGAACCTCATCCGGCATGGGGACAAGCTTCCCGGTTGCCTTTACAACCGGCATAGGCGCTTCCCATTCCCGGAGCTGATCGCCGAGAATGCCGGCAAGTTCCTTTACCAATTTGGGATACTTTGCAGCAACATCATTCTTTTCACTGAGATCGTCCCTAAGGTTATAAAGTTCAAGCTTGCCGTCATGCATACGGTAAACAAGCTTCCAGTCTCCCCTTCTGACAGCAGTGAGGAAGTCCACGTCATCCTGGTCTTCGATACGCCACTGATGCGGCATATGGGAAATCACTACGCGTTCGGGGTCAATACCGGACACGGTTTCAGGGATTACAAAAGCGTTAGCGTCCTTCTGATTCTTGATCTTGCCGCTTTCAACAGCTGCTTTTACGAGACGGGAGCCATCGGTCACAAGTTTAACGAAACTTTGACCGTCAAGCTTCTGCACGGTTTCGGTCTTTGTGAGACCGGCCATCTCGCAAATGGAGGGATAAAAGTCTGGCGGCATTACAGGAGTGTTGATACGCATGCCCGCTTCGGTCTTTCCCGGCCAATATACCATCATCGGCACTCTCACGCCACCTTCATATACAGAACCTTTCCCCTCTCGGAGCGGTGCGTTGAAAGTATGGGGCACACTGTTCTTGGCAGTATTGAGGCTATGCCCCCCGTTGTCGGAATAGAAAATTATTATTGTATTGTCGGCCACCCCTTTTTTGTCGAGATAGTCCATGATCTTACCGAGACTCTCGTCCACACTCTCAACCATTGATGAATACATCGCCGTCTTTTCCTCCTGTCCGGCATCGAGGTATTTCTGATAATACTGAGGTTCGGGATGAATCGGCGTGTGCACGCCGAAATGAGCCATATACAGATAAAACGGCTCCCCTTTCTCTATCGGATAATCCATCGCCTTCAGGGCCTTGTCGGTAATAGCCTGAGTAAGGTTCATGTCTGACCCGTAATACTCCTCAAGATCGTTGATGGCGGAATAAGTCCATTTGTCGGGCTGGTTACCGAAATTATCCTCCGCGTAATAGCTGCGCGGCATACCGGCCATGTTTCCAGCCACATTCACAAGGAAGCCCATATTATATGGCGACACCCCCGGGGTGCCCATCGAGGCCCAATGCCCCTTTCCTATATGAATGGTATAATACCCGTTGTCGCGAAGCTGCTTCACCATCGGGGTCATATACTGGGTGTGAGGAACATTCGGCTCCGGACTGATACCGTTGTAGTTCCATTCCGGACGGCCGAATATGTCGTCATTTTCCCGATTGGAGGCATCAGTAAAGAAACCGCGAGTGCCACCCGTAAAATCCGTTGGCGTGTTGATTTCAGGCGCAGTAAACATATTGATCTTCTCGTGGGCAGCATGCATGCCCGACATAAGGGAAGTACGCGTAGGTGTTGAAATAGGACAAGCATAGGCGTTGGTCATGATCACACCCTTCTCCGACAGACGTTTCATATTCGGAGTGTGAACACGATGGTTGTTTGGATAGACTTCCTCTCCATAGGCTACTTCGCTGTCGAGCCAGCCATAATCATCCACGAGGAAAAAAACAATGTTGGGACGCTGATCGGCGGCATTCAGGACCAGAGAGGAAGCAGCCAAAGGTGCAATCGCGGAGAATCCCCGCAGGGATCTTGACAATCGTTTCATGTGCGTTAGTTTTTATGGTTAATATAATCTATTACTTACAACGATCCGGTTTCTCCCCGAATCATTGTATAGACGCAAAATTAAGCAAAAAGTACCGACCAATCAAATCTCATCAAAAAATTCCCGTTTATCGGACTGACCGAAATCTTTTTTAAATAAAATAACTCTAATAATGTTAAACTATATTTAACGACAGATGTTATAATGATAAAATCAGCGGAAAAACACAGAGCCGAGATGAAAAACACGATTTGCCACGGCTCATTACTCAGAAGCTGTTTTATACTATGAAAAGAAAAAAGGTTATAATTTAAACATTAGCGTTATGAAAAGAACAGTATTATTCATGGCAGCTCTTATGACACTTTCATGTGCATGGGCTCAAAAGATCAGTAAGAATGAAGCCAAGTCGCTTCAGACTTTCCTTTCCCAGACTGCAGCCAAAGGCGGAAACAACGCAGAGGCCCTTCAAATGGCGGGCAGCAATGTTGCAGCATGTCCGGGCGTAAAAGTAGAAAACGGTCACGTTACCGAAATTGACTTCAAAGGTAAAAACCTCGCAGGCGCTTTGGATCTTTCGGGATTCCCCGCTCTTCAGAAGATCGATGTCTCCAACAATAAGATCACAAGCCTTACACTCAGCAACAATCCCGCGCTCGTTGAAATAAACGCCGGTAAGAACCGTATCCATACCATGACAATCACCACTTGTCCTCAAGTACAGGTTATCAGGGTAAACAAGAACCGCCTCGCAGACTTCGACCTCGGTTCAGTTCCATTGCTTAAGAAATTCAATGTTTCCGGCAACATGCTCGAAGCCCTTGATGTTTCAAACGCCGTGAACCTCGAATATCTCAATGTAATGAGCAACAGCCTGCAGTCTCTGAACATCAGCGGATGCCAGAGCCTTAAATCGCTCTATGCGGCATTCAACGACCTTACAGACATAACTCTCGCCGGACTGGTAAAGCTGGAGAACCTAAATGTAAATTCCAATAAGATTGCAAAACTTTACATCCAGGATCTTCCTGCAATCGAGACTCTTCTCTGCTCCGACAACCATATGGCAGGTCTCGCAGTGAAAGGTTGCAAGACCATCAACGAAATCTGGGCTCCCTACAACGACCTTACTTCCTTCACGGTTGAAGACGCTCAAAACCTCGCCTTTGTAAATGTTGAATGGAATGACCTCACTTATCTCTCCCTTTCGGGCATGAACTTCCTGCAGAGAGTCAACGCAGCCAACAACCAGTTGATCACCCTCGATGTATCGTTCGACCCGATGCTCCGTTTCGTGAACGTCACCAACAACGATATGCTCACCGACCTCCGCACAGATGCTGACCCGCAGCTCCGCCACGTTATCGGTTATGATGATTATGAATACGGCTTCTGATATATCTATCACTTATAATGAGCCGCCGGAAATTCCGGCGGCTTTTTTTTGCGTATATCCCTAATTTACGCTAATTTTGCGGTAAGTAAGTGATCAAATTAAACCGATAATAAATGAAATATTTTATCTCACATATCATAAACTTGTATTTTCCGGTGCTTTCCGCCAAGTCTCATCAGTCGCAATGCCCGCATTGCTCCTTCTTCAACTCGCGGAAATCCCTCGAAAAATCCTGCGTTTATAATATGTGTTTAATCTGATCACTTACTTAAATGCAAAAATCAGATTACATATTGATTGCCGATGGCGGTTCATCAAAAGTGGAATGGTCACTTATCGACCGCTCCGGCACAATCATACACGCTTTCGAGACCAAAGGGTTCAACGCACTCATGTTCTCGGAAAAAGAGACTGAATTATATTTTAAAGACATTCATAGACATATTAATACGAGATTACAGCCGTCCCGAATCTATTATTACGGAGCCGGATGTGCCACAACCGGAATATGCACCCGTATAGCCAATGCAATTGAAAACGTATGGAAGCCGGAAATTGTAGAGGTCGAATCCGACATGCTTGCTGCCTGCCGAGCACTTCTCGGGGATATGCCGGGTATTGCCTGCATCCTCGGCACTGGTTCGAATTCAGCTCTTTATGACGGCATGGCGATCACCTCCAATATAGCATCGTTAGGGTATATTCTTGGAGACGAAGGTAGCGGCAACGCCCTTGGCAGACGACTATTGAGCGACATATTTAAAGGGATAGCACCCAAGGAAATAATTGAAGATTTCATGGCCGTCACGAAACTGAGCGTAGGGGATGTGCTTGAAAAGACCTATCGTTCAGTGGATTCCAGAATGTTCCTTGCCTCTTTCGTGCCTTTCATAAAGAGCCATTTGGACAATGAATATGTCTTGAAGATGGCAACCGAAGCATTCTCTTCTTTTTTCCAGCGGAATGTAATGTTGTATCCGTCCGCGTCTTCCCATCCCGTGAATTTCACCGGGTCGGTGGCAGCAAACTTCGCGCCACTGCTTGAGAAAACAGCCGAAAAGTTTGGTCTCAGAATAGGAATCATCGAGGCTCGTCCAATGCCGGGCCTTATCCGATACCATACCCTCCCCTAATTATAGATTATACCTCCCCTAATTATAGATTATAACGGATATGAAAAATATGAAAATCAGGCTGTGTCTTTTATTTTTGTTGGCGGTGATGCCATTTTATGCAAATGCCGACAAATATTGGGATCAGAGGGTGTCGCTTTTCGATCATCTTCCAGTCACAGAGAATGACATCATCTTCTTAGGGAATTCCATCACAGACGGCGGAAATTTCGAAGAACTGTTCAAAAGAGAGGATGTAAAGAACCGAGGCATAAGATCGGACATCATCCCCGGAGTGCAGAAGCGTCTTGAGCAGGTGGTCAAGGGTCATCCAAAAAAAATTTTCCTACTCATAGGAATCAATGATGTTTCCCATGGTCTCAGTGTAGACAAACTCACGGAAAGATACGAGACGCTTGTAAATGAAATACGACACCGGTCTCCGGACACACAGCTCTATCTCCAGAGCCTCATGCCCATAAATAATGATTTCGGAGTGTATAAGAATCTTAAAGGGAAAGAAAGCACAATCGTAGAATTCAACAAGCGCATTCAGGAAATTGCGGAAAGAAACGGCCTGAAATATATAGACCTGTGGCCTTTCCTTGCGGATAAGAACGGTAAACTCGACAACAAATATACTAACGACGGTCTCCATCTCACCGGACCCGGATACCGGGCATGGACCAACGGCATCCGCTCCTATCTCGACGAATAAATAAAAATCCCATTCATTCGTTATTATATATGTAGGGATTATAGATGTAGGGCTGCACCCCGGTGCAGCCGCAAATATTCACTAAAATGATAAAAAAATATATGAAACGCAGCTTGGTCTGCATGGCATTTATGTTGACAATGTTGGTTCCGACACGTCTGGACGCGGAAGTGATCGAAATTGAACCTCTGTTTGAGTATCCGGTGGCTCCTGAAGAGATTATCTCGCTCTCCGACAAGAGCAACTGGCTTATGCAGCATTTCTGGGACAATATGGATTTCAAAAAGAAAGACGCTGTCAACCAGTCTGCACTCAACGATGCTTTCAGGGTATTCACACTTCCCATGCAATGGGCAGACAAGACGGAGGTTGACAAGGCTGTAGATTCAATGCTCTCACAGATTTCGAAAAATCCCACCCTGCTTCTCCAGTTTACAAAAGCGGCCGAAGAAAGCCTATATGGGCAGAGGGCTAAAATATGGATAGACGAAATATATATCAAGTATCTTGAAGCCTTCCTCAAGAACAAGAAGATATCCGACTCCCGCAAAATACGCTATCGCCGTCAACTCGAACAGCTTAAAAATTCTATGATCGGTCAGATAGCTCCTTCGTTCAGCTTCACCACCCCGACGGGGAATCCGGGACAGTTCCAGCCAATCGGAGTATTCACAATCATAGAATTCGGAGATCCCGACTGCGACGATTGCCGACATGCAAAATTAAAGATGGAGACCGACATGAGGTTCACATCTCTTGTCGACCGGGGACTCGTGAACGTTCTCTTCATTGTTCCCGATCCGGTCGATGGCTGGCAGACACAGATCGGCGACTATCCATCGAACTGGGTTGTCGGAGCTTCCGACACTGTCACCGACATTCTTGACATCAGATCCACGCCTTCATTCTATGTAATCGGGAAAGATGGTAAAATCGTAGCAAAAAACCTGTCGGTTGATCAGGCAAAAGCTCTGGCATTCGAGCAGGAAACTCAAAAATAAGAAGTTGCCTTATGATGAATTCTTTGAAAAAGTTATATATCCGCACCACCGGATATTCCTACACCAATATGGGGCGTCTCTTCTTACGGCTCTTTGTGGGTATTATGATGATGCAGTTCGGAGTCAGACAGATATATAATTTTGACGCTGCAGCGGCGATGTTTCCATCGATATGGCTATTTGATCCGGGAACAATCCTGACACTAATGATATCCATAGAGATCGGTTGCTCGCTATTCATCATGGCGGGTTTCATGACAAGGATCATGACAGTGCCGCCTTTTATCGCCATGATTGGGGCAGAATATTATATCCTCCATGACCTTGTAACCCAGGCGCCATATATGCTCAGCTGGTCCCAGCAGGGATATGTGCCTATAATGTTCCTCGGAATCTACTTCTTTATAATGCTTGTAGGGCCGGGGAAAATATCGGTCGATTATTTTCTCTCCCTTCATTTCATACACACCAACGACCACAGCGAATCCGAACTCGAGGAAGTATGAGAATAGCGGTATTGATTTCAGGAGGTGTTGACAGCGCGGTAGTTGTTGACACCCTTTTCAACCAAGGACACGAATTGCATCTGTTCTATATCCGCATCGGCATGGACAATGGCGAAGGAGATTGTTCAGCAGAAGAAGACATAGAGATGTGCACGCTTATAGCAAAGAAATATAACCTGCCCTTTAAAGTCGTGTCTTTGCATGAGGAATATTGGGATCACGTGATGGCATACACCTTGCGCACTGTCAAGGAAGGTCTCACGCCACACCCCGACATGATGTGCAACAAACTTATCAAATTCGGTTTTTTTGAAGAACGTTGGGGCAAAGATTTCGATAAAACTGCAACCGGTCATTATGCTTCCATCGTTGAGGAGAACGGAAAGTATTATCTCGCCACAGCTGCTGATCCCGTAAAAGATCAGACAGATTTTCTTGCACAGATTTCATATAAGCAGCTGTCGCATCTTATTTTCCCTCTCGGCGCGTTTCCTAAATCCGAGGTCAGGCGCAGGGCTGCTGAAGCAAAACTTCCAAATGCCTCAAGAAAAGATTCGCAGGGGATATGTTTCCTTGGCAAAATCGATTATTCAGATTTTATCGAACGTCATCTCGGCGTCAAAGAAGGGCCTGTGATAGAAATAGAGACCGGCAAAAAAATCGGGACACACAAGGGTTACTGGTTCTATACAATAGGCCAGCGCAAAGGTCTCGGACTCAGTGGCGGCCCCTGGTATGTGGTGAGGAAGAATGTCCGCGACAATGTAATATACGTATCAAATGGATTCGACACCAGAAAACAATACGGGAAGGAGATTCCTATAGAAGAAATGCATTGGATCACAGAATCTCCTTTCGGTGAATCTGACAAAAAAATCAATATATCATTCAAGACGCGTCACTCCCCTGAGTTTTACACCGGCACTATCGAAAGAAAAACGGATGGTTCATACGTTGTAAGCTCGGATACCGACATCCAGGGGATAGCACCGGGACAATTTGCAATCATCTACACCCCCGACCGTCGGCTATGTCTTGGTTCAGGGATGATATCCCTTCCCGCTCCATCTAAAAAACGCCATAAGACATCCAACCCTTAGAGCTTGTTGACCCTCGCATCCTCCCTTATTTGAATTATTTGAAATGGAAAGATATAGATTAGAACTTGTAGGAATCACCTACAATCAAATTGAATCAGGCGTTTATGCAGTTATTCTCCGACAGGTAGGAGGAAACCGACGGATACCTATTATAATAGGCTATCCGGAAGCGCAGGCAATCGAATGCAAACTTCAAGAAGTTGTGACCCCTCGTCCACTCACACACGACATGATGATGAATTTCATGGAAGAATTCGGAATCAGATTGAAAGAAATCGAGATACACCGTCTTCCTTCGGGAGTCTTTGCGGCCGACATGATATTCACGGACGGCACTAACGTGCGCACTGTAGATTCCCGCTCATCAGACGCGATCGCACTCGCGATCCGTGCCGACGCTCCTATCTACACTTCCGCCGAAGTTCTTGATGAAGCCGGATTCGATCCTGATGAACAAGACAACCGTTCGAAAAATATCCCAGCTCAACAGGAAGCATCATCGCGCAAACAATCCGGAGACAATTCTTCATCATCCACAAAAACAATTGAAGAGTTGAGAGTACAGATGCAGCAGGCCGCGGAGAATGAAAATTATGAAGAAGCCGCCCGCCTTAAAGCTGAAATTGATGCACTCGAAAAAGGAAAGTAAGAAGTCGTTTAAATTTATTCAAAATAAATAGATTTTTCATAAAATTTTTATTAAATTTGCGCTGTGCACGTGTCTTAAACACATGCACAGCGCAAATTTCAACAACGCAATACCCGATAATCTTATGAAGAATCGTAAACAAAGAGTGGAATTGATGGTTGAGCTGATCAAAAACAAGTGTATCGGCAGCCAGGAAGAATTGGCACGCCTTCTTGAAGAGGCCGGTTATACAGTTACTCAGGCAACCCTCTCTCGGGACCTCAAGATGCTTAAAACCACCAAGATACCAACAGACAGAGGAGGATATATGTATATCCTCCCGGATAGTAATTCTTTGAAAGATAAACTTTTGGCTCGCGGTCAACTTCCCATGAACGCCAACTATCAGAGCGGATTTATATCGTTGACATTCTCTAAGAATGTGGCGGTTATAAAAACGCGCAACGGATATGCCGCAGGCTTGGCATACGACATCGACATGAGCAATGCACCGGAGATACTCGGCACCATTCCCGGATCTGACACCATAATTGCCATCATGCGCGAGGATGTAAGTCATGAAAAGGCAAGGGCCATCTTTTCGCGGCTACTCCCTCTCGACCAGAAAGTGCCGTCCTTCTAAGAGTATGTTAAAAATAAGAATTTGTTTAAATGATAAAGGTAGCTATCACTGGAGCTGATTCTCGGGAGGCGGGAGAATTGATAAGAATTCTTATCAATCACCCTGAAGTGATCATAACTATCCTGTCCGCTCCCGGACGCGAAGGCATGTCGGTAACATCCGTTCATCATGGTCTCATCGGGGAATTAAAAATGAATTTCTCAGGACCGCTGTCAATGACCCCGGATTGCTCGGTGATATTTGTATGCGGCAACTCTATGACAGCCGCCGAATTTTCGGCGTTGCAGCTCGCGCGCCCCGATATAAAGACGGTGATTATCGAAGCCATCCCCAACCTTGACACCGACCGGCTCGGCATAGTATATGGCCTTCCGGAAATCAACCGCAAACCATTGGTGCGAGGGGCAGTGTCGGCAATCGTCCCTTCTCCCGTTGCATCAGTTGTCCTGACGGCGCTTTATCCATTGTCGCTGCATATGCTGCTGAACGATTCCCTGAAAGTCAGACTTTCCGCGCCTTCCGACATAATCGCCAAGAGCAAGGGGCAGGCAGAGAAAGAGATTGTCGGCATGTTATCACAGACTCAACTCAGCTTCGGCAATAGAATAGACATCAGGTTTTCCGAATCAGCAGGAAGCCGGAATATGAAAGCGGACATATCGTTGTCCTGTCCTGTTTCCATTGAGCAGATAAATGAGATATATGAAATGTATGACGATCATAATTTCGCCTTCCCCATATCGTCTTCAGTAAGCGATTCGGAAGTCTGCGGCACAAATAAATGCGTGATTTCCCTTCATAAGGATGATGATTCCTCTCTGCGCATTGAAGCCGTTGCGGATCCAAGGATGCGTGGCGGCGCCGGAGAGGCGGTGCATATAATGAACCTCCTTTTCGGCCTTCACGAAAAGACAGGCCTTGCACTCAAATCCTCCGAGTTTTAACTTCTGGCCTTACAATAGGCTTTAGGTGTTAGGCTTTAGACCTTAGAAGCTTCGCCGAATGGACCTAAAACCTAAAGCCTAAAACCTCATTAAACATTAGACATTCAACATTAAACATTAAAAAACGTGTCTGTCAACAAAGTCATCCTACTTGGATATGTCGGGGCTGACCCCGAAATCCGATATCCGGAAAAAGATCATCCGGTTGCATTCATGTCGCTTGCAACCAATGAACGTTATGCCAATTCCACAACAGAAATCACCGAATGGCATTCTTTGGTGATGGGCGGCAAAAATGCCGAAATAGCCGAGAAATATATAAGGAAAGGCACAAGGTTATACGTAGAGGGAAAACTCCGCACAAGAGAATACGACGACCGTATGAAGATACGTCGCCGCAAAACAGAGATAATAGTGGAACGTTTTGAGCTCCTCGGCAGAAAAAACGAACCTCCCGCTTAAAAAGTTAATAATTCATAATTCCACGAAAAACAGTGACACAGCCGACACACCGGCATGTTATCTTAAAAAACTATATTTCGAAATGAGAAAATGGCGCATCGAAGACTCCGCGGAGATATATAACGTTCCAGGCTGGGGTCTTAAATATTTTTCCATCAACGAACAAGGACACGCACAGGTAACACCTAAGGAAGGCGGTCCTTCCATCGACCTGAAAGAGGTTATGGACACCCTGCAGCTCCGGGATGTAGACGCCCCCCTGCTGCTTCGGTTTCCCGACATTCTTGACGACAGGATCCGAAAGATATCGAACTGTTTCCGCAAAGCGGCTGAAGAATATCAATACGAAGGGAAGAACTTCATCGTCTATCCTATCAAGGTAAATCAGATGCGCCCGGTCGTGGAGGAGATTGTCAGTCACGGCAACAAATACAACATTGGCCTTGAAGCCGGTTCAAAACCGGAATTACACGCGGTGCTCGCCGTAAATACCCAGGACAATTCCATCATAGTCTGCAACGGCTATAAGGATGAGGATTATGTGGAGCTCGCGCTACTCGCCCAGAAAATGGGACGTAGGATATTCCTGGTGGTAGAGAAGCTCAATGAACTCAAACTCATTGCCGATGTTTCCAAACGTCTTAACATCTCGCCCAACATCGGCATACGCATTAAACTCACATCTTCCGGTTCCGGCAAATGGGAGGAATCAGGCGGCGATGTAAGCAAATTCGGACTTAATTCCTCCGAGCTCCTTGACGCACTGTCATTCCTGGAGAAGAACAAGATGGTGGATTGCCTGAAACTGATACATTTCCACATCGGAAGCCAGATCACAAAAATACGCCGTATAAAGAATGCCCTCCGTGAGGCCATGCAATTTTATGTGCAGCTTTCACAAATGGGATTCCATATTGATTTCGTGGATATCGGCGGAGGCCTCGGTGTGGACTACGACGGCACGCGCTCCTCTTCAGGAGAGAACTCAATGAACTATTCCATCCAGGAATATGTCAACGACTCCGTTTCGGCACTTGTTGACGTTTGTGTGAAAAATAATCTCCCTCAGCCGAATATCATTACCGAAAGCGGACGCTCCCTCACCGCACACCAT
This sequence comes from uncultured Muribaculaceae bacterium, assembly GCA_910584055.1. Taxonomy (GTDB): domain Bacteria; phylum Bacteroidota; class Bacteroidia; order Bacteroidales; family Muribaculaceae; genus Lepagella. Next base: position 20,504 of record CAJTZS010000013.1, on the reverse strand, counting down.
TCGGTGCTCATCATCCAGGTGCTTGAAACCGCCCGTCTCCCGATATGGAACGACAACGATGTGCTGGAAGACGATGCCCACGAACTTGCAGTCGAACTTTACAACATCTGGGATAAAATAGATCCTCAAAGCGTATTCGAGGATTGGCACGATGCCCTTCAGATCAGAGAAGAAGCGCTCGAACGATTCAGTCTCGGGCTACTGTCGCTCCGTTCACGAGCCCAGATTGAAAAACTGTTCTGGTCAGTGGCCCGCGATGTCCGTGACATGACACGCTCCATGAAGCATCCGCCGGAAGAACTTCGCAAAGTTGCGAGAATGCTCCCTGAGAAATATTTCTGCAATTTCTCCCTCTTCCAGTCGCTTCCCGATTCATGGGCGATCGACCAGATGTTTCCCATCATGCCGATAACAAGACTTGACGAGAAACCCACCCGCGACTGCACAATTCAGGATGTGACCTGCGATTCCGACGGCAAGATCGCGCATTTCGTCTCTCCGCAAGGCACAGCATACTCCTTGCCTGTACATGAGCTGAAAGGGAACGACCCCTACTATCTTGGAGTCTTCCTCGTCGGCGCATATCAGGAAATCCTCGGCGACCTGCATAATCTTTTCGGCGATACCAACGCCGTGCATATTTCCCTCACTAAGGATGGATATGAGATAGCTCAGATAATAGATGGCGAGGCTGTGGCGGATGTTCTCGACTACGTGGAGTACAATCCGAAAAAACTTGTACGCAATCTGGAAGCCTGGGTAACGGCTTCAATGAAAAAAGGCGTAATCACCCCGGAGGAAGGGCGCCAATTCCTTAACAACTATCGTTCCGGTCTTTACGGGATCACCTACCTTGAACGTGATTAGCCCCATTACCCATTAAACATTTCACATTAAACATTATCCAAGTGCGTTATTTCTTGAAATTATCATACAACGGCGCTCCGTATCACGGATGGCAGTCGCAGCCGAACGCAGTGAGCGTGCAGTCAACTATAGAGACTGCACTCTCCACGGTTTTGCGCTGCCCAACGCCGGTAACCGGCGCGGGTCGCACCGACACAGGCGTCAATGCCCGTGTGATGTATGCCCATTTCGACGCAACGCACATAGAAGACAGAAATAGGTTTCTGCTTTCCCTGAATCGTCTTTGCGGACCAGGTATAGCTCTTGAAGACCTGATAACGGTGCATGATGACGCGCATTCCAGATTCGATGCAACCGAGCGGGAATATAAATATTTTGTCACTTTTGAGAAATCCCCTTTCCTCGCTCCGTTCTCCTGGCACTCCCCCTCCCCCCTCGACATGGACGCCATGAATAAGGCAGCTGCGCTGCTGATGAAAACAAAGGATTTCACTTCATTCGCAAAACTTCATTCGGATGCCAAGACAAATATCTGCGATTTGCGCGAAGCCAGATGGGATATTTGGGATAACGCCTACGACATAGACGGCATCGTCTTCACCATATGCGCCGACAGATTTCTCAGGAATATGGTAAGGGCGGTGGTGGGCACTCTCGTGGATGTAGGTCGCGGGAAACTCTCTATATCCGATTTCCAAGCCATCATCGATGCCCGCGACAGATGTTCAGCGGGCACGTCAATGCCTCCTCAGGCTCTCTTTTTATGGAATATTAAATACCCCTATCTATGAATCCTAAAGATAGAATAAATCAATTACGCGCTGAGATCAACCGGCACAACCACAGTTATTATGTGCTGAATTCTCCTGAAATCTCTGACAAGGATTTCGATATGCTCCTCAAGGAACTGGAGGCATTGGAGAAAGAATATCCCGAATTCTCAGACCCTGACTCGCCGACACAGCGCGTCGGATCCGACCTCACGAAAGGATTCGAACATGTGACACACGAGCGTCCGATGATGTCGCTCTCCAACACATATTCCATAGATGAAGTGGACGACTGGTTCAACCGGATGAAGAAAGCTCTCGAAGGAGAGGATTTCAGCATTGTCGGGGAGATGAAGTTTGACGGGACCTCCATCGCCATCACTTACCGGAATGGCAGACTCGTAAGGGCGGTTACACGGGGCGATGGCACCCAGGGGGATGACGTGACCGCCAACGTGCGCACCATCAGAAGCATCCCCCTCCAACTCCTGCCTGGCGACTGGCCGGAAGAGTTCGAGATACGGGGGGAAATCCTTATGCCTTGGGATGTGTTTGAAAAATTGAACGCTGAACGTGCCTATAATGAAGAACCATTGTTCGCCAATCCGCGCAATGCCGCTTCCGGCACATTGAAGATGCAGAATCCAAAGGAAGTTGCACGCAGACATCTCGATGCCCGATTCTACTATCTTCTCAGCGATAACCTTCCTGCCGACAATCATTACGACAACATGCTTGCTGCCGAACACTGGGGATTCAAGGTCTCCAAGGCAATGGCCAAGATGCATACCCTTGAAGATGTTGACAAGTATATCGATTACTGGGATGAACACCGCAAGGAACTCCCCGTCGCAACCGATGGACTTGTTTTTAAGATCAATTCCCTGCGCCAGCAACTTAATCTCGGATTCACGGCCAAGTCGCCGCGCTGGGCTGTGGCTTTCAAATTCAATCCGGAGAGGGCGTGCACTCCATTGCGTTTCGTTTCTTTTGAAACCGGCAGAATGGGCATTGTGACGCCTGTCGCGAATCTCGAACCGGTGCAGCTGTCAGGGACGATTGTAAAACGCGCCTCACTGCATAACGACGACATTATGCAGGAGCTGGATATCCATGAAGGCGACTCCCTCTATGTTGAGAAGGCAGGCGAAATTATCCCTCAAATCACGGGGGTGGAGAAATCATTGCGTCCGGCGGATGCAAAAAAGATTATGTTCGTAAAGGACTGTCCTGTTTGCGGCACGCCACTAAAGCGTATCTTCGGGGAAGCGGCCTGGTGCTGCCCCAATAAATACGGCTGTCGCCCTCAGATCACCGGTAGGATAGAACATTTCTGCGCCCGACGCATGATGAATATCGACGGTATTGGCGAGGAAACGGCGGAACTTCTCTATGACAACGGTCTGGTGGAGAACATCGGTGAAATTTATGACCTGACCGTAGAAAAGCTTTCTGTTCTCGAGCGGGTGGGAGAAAAAACAGCGCGGCGCATCATCCAAGGCATTGAGGATTCCAAATCAGTGCCGTTCGAACGCGTGATATATGCACTTTCCATACCCAACGTAGGCGAAACAACCGCCAAACGTCTCGCACGCGCCGTGGTGAGCATGGAGAATATGAAAGCGATGAGTCTTGAACAACTCAGTTCCATTCCTGACATCGGGCCTATAATCGCCGGAAACATATATGACTTCCTGCGTGAGCCGATAAACAAGGAGAATATATCCCGGTTAACGGCTGCCGGAGTGCAGATGAAAGTTGATGAAGACAAGCTCAAGCCATCCGGATCGAGCCTGGAGGGAAAGACAATCGTAATCTCCGGCACTTTTGCCCATCACAGCCGCGACGAATATAAAGAAATCATCATGAGGGAAGGTGGGAAAAATGCAGGAAGCATTTCCAAGAAAACCACATTCGTCCTCGCCGGAGAGAACATGGGACCCGCAAAACTCGAAAAATGCAACCAACTCGGCATCCCTATCCTTTCCGAAGATGAGTTCCTCAAAATGCTCACACCACAACCTTAATTTTACATTACTCATTCCACATTAAACATTACTTGAAATGCTCGTATCCCCTTCACTATTGGCAGCGGATTTCACCAATCTCGCAAAAGACATAGAGATGATCAACGGTTCGCAAGCAGACATGCTTCATCTCGATGTGATGGACGGCGTATTTGTGCCCAACATATCATTCGGTTTCCCGGTATTGGAGCCCATTGCAAAGATATGCAGCAAACCACTTGATGTGCATCTGATGATTGTAGAACCTGAAAAATGGATTTCACAGGTCCGCGATCTCGGGGCTGAGATAATGAATGTTCATCAAGAGGCCTGTCTTCATCTTTACAGCACGGTCTTTCATATCCATGAGGCAGGGATGAAAGCCGGTGTGACATTGTGTCCCGCAACACCTGTATCCGTATTGGAAGATATAATCACAGACCTCGACATGGTGCTGCTGATGTCGGTTGAGCCCGGATTTGGCGGCCAGCCTTTCATTCCCCACACAATCGACAAGGTAAAGCAGTTAAAAGACCTGATCAAACGCACGGGGTCCAAGGCTTTAATAGAGATTGACGGCGGAGTGAATAAAAAAACCGGTCGCGCGCTTGCAGAAGCCGGAGCAGATATCCTCGTGGCAGGCAGCTATGTCTTCAAAGCCCCCTCCCCCGCCGCCGCCATCTCCACCCTCAAATCCCTATAATTCACATTAATTTTTAAACGACTTTTAAAGCGCTAAAGAGCAGGCAGAGGAGTAGCATCAGGATTTCTGCACGGAGGCAGACACTAAGAGCGGTACGGAGATCTGAGTTTGTTAGAAGCTTTGGATTTGAACCGATATAGGGTTTGTAGACGGCTTCGCCGAAGTAGTCGTGGGTGCCACCGAAACGACAATTGAGTATACCTGCCATGGCTGCCTCTGGCCAACCGGAATTGGGGCTGGCATGACAACGTCCATATTTTCTCACAAACTTGAGAAGAGACAGTCTTCCGGCTGAAATAATCATCAGCAGAGACGTGATACGCGCCGGTATGTAATTGGCAACGTCATCCATCTTCGCCGCGAAGCATCCGAAATCTTTGTATCTATCATTCTTATACCCTATCATCGAGTCAAGGGTGTTCACCATTTTATATGCCATCATGCCCGGCAAGCCCAACAGCAGATACCAGAACATCGGGGCGATCACTCCGTCACTAAGATTCTCGGCAAGGGTCTCCAATGCCGCTGTCTTAATCTCCTGCTCATCAAGCGAACCGGTGTCACGTCCGACAATCCTTGCTATCTGCCTTCTTGCCGCAGCAATGCCCTCACCACACGCCTTAAAGACCATCCTGACCTCACGCGAAAGGGTTGTTCCCGCAAGACAAAAGAAAACCCCAATGGTTTCGACAACAACCTTAATTACGGGGAACGGCGACAGGAGTGTCAGTGCGACCCAGACAACAACAAACACTGCAAGCACGAGAAAAACTGCAACAATCGTTCCCTTCAGCTTTCTGCCGGAACCGACGTTCAGCCGATGCTCTAAATATGATATCGCCTTTCCAAACCCCACGACAGGATGTGGAAGCCATGCCGGATCACCCAATAAGCGGTCAAGAATCCAGCCCAACAGCAACGGTAGCACGCCTACCATATATCCCATCCAATGAAAACTCAACTGATCCATCCTTTTATAGCGTTTATCAATATATCATTCTGCCCGCTATCCTGCGCAGCAACGCGGAAATATCTTTCATCAAGGCTCTCGAAATTCGACGCATCCCGTATCAGTATGCCATGATTCTCCACAAGATACGATTTCAAATCAGAAGCCCTACCTTCCGGCAATCTGCACAATAAAAAATTACAGTCTGAATGCGAACATTCGATACCCATTGAACTCAATGCCTCTGCTATCCTCAAGGCTTCGGAGTGCATCGTCGAGGCATCTATGACATAGTCTTCATCCTTGTCAAGAAGATATTTTCCCGCCTCTATGGCAAGTGTATTCACAGCCCACGGCATACCCTTACCTCTGACTGCATCCGCAATACCTTCACTCGCCACTATATATCCGATCCTCAGTCCCGGAACGGCATAACGTTTGGTCAATGAACTCATCAGCACGATATTTTCGCTATCTACCGCCTCCTGAGGTGTTAGAACCCTTTCCAATGTGTAGTCAGCATATGCCTGATCCACCACCACCCACGATTGCCGACGGAGTGCTAAATCGAGTATCATAGATTCATCCGCCACCTCCCCTGTAGGATTGTTAGGATTGCACAACCATATCAGATCGGCATCGGCAGTAATCTCATCAAGACTGTTCACAAAAGCAATATCATGCCCGAAGGAACGACATGCATCCTGATATTCACGGAATGTCGGAATTCGTATTGCCGATTTCTTACCATCAAAGAGATGCGCTATCCTATACATGGCATCAGTAGCACCGTTCGTCACCACAACATTAGCAGCCGACACTCCTATCTTTTCGGCTATCTTCCTCTCCAGAGAAAAAGGAGCAGGCTCCGGATAACTTCCGATCTTCGACATTACAGACTGTAGATGCCTGATTAGCCCGGAATGATCCACACCGGAAATTATATTCGTACTGAAATTATATCTTACCTTGTCTCCAAACCTATAGAGATCATCTCCATGCCCTTCAATCATCCCCTTTATCCTCCTTCATTATTTTATATAGAAGATCGATATCGAGGCATTCCCTCAATATATTCGCAAGGGTATCATATTGCCCTTCTTTATATTTACGGTAAGGCTCTATCTCACATTTCAAAGGCAAACCCCTCTTTTCTGCATGAGGTTTCAACAAAAGGTCGATAACTCCGGGATTATCAAGAATTCCGTGGATATAGCTGCCCATAACCCTGTCGCTGACAAGACAGCCGTCGGTTTCTCCATCCGTTTTTGTCACCAACGGCAGTACCCCCTCCAACACTTCTGTTTCACCCATATGAATCTCATAACCTTCATTGACTCCCTCGCAACCTGCGATAGTGAAACTCACACGTCTCAAGGCTTTACGTCCTCTAAGCACCGTGCGGACAGGCAGAAGCCCCAATCCATGTTCAGAAGTTTTCTCACCCTCTATCCCTTCTGGATCTGCAACTTCCATACCCATCATCTGGTAGCCGCCGCAAATACCCATTACGGAACTTCCGCGACGGAAAGCCTCCATAATAGCCGCCGCGCAGCCATTCTCATAGATAGCCCTAAGATCCGAAACCGTATTCTTGCTTCCCGGAAGGACTATAACATCCGCACGCTTCAATTCCTCAGGATTGGAAGTGAAATAGAGATGCACCCTCGGATCTCGAGCCACCGTATCCATATCTGTAAAATTCGAGATATGAGGAGTGACGACAACCGCCATATTGATCCTGTTGTCTTCTGTATGCATGGTATTCTTCTTCTTCAACGATACAGAATCCTCCTCTTCTATATGAATATTGTCAAGATATGGAACAACCCCTATTACAGGGACGCCACACAAATCTTCCATCTGTTTACGCCCCGTTTCAAAAAGTTTCTCGTCTCCTCTGAACTTATTGATTATTATACCCTTTATTCTCCTTCTGTCTTCCTCTGCCTGAAGCATGATTGAACCATAAACGGAAGCGAAAACTCCTCCTCTGTCAATATCCGCAACGAGTATAACGGCTGCGTCGGCATGTCTTGCCATCGACATATTCACAATATCCATATCGCGGAGATTGATTTCCGCAATGCTCCCTGCACCTTCCATTACTACAGGATTATACAAGGCGCTCAATCTATCGAAAGCAGCATGCACCTCCTTTCTCAATGGTTCCTTGTTCTCTTTCTTGAAATAATCATAGGCATCCCTGTTACCGATAGGCAATCCGTTGAGCACTATCTGCGAAGTCATCCTACCCGACGGTTTCAGAAGCACCGGGTTCATCTCCGCCATGCATTCCACACCGGCCGCCTCGGCCTGCACGGCCTGCGCACGGCCTATCTCCAGTCCGTCAGGAGTAACATAGGAATTCAACGCCATGTTCTGCGCCTTGAAAGGCGCAGGATGATAGCCATCCTGTAAAAAAATCCGGCACAGTCCGGCTGCCAGCATACTCTTGCCGACATCACTTCCCGTGCCTCCAAGCATTATAGGTTTCAGTCTTTTCATCATTTCTCAAGTAAACCGGCTTTCCCGAATCGTTTCCATCTTTCATTGTCAACTCCCTCGTCACAATTAACCTCGCGTGCCATTGCAAAAAAGAAATCTGAAAGACGGTTTATATATATCAATACTTCCTCTTCAACCTTATCCTCCTCATTCAAACGCCATAGCTGTCTCTCGGCCCGACGGCACACAGTCCGCGCCTGATGCAGGAACGCGGCAGCCTGGCATCCACCCGGCAGCACAAATTCCTGACTCATACACCCCCTCTCCGTTATCGCATCAAGCTTCGCTTCCAACACATCCACGGCATCCGCAGGCAACCGGCGCGGATTAATCCCTCGAGATTCCGATGGGGTGGCGACAATACTCATCGCGGTCATCAGGTTCACCTGGATCTCGCGGAGCGTATTATCTTTATCAGCATCTTTAATAAGACTTCTTACAATCCCGATGACACTGTTCAGTTCATCGAGAGTGCCATTGGCTTCGATACGGGCATCGGTTTTCGACACCCTCATCCCTCCATGTATCCCGGTCATCCCCGAATCACCCTTGCGTGTATATATCTTCATATAGTCCGAATAAATCGTTATGTCCCCAATACAAATGAGTGTATCCTGCGATAGTGTTCCTATGGCGGTAGATGCGAGTCGACACCCTGTCGCCTCTTACATCATATTGTTCTGCAGGATATATGTAATCCTTTATACGCGTCTCATCCTCAATAACGGAAGAATAATGAAATTCATGCCCCCGGATTGTAAAGTTTCTCGTTTTTATCGTCCTATAGCCAAGATGCAGGTGTGCGTTCTCCATTGTCGCCTTCACCGGCAACACTCCGCACATCTCATTGCCGTCAATCGACTCCCCTAAATATAGCATTCCTCCGCACTCAGCGAAAGCATATCCCCCGCGCTCAATATAATCCTTTATCGATTCCCTCATCGAAACATTCCCGGCAAGCTTTTCGGCATAAAGCTCAGGATAACCGCCGGGGAGATAGAGGAAATCCGCCTCGGGCATCCGTTCATCGTGTAAGGGAGAGAATTTGACTATCTCCCCTCCGAAACGTGGATTTTTCGACAGCGATTCCAAGTTTTCAGGATAGACAAAACTAAAGGCTTCGTCATATGCCACGGCTATCTTACGTGAAGAAAGACAATCTTCCCGGCTATATTCGGCAACAAAATCCTCTTCCTCGTTATCACACTTTTTCATTTCTGTAAGGCGCAATAACAAATCCAAATCAACACCCACCTCCACTGCATCGGCAGCACGTCCGACAAAGTTTTCCATCACCTCGTCCGCAGCCAAGGCGAGCCCCAAATGCCGGGACGGCACTGTCATATCCGGATTCCTCTTAAGATATCCGAGGAAAGAGACTCCCGCATCTTTAGCTGCTGTTTTAAGAAGATGCAAATGTGTCTGAGATGCAACATTGTTGAATATTACACCGGCGATTTTTATCCTCTTATCGAAATTCTTAAAACCGGAAAGCACAGCCGCCAAAGAATATGCCGATGATGCCGCGTTGATCACAAGCACCACCGGCAGACCGGTGAGTTCGGCGATATGCGCGGCGCTCCCCTTGCGGCAGTCATACCCGTCGAACAATCCCATCACCCCCTCAACTACGGCGACATCGCAGCCCGACGAATATTTGCCAAACAAATATTTCACATGGCTCTCATCAGACATGAATACGTCAAGATTGATTGATTCTCGCCCCGATGCAATCCTGTGAAACTGCGTGTCGATAAAATCCGGTCCCGTCTTGAATGGAGCGGCACGCAGCCCTTTTCTAACAAATGCCCGCAACAGACCATTCGTCACCGTTGTCTTCCCGCTTCCCGATGAAACGGCAGCAATAACAAAACCCGACTTCCTTTTCATCACCCTTTATCTATTTGATTTTTAAAATCGAGGTCGATTTTAAAAAGACCCTCTTTTTTATCGAATTCAATTCCCGGACGCACAAAATATCTTTCTATATCACCCGATAATGTCAATTCCTCATGCGTGCCGGTGCGCACTCCAAGACTCTTGTCCATAAGCCATATGCGGTCGGAAAGCTGCATCGCCATGTCAAGGTCATGGGTAGACATAAAGATTGTCTTGTTCATCTTGTGAGCCAAAGAATACAGTAAGAGCATTATCTCCACTTTGCTTGGATAGTCGAGGAAAGCGGTAGGCTCGTCAAGGAAAACAACAGGTGTCTCCTGGGCGAATGCTTTCGCTATCATAGCTTTCTGACGCTCGCCGTCACTGAGACTTTGAACCATCCTGTATCGTAAAGATTCTATTCCCGTTAATTCCATCGCGGTGTTTACAGCGATCTTATCTGAATCAGTGAAGAGCCCCCAGAATCCAGTATACGGAGCACGACCCAGACCTACAAGCGTCTCTACGTCCATATTCTCAAGCAAAGGTTTTTCAGTCAGGACAACACTTATCGTCTGCGCCAATTCCTTGCCGCCATATCGGTTAAGGGGCTTTCCCGCAATCTCCACGCACCCGGAAAGAGGTCTCTGAAAACCGGCAAGCGTGCGGAGAAGCGTCGATTTTCCCGCGCCATTCGGTCCTAAAAGACATGTCAACTCTCCGGAATACAGAGAGGCGGTAAGTTTTTCGGTTATGAATCTCCCCCCTTTTGAATTCCTGTACCCGGTGGTCAGGTTATTCACCTTTATTGTCTCCGCATGCTTCATCTCTTCTTGAATCGCTCTTTAAAGATTACATACATGATTACAGGCACTCCAATAAGGGGTGTAACACCATTCAGCGGTAACACTATATTTTCCGGCAATATACATAACAGATTGCAAATCAATCCTATCACGCCACCCGTCAGAATGCAGCCGGGAATTATAATCCTGTGGTCGGAAACCCGGAATATCATTCTCACAATATGAGGCACAGCCAGACCGATAAAAGAGATAGGACCGCAGAACGCCGTGACAATAGATGTTAGCAACCCGGTGGTGACAAGCAACATATTGCGCACCCATTGCATCTTTATTCCGAGATTGAGGGCATAGTTCTCACCCAATAGGATTACGTTCAACGGTTTCACCATCAATATCGACAGAAGCAATCCGGCACCGATGGTTATTGCGAACATAGGAATCTGCCCTAACGCCACTCCGTTGAAGTTACCCATACCCCACATGGCATAACCATGCACACCTTCGGCGGTGGAGAGATAATTCAACAGCGTTATCACAGAAGATGTCAGATACCCTACCATAATTCCGGCAATCAGGAGCATAAGGTCGTTCTTCAACCACATCGAAAACAGCAGCAGCAAACCCATGATGGCAATACTGCCGGCGAAAGAGCCTATCAATATAGCCATATATCCGCCCCAGGAATATCCTGCGGCCGATACAGAGCCGCCCAAGAGCAGTATAACCAAAGCCACTCCCAAACTCGACCCGGAAGTGATACCGAGTATCGAAGGACCGGCAAGGGGATTGCGGAAGGCAGTCTGAAGCATCAGTCCGGAAACGGTCAACGCCGCCCCTGCCAAGACGGCGGTTATCGCCTGGGGCAGACGACTCCCCACAACGATAAACCGGAGCGGTCCATCCGGATCTCCTCCGTTGAAAAGGATATCAATCACCTGTTGCGCCGGAATCTCGACCGAACCCACAAAAAGATTCGCGAAAAACAGCGCCACCAGCGATATAGTCAAAAAAATGAATCTCATTTGCCACGTGTTGGACGATTAATCGTCCAATTTTGATACGTATTTTTACCCTCCTTATTGCATCAGATGATAGTAATGATGCATGGAGAAATTGCTTAGCTCCGGATGCATGGCAGAAATCATGTCCTCGAGAAGACGGTCGGGATGAAACGGTGTCTCCTCGTAGAAATCCACATAGCGGGTGTTGCATCCATAGACGCGACCGTCTTTGTATGCCTTGAACTGCGAATTTACCGGTGCATCCGAAGCCAACTCCTTCATCGATTTGTCCTTCTCCTGATTGTATCTTACAAACCATATGTCGGCATCGTGAGCTTCGGCAAGAACCTTTTCCGGAGCCAACGGCACGCTGCCACTCTGCTTGTAAGAAGCGAACGGGTTGATTCCTCCGGCATCCTCTATAAGCCTACCCATTGTTGAAATGCCCCCGGGCACATTCCATACCTGACCATATCGCTGGTCGATAATCACCTTCGGCTTGATGGCAAGTCCTGTTGCCATCTCTTTAAGCTTAAGATAATTGCTTTCTGTATCGGCAAACATCTTCTCCGCAACATCCTCCTTACCTAAAAGCATGCCATAGAAACGCACCCATTCGGCACGTCCGAGAGCGGAGGTCTCCATATAGTCGGCACACTCGATAATCGGTATGCCCAACTCTCCTACCTTTGCATACTTGTCATTATTCTCAAACGGCGAAAGCATAATCACCTGGGGACGGAGTTTGATGATTTTCTCCAAATCGGGACTCATGCTGACACCGCAGTCCACAATCTTTCCGACAGCGAGACGTTTCTTCAACTCTTCGCCGTTCACATACTTCGCATTGCAGATGCCACCGATAGCTTCCATCGCACCAAGTTCCGTAATCAAGCTGTTGTGTACAGTTGAATACACCAACGCGTTAGTTACAGGCACCTTGACCAATGTCCCCTCCGGCAAATTTTCCGGCACGACGCTGTCGCGTTTCACAAGGATATACGTCTGCAATGTCTTCACCGTATCCCACGGATTGCGCACTGTCACCTCTGTGAAATCCGGGAATTCCGTTATCGTAAGGTTCTCCGCATAATTCATCGGCACCTCCCTCCCCTCACTCTCCGAAGAAGATGAGGCGTGGCTCCCCTTGCATCCCGCAAGGAAAGCCACGGCTGTCAATAGGGTCAGGAGGAGACAAACCCCAACCTTACCCTCCAATCTATATTCCACTATCATTTAGCTATTTTCTCATGAATGAAAGTCACAGCACGAGCACCCACACCACAATCAATCCTCTTCTTGAAGTTACCCGCGTTATCGTAGATATTGGCATAGCTGGGCTCTTGGGTGGCATTAGTTCCATCAGCTTTAAGATAGTATGAAAGCATAACTATGTCTCCCCCTACAGGATCCACAAAAACTCCGTTAGGAGCCAATATCTCGGAGTCGGAACCAGATGTTTGCTTGATGAACTGTCCCTTTTCAGCAAATGAATTCACATCATAAACCTTATAGGTTATATTCTCCGCTTTCCCGTAATATGGAGCGTCAATCACATAAAGATTGTTTCCCCATACATCGATATTTGTACCGTTACATACTTTAACTATATCATCTTCCGTATTACCTGCCACCTTTACTATAATCGGTAAAATCTTACAGGTCTCATCATACGATTGCATTACAACAAACGCATCCCTTCCATTGGATGCAACCTCTGTCGAATGATTACCAGGGAATTTTGTATTTTTTATCTCTACTTGTGTAAATGTCGCTAAATCCACGATAGATACGCCATTGTCAGCATAACCGTTTTTAGAGTTCATTCCATCAGTATTGGCTACAACCAATTTATTGCCGGCAAGGGCTATTCCATCAGGGTTGGAGCCAACCTTAAGATTTCTTGTTATCTCATCTTTTGTCGCGTCTATTTCGCTCACATATCCCGTATACATGGTGCAATAAAGCTTATTATCTTTTGCCGCCATAGCCCTTGGGCTAACAGCATCTCCATCCGGTTTTATCGACGAAATAATTTTTAGTGTTTCCGGTTCAACTACCCATATTAGATTTGATGTATACATCGCAATATACATCTTACCGTTACAGATAACAGCCTGTTGCGCTCCATCGCCGAGAGCAATACCGTTAGCTGCAAAGAATGCGTCTTCAAGTGGTTTGATAGACTCACCGGTTGTATAATCATATGCGGTCAACGATGCCGGAATTTTACCACGTTTATTACCACCATTGATTGTATAGAAACCGCTTATGGTTTCGACAGCCTCTCCCCCGTTCTCATTGTCATCACAAGCTGTGAATCCGAGCGTCATAAATGCTGCTAACAGCCAAAATGTTAATTTCTTCATCTTATCTTTAATTATATTTATAAAATCGTTATTGAACAATGTCGTCTGCTGTAGGGATGCACCCCGGTGCATCCACCTCAAAAAGCCACAATTATCAGCATGCGGATACACCGGGGTGCATCCCTACAATTGACAATTCTAAAGTCTCTATTATTTTGTCATTATTGCGAATGTGGGTTAATTTAATTTGTATGTAACTGTGAATTTCCAGGCGCGACCCGGCATCGGATAGGATGCCACAATCTCGTATTGGGTATCGAAGAGGTTTGTGAGGTCAAACCTCAGGTCGATTGTGTTTCTTTTGAATTTGAAGCTCCGCATCAACGATGCTCCGCAATCAACGTAACCTTTGATTCTGGTTATCGGAAGGTTGGTGTTCGTGCCGTAACGGTCGCTTGCGCCCGTAGCGTGAAACACAACATCAACCCAAGGATTCTCCCAGCTCAATGATGCAGCGCCGGAATGAATCGGAGTGTATGCCACCTGTTTGTTATAGTCCGGATTGCCGGGATGTGTGCGCGGCTGCACCCGTTGCCAGCTATAGTTCCCTGCAAACACAAGATTCTGACGGTAAGCGAGGTTGAATGTGGCACTCGCCGTGACATCCGCGCCGAATGCCCGCGCCTTGTCAAGGTTGGTCATCGACCAGATGAACATGTTTGTCGGGATCGCGACAATTTTATCCTTCACATTATTATAATACACGTCTCCCGTCAGCACCAATGACTGAAGCCAGTTGGCGGAATTGTATTGCCACGTCAAACCGAAGTTGAACTGGTCAGTATCTTCCGGTCTCAATGAGGTGCTTCCCATATGATAGTAATAACTCTCATTGAAAGTTGTCATCCGGAATATGTTCTTGTAAGAAGCGCGGATGAAAAAAAGACGGTCACGGAACGGCTGCACCGACACACTCAGCGATGGCGACAGCTTGTTTGCATCCTTGGAGCTTTCTCCCTCTTTTGCTCCATTGTCATAGATTGACCATAACAACCGCGCAGTGGCGAGCAGCCATGAGTTCTGGAATTTTCCTGTAAGCGACTGCAGCACCGAATGCCGCCACGGAGCGATCACTTCCAACTGATTTGTTGTCATGACGTTGTATGCATAATCGGCTGAATAATTAAACGCGAGTTTGTCGGTAGGGAGATACAGCACCGAACCGGATGCATACACTTCTCGTTGATAATATGTTTCGTTCAATTCGCCTCCCGGATATTTACCATCTTCATCATGGTAATGGGATGCGTCCCAATTGAATTTGGCAAGTCCTTGAAATGAAAACTTAGACAATGATAGATTTTTGTAAGTCAGCTGTCCGAAGAAATTACGGTCACGTAATTTTTCGCGGCAAATAGGATTGTATAGGATCACCGGTCCTGGAAGTTGCCGGTTATTGTCATAATAATAAAGCTTCGCATCAAGTGTTGAGGCAGACGTAGGTCGCCAGCGGGTGTTCACTTCGCCGTGCCATGAATTCATCATGCTGTTGTCGCGGCGCTCCCGCGTAACCAACTTACCGTTCTCCAATGTGAACGGATAATTGTTTTTCCCATGGGTGTATTCCCCAATTGCAGAAAATGAAAACTTAGGTGTTATGCTTTTCCCGACCTTGAAATAGGGATTGTAAGTACCGAACGCTCCTACGCGCATCTGACCCGTCACATGCCACAAGGAATCCAGCGGACCGGGCACGGACATCGTGGAGATGATGATGGATGCTGCCGATGCCGAAGCTTTCGCAGGCACGAAGATATCGCTGTTGTCACCTACAATCAGCGACAGACTGCCGACATTGTCAAGAGAATATCTCGCAAGGTCGATCTTGCCGCTCTGGCAGTCGCTGAGGACGATACCGTCATATATCACGCCGGTATGCGTCGTGCCGAAACCGCGCACCGAGACCGTTTTCATACCTCCGGCACCGCCATAGTCACGGATGTTGACACCCGGAAGACGATGAAGGGCATCCGAAATGTCAGTCACACCCATCGTCTTCATCCTTTCGTTCGTAAGGTTGAAGAGCGGCGCAGTGCTCGTCACCTCCTTGCGGACACGTTTCGAAACCACCTCGAATTCCTGCAGATTCTTCCCTACAGTGTCGGCAGACCCGGCTCGCGTTGCATATTCGGATGATGATGCACTCATAGCCGGGACAAACATCGATGCTCCGACAAACGCACAAATAACCGTTTTACTTAAAACTTTTGACTTTCCGTTCGATTTCATATGTTCTCTTTTCCTCGAAAGAGCGTTCCACATATAGAGAGACATTCATGACAATTGTCAATCCGCCTCTCAAAAACCGGCAGGTCTTCGGACTTGTCTCGACATCCGGCACGCCTTCCCGATTTCAAACCAGTGACGTTCTGAGATTTTTGCCGGAGTCTTAAAGAGACTCACCGCAGCGGGACTGTCCGGGATTCGCACCCGGTTCCCTATTAATGGCCAACGGCCAACCGCTTTCGCCCGCAAAGTTAATACATTTTTCTCTAACTCCAAAAATTTATCTCGAATTCACTCAAATTTTGCCTAAGTAAAAGACGTTCCCCGCTATACATCTTAAATTCCAATTTATCTCACTGATTCAAACTAAATGTATCTATGCCTACTGCCGGATGGGGAGCTGCTGTTGCTCGCAACGGCAGCAGGGCAGCAACTGATTGGATTGACACGCTCATCGGGTATCGGATTTTACCCGTGTCTATGCTGCCGTTGCGAGCAACAGCAGCTCCCCATCCGGCTATATGCAATGACGCGTCATTTTATTAACGACCTCGCAGAGCCGCAGAGTGGCAGAGCATGTTTGTCCGGTTATCAGAGGTCGTTTCCACTCCTGCCGAGGAGCGGAGCATGTCGCTAAAATCGCCGCTGCAGGCTCTGCCACTCAGCCGGGAGTTCACGACCCTAAAAACAAGGCGTGTCTTTCCTTTGCGCCCTCGGCGCCTCTGCGAGGAATAATGTTCAGTGCGATAAACGGGAATTTATCATACACGGTGGTGCCACATGACTTTGGATATAAAAACTGAAACGGGCGTAGATTTGTATAAATTATGTGCGGTTTCGTATCAATTTAAGATGATTAGTAAAATTTTCTCAAAATTAATGCTAAATTTGCACTTACGATAGAATAATGTCCGGGACATTTCACATCAAACATTATACATTTAACATTTCACATTAAACATTATACGAAATGAAATTAGAAGAACTCGACATCGAGACCCTGAATGAGAAAGGTATTTCCGAAGAAAAACTTAATGAAGAGCTTTCAATGCTCGCCGAAGGTTTCCCATACCTTAAAATTGAAGCACCAGCTACTGTGGGACACGGCATATCGGCACTTTCCGATGACATGAAAGCTACTGCCGTGAAATGCTGGGATGAATTCCTTGCCGCCGGCGGTGTAGTGATGAAGATGGTGCCGGCCAGCGGGGCGGCATCAAGAATGTTCAAGGATATCTTCTCTTTCGTCAACGGGAAGAAAGATAAGCCGGATAATGACTTCATGAAGCATTTCTTCGAAAGGATTGAAGATTTCGCATTCTTCCCACGCCTCA
This sequence comes from uncultured Muribaculaceae bacterium, assembly GCA_910584055.1. GTDB lineage: Bacteria > Bacteroidota > Bacteroidia > Bacteroidales > Muribaculaceae > Lepagella. The sequence goes on along the minus strand of CAJTZS010000013.1, from coordinate 3,087 downwards.
ATTTCATCTGCCTCTCACTATACGACAAAAGCGTTGACACCCTTATAAATGAAAAACGCTATAAGGATATCGCTCAGGCACTGATCGGTAAGGAGGGTCTCAACTATGGCTATCTGCCTAAGGCCCTTCTCCAGTTCCACAAGGTGATCGGTACTTCCCGAGCCGCCCTCGAGGAGCATCTGGCTGAAGGTGCTATGTATGCCGCCGGCAAGGACCGTAAGGTAAGCGTGCATTTCACCGTCTCCCAGGAACACCTTCCCCTCGTTATAGCTAAAGTTGAAGAAGCCGCAGGGCATCTCGGACATAAATATGATGTCACATTCGATGTCACATACAGCGTGCAGAAACCATCCACCGACACAATCGCTTCAAACCTTGACGGCACCCCTTATCGCGAAAACGGAAAACTCTTCTTCCGTCCGGGCGGTCACGGCGCACTCATCGAAAATCTCAACGACCTGAACTCCGATGTGATTTTTATAAAAAACATTGACAATGTCGTTCCCGATGAACGTCGCGACTCGACAGTACTTTACAAGAAGATAATCGGAGGAATCCTGGTTGCCACAAAACAGAGAATAAACGAATACTGTAAGAAACTCGAAAAAGGCACTCCCTCAAAAGAGGAACTTGACGAGATGCTACTCTTCACCCGCAATGTGCTCTGCATCACGCACGACGGTGCAGACAACATGAGCGATGATGAAAAAGCAACATACCTCTTCGCAAAACTCAACCGTCCTACCCGCGTATGCGGCATGGTGAAGAATGAAGGAGAACCCGGCGGCGGCCCCTATCTCGCATATAACTCCGACGGCACTGTCTCCCCGCAAATTCTGGAGGCATCACAGATTGATCCGAATAACAAGGAGGCCATGAAGATGATGAAGAATGCCACCCACTTCAATCCCGTGGATCTTGTTGTCTCCATACGCAACTACAAGGGTGAGAAGTTCAACCTTCCACAATATGTTGACAAAGCCACAGGCTTCATCTCTTTGAAGAGCCGCGAAGGAGTTGAGATCAAGGCCCTGGAACTTCCCGGCCTCTGGAACGGGGCAATGAGCGACTGGAACACAATTCTTGTAGAGGTCCCAGCAGAAACATTCAACCCAGTCAAGACCGTAAACGACCTTCTCCGCGAAGCTCACCAACCAATCGCATAATCATCTAATTTTTTTCGAATGAAAAGAATAATGACGTTGATTCTCCCGGCAATGCTGCTCGCTTCCTGTGCAGGCGGCAATGCCGACAGGGAGAAAGCAAAAAACGATTATAAGAATTCCCTCGCCGATTCTATCGCCTCGGCTGAACGCCAGATAGATTCCTGCGAAAACGAGATCAAGGTGCTGACAGATAATGTCAACACATGGCTGCGAGATTTCACGGTGGTTGACAATTCCCGTGAAGTGGAAAGCTACTATATCTTCAATGGCTGGCAGAACCGCTATCCATTGCAGAACACGGGACTCGTGGCGCGCATCTCGAACGGAGAACGACTCGAAATGATTGCTGCACTGAAAGGGGCTACGTTCAACAGCGTGCGCGGCGAGAGCGGCGAACAGTCGGCGGAAACTGCTGTCGTACCCCACGACCAAGCCCTCAACTATCGCCGAGAGGGACTGAACACGGTAATGTTCTCCGGAGCGGAAGCCGATTCCGTTGCACAACTCATTGCCGACAACGAACTCAATCCGGTAAAGATTGTTTATCTTGAAAACGGCAAGGTGAAGGGAAGCTGGCAAACACCCGAAGATTACAAGAAAATGATATCCGCCACATGGATGCTCTATTCCTCCAGAAGCCGACAGATGAAACTCGAAGGATACATGAAGATGCTCTGCAAGAAAATTGAAATCCTCAGAGCGCATAAAAACCGCGAATAATTAAGAGCTTGTTTAATAATATGAGGAAACTGTTGATACCGATGATGCTGATACTCGGGGCGGCTTTCGCCTCGGGGGAATGGCATTTTCCGGAAAAATACACCGGCCCGAAGACCCCTACCACTGACACTACATGGCATGCAGACATTCTTGAAGGATACGAAGCGAGGTATGTGAACCATGGAGAGGCATTCGACGGACCGTGCCGTTCCACCATCATACGCAAGCTCTCCCCGAAAAAGACCCGTAAAGCATATCTTTACGTACATGGTTTCAATGACTATTTCTTTCAGAAAGAAATGGGGGAAATCTTTGTCGATTCGGGATTCAATTTCTATGCCGTTGACCTCAGACGTTACGGACGCAGCTGGCAACCGTGGCAATATCCTTTCAACGTTCGCAAACAGAAAGAGTATTTCGAGGATATAGATTCCGCTTTGGCTCAGATACGTCGCGACGGAAACACCGATATAACACTATCGGGGCACAGCACGGGAGGACTGACAGTTGCATACATGGCGGCGATGAAAGGCGCAAGGATTGGTGTGAACCGTGTAGTAACCGACAGTCCGTTTCTCGAATGGAACTTCTCTCCTGTCATGCGAAACGTAGGAGCACCGTTAATCGAATTCCTCAGTAAATTCTCCAAAAACAGCAAAATCAAACAGGGTCATTGCGATGGATACGCCTATTCACTGCTAAAAGAATATGACGGCGAATGGACATACAACACCGACTGGAAAATGATTTATTCACCCCCTGTGACATTCAGCTGGGTTGGCTCTATCAATCATGCCCAATCGGAGTTGATGAAGAATGCATCGCACATCACCGTGCCAATCCTTGTGATGCACAGTTCACGCAAGATTTCCGGTTGCAACTATACTCCTGAGTTTCATACCGGCGACTGCGTGCTTGATCCTGAGATGATACAGAAACGGGGCGAAAAACTTGGCCGCGTACGCGAAGTATGCGCCATAGACAGCGGCATACACGACCTGATCCTCTCCCTCAAGCCCCACCGCGAAGCGGCCTACGACACCATCTTCCGCTTCATCCGCACCCATTAAATGAATGGGAGTCCAGTTTTATATTTAAAGAAATAAAAAAGGATTCTTCAAATGAAGAATCCTTTTTCTTTCTAAAGGGTGAAATGTGGGTCTCGAACCCACGACCTTCGGAACCACAATCCGACGCTCTA
>CAJTZS010000012.1 GCA_910584055.1 uncultured Muribaculaceae bacterium | reverse complement strand
GTGGTATACTTTTCAATTATTATAGTGGTATACTTTTCGATTACTATCTACACAGTACGTTGAAAGTCTGTCGTTTCATACTCTAAAAATTAATGTTTAAAGTTACTGAATCGTGCAGAATAGCTAGAATCAAACGATAAGACAATCAACGACTTATAATGCAATTCGTGGACATTTTTTTCGAGACTAAAATTGTCCACGATTTAGCACTACGGAAGTGCGTAATTCTGCCAAAAATATGCGGATTAGGAGAAAAATAAAATCCCTGAAATGTTTAATTTTCAGGGATTTACCAAATTTGAAGTCTTTTAAAAGTGGTGCCACCAGGAATCGAACCGGGGACACAAGGATTTTCAGAACTCTGCAAATCCCGCTAACACCCTAATTATCAGAGTTGTGGTTAATGAATTATTTTTTGTTGTACTTTTGTTGTACTTTATTTTGATCGTCTTTCCAACTCCCTTTTCTGACTTCTCAGATCGTGAATTGTCTGTTTCAATTCCTCCTTGTCCCCACGTAGGTCGGATACCTCCCGCTGTAGGGTAGCTATCAATTCGTCCTTCGTTTTTATGATGGTTTTCGTGTCTGCGGTAGCCTCATTTTTTGCTGCCTCATAAATGTTGGCAGACCCGTAAAGAGAGAACGGATTGTGATGCCCCTTGATAACGAGACGTTGAAAATCCTCTATTCGGAACTGCTCATCAAAGAAAATCGAACAAGGCACATTCAAAATCTCTGCTATCTTTTCAAGAGTTTCAATCCGGGTGCTTCCAGTCCGAACCATCAAATGGATGGCCTGCGATTTTACCCCCACTTTTGCGGCAAGTTGCTCTATTGAGATTTGCCTCGCTTGGGCTATGGACTTAATATATTGGAGGTGAGCCATGTGTTAAAATCAATCATTGAAAAGTTAAAGTTAGTTAACTAAATATCCTGATATTAGGTCTTACTCTGTCGTTAAGCGTTGCAGATAGTAATATTTTGTTTCATTAGGTTGCAAGTTAAAATATACACGACTATTGTTAGACTTTCATATTCGGAGATTTATTAGTAACTTTGTTGCAAAGTTAATAAATTAATTTAATATATGCAACCAATCTTGAGAAATAAATCCCTGCGTGGTTCGATAGTCAGACTACAACCCGGCGAGACGCTGAAAGTCAGTACTCAGAAGGTTGAAGCAGTACGTTCTATGTGTTCTACACTCGGTTTGTCTATGCAAAGGAAGTACACTACACGCACCGATAGGAAGACGATGTGCGTTACAGTTACACGAATATATTAAAAATAACTACAATGATAACTTCAAGACCTAATATTGATCCCAAAGGACGCTATGGTGTTGTTGATACTGCCAAACTGCTAGGCATACACCGCTCAACACTTTGGCGCTGGGTGGAAAAAGGCTGGATCCGACCTGCAATCCGGCAAGTGAATAACCGTACCGTATTCCGCGGCTGTGATATAATAGCCGCATGGGAAGCATGTTTCTAATAAGCCTTGACTGAGTTTGCCATTTTCAAAGAACAATCCAAGACTATTTTAAAGATTGAGTATGTGTTAATGAAAGAACTGAAACCTAAATGTGATCCTGAAGGTGTGTACTCTGTAAAGAGGACGTGTGTGGAGTTGGGCATATGTCATAAGACATTCCTCAAATACCGGGCTAAGGGTCTGATCAAGCCTCTTAATCCCGGTAACTCACGCCGTCCTGTCTTTTCAGGAAAATCTATAATTGAGTGCTGGAAGAAACTTACTACAATATGATAAGCGAAAAGACCATACAGCAGGTAAGGGATCTCGATATAGAGACTGTGCTGAAGCCTTATGTGGAATTGAAGAGGAAAGGGTCTTCGCTTATGGGGCTGTGTCCATTTCACTCGGAGAAGACACCTTCATTCTCGGTATCACCTCAGAAGAACCTTTATAATTGTTTTGGATGTCGACGCGGCGGTGACGGGATTGACTTCATTATGGAAAAGGAAAACCTCTCGTTTATAGAAGCCGTGAGAAAAATAGCATCTGACAATGGAATTGTAATTGAGGAAAAGGGAAAAGACCTCACTGACGAAGAAAGAGCTGCTAATAGACATAAAGAGTCATTGCTGGCTACTCTTGACCTGATCCACAAATTCTATGTGGAATGCCTGAGAGCGAATATGGATGACGAATGTGCGGATGCAAGGGGATACGCCTATGGACGATGGTCTCCGGGATTCTGTGCGACTTCCGGAATAGGATATGCTCCGAAGAACGGTAAGTTCTTTATAGAATACTGCCATAACAAAGGGATCGACCAAGAGATTTTGATGGAGCTGGGATTGTTGAAAGTTAACGAGTCAGGCAACACATATCAACTTTTCCGTAGAAGAATAGTCATCCCAATTAAGGATAGATATGGACGTGTCATAGCGTTCACAGCTCGCTATATCGGCGACAACCCAAGTGCGCCTAAATATATCAATTCCAGTAATTCAGATGTCTATACCAAGGGGACTGCCTTATTCGGTCTTGACCGTGCCGCCAAAGCCAGAGATGCGGGAAACATAATAATTGTCGAAGGTGCTCCCGATGTCCTAAGACTTCAAAGCGTTGGTCTCGATAATACAGTGGCATCACTTGGAACAGCGTGGACCGATGTGCAGTTCAGCAAGCTGAGAAGAATTACATCCTCTATCTGCTTTATTCCGGATTCTGACGTCAGCGAAGGAAGACTCTTTGGACCAGGCTTTGAAGCGGTGATGAAGAATGGCACGGCAGCCATGAAAAAAGGGTTTGTCGTTACCGTCAGAGAGTTACCTTTTGCAGAAGTTCCTGTGACTTATGAGGATATAAAGGAACTTTATCCAGACCCCAATAAAGTTCCAAAAGATTTCGTGAAGATCAAGCCCGGAAAGAATGATCCAGACAGTTATATAACATCAAAGGATGATTATACTGCTCTGAACGAGAAATATTTTGTCGTATGGCTTGCCGAAAAGAGATTTTTTGAAGCAGATTCACTTGTCAAGGAGCGCCAAGCTGTTTCTGAGATAGCTGATCTTCTTCGCTATATAGATGATCCTCTTGTGCTTGACCAGTGCATTGATCAGCTTAACAAAATTCACGGTCGTACAAAATTCTGGAAAGATGCAGTATCGCAGGCTCGTGGTGAAGCCAAACGTCAAAAAAACTCTGGTTCCTCCCTTGATGAACGACAGCGAGAAGTGGAGGATCTCCGAAAAGCAGGATTGTTCGTAAGGGACAATTGCTATTATACCGTTGGCGACGAGAATGAAGACCCGGTTATGATCTCCAACTTTATCATGGAGCCGCTGTTCCATATCGGGGATGACAACAACGGCACAAGAATATTCCGTCTCAAAAATGAGACTGGAGACCGTCGACTGCTGGAAATAAGAGAATCAGAAATGTGTTCACTGAATGCCTTTCAGCAGAAGGTAGGTACACTCGGCAACTTCATATGGCTGGCCAAGATAGAAAAACTTAATCGGGTAAAACGGTATCTTTATGCAAAGACAGATACCGCTGAAAGAGTCAGAAAACTTGGTTGGGACAGCATCAATGATTTCTTTGCCTTTGGTAACGGCATACTTACGGATGGGACATTCTTGCAGGTAGACGACATGGGTATAGTCAGAGGCTCCAACGGCAAGGCCTTCTATATCCCTGCTACCTCGAAAATGTACCGTAATAATCCAGAAATATATCAGTTTGAACGGCTTATGGTGCATGAGAACCGTAACGGAGTGTCAATGAGGGTATTTGCAGAAAAACTTATCTCGGTATTCGGTGAAAACGCGCGGATAGCTCTGTGCTATTTATTTGCCACTGTATTTCGTGACGTTATATTCAGGCGAACTCGACATTTCCCTATACTCAACCTATTCGGGGAGAAAGGTACAGGTAAGACCACGCTTGCCACATCCCTTCAGTCATTCTTTATCCACGGAATTGATCCGCCCAACCTTGGGGTTACATCAGTCCCGGCAATGAATGACCGTGTATCTCAGGCAGTCAATACCCTTGTTGTTTTCGACGAGTATAAGAATGACCTCGATATACGGAAGATCGCTTACCTGAAAGGACTCTGGGGTGGAGGCGGTCAGACGAAGAAGAATACTAACACGGACGGAATGGCCGCTCAGACCATCGTCAGTACCGGCATCGCACTCTGCGGTCAGGATAAACCAACTCAAGATATGGCGCTATATACCAGGGTGCTTTTTCTTGCGTTCACCAAGACCTCTTTCAATCAAGCTGAGCGAACAAGGTATGAAGACATAGTGACACTGTGCAATATGGGTCTTACACACCTTACTGTGGAACTATTGAAATATCGCTCACTCTTCGAAAAGAATTTTCCGGAGGCGTATGCAATGAGCAAGCGTGAACTTGCCACGAAATTAGGTGAAGTCACCGTACATGAGCGTATTTTCGGCAACTGGGTCATTCCGTTGGCAACCTATAGATCATTGGAAACTGTCCTCGATTTGCCTTTCAGTTATGCTGAATTGTTTGAGACTGCTGTCAAGGGAGTGTTGAATCAGAACGAACTGGCCCAGGAAAGCTCTGAGGTCGGAGATTTCTGGAATATGCTTCAGGGATTTCAGACAACCGGGAAATGTGTGGAAGGAGTACATTTCAACATACGTTACCTAAGGAAGTTCCGGCCTCTATCGGTCAATGAAGACATAGAGTTCAGCGAGGCAAGGCCAGTGCTGTACCTTAATGCAGCTGCCATATCACCATTGTTCAGCGGACGCGGCAACAATGCCACATCAGCAAGGTCTTACTGGTCCACTATCATGTCATATCTTAAATCACATAACTCTTATCTGGGTTTGAAACAGGACAGGTTTTCAATACTGCTTCCGAACGGAGACATCGATTACTCAGTCGAGACTATCAATGGCCAGCAGGTGAAAAGGAAGAAAACCAACCGTCCGAAGGCGTTGTGCTTCGATTACATTATTCTGAAAGATGCCTTCGGAATCGACCTTGAAACGGAAGTTACAAATGATGAAAACAGTAATTTTGAGAATAGTTAGGGTGATTAAAGTCAGAATAAATGTTAAAAAATACTCCTACGGAGTTTATCCTGCACATTTTTTTGCCTGAATATTTGTTTGGTAGGAATAAAAGTATTAACTTTGTAACCATAGAACCTACCGCGCCTCTCAACGATGCGAAACTGGTAGGTCATTTTTTTTATAACACCGCACATGAAGAGTCAATACGACAAGAAGCCGATTCCTGTTGGCGAGCAAATTAATCTGCTTGAAAGCAAAGGCATGGAGTTTTACGACCGTGCCTTTGCATCGCATATACTCTCAATTATAGGTTATTACCGTTTCAGTGGATACGCATATCCCTTCAGAAATGAAGTTGATCACAGTGGATTTGTCGATGATACCTCTTTCGAGAAGGTCTATTCAATATACGAGTTCGACCGCTCTCTGAAGTCCCTGCTCTTCTCATATCTCGGACGCATAGAAATTGCTTTCAGAACTCTTATCATTGACAAGTTCAGTGTGGGAACAGATACGGCTCTTTGGTATACAGATGCCGGAAATTTCATCAATAAAGAAGAGTGTGAGGAATTTCTTGGTAATCTTCAATATGATATAGAAGATTCAAGGGAGGACTTCATACAGCATTTCAGAGACACCTACAGTGATGAGTTCCCTCCAGCATGGATTGCATTGCAGATAGTTTCGTTTGGTGCGCTTATCAAACTTTTTAGGAACTTCAATAACAAGGATTTGCAGCTTCAAGTTGCGAAGAACTTCGGATGTGACAGTGTAGACAGGTTCATATCCTGGATGAATACTCTGGTTTATCTGCGGAATATTTGCAGTCACCATGCACGACTGTGGAATCGTCCTCTAAAGAAGCGTCCCGAAGCCTATAATTTCGGAATAAGGAATAAACGTTGGAGTCAACAGGATCTTGCAAAGTTGTATTATAGTATATGTGTCATTGGTTCACTTTTAAAGGGTATTTTACCGGGCAATACATTTAAGCAGCAACTTGCAAGTCTATTTAAAGATTATCCTTATGTAAATTCCACAAAATCCAAATTCTTAGGCTTCCCGAAAGATTGGCAGACAGAGTTTGCTTGGTAAGAATACAACTATGATTACGATATAAAGGCTATCCATTCGGGTAGTCTTTTTTATTATCAAGCGGTAACACTGAAAAATAAAAGGTACACGTTTCGAGGATGACAATGTTGACAGAACCTAAGTGGCTGTGATAACGCTATATAATCTAAAAATGATGCGTTGACAAACGTTGACAACTGTTGACAAAATAATCGTTCGGTAAAATTTTATAGCCAACAGTTGACACTTTCACGGTTATAATATCTTATTCTTTTTTATTTATTAAAGAAGAAAAAAGATTGTAATAAAGGAGGTTACGACCAACACTTTTGCAGGAGTTCACACAAAGAAACTGATGTCACCGTTGTCAACCTCCCGGCATATATGGGTCTTTCATTCAAAAAATTTTTTCTTGGTGATCAATCCCTTCCTGCTGCTGGAGTCAATGGACCTGACAAGTCCTACAAAATCCCATTAAATCCCACATTATCCGATATTTACCTCTTGGCCGCTCCTCGTTTAAGCAGTAATTTTGTAGTCTGATTCAAGATTACATAAATTCCGTGAAATGAAAACCAGAAACAAAGAACCTGACATAAGACCCGAACAACTGTATTCTGCCGGGCAAGCCGCACGGTACTTCGGTGTCCACCGCTGCACTGTCTACGACTATGTGAATAATCCTGACAGTCCACTCCCTTACCTCCTGACCGGTCACAGCAGCCGGTTTATGTTCCTCGGTCAGACCCTGATTGAATATAAACAGAAGGGACTGCCGAAGAAAGGAAGGAAGAGAATGACCTGATTCAGTTCCAATGGAACCACGGGAGGGTAACAAGTCGGTTTTGCCTCTCTGCAAGTTCCGACAGCTCAACCGCGAGAAGCCACGCACGGGTGCGGATGTCGTCCATATCGGCAACGGCCTGGAGGTATCGGGTCGGCGAAACAAGACCGGATGCGTCTGACCATTCAGCGGCATAACCTCCGGGGTCGAGTTCATCGACAAAGGAGATGATCTCGTCCACAAGTGTGCCGACAAGACCTTCAGACAACTCGGCGGTGAAGCAGAACGGCAAGCCGCCGAGCGTCCGCCTCTGGAAATCGAAGTAGAGAGTGTTATCCTCCGATACTGTCACAGACACAAACCAACCTTGCTTGACCGCTATTCTGATTATATCGCTATGCACAACAAAGTATCTCATAATGAAAAGTGATTTAGTTTGGTGAATATTATGGTACTATTCCACACACCTTGACCTGCCACGTCCGTGAGGATATGGCAGGTCTTTTTACAATATTTTCAAAAATGGTCAGTATTCTTTCGGCACCTCCATCTTCCTGATGGCTTCAAGAAGCTCGCCAACCATCTTCTCTATTGCCTCTGAATCCTCAAGCACCGAGCGGAGCCTATAAGGGGCACCGTCCTTTCCGTGTCCCCACTGGTCGAGCCATATATAGGTCTCATAGTCCACGTCGAAATCCTCATAATAATCCTCCATATGCTCAATCAGTGAGTTGATGTTGGCACACTTCATTTCTGCGCTGAACGAAAAGTCACGTCCGGCAGGGCTGAACTTGCTGAACTCAAATTCTGCTTTCTGTTCCTTGTAGTAGATTCCGGCATCCACTTTCCAGCCTTCATCTTCAGCACACTTTACGACCGCACCGGTCAAGTCATCGATATACATATTATTGTGATAATTTAGTGTCAGCCGTGGATCTTTATGCCACGGCTGACTGATTTGCTTTAATCCTCAAACCTTGCAAGGAAGCTTTTGAGTCTGCTGTCGTTTATCTCTTTGAGCGGTCTCGGCTTGAAGTCTTCAATCTGGGTTATATGGTGCTTTCCGTAACCTTTATCCGTAAGGTCAAGCTCGATGTCGGATAACTCCTTCAGTGAGATATATCCGTATTCATCTTCAATAAGTCCGATAACAATGCCGAACATCACTGTATCGTCACCCTCCTTATCGCCTTCAAGAATGAACCACTTTACAGAGCCAAGCATAAATACCGCACGGCATATCGCGTCTTTTCCCTTGCCGTCCTGGGAGTAGAGAGGAAAGTCCTTTAGAGTTTCCTCCAATTGGGGTGTCTGTAATCTGCACATATCAGTCAAATTCTATTTCATCATCATACAGTTCTATCTGCGCTCCACTGCTGAACTCCACAATGAAGCGGTAGCCGTTTCGTCCTACGATTGTTCCCCTGTGGTAGCCTCGCCACGGCTCTTTGAGTTCACACTGCCGTCCGTATTCGGGGAAATCGGTATCGTCCATATCACTTGTTTTTAAGGTCGGTATAATCAGGGTCATACATTAGGTCTGCCTCAATGAGCGAGGAGTATGCCACATCTGCAAGTTTGGAAGCCCACTCGTTGCGTTGGTCGTATCTTCCCTTTCGGTAGTTGTGGGCGAGAGCCTTCATATATCCTACAAAGACCTTGAACGCCTGCTGCTGTAGATAGCGGTGCATGGTGGTCATAGCCATACCGGTCTTTTCAGTGTTGGTCACTCTGCCGTTGACAAAGTTCTCAAACTCTTCAACGAATGCCTTGTCGCCGTCGGCGATATTCATGAAGTCTATATCTTTATTCATATCGGGTGAAATTTAGATGGTTGCTTGATTGTAAATTTGAGGCTCGGAAGACACGTTATAGATAAAGTTGCCACATCTCACCAAAAGGCACTCTGCGCCATAGTACAGTTTTTTCATACCTCTGACACTCCCTGTCTTGTGGAAGTTGGGGAAGCGGTCTATCCCTACTCGCTTGCCCTCTGCGATTGTCATTCTTTTCACTCTCATAGTTCTTAAAATGTTTAAGTTCTAATTTTTTCCCTCTTTGTGAAGCTCGATTGAGCTTCTCCGGCAGGGCTGGCCGTTTTTCGTGCAAGTCAAGAACTGAGGACAAATGGAGGATAAGGCAAGTGTGGAGTCAAGTCAAGAACGGGATACCCAAATTTTGGAGGTACGAGAAAATTTGTGGAGGCTCACGGGGGCAGACGCAGACGGAAAGCGTAGCGGCACTTGCCGTTCCTCCCGTCCACAGTAACTTCGCACAGAAAAACGCCACCTGCCGAAACTCAATGCTCCACAAGAGAAAAGGCGACCCTTTTGGATCGCCCTAATATTCAAAGTATAGGCATAAATGCGTGAGCCATTGAAGTGAAGATGAAGGCGTAACCTCGATTGCTCTGGCGTGTATGTCGTGATAGGCGAAGCCTTAATTGTTAATCATCGACTTTCGGCCGACCATACTCGGTGTCGTAGGCACGGTGTATGATAGCCAACTAAGTTTTAAGAGGTAGGTACACAGCATCCCAGCGCCACATAGAATATGATTTGTCGGGAGCGTGTGCCGTCAACGACAACCGTCAGTGTTCGAATACATATGTCGGGCAAGTAAGTGTAGATGGAAACAACAATGAGATAAAGTTACTTTAAACTCTCTTTATGGTCGGGAATTATTACGATATTGTAGAGGAGTCATGCCATTCAACTGACGAAAAAATCTTACAAAAGCTGTTGAGGCAGGAAATTTTAATTCTTTTGCAATATCCAATATTTTCATTCCAGACTGACTTAACAGTATTTTTGCCTTCGTTATAGTAGTTCGGTTAACCCAGTCCTTGACAGTCATACCTGTCATATCTCGGATTGTTGTATTGAGATGGTTTGGTGACAGATTTAGTCGTTTTGCATAAAATTCTAATTTACGTTCAGTATGACCATAGCGGTTCAATAAAGCAACAAATCTATTGAATATCTCATTATGCTTTGAATATTGTTCGGCCGTCGTGTTGTTGCAGCAGACGGAATACTCTTCGAGAATATCCGTATATAACGCCATCACAGTCTGAGCGATAGTGTTGTCACTGGCTGTTGTAGAATCAATCATCATACCTATAAGTATTAGGAATGAGTTAAATCTTTTCAGGAAAGCATCACTCGGAGTAAAGACCAACAACTGTGTAGGTAGCTTATGGCATATTGAGTCGGCTAAGGCCGGCAATGGTTTTACTATAAGTACCTCTATCGCGATATCTTCACTGTAGTCCACAACCTCAATGATAGAGTCAGCAGGAAGAAGTATGCAAGTATCCGGATTTAATTTATAGTCAACTATATTTATGCGGTATGTGGCATGGCCTTTGAGAACTCTTATTATCTTGTTTTCAGGGATATGATAGGGTTCTCCTTTTTTTGCTGTCATACCGATTTTAAGAGAATCAAGGACAAGACCAAAAGCTGTACTGAAACGGTTGGGACATGAGGTGTCTTTTATCAGATGATCCGGTATTATGAAATCTTGCAGATTGTTTTTGTTCATAATATCATGTTATTTATAACATACCATAGTGAAAATCGTTGCTTTTGAACACTATTTCATTGTTTTCGTATATAACAAATCAATATCTGCGTTTGTTTTAATACCATTAGGATTTAACACGACCATATATGAAAGCTAAAACAATTAGTCTCCTCGGAAGAGACGGGAAAAAGATAGAAGGCGTGATGATGCGTAAGGCTCTGCCGACTACAGCAGAAAGAGTGCGTTATCCAGGGTTCAAACAGGAATCCACTATACTGAAAGCCGGTACGTATCGACGTCCAGGCGCCAAATCTCTGGAATGTGACATTCTTCTTGAACGTGATGTGCCCGTCAGATTACGCGACGGTGTAGTGATCTACGTAGATGTTTTCCGTCCTGTAGACGGGAAACCGGTTCCTGCAATTATGGCATGGAGCCCATACGGTAAGGAAGTAGGCGGTCAGATGCTCGATGATGTGCCGGAGCGTTCCGGTGTGCCTCTCAATGCCACTACGGGTCTTGAAAAGTTCGAGGGTCCTGATCCATCTTATTGGGTATCGCGTGGTTATGCCATAGTCAATCCTGATAAACGTGGCGCATATAAGTCAGAGGGTGATATCCTTTATTGGGGACATCAGGATGCAATGGATGGCTGCGATGTAATCGAGTGGATAGCCGAACAGCCTTGGTGTACCGGAAAAGTAGGTATGGAGGGAAATTCTTGGCTTGCCGTTTCTCAGTGGTTCATTGCAGCGGAAAAACCTGAACACCTTGCCGCTATCGCTCCCTGGGAGGGTTTCAGCGACCATTACAGAGAGGCAGGCACACGAGGAGGTATACCGATGCCCGAATTTCCGTTGATGATTGCCAACACGTTTTCTTCTGACAACGGTTTGCTGGAAGATCAGCCGAGAATGATTGTAGAACGTCCCCTGATAGACAATTATTGGGAAGACAAAGCCCCGTTGCTTGAAAATATAACTATTCCTGCTTATGTGGTGGCAAGTTATACCAATCCCGTTCATACTCACGGTACATTTGCCGGTTTCAGAAGAATCTCATCTCCGGAAAAATGGCTTCGGGTGCACAATACCGGAGAATGGTTTGACCAATACAATGATGAGCACATGGATGATCTGCGCCGTTTCTTTGACCATTATCTCAAAAACGAAGACAACGGTTGGGAGAATACACCGAGAGTACGTCTCTCAGTATTAAATCCCGGAGGAGAGGATATCATCAACAGAGTTGAAAACGAGTGGCCTTTGAATAGGACGGAATATAGGAAACTACATCTGAACGCTTCAGATTCATCATTGACTTACAAAGAACCATCAGATGATGGCGTCATTGTCTATAATTCCGATGAAGCCGGGAGTAAGGCGGTATTTCGTTTGATTATGCCCGAAAAGACTGAGATAACAGGCTATATGAAGCTTCACCTTTTTGCCAGCGCACTTGACAATGATGATATGGACCTCGCTGTTTCTGTTGAGAAACTGTCTAAGGATGGGAAACAGCTTTTAGGTTTTGGCGGTACACCACCTGTAGCTACCGGTTATCTTCGCGCTTCACTCCGAAAGACAGATACCACACGTTCCACCGAGGCAGAACCTTACTATCCGTTCAATACGGTTGAAAAGCTAACGCCCGGAGAACTAATTGAAATGGACATTGAAATATGGCCAATGGGGCTTATCTTTGAGAAGGGCGAGATTCTACAGCTTACAGTCGGGCCATATCGTGCATCCGATGCAACCATTCCGTTTGGGAAAGCCAGAATTACAATTCCTAAGGACTCATATACCTTTAATCCCTGTGAAGATATGGAAATGATGACAATCGGAGGCAATGATACAGAAGTATCAGACACAACTGATCTCACTGCGATGAATCCGCTTCATAACAAAGGTCGCCATGCAATCTATACGGGTATTCCCCACGACAGCTATCTCTATATCCCTGTAATCCCTAATAAGAACTAATGGAATAGCTTAAAATAAGAATTAGTATCGTTGCTACCATCGAAAGGACTTCTTAAAATAAATAATTATATGTCTATGAAGTCTTGAATATCTAAGTTCTCATAGACATATTTGTGGTCATAGATTTATGAACGTCTATTACAATTTACCCGAATATAAGAAAAAGGCAATGACGCGAAAAAGCTTTGAAGAGAAGCCACAGGCGTAACCTCAAAGCTTTATGGCGTTGTTGCCGTTATAGGTATAACCGTAGATAGATTTCATATAAACTTGGCATATTTTCACTATTTTCACTCGGTGTGCCTACACGGAGTAAGATTGCCGGTTCAGTTTTCCAAGATAGGCACACTGCATCCCGGCACCACATGGAATATGGTTCGTCGGGTGCGTGTGACGTCACTGCGAACCCAATATCATCTTAGGATACGGCTGTCATCAGTCGAAAGCGAAAGCCTATGACCGATGCAGACGGCAAGTGTTCGATTAAGATTGATTGCCGATTAAGAGTAATTACCGTTTCAGAGAAGTCTTCCCCGGTCGGGGACGCGGAAATGACCGAAGTGAAGAGCAGCGAAACCTCGGTTATTTTTATTGTGTCCCCGGCGGTGATAGCCTGAGCACCCTCGGCTACAAAAAACATTTTTCGGTTAGGATGGAATCTCCATTCGTCAGCAATGCGGTAATTAGCGATGTGAGGCCTGCGAACCTCGGTTATTACGGCGTTGCTGACAATTTCGGGTACGCCGGGTATTCCACATATATCGATGTTGGATTGCTCGGTGAGTATCACGGAGCAATCATACCAACATAATTTCCCAAGTGGCAGTGAAATGGCGGCGCCACATTTATATGGCTCGTCGCCATTACTGCCGACCAGCGGAGCCTTGACAGTCTATGGACTGGGCTGTCATCAGTCGTAAGCGAAAGCCTACGACCGATGCAGACGGCAAATTTTCGATTAAGACAGGTTGCCCGCAAACGCAAGCGTAGGTTCTCGCGCAAGTATTTCGCATCGGTAATAAACATTCATGAATCTTATGCAGACTCCTTAGGTCAGGAGGTCTGCCTTGCCATATCCAAAGCCCTCAATCTTGACATAATGCGCCGTGCTGTAACGCTATAAAAATTTTTTCAAAAAAATCTCCTGAAAAATTTGGTTTATATTATAAACTTTATTAATTTTGCATCCGAATAGAGAGCGGAATCGCGTGACCGCTCTTTTTTCAAAAAAAATGGTTTATAAAATAAACCTAAAGTTAACCCTCAAAAACCTGTAAAATGGAAGATAAAAAACTAACTGAAAAAGAGAGCCTCGAAGTCATCACCTCGATGATAGCTCAGACAAAACAACGCTATATCGCCAACGGAAACATCCTGCTCATGTGGGGCTACCTCATAGTAGGAATGACGGCTCTTATCTGGACGCTACTCGTGCTCACTCACAATCCGAGCTGGAACTGGCTTTGGTTTCTTATCTGGATTATCGGTGGTACAGCCACCCCGATAATGGCAAAGAAAGAGCAACGCAAACGTGGAGTGAAAAATTATTCCGATACACTTAGTAGCCGCATCTGGTCAACAGTTGGGTTTAGTGCCATAGCAGCCACAGCTATCTGCCTCGCGATGCTTCTTGTAAAGGGTATCGACGCATGGTCATCGATGTTTGCCCTTGCTCTTATAATTGTTCCGTTCGTCGAGATAGCCCAGGGAATTATCATCAAAGAGAGATCCCTTGTGGCAGGCGGATCGATAGGTCTCCTTGCCGGTCTGTTCACTATGGCCTGTATAGCTGGACATGTGGCTCTTTACGCCACTTGGTTCATGCCGATTTTCATTGTCGCATTCATTGCCATGATGATTGTGCCGGGCCATATACTTAATTCAAAAGCAAGAAAGGCTAAATGAAAGAACTGAATCCGCTTCTACATTCGCAACTCCGGCTTGCTATAATGTCCATTCTGATGAATGTGGAAGAAGCAGATTTCGTGTATCTCAAAGAGAAAACCGAATCCACCGCCGGAAACCTTAGTGTTCAGATTGATAAGCTTTCCTCCGCAGGTTATATAAATGTTGAAAAAGGAATGACAGGAAACCGCCCACGGACCGTTTGCTCCATCAATCAAGAGGGGATAAAGGCATTTGAAGAATATGTAGATGTTCTGAAATCATACCTCAACCTATAATTAAAAACAGCGTGTTTTCGGACACGTTGTTTTTGTCTTTTCTCCGTCATTATTGTAGCCATACCTTTGCTGAAACTTCTCGTGCCAGTGAGTGCAGAGCGGAGCTTGCTCCAGCTATGCCGAGCGCAGCCGAGATTGGTTGTAAACAACAAATCAGCAATCGTATGGCTATTGATACAAAATCCGTTTCGCAACTCATAGCCGAGTTCCGAAAACTACATGCCAAAGACACCATTACCCCGGAATCTTTGGGCTACATCTTACAGCGCCTCGCCGACCTGCTGATTAATAGTAATTTCCGTTTCAGAGAAGTCTTCCCCGGTCGGGGACGCGGAAATGACCGAAGTGAAGAGCAGCGAAACCTCGGTTATTTTTATTGTGTTCCCGGCGGTGATAGCATGAGCAGACCACATTTTCAGAAAAATGCAAGTCTTCGATTAAGATGGAATTTTCATTTGTCAGCAACGCGGTAATTAGCGAAGTGGAGCTTGCGAACCTCGCTTATTACGGCGTTGCTGACAATTTCGGTTACGCATGGACTTCCATATACATCGGGTGATGGATTGCTCGGTGAGAATCACGGAGCAATCATACCGGCATAATTTCCCAAGCGGCAGTGAAATGGTGGCGCCACATTTATATGGCACGTCGCCATTACTGCCGGCCAGCGGAGCCTTCGCAGTCTAAGGATTCGGCTGTCATCAGTCGTAAGCGAAAGCCTATGACCGATGCAGGCGGCAAGTTCCCGATTCAGACAGGTTGCCGATTAAGAGTAATTTTCGTTTCAGAGAAGTCTTCCCCGGTCGGGGACGCGGAAATGACCGAAGTGAAGAGCAGCGAAACCTCGGTTATTTTTATGTGTCCCCCGGCGGAACTAAATTTATTGTTAATCTCCAGATTATTGCGATCAAAGCTGTAAATTAGAACGGATAATACGAGAAATAGGCAATGGGATAGATAATCAGATATAAAGCTTTTCTGACAAATAATCAATTATTTCCTTCGGATGTGTTGGAATCTGATCTAAAATTTCCTGCTCAGAAGCTTTCAGTCGGTTCTTTCTTGCCATAAGGTTTCCATATCGTACCATAACCGAACCTATCTCATCGACACGTCTCCAGCGTAGCTGAACAGTACCGTCATGGTTGAACCAGTGTATAGTCACGTTGCTCGGGTTCTGGAGGATCAATGCAAGCACGAAGATCCTTTCATCAAACTCATCGTTAATCCTTATATTCCACGGAGTCGAGAAGGCATCCGCATCGGTCCATGTCTTGAATCTTGCACCTTTCCTATCATTCTCCTCACCATTTAGCTTCGTACAGTAAATGTCAGACAGTTCCCTGTCCGATATTGAACTGAGTATAGTGATGCAAGTCCGGGCGCGGTCAGCAACCTTGGTCTTGCATTTTAATCTCCTGAAGTCAAACGAGGATTCATATATCTTCTTTCTTCCGGCTCCCTCTCTTGCTCCACCACGACCTTTCTTTGGGAGGGGATTCTCGTTTGTCAATAATTTCTCTTCCATATTATATGTCCATCTAAGGTTTGAAAAACTGACAATATTTCAAATATTACTATTATGTTTGAGTAATCTATTTCAATTTCAGATATGGTTTATAGAGCCTTCTATCTCCATAAAAGGTCAGTTATTTAGGATGTCCTTAGTATGTTTTTTCCCAATCACGATGGAAAATTCGTCTCTGCTTAAAATGTAATATGAGTGACCGCAATATTCATCTTTTTCATCTATAATATCTAATAAGTTTGCATAGTCAGATTGAACGGTAGCAGTATTACCTGTATTAATATTTAGTCCTGTAAGCGATTCGATATAAGGTTTTTGTTCACTTGAAGGGAACTGTTCCATAATAGAATTAAAAACTTTTGATTTTAACTCTGGTGTAGTCGAACTATATTTACGGGTTAACCGAATTTCCTTAATGCCATTAACTGAATCAACACATATATCCATTTTATTCCACAATATATCCAAAGCATGAATTGTTCCAGTTAGATATAAATGGTAATCTCCATTAGGTTCTATATCATACTCCATCGATTTTGCTGTTTCAATAGCTTCTTGTTTTGAACATCCGAAAGTAAAGCCACCAATACTTAATGATTTACACTTTTCATTCGAACAGCCAATGGCTAGACTTAAAATTAGAGTAGTTGACAATATTTTTATGGCTGACTTCCATATTTTGGGGTGATTGATCCGAAATTTAATCATTGGTTTCGATCTTTCGATTTAATAAATTATTAATATTTATCCCGCATCGCTCTTCAATATGATTAAGAACCTTAATCAAGGCATCTCCAATGTATAATTGATTTGAGCCAAATTTATAGCACATCGTTTTGACACTTTCTGCATCCGCATCTGCTATTTTATTTTTTGTCCTCCTATCGATTTTATTTTTATTGGTATAAGATACTGGATACCTGAAAGTGCAACCTTCATCTCCAGTATATCCATTGTAGGAGTTTGGATTGAAGCATTGATGTCCAATTAAATACTCCAACTCAGAAATCAGCTGGACGGTTTGTCGGTTAAGTTTCATAATGACATTATATTATCCTATATTCACTTTTTCCTCGGCAGACGGATCTTGCTGTTCTCTGCCTCCCATTTCTCGATATAGGATGTGAGTGCATTAGAGATCACGTCTTTGAGAAGGGTACTTTCAACAAGAGAAATATATTTGATTTTACGGATAAGCTCCGGATCAACTATGAAAGTAGCCCGTGTTTCCTCAGGCTTAGTGCCGGATTCTCCTTTGCGTGGGCGACCTACATTCCTGCGCCGTGTCACCTCCAGATTCTCTTTCATCTCCTCCGTCACCTCAGAAACCGGAACTTCCTGCGACATTCCGGAAGTAACTTCCGTTTCACTTGGCTTTGATTCACCCATTATTCCGTTCATCAGTGAGGCTAAATTCTTCTTTGCCATAACAGTTTCATTTATGATTTCCAAACTATATTATTTACGGTAAATATTATCAATAATATAGTTTACCTATTTTTCCTCCCTGTCTATGATTTCTTTCGTAAGAGCCATATAGTCTAATGCTCCGTTGCTTTTGGGGTCATACTCGAAGATGGATTGACCTGAAAGCGGCATTTCAGCAAGGGCTATGTTCTCCCGGATTTTTGTGCTGAAGACCTTATCGACATATCTGTTCTCAATCATCTTCACCACCTCCTTATTGAGGTTGCGGTTGTTGAAGCGAGTGAAGAACACTCCACCGAGTTCCAGAGAAGGATTGACACGACGGCGAACTTCCCCCACCACGTCATCGAGCATAGCCAGACCTTTCATCGGCAGAGCTTCGGCAGTCAAGGGAATATAAAGTCTATCAGATGCGACAAGTGCATTGGTTGTCACAATACCCAGGGAAGGTGGACAATCTATGAGTATGTAATCATACTTGTCACGGTAATCATCAAGCAATGATTTGAGGTTACCCTCACGCGCTATCTTGGTAGCCATGTCGATTTCTGCTCTTGCCAGTTCCAGAGAAGCCGGAACGAGGTCAAGGTTTTCACGGACTTTGACGATTGGCAGCGGAGCATCCTTGACAAGCGCATCATAGACGCTGGTCTCCGGCTCTTCGTTCTGCGTAAGCGTGAACGTGAGGTTCTGCTGTGCGTCAAGGTCGATCAGCAGAACCCGTTTCCCAAGGATGGCAAGTGCGTCACCGAGGGACGCTGTGGAAGTTGTCTTGCCAACTCCACCCTTATGATTGGCGATGGTTATAATCTTGGTTTCCATATTATTCGTTTTAGTTTACAAAGTTAATAAGAATATTTCAAATTACGTTACTATATGAGTATGTTATTAAGCATATAGATTATTAGTTTACCTATTTATTCAGAAAATATCCGACTCTCGCCTCACGGAGAGAGCCGGATTCCAAACATTTCTGAACTATGCGGTTGCCCTTGCCTTGATGAAGCGGTGGGCATTTGCATTTACAAGGTTTACAATCCGGTCGTGATACTCGGTGTTTTTGTTGCAGACTCCTCTGCTCTGCACAACCTTATTCTCTGTCAATGAAAATTCAATGGTCTCGATGCGGTTGCCTTTCTTATCATGAGCCGAAAGAATGACGGAGTTATTCTTGGCATAATACTCGCACTTGAATACACAATGGTGCATCGCCTCTCCCTCGGCTTGGTATGCCTCAATGGTGTCAAGCACTGAGATTTCAATATCCTTGTCCTTGATGACGATACCGAAGTAGCAGGATTTATTCTTGTAAAACTCCTCCTCTTTCTTTTTAGCCTTTGACAACTCCTCGGCTTTTCTGCGCTTTTCTTCCTCGGTGGTTGACTTGTTCAGCCAATAATCGTGTTCGGCTCGGAGATTGGTCGGACAGATATACTTGGCATTGCGAATATCACGTCTGCACTTATCAAGTAGCACAATAAGGTCGCTCCATAATCCATAGTCCTCTATCTTATAGCCTTGACGTGTTGCAATCTTATGGGAGTTCCAGCACTTGTCAAGCATAGACCTATTGTCAAGATAATATCTTACCGCCTTATGATTTCTGGCTTTCATCAGTGTCTCAATCCTTGTGTCCGTCAAAAGAGCCTTCATCAGTTCAAATGGATGGCAATCGGGCATTGTACCCGACATTCCGTTACGTCTTAGTTCCGCAATTACCTTGTATCTCGGATAGTACCAGGTGTTTGCGATTATATGGTGAACGTCCGACATAGTTCTCAGTTCTATTTTTGAGCTCCAGTTGAAGCAATCACGATAATAGCCGATAGTTCTTGCCTTAGATGTCAGTGCGGACTGCCCCTTGGCATTGAGCCATAGACGGCACACCTCAACCTCATAATATCTTACCGGCTCGCCTTTCTTGAATACTACGGTTAGTAGAAATACTCTCTCCAACTGTAAGCCGTCAATGGTATCAAGGATGGCAAAGTAGGTGCTTTCCTTGTGAATACGTTGGAGCGTATCCTTGATTTCAAGTCTGCGTCCACAATGGGGGCAAACTACAAGCTTACCTTTTCCCCTATGTGTGAATTTATGTCCGCAATCTCCACAAGTTGTAAGACCACTCGGCACTCTAAAAGCCGGATGCTTGAACAGATTTCTCACTCCCCATTCAAAAGCCTTGGAGGATACGGCGGTCAGCCTCACATTGGAGGCTGCCACCTGTCTTTCAAATTTGTTTCTCGGTTTCATTGCTAAAATTCATCAAATAGTGATAAGACTGGTTGCTTGGTTTCTTGTGGTTTGGTTACCTTGGGCTTTGAGTTGCGGTTCTGTAACTTGCGGAGTTCTTCATCTTGGAAGCGTTTGAGGGCGAGTTCCCTCTGTTGAGCCTTTTCTTCCTCCGTCAGTTCGATGTGATGATTGACAACCACATTGCAGTTGATAGACTTGCCGATTTCAATCGTAGGCTCGTCTATGACGTGGACAGCCATAGAATAGATTTCATCATCGGAGAAACCGCAACACCCTGAAGCCTTTACCTGATTGAGGATGTATGTCACCACATCGTCAATGGTGCGAGTGGTGGTTTCATACTTGGCGCGGAACAATTCGTCCTCCTGCGCTCTCTTATCAAGATATGACTTGATAATTTTCTTGAAATGTTCTGACCCTTTCATAGTTCTGAAATGCTTGAAATGTTTGAGTTCTAATTTTTTCCCTTTTTGTGAAGCTCGATTGAGCTTCTCCGGCAGGGCTGACCGTTTTTCGTGCTTATCCACCACTGCGGACAACAGGGAGATATAAGGCAAGTGTGCAGTCAGAGGGTGAAGACGGAATACCCAATTTTTAGGATAAAAATTGTGGAAGGCTGCCGGCAAGCACTCCGACAGCAAGCGTAGCGTCACTTGACGTTCCTCCCGGACGCAGTAATTTTGCACGGAAAAACGCCACCTGCCGAGACTCAATCATCACAAGGGAATTGTCTATGAGTTCGATCCACAGGATTTTCTTTGTAGATAAGCATTCGTTGTAGACGGATTTTCGATGCAGACTCGATTTCAATGCCATCATTCGGCTACGCTGTAACAGCCATAAAAAGAATCGGCTGAGTATGCTCGGTATTATCGAAACGGAGCATATCAGCCGGTGTAGTCTTCCAAAGTAGGCACGAAGGTGTAACGGCGCCACATGGAATATGGCTCGTCGTGAGTATGTGCCGACACTGTGTATTGGTCGGATTAAATTGCAAAATCCATAATTAAAATGGCAAATCTGCATAATTTATGCAGATTTGCCATTTTAAAATCTTATTCAGGAAATTTAGATAGCATTAGTACCTCCTTATCCGGATCTATCTTCATTAAAATAGTTTGCTGAGGCTCAAGTTTGCAGGGTACCAGCAATTCTTCGTCAGGCTTCAACAGAATAACCTTATCATTTAGATCCAATTCTGTCTTCATTTCGAAATCATACACTCTGAAAATGCCCTTTGGGAAAAGCTCAGTCCCGGCTTTATTATTTTTTATGATCAAACCATCTTCACACAACTTTACAGACCAGTCATGACCATGTTCTTTATATTGATAGAGCGAGCCATAATCTACAGTTTCCTTACCAAGCAGCCTTCCCACAAGAAGATCTACATTGGTATACGGATTTCTTTCGTAAATTGGTTTTTCGGTAGATGCGTCACTTTCGGCTCTAAGACGACGTGCGTTTATCATCCCCTTCCATAGATTATCCTTGACAAGCGGGAACGTAGACTCTGATGTTTTTGTTTCCTTCCAGTAACCCTTATCTCTCGCATAACCATTTATACAGTTCTTTCCTCCACAATCCTTTTCTGGATTTTTTCCTGTACCGCACTCAAATATTTTCTTCTTACCATTGATTTTCTCTCCACATTCTGTTTCATTGAAACTATGGTATATATATTCAAAATGGAGAAGCAGATAGTATTCAAAACTTCGGCTGGAGAAAACAACGTGTACCTTCTTGCCGTCAATTATCTTATTAGCCTCTTCCATAGCCTCCTTATGCATCGGGTGGTTATCCTTATCATATACAGCCCAAGCTTCATCTACACCTTCAGTCAGAAGGTTTCTTGCATATTGAACCCATTTTAATGGAGGAACTCCGGTTATTTTCACCTCTTCAGGAATAAACTCTTTTTCTCGATTCACTTGTCGTTTTTTCCCTTTATAGCTGCTCCTGTCGGAATTTTTAGCCTCCTCGTCCTGTGGAACGTAAGGTTGTGGGACGGTGCGCACGTCCATGCCGACCTTGTCCTTATAATACAGATCGCACAGACTGGTAAAGAATAGAGGTTCAGTCTTATTTCCCTCACACACTATCCGGATGACATAATTACTATGACGGGAGGCCCGGTTATTCCTTCCCATCTTCTACAAAGAGTTTTTCCAATGATGATAGAGAAGGAACTCCGCCAAACTTGTTGTTAAGATACCACCTGGCAAATGGGGTCTCTTCCCGGACATCATCAAAATCTGAAAGAGTGAATAATTCCGATACCCCGAACTTATCTTTCTCTGTAAACCAGACCTGGTCTTTACGGATGGTGTTTTGATCAAGCAGATTTACATCGTGGGTCGTGAAAATCAATTGGGAATGCTTATCATTGATCCGTTCGTTTCTGAAAATGTCAACAATCAGTTGAGTTATATAAGAGTGGAGGCCTGAGTCCATCTCATCCACAAAGAACGGACTGCCGTTTTGCAGGGCCTGTAAAGTATGACATCCTATGAGGAACAATGCCCTTGTTCCAAAAGACTCCTCTTTCAATGGCAGCTCTGTCTTTCCTATGTTTTCCCCGTCCTTGAACAGACCATGCAGCCCGGTTACTTCAAAATCACCGCTTCGTTTTTCTACCTGAAAGTCAGTTAATCCTGTGTCAGCGAAAGCCAGCAGTTCGGCAAGCATACGTTTGTTGTCAGGATTGGAATATAGCCACCTAAGCATTTCTTTGTCTTCTCCAAGCACAGTGTCTTCATGAAACCCATTGGAAATGACTATGTCAGCCAGATATTTCGCAGCACTTGTTATAGGGGCGCATGGAGTGTCCTTAAGGAATTTCGAGATAAGCAGCTGATTTTTGAATACATTAAAAGGCTTATTAGCTGTAAGGCTTGCCCCAAACTTAATAGTGTCAGACTCAGGATTGTCAGGTAATGCAATACGGTTATAGAGTAGAGTCTGTTTTCCGTTGGGATATGAAATCAAAGACTCGGAATCAATCTTTTGTCTTGAAAAACACACTTCGTATTTATATCTGATCTTATGGGCTATAAACTCCATTGAGAACTCAATGGGTGCGGTTGCCGTTTCACTGTCAAATTTGAAAGGCTGATATAACACAATATCTTCTCCAACCCGATTGTCAAGGTTCAGCACCCAACGTCTGAACCCATATAGGAATTTTATAATGTTGGTTTTGCCAGAAGCATTAGCACCATATATTAAGGAAATCTTCAATGCTTTTTTGGGACCCTCAGCCTTAGTCTCAACCTCACATAAATTTTCGACCTTTGCTTTTGTAGAGGTCGGTTCCGTTGTAAAGGAGCAAGTGCCTTTGAATGATCTATAATTTTTAAATTCTAAATTTAATATCATAATCCTGCAACTTTTCTGCAAATATAGCGATTTAATTTGGCATGACCAAAAGATTAGACGATTTTTTACATATAATTCACAAAAAAAGCTTTTAAATTATACCTATATTGTATGTATTATATGGCTCGTCGTGACTCCGTGCCGTCGCTGTGTGATCCATAATATTCACAGACTCCGGCTATTTGAGTGGCAATCTGCATCTGAAATAGCCGGGCATATTTTCCAAGAGGCGGTTTTGCGAGGGGACAGAGCAAAATCGCCCCGACCATTTAAGGTCGAGGCGGTAAGGGGGTAAGAGGCTGTATTCAATCAAACCATTCGGGATTGCTCTCTTTGAGGATTGCTAAAAGTTCCTTATCGGGAAGTTTCAAATCACAATCGGAGGTATAATAGAAAATTTCCTCGTCTATTTCTTCGGCTTCCTTGTCAGCGAAGCCGTTACATTTATCTGTAATTTCGTAAGGCATAAGTTCATCAAGGAGGCTTGTTCCTGCGATAATCAGTTCTTCGCCATCGTTGCTATTCACAATTCGGCAAGTATAGTTCTCGCCCTTGTAGGTTATTTCTGTGGTAATCATAAAATGTAGATTTTGTGCCACTACTCCTAATGCGGAGTAGTGGCGGTTAATATTCGGTATTGTCAATAAGTCATTACAATGCAGTCCACAACTTCAGACGCAAGTCCGAAAGCAGGAAAATGTGAGAAATAGGGATGAGTGTTCCCCTCGTTCTCAGTGGCGGTGGTGATAGTCTGTACTTTGTTGTCGGCATACCACTTGTCAATCATTGCAATTTCGTTCTCGCTCAGTCCTGTGCCGTCTCCGTTAATGAGATAGCATAATGCCCAAGTAGGGATTGGTTCGGTCATAAATTCCATAAGTCGTGTTTATTAGTTGTGATAGCCTAAGATTGCACCCAAGTAGAGTTTATCCCCTTTCTTCAGTTTGCTTACTATATCCATAAGGTCAGCGGAACAGTCTGCCGTTCCACCACCTCCGTAAAATTCAGTTACGAAAAGGGCGTTTGTTCCGAGCGGATTGGAGATAGCCTTTTTCAGTTGTCCGATTGGTCCGCTCCATTTCATCACATTTGCAGGAGTGAGTTTAGCGGATAGTTCCTTGATGTGGTCAAAGTGAGACTTTTTCCACATATTGAAGCCTCCGTTGTAGGTAAGAGTGTCCTCTTCGGAAAGTGTGAACATACCTTTTGGAAGAATATGCTCCACAAGACACTTTATGTCAAACTGGCGTCCGTCCTCATTGTTCTCGCTGACGTATGATATTGAAGCCATTTCACCGGCTACAATATTGTCAAGTCGGAGAATATCGGTCTCTGCAATCGGCTTGATGTCGATTTGATAGATAGTGCTGTGCATAGTTCTGAAATTTTAAGTGTGATTATAGGGGAAGTCTAACGAGTATATCCGTTAAGGGGATGGTATTGATATTTTGATAATCAAACTTCATTCTCCATCGTGGTGGCTCCGATGTAAGGTGGAAGTTCTCTACAAAGAAGCCGTTAAGATTTGACGAGCAGCCAATGGTAGCAAAGTTCACTCCATTCTTCCTGATGTAAGCGTAATCGGGTGGCATAGCTACTGCCGACCTGCGGAGAAGTTCTCTGTTCCAGATGAGGGTCAGTTCATATACATTCCCTTCAATCTTGATTTCCTCTTTTCTGTCTCTCAGTTTCATATAGTGTGAATTTAATTGTTTTCCCTCTTGTGAAGCTCGATTGAGCTTCTCCGGCAGGGCTGGCCGTTTTTCGTGCTATTTCACAACTGAGTCCATTAGGGAGGTATAAGGCAAGTGTGCAGTCTGAGGGTAAAGCCGGAATACCCAATTTTTAGCATAAAAATTGTGGAAGGCTGCCGGCAAGCACTCCGACCGCAAGCACAGCGTCACTTGACGTTCCTCCCGGAAGCAGTAACTTTGCACTGAAAAACGCCACGCTGCCGAGACTCAATCATCACAGGGGATAGCAGATCGCTCCCTTTAAGTTTAGCCCTCTATATTCTCAAAGATTTCTTGACAATTTTTCAAATAAAGGCACAGACACGAAAGACTTTGAAGTGGAGACCCGGCGGAACCTCTATGTCTTTGGTGTTTGTGTCTTAATCGGTATCGATTCAATATTCTAAAGATAACCGGCAGAGACTTACTCGGTGTTAAAGACACGGAGTAAGTCTCTGTCGCGAAATTTTCAAAAGAAGGCGGTCAGTCTATTCTGACCACCTTGTAAGGGACTTTCCGTTTATTGGCATAATCGACAGTGAACTTCGTGCCTCGGCTTGTGCCGTTCCAAAAAGCGAGTAAGTAATCACAATTATCAACTATTTGGATATTCCTCATAATGGGTGCTTGTCTACCATACTTGTCATACTGCGGTAGATACTCCGCAATCGGAATATTATTCTTGATAGCATACTCCTTAGCGAAAGTGTCTGCTCCCTTTGCTCCGCCACTTACTATGGTGGAGGGAACAAAAGGGAGGTGAGGGGTAATATCAATGTGGGGACAATCACGACTCCCTACGATAGCCAATCTCTTTGTCATAATATATCTTGTTTAGTTTAGCCAATTACTTGTGGCACTGATAGCCAACAATGAGGGTTCTATCTTCACATATTTTCTTAATGCCTTTCTTGCTCGGTTGAAAGTGAAGCCCGTGTTGACAACATTATCCAATAGGTACACATTGGTGTTGGATTGCAGTGTCTCCTTGTAGTCTGCACTCTCATCAACCTTTAGTCCTGTCCTCACTCCTTTGAGGGTGGTCTTGGTTTTCTTGATGTCATAGAGTTTCTTCCGTGGTGTGCCGGAAAGAATGTCTACCACCTCACAATCTTGGCGAATAATCCGTATTGTGTTCGCAAGTTCAAGAGTATAGTCAGCCTTACCCGAAGACTGAGGAACCGGGATAAGCACTGCATTTGGGGTGATGAGTTGGGATAGAAGAAGGGCAGCCATAGCAATGGCGGTCGTGTCGCTTTTCTTCACGTCCTTTGATAGTTTACGTAATGAATGGGGATAAACCTCTGCATCGTGGTACATCTTGCCGTAAGAGCCTAACACCCTTAATTCCTTAATCGTTATTTTCTCTTTTGTCCGTTTCATAAGTATCTCATTTTTTTCCCTTTGGTTTGAAGCCTTTGGGCTTCTCGCGTCCGGGGTATTTTCTCGATACGTTCAAGGCGGAGGTCCGAGGTGACGTAAGGCAAGTGTGGCAAGTGAAAAAAAACGGAATACCCAAATCTGGGATTTGTGGAAGGCTGCCGGATTTTTTTCATGCAGCCAAGCCGGAGGCTATCACTTGACATCGACACCGACCTCCGTAACTTTGTATCGGAAAATCCACAGACGCGGATAGTCCAGGATTCCAATAGAAAAATCATCCCATTAAGATAATTTAACAACACGGTGCCTGATTTAGGCACCAATTCCGTTTATTTTTGCGCCCAAATACCTTTTAATCTACTATTGACCCAAGTATGACAATGTTTCAATTATATAGAGTAGATGTTTCCACAATCCTTCCGTTGCTCTTTGCCGACGATGGCATCAGGGCCGGCTTTCCAAGTCCGGCGCAAGACTACATACGAGAATCCATTGATCTCAACAGAACTTTGATAAAGCATCCTGCATCGACATTCTATGCAAAAGTCTCGGGAGACTCAATGTGTGAGGAAGGCATCACGGAGGGAGACATACTGATAATCGACCGCTCGATAGAGGCCGAACACGGCGATCTTGCCGTGTGCTGCATCAACGGAGAGTTTACGTTGAAAAGGCTCTGCCTTAACAGAGGCGACAAGATTTATCTTATGCCGTCAAACAGAAAGTTCAGTCCGATAGAGGTAACACGGGATGATGACTTCCTTGTGTGGGGAGTGGTCATCTATACAATAAAAGCCAATAGGCGCAGACGGTCAGGCTCAGAGAGATGGTAGGATTGATTGACTGTGACAACTTCTTCTGCTCTTGCGAGAGGGTTTTCAGACCTGACCTTGCAAGGACACCCCTTGTCGTTTTGAGCAACAACGACGGGTGTATAGTGGCACGGTCAAAAGAGGTCAAGACTATGGGTATTCCTGAAGGTATGCCATACTACCAGCTTAAAGAACAGTATCCCCATTCCGGGATTGTGGCTTTCTCGTCCAACTATGCCCTGTATGGCGATATGTCCTCCCGAATAGTATCAATCCTAAGGGAAGAAGCTCCAGATGTAATCCAGTATTCCATTGATGAGGCTTTCCTTGATTTGAGAGGAATGGAACATCTTGACCTACATAAGTGGGGAGAGCAGCTTTGCAAGAAGATCCTGAAATGTACCGGTATGCCTGTCAGTCTTGGCATTGCATCGTCCAACACCTTGGCTAAGATGGCAAGCAAGTATGCAAAGAAATACCCGGCTTACAACAAATGCTGCGTTATAGGAACGGAAGAACAAAGGGAAAAGGCTTTGAAGCTGTTCCCGGTCGGCGATGTGTGGGGAATCGGAAGGCGTATAAGGAGAAATCTGGAATATATAGGTGTGAACACAGCATACGACTTTGCCGCACTATCGAAAGATTATGTAAGGAGAAAATTTCATGTCACAGGTGAACGCACATGGAAAGAACTGCATGGAGAACCTTGCATAGCTATAGACGGGCTTGACGGAGTGACAAAGAAAACCATTGTCACCAGCCGTAGTTTCCCGGAGATGATAAGGGACTTGGCAGATCTTAGAAGCCACATTGCCAACTATGCAGCAAGGTGCGCTGTGAAGTTGAGACGCCAAAACTCGGTATGCTCATTGGTGACAGCGTTTATCCAGTCCAATCATTTCAGGGAGGATCTGATTCAGTATGACAGCAGTGCTTCGCATTCATTCCTTACACCTACAAATACCACGAGCGAGATTGTGGGAATGGCCACAAGGATCTTGGAAGCAATCTTCAAGAAAGGTATATACTATAAGAGAGCCGGGATAATGGTGTCTGGCATATCTCCGGCTAATTCAATCCAGCCAGATTTATTTGAATATAATCCTGAAAGGAGTCAGAAATACAAAGACCTTTCAATAGCCCTCGATAAGATCAACGGAAAGATGGGCGCCGATACAGTGATGCTTGGAGCGCAACAATACCGGGATAAGGGTGAAGACGGAAAAAGCATAAAGTTTGTCAACGCCATACGCAGGGCGATGAAATCTCCTGACTACTCAACAACCTTAGGAGCATTTACTGTAGGCTGAAAAAAACACTCAAAACCCAATAAATAGACTGCCCCGGCTCTCACGAGTCAGGGCAGTCACGTTTTTGATGGCTAAAAAGACAATTTGTTTTATTATTTTGGCAACAAGAAAATCTGCAAGTCAGATGGTTAAGTAGTCATGTTCCAAGAGATTCCTGATGATTGTAAGAGCATTTCCCGGAACCAGTTTGTCAGTGTTCACAAGCTTATTCTTCAAGTCAGGAAGCAGCTTCATATCCGGCATCACATAGGCGTGGTTTGCGATATGATCCTCAATATCGGTATTGCCTTTGCGCAACTTCATTGACATTGACTTAGGCAACAGGAACCCGGTATGACGGCGAAAAGAAGTAACCTCACAGCGTCCGTCGGGAGTAATCCAATGACGGCAAACCTCCCTTACATAAGCATCTTTCAGACGGTTGATAGCGGAGTAGCGCAATATGACCTCATAAGTCCGCATTATCTGAATACCGTCCACTACCTCAAGGGAGGCGAAGTATCTTGACGCCATGCGCTTTGCTGCAAGCCAGTCCAGCTCCTCCACAATCTCCACAGTGCGGTTGCAGTCACAGCACTTGACATATCGCTCTTTTCCGGCATATACCATTGTATTGCCACAGCAGAAGCATACTGTCACAAGATTATTCTGCCTGACAGCGATATGTGGACGCGCATTGTCAATCACCCACCGGGCAATCTTATCGTGGTCAGAGTGGAGAGACCGGTCAAGACACTTGACCTTCTCCTGAAGTGGTGTCAGTCTCATAGTTGGTTTATTGAGCGAGATTTGGATTTGAAGCCTCTAACGAAACCTTGCGGAAGCGTTTCAGCAGCGGTTCAAGTTCGAGAGAGGCACGTCTGGCACGAAGTCCAGCCGACTTGTTCCCCTTATCGAGCTGAGTTCTTGCATTTTCACGGAAGGTCTCCATAATCACGGAGATATTATCTATAAGTTCTTTCATTTAAGTCAGTGGTTAAAAGGTTTATAAAAGAGGTATCTCAAAGGACTTTATGACACAGTTGGCATCCTTGTCAAGAATGAACCAGTATTCAGAGCGGTAAGGCTTTCCGTCAACTGTCTTAGCCTCATACTCCACCTTGACTTTCCAGCCGGTGAAAGGCTTGGGCTTATCGGGATCGTCAGGACTGAGACCTGTAAGGCTTCTGAGGGCAGACATAGCCGACATCTGGCGTTCCATAAGTCCGGCAAGCTCCACGTCCTCGAAGTTGATGTTCTCCATATTCTCGGTGCGCTCCATCACATTAGAGCTTATCTTCATCATGGCAGTTGCGATAGCCACACGCTCATCAAGGGTGATATACTCCCGTCCGAAAACAGAGTCAGCATCACTGAAAGCCTTGATCTCGACTGACTCCGGACAATCAACACAAGCCATAAGCGACTTCTCGGCAACAAGCCGTGCCCGCTCTTTCGGATTGTTGGAGCTGCAAGCGAAGAAAAAGATTCCGCCCCATATCAGTATCCCGCTTATCAGCAGGATAGCCAGTTTCATTCCCGGTCTCATATCTTCACAATCTGAGTTTTATCGGGTGAGAGACCAAGGCGCTTGCGATAGATGGAGCCGTCATCACGGTACATCTCCAGTTCTGCAGAAGTGATACCTTTCTCGCAGATCTCCTGTGCCTCCGTGAGTGTGAGCTGATGGCCGCCGATATTGCGCCATATCGAGAACTCACATTTATCTGTGGGATTGTTGAAGTTGGAGCAGTTGAAGGCCCGGCTTCCGACACGGATATCACCACCGCAATGAGGACACTTGCCGATCACTGACTGCATAAGGACATCACCGTTGTCAGCCAATTCAAGCACAGTCGGGAAAGCCTTGCCCTCCTTTGACATGAAGCCGTCGAGCATAATGCGGCGGTTGGCAAGCAGTTCGGAGATTTCCTCGTCCGACATCTTGCGGTTGCCGAGAATGCCGTTGATATTCAGGGAACAGGTAGGATTCTCTCCGATGCTATTCTCACAGCGGTATCCCTTGCAGGTCTTTACCACGTTGGCGCCACACTTGGGACAGCGGCCAACGATTTTCTTTTCATTTTCCATTTATGATATTGAATATTGTAAGTTGTGTTTAGTAATACTTGATGTTGTTCCAGTCAGTCACGAGACCGTTGACGATGTTCTTGCCTGCCATCACACTTGCCCATCCTTCCGGATCGAGAGAGAACCAGAGGTCATTCCAAGAGAGAGTGCGTACCTGCCAAGCGAGAATAAACAGGTCGGTGTTGATTCTTTCCAGACGTGTCACAACCTCATTGGCAACATAATAGCGTTCCGCAGAGTTAAGGAGATTCACCTTGTGCTTCTCAGTCTTACCCTCCGCATTGGTGACATCATACGAGCCGGAAGTCACGAGCTGCTGCATGAACGGATAGAGAGCCGCCATCTGTGTCGCAGCGTCAGTGATCTCATCAGAGACAAGTGTCGCAATAGCTGTACCTTTCAGATTACCCTTGACTGAGTTTTTTAGTAGAGTTGTGTTCTTTGGTATCTCTGTGGTCACCAGTTCGGCTGCACGTTTTATCTGATATAGGTTCTGCATTGCACCCTGGGCGTTGGAAAGATACTCAAGCATCTTGTTCTCCACATTATGCACACGGTCAAGGGCGAGAGTCACGGCGGTCTCAGCCGCTATGATCTTCTCCTGAGTGGTCTTGCGCTTCTTGTGTATTGATTTAAGTTCCTCCGTTTGGAGGATGACTGTCGCGGTCAAAGTGGGGTCTGTCTGTTGGGCCATACATGGCAAGCCACTCGTCAATAATTTCAGAGATATGGCGAGGGTAACAGCACCTTTTTTCATAATACGGCATATCATCATTCTTCCTGCTCCTTTTCGGGGTTGTCGTACAGTCTGTTTTCCTTATCCTGAGCCAATATCACATCGAGATGAGCCTTGGCTTTCATTGTCATATCCTCCATGAGATTATGGAGACTTTTTGTGAGGTCTATAAAGATTTTTCCTTCTGACAGTTGTTTGACTATGGCACCTTCAATCCAGGATTTAATTTCATCTGCCATATCAAAGAGAAAATTCGTATCATCCTCGATAAAGCTGATGTAATCGCAAACCTCTTCCAGCTCAAAGTCTATGAGTATCTCATAGATTTTCTCAGATATTTCACCCTCAACAATGTCATAGAAACTGATAAGAAAATCACTCCCTACTATTTCAATGTCGAAAGAAAAACCACGGCTGAAAACTCCGTAGAATATGTTGTCGTCACAGTCAATACTTTTGATTATTATTATGCCATTGTTCATATTTTGAATGATTTACGTTGTTCGGCGAGATTGGTATCCCGCTCATGCTTATTGGGATTGAGCTGCCGCTCTATCGGCTTGTTCATCAGGCAGTCGTTCCAGTCCTTGAAAGCCTTGGGCGGAGTCCATTGTCCCATCCTATGGCGTATTGAGATATTCTCACCGACCTGTGCTGATAGCGGTCGCTCCGGATCCAACTCAAAAGCCTTTTCCTTAGCCTCGACTTTCAGACCATTTTCTGTCTTGGAAATCTTGATAGGAAAATTCTCAACGAGAGCCATAAGACGGAGACCATAGATGCGTCCGGCAATGTCATTGTCGAAACAGTCAAACGCCCTTGCATTTGGGAACCGCTCCATAGCCTTGGTAATCTGACCGTCTGAGAATGTACCACCGAGAGAGACAAGTGCAATATTATTGTCAAGGCGTGTCCTGTTCATCTGGTAGAAAGCCATAGCATCAAGCGCAGACTCGCAGAAGAACACAGATTTGACAGCCTCATTATTACCACCGGATAGGTCAGCTACCCAAGCCGCAGAAGAGGAATTTGTACCGGCTGCCTTTGACTTGTAGCCACCCATACCGCGTATCTCATAACCCTTGACGCCGGATTCAGCATACTCGGTATATGGGAAGCCGATGTTGTACCCGTCGAAATTCTCATTCTTAGTGTCACGGATAAGTGACAGGAATGGAGCGAGACTTCTGACCGTTTCATCAGCAATGCCACGCTGTGAGAAAATTCTCGGAATCCTGTCAGGATCCACCGGCTTCACCTCATACCTTGACTCGTCAAACACATGGCTGACTTGGGCCGATTTGACATACTCACTGTCCTCACGGAACTCAGGCTCAGGGAGATTTGCGAAACGAGCCATGACCTTTGCCACTTTCTGCCAGTCATTTTTGCCTGACACTATAAAAGAGTTGAGGTTCTCACGTATCAGGGTCACAACGTCACCCTTACTCCCGTCCCTCCGGAAAAATACCTGAGAAGCCTTGTCACGGTGGTTGCTAACGATGATGGTATCACGGCGGTCGCGTCCGTCACCAAGCACAAGCTCTATGTATTTGCCTACTCCAGCCTTGCGGTCAAGACGGTAGCCAAGTGCATAAGCAATGTCATCTATGCCGACACGAGATTTCAGTTCCTTGAAGTTCACCTGATAATTAGCCATGAGAACAAAGGGTTAGATTCTGAGTGACTTTGAGGCAGACTTGCCGATACCGGCAATCTCCGACTGATAATGCTTACGTGCAGTCATATTGAGGAAAGACTCCTTGTCCTTCATGTCAGTGAGCTGGAAATAAGTCTTAGCAGTCGATTTTTCGATAGGCTTCATTCCGAGGTCTACACCATCGTATGAGGCTCTGATTACATAGTCTCCAGAACGTGTCTTGATGATGGCAGCGTTCTTGAAAGGGATTTCCTCATTTGGATCAGGCGGCAGCCAAGGGTCATTCTTTGCCAGATAAGGCTGTTCACCGAGGGCGAGACGCTGCTTGTCCACATGATCGAGGATAAGGTCGGATGCCTTGTTTACATCTGCCATGATTGACACAATGAATTTCGGCTCTTTTTTCAGCACCCCGATCCAAGAGTCAAGATAGGCAGCAGAATTGTCAGTAATCTTGGAGTCGAAGCCCATTGAGTGGCTTATCATAGCCGCTGTAAGCTCTGCCACAAGTTCTTCTTTCGCATACTTCGGGTCTCCGAACTTGCCGCCCATCTCACGGTTAAGACGCTCAGGTGTCATCGTCGAGTGGGTCATCTCGTGCAGCATGGTCGAATAGAACTCCATGCCGTCACGATAGATCTCATCAGGCGTCGATCCTGTGTTGAACTGGGCCTTCATAGGTAGCACGACAATATCACGCGATGGTGAATAGTAGGCACCGTTCTCACGCTTGTCAGCCTGAATGGGACACAGCCACGATTGTTCCTGGATCATACGGTCAAGAGCTGAGTGTGCATACATACCCTGAGTGTCACGCATTTCGGGTACCTTAAACTTGTCAATCAGCTTCTGAACACGTTCCGGCTGAACCTCACGGAGATTTGTCTGGTCAACATTGTAGACCGGGAAAGCCTTGATGAAAGGAATGACATCGAGGTTTTTCTTTTCCTCCCTCGACATTGCCTTGTACTCATCGGAGCTGACTTTCTTTCCGTCCTTATCCTTCACCATCATATCCCAGTATACCACAGGAAAAGATTTCTCACCTTTCAGCACATGAGCCTTTAGATTGTGAGCCTGATTGAACGTGAGATAGACCGGAAGCTGATAGCCCTTTGCAGCAGTATGGAGCTGAAGGAAGAAAGAGTTGGAGCCGGAGTAGTTACGGCCGCCGACATTCTGAGGCAGACCGGCATATCCGTTGGCACCGCCTATCCAGCCCTGCTTCCAGTCGGAGTCCTTCATCTGCTCCATGCGGTCAATCATCATCTCGGCAAAACGGTCAAGCGCAACCTGACCTGCGCCTGCCGTAGAGCCGGGAAAAGAGAACTTAGTTCCAGATGCCATAGTCCTCGTCGTCGATTACCTGCCTGTCCATTGCGGAGATCTCGGTCTGTTCCAGATAGAACTCAGCCGCATCGTCAGAAGGCTGAATACCGTGTTCCTCGCACCATTTGAGGAAGTCCTTCTCACTGTCGGATTCAAGGACGAAACGGAGATGACCTATTTTCTTTTCCTGAAGGAGCTGCACAAGCTCATCATATTCTATTTTTGCCATTTATTAAAAATTTGTAAGGTTAGTGGTTACATTTTCATTGAAGCGGATTTCTCCATTTTCATAGCCGGGGCTGCAAGGAGGCTTCTGACCTCATTGCCTACATATTTGGCGGCAATCTGCTCGCGCGTGGCTGTCTTAGCCTTGTAGAGAGAGAAGCCATCGTCGAATGACATCTCCTTCTTCTCCGTCTTTCCACGCTCACCGAGGTCAACTGACACCTTCCACTTGCCGTCGGAGCGATCTTTAGCAATCCGTATCTGTTCCTTGTCGATGCCTTCGGGCAGCTTGAACTGCTGATAATGCGAAGATAGGTGCAGACGCTCACCGAAATTCTTCTCCACGAGCTGACCGGGAGTCATAACGCGGTCGAAATAGGCGTTCAAGTCCTGACGGGAAGCAACAGTTGACATCTTTGTTTCACCGATCTGGGCATAGAACTTGTATTTGCCGTAATCGGCACGTGTCTGATCCTTCTCCTTATAGACATTGAACTTGTCGATGGTCATGTTGCCGTCGGGCCCGGGCAGGACATTGGGTGTCTTGAAAGCGACTTCCGGCACCTTCTCCATGAGCTTTGTCGGATAGTAGCGTTCCATGAGCTGCGGAACCGTCATTTCCTTCTTCTGATAGGCAGCAACGTCAGCCGGATCCATCTTCTGTGGTTTCAGTTGCTCACCGTTTATCTTAGCGGTGAAATACCAGTCCTGGGAATCCTTCCCCTGAAAGGCATGGCCGTGTGTAACCTTGTCACCGTTGACCGTGACCATCTGAGGCTCACGCGGCTTGCGTTCCTGCTGTGTCTCAGTTTTCTGTTCGGATTTAGCTTTGGCTTTAGTTTCAGACTTGACCTCGTTTTTGACCTCGGTCTTATTTTCGGCTTTCGTCTTGGGTTGCTCCTGTTCCGGAGCCTGTTCTTTCTTTTTTCTTGCCATAGTGGTGTTTGTAAGTTGAGTTTCATCGTTATTGGAGACGGTATTCTCCTTGGTAGAAGCATTGACTTTTTCCTTTTCGGTTTTCTTCTGTTTCCGGTCTTCAAGCATCTCACAGATGACAACCCTCATACCGGCACGGACGAGTCTTGGGAGGTTTGTGTCAAGTTTATTATGCTCGAAGGCAGCCATATCGACCTTTTTCCCTTCGATTTCCTTTGTCTCAATGTCAAGCCCTAAAATCTGCTTGGCTTTGATGGCATCCTGACGGTAGGTCTCATATTTGTCTCCGGCACGGAAAAGAAGAACAGAGTCGGGATGCTTCTGTTTCATCTCATCAAATTGCCTGAACACAGTCTGAGACTCCTTGATTTCATCTTTCTTCTTCATCTTATGAGACTTGGTTAATGAATTTCAAATGCTGTCTGATAATGTTTTCCGTAATCTCAGCAAACATTATGTAATAGCGTATCCTGTCATCATAGCCGGGTTCATAGCTTGATCGGTTCTCTGCGGTTTCAATCCACTCCCTGATTCTTTGCGCTTTCCAAGCACAATTATTACAGAGAATATACTTCTTCTCGGCAACACGTCGTGTCACAGGGTTGTAGAAAGCCTTCCCTTTGACCATAAGGCGTGCTTTCCTCTCATCAATGGCGAAGAGTTCTTTCAGATAATCGACCTTTGCTTGTATCTCGGCTCTCATGGCTAAAGTTTCAGACCTGACTTTTTCTGTTCCTTATCCTTGGGTGAAGAAAGATGTATTGCACGTTCACGTGACTGACGGTCAACCACCTGCTGATACTCCCAGCGGTTCTTGTCGGTCATCACGAGACCGATGTATTCAGGATGCAATTCATCATACTTGAGCTTCTGCTGACGTTCCCACTCCTTCATGTCGCCCTGGACTATCTTGAAACCCTGCGGCTCCTTGAGGTCGATGCCTACGGTCACTTTCTCACCGCCAACGTTGAGTTCCATCGGCTTGCCTTCCCGGACAGCCTGTTTCTGCTGTGTTCCGAGTTCTATGTCATTGACCTTCTCCATATCTTTAAGACGTTGCTCAATCTGCACGTCAGTCACCATCTTGTGAATGATAGAATTGGTCTCAGGGTCAAGCTGGAGAAACTGCTGTGTCTTCTCACCGTTAATGTCAATGGCTTTCCGGATTACATCGCCTCGGCGAAGGCGATCAGCCTCATAAGGGGTGAGCTGGAGAATGTTATCCTGCTTCTCATCGAGAACAGCCTTGACGGGATAAGCGACAAGGAGCGGATCTCCGTTTTTGTCGGCTACCATCTGTAGTTTGAGCGGTAACGTGATAACGTCACCATTTCGGGCATTTATGGATACCTGCAAGAGAGGTGTCACCTCGCCGGAAACAAGCTTCTCCTTTACCTCGGAAGGCAATTTGTCGGCTTTCTCACGGTCGATGCCCAGCATTGCCAGTTTCTGATATGGCAATTCTTCGGGTTGATTTCTGTTGTGTAATTCCATATTAATGTTTTTGGTCTGTTAATTTTGCGAAGCATTTCGCTTGGACACTGCAAAATTATCCCCACGATAACCCTCAAAAAGAAATGCACAACACTATTCTGCTTACATTCATGCTGATGCTGACCACCTTTTCAGCGTCAGCACAATTCTATACCGTCACGAGAGATTCTGAAATTGAAGGCAAGTCAAAATCTAAAAAGGTGGAAATATCTGTAATCAAAGAAGATACGATAGCAGATAAGGACACGGTTATTTCAGTTGACTGTAAAACCGAAAATGAAGAAAACTTGGGGCAGAAGGTACTGAATGCCCGAAAAAGTGACGATAGCAAGTTCCTCCGTAACGATTCTGCCTCTGATGAGGAATCAGGAGCGATCGGTAATCTCACCTCACAAAGCAAAGACGAATCATTGCCGGAACTGACAATTCCCAATCTGCTTGCCGAGATAAAGAAGAACAATATCAAGTACCCGAAGATAGTATTAGCACAGGCTATCCTTGAAACCGGCTGGTTCAAGTCGTCTGTCTGTCGTAATAAACATAATCTATTCGGTCTGACAAATCCCCGGACTGGAAAATACTATGAGTTCAATCATTGGACCGAAAGTGTGAAAGCATATTATGAGAAAATCCAAAGAAGGTATACAGGTGGAAATTATTTACTATGGCTTGACAAGATTGGCTATGCCGAAGAGAAGACCTACATCAGAGCCGTCATAAAGGTCATGAAGACTTTGGATAATCGTTAAGATTATCAAATTAAAAAAACGATTAATCAAATGGCTTCAATAAAAGTAAAGTTCAAACCCTCGACTGTCGAAGACCATGAGGGCACGATTTTCTATCAGATTTTACACGAGAGAAAGCAACGGCAGCTTTTCTCCGACTATCATGTATTCCCGACTGAATGGGATGAAACCCGCTCTATGGTTACTACGACACATAACAGTGAGCGCAAATCCTTCATTCTTTCAATCAGGGAACGTATCAGATGGGATGTCGAACGGCTTAACAAGATAATACGCAAACTTGACAACGACGGATTGGCCTACACAGTAGATGATGTCATTGATGAGTTCAACCGTCACGTAAATGAGTATTCCCTATTCAACTACATGGAGAGCCACATTATCAAACTGAAACAGAACGGTAAGATAAGGACAGCCGAGACATATATATCCACGCTCAACAGCTTCAAGAAGTTCCGTAAGGACGAAGATATAATGCTCGACTGTCTTAATTCTGAGATAATGGAGGCATACGAGGCATGGCATCAGCAGAGAGGGGTGGCTCCGAATACAATATCCTTTTATACACGGATTCTTCGGGCGGCATACAACCGGGCGGTCGAAGATGACATCATAGAGAACCGCAATCCGTTCCGGCATGTATATACCGGAGTTGACAAGACCGTAAAACGTGCCCTACCCCTCTCAGCCATAAAGAAAATCAAGGCTCTTGACCTGTCGCTGATTCCTGAGCTTGACTTTGCAAGGGATATGTTCATGATGAGCTTCATGCTCCGTGGAATGAGTTTCATAGATATGGCATACCTGCGTAAGACAGACCTTGCAAATGGATATGTCACATACCGCAGACGCAAGACTGGGCAGCAGCTTATCATCGAATGGACAAAGGAAATGCAGGTACTCTTGGATAAGTACCCTGAAAACAGCAGCGATTACCTTCTCCCGATAATACGCAACAAGGGAGCCAATGATCGGAGTACCTACCGCAACGTGGGATATAACATCAACCACAATCTGAAACGAGTTGCCGAGAAAGCCGGGATCAACATCTCCTTGACACTTTATGTAGCTCGGCACAGTTGGGCATCAGTGGCAAAGGCAAAAGGAATACCGTTATCAGTGATCAGCGAGGGTATGGGACACGACAGCGAAGCAACTACCCAGATCTACCTTGCCAGCCTTGACACCTCAGTAGTAGACAAGGCAAATTCAATAATCCTCAAAAGTCTTTAGAAATGACCCCGTTTCCATCATGGTTCGGGGTTTTATTGTTTGGCGTTCATCACAATCTCTAAACAAGAGATACTTATTCAAATTGCAAAGATAGTTATTTTTTGGCAAATGAGGGATGTTTTTAGGAAATAAAATCAAATTTTTGGCTAATTTTTAACTCATCCAAGGCCTTGTGTTTGGCTAATCGATCCAATTTTACAACATCAGAGCCTATTTTTCAGACATATAACTCCTATCCAAATCTCTTGTTTAGAGATGCCTATTCAGCGAACCGTCATTATCCCGACATGAACAATAGCGAACAAAACCTGAAAGTTTCGGCAGTCAATGGGACTGACGACCGCGAAGCGCGTTCAAGAAGTTGGATTGCAATATATTGTCGACCTCGAAGTGAGAAAAAAGTTGCCGGTTCCTTGGTCAAAAAGGGAGTTGAAATATACCTCCCCATTCAGAAACAATTGAGGAAATGGAGCGATCGAATTAAAAAAATAGATGTGATCATAATTCCTATGATTGTTTTTGTTGAAAACAGTTCGATACAGTTAAGTGAAATCACAAAAATCCCCAATGTCATTAAAATTTTATCTTCACCTGGATCGAATTTCCCTGCGGTTATATCCGATGATGAAATATCTAAACTAAAGTTCATACTTGGGCAAAGTGACACTCCAGTTGAGTATGATCCTTCAATTTTCAAAGTTGACGATACGGTTCGTGTTGTGAGAGGTAATTTGATGGGATTAACTGGTAAGGTTCTTGAAGCAGGAGATGATTTGGCAGAACTTATAGTGCATCTTCCGCTGTTGGGAGGTGCTAAACTAAAAATCGAAAAGGTAAACTTAGAAATAATAAAGTAGTCTGTCATATCTATGAATACAGATTTTTTTAAATACGTACACGACAGATTAAACGACTCAAGTGTTGTGTCTCCTGTTGAAAAGCAGTTAGTATCATCTGTTGATCGATACGATTTGACGGGCTCCATCAAGCTGCTTTATATTAAAAAGGATTATTTGGTCATATATGAGGCTTCCGTAAAACTTGAATCTAGTCCCAAGAGGGTGACGATAGATAGAATTGGTGAAGACACGCCACATTCTCTTTCTACTCTTTTGAATGCTGATATAAAGATTAAAAAGGAAAGGGAGTCTCTATTTTCCTATAATATTTCGGAAAGTACTTGGCTATACGACGATTATTTTTCCAAGTATTTGAATCTAAATTCCATTTTATATGAATTGAACTCTCTATTTACAAGTTTGGGCATTTGTTGTTTAGACACGATTCTAATATGTGAAAATGAATACAATGGACCTATTGTAGAATATATCTTACAAACGATTGCGAAAAAGTGCATAACCATTTCCGCCCCAAGCGAGGATGTTTCAATCAATGGTCGTATTCAGCTAAACAAATCAATTTTGACTCAAACTATTGGGGTCAATTTCCCAATGAATACAATCTGGGGACTCATATTGAACAAGGAAAACATATATGTACCATTGGATGATTCAACACTTTCTTCGATTTTTTATCAAAACATAACTTGGAAAAATCTATTAGGCTCTCTTAGTAATATAGATAGATCAGTTGTGGAAATTGCGGGATACCATTGTAGATTGATAAGGCTAACTCCATATATAGATTGCTATGGCAATATTTTCATTTCAGTTTATTCTCCATTAAACAAGCACAGTCATAATCTATTAATTGGTGGGCCAGGCATAGTGAGCTTGAATCAATCTGAGAATTATCCGGAAAATATTTCAATATTATCCAAGGAAAAAGATCCCGAATCAGATGAAAATAAAGTTCTCACTTCTAAAGAGGAAAAAGGATATAAAAGCTCAACCGATAAAAACAAGCACCAGCTAAATGGTTCTAAAGGAGGTTCATCTACAAAAATCTCAGAAAATATAACATCGTCAAAGGCGACCTCTCCATTGCACCAATCTGAAAATCTTTTTAATACCCATAAAGAGATTA
Organism: uncultured Muribaculaceae bacterium; assembly: GCA_910584055.1. GTDB lineage: Bacteria > Bacteroidota > Bacteroidia > Bacteroidales > Muribaculaceae > Lepagella. Next base: position 54,316 of record CAJTZS010000012.1, on the reverse strand, counting down.
TTTTTATGGAAGAGACGATAAAGATTGGTCTAATGGAATCGCACATTTCACAAGCGACAAATGCAGATAAGTTGAGAGCGATGCTTGAAACTGTGGAAAATGTTTTTAGAAGGATTGCCAAAGTTGAAAGAATAGTCACTGATACAAATGTCTGGATTACAGAAGATTCATCTCGACGAGGAAAAATGCTCTATGACAATATGCTCAATTTCGTGAGAAAGTTTATGATTAAAGGGCAGAATGTTTATGAATTACATCGAGAGGTCTTTGATGAGATTGTCAAATTAGCAAACAACAATAAGGCAGCCGCTAAACAAGCCAAGACTTATCTCTCATCATGTCAGGAGATGCGTCTATTAGAGATTGTTGATTTAGACTGGAATACTAATTATAATCCCTATGCTGATCCCGTAATAGGAGAAAGGGTTTTGAAGCTGTATAAAGATGGAATAAGTTTCTCTATTATCACCAACGATGCAGATGCAAAAATAAGGTGGGTTAATGCACTGCAACAATTGGAGAAGCATACACCACCTGAAAACAGGCGTGTTTTTCCTCCATGCATTCTTTCTCGTGATTTATACTCCCTTTATCTTTTAAGAGGAAAGTTGATTTTGCGATTAAAACATCTTGAAAATAAATAAAAAATGGCGACACTCATTGAATTATTTAAGAATTCAAAATTAAAAGACATAGAATCAGATGTCAATTCTCAAATTCAAGAATTGCCAATTGGTTATTATGATGCAAAACTGGCCGTCATGCTTTCCATGATTATAGTCAATGGCATGGAAAAGTTTGAGACAATCAATTGTGAAAGTTTTCCCGAAGATCTGCGACAGCAGTTTAAGCTGATTCAAGATTCATATCGAGACAAAATATCAATTTTTAAGCAGCATATTGATGAAAATGCCAGAATAGTACGTGTAATAGAGGATGCACAAACAACGTACCCAGAACTGGAGCATAAGATAAGATGCCTTCTTTCTCAATTTGACGATTTACTTAAGATTAAGATTGAAGAACGTGACACTCTTCCAGTTTCAAAGCTATAAGGTTCCATGTTAAATGTACATGCTATCGAACGCCGGGGAAGTCGATCTTTAGGTCCCGGATTGAGATATATAATTTGGGTACAAGGATGTCCATTTAATTGTAAGGGCTGCATTACGCCTGAAGCTCGAACCGTAAAGGCCGAAAAACTATATTCTATTGATTCAATTGCCAATGACATTATAAATTCAAGTTGTGACGGACTTACAATAAGCGGTGGTGAGCCATTTCTGCAGGCGGCAGGATTAAGCAAACTTCTGAACATTGTTCATCAATATCGACCTGAGATGAATGTTTTAGTTTTCACGGGCTTTCTGAAAGAGAATCTCCTCAGTAAAGATGCTTTGAATGTATTGAATCATACGGATATACTTATTGATGGACCATATATTGAATCTATGAATGACGGAGTTGGTTTAAGAGGCTCCTCAAATCAAAGAATACACTTCATATCCGGTAAATTTGCAGACATTCAAAATGAGTTGGAACATGGAAAGCGTGAAATCGAAATATCTTTTACAAACGTAGGGATAGAAGCCGTTGGCATTCCCTTGCAAAAAACAGTCCACACTAAAAATTAAATTCTGGCAACATGAGTAGATACTATAAAATCTCATCAGTTCGACAGGCTGATGATGCTATTAACGATTTACACAATAGGCTCAATCGGACTAACCGAGAGATGACCACAAAGATAGCCAATGCTCAGGCACAGGCTGTCAGAGAAGCAGAACGACGTACACAATCACTTGTTGAGCAGGAGCGTAGAAGAATGCAGTCGGTTCTGAATAAAGAAATAAGCGGAGTGAATGCCAATATACGAGAACTTGACAGGGCTCAACGCCAAAGATTACAAAACACAGCCAATCGACTGGAGAATTTGATTGATTCTGAAAATGATAAGCTGCGAAGAGAAACACAATCCGGTCTCAATGCATTGAAAAACAACATAAATACTCTTGCAAAAACCACACGTCAGCAAAGCGAAGCGACTAATGCTCGGATTGATGCCGTGAATGCCCTTTCCAAAAGTAGATATGAATCTGTTCAACGAAGAATTACAGAATTGGCAAGAGACACAACGCGTAGATTCGACGATCAACAACGACAACTTGACGCACAACAAGGGCAACTGAACACCCATGAGCAACGCCTGGGCGCCTTGACTGATACGGTCAACGGTATCTTATCAAGGCTCAGTAATGAAGATGAAAGAAGACATGAGGCTGTTAATATGGCCAAGGCTATTTATGAAGAAGCATTCAAACGTACACCAATAGACAGATTCAACCCCGAAGAGGCACCACGAGTTCATGACAGGATGGAAAGACTCTTGTCTAATCCTAACAGCACAACGGCTGCTGCGCAAGCTGTTGAAGCGATCATGAACATACAATGGGCTGAAGAGAAAGCGTTGAAAGCAAAAATCATTTATGATGCCATTTTATCTCAAGCCATGGAATCTCTTAACACAGTGCTTGAAGAGGTAAATTCCAACAGAGAAATATCTGTCTCAAATCCCAATGACAATTCTGATATAATTAAAATCGAAGTAGATTTTTGGAATCGTGGGGAATATTCCCAGATTTCAAATCGTCTTGAAACTCTAAAAAAAGAACTGGAAGCACATCCTTCTACAGATAGGATCAACCAGATTATTAGCGAAATTTCAGAATGTGAGGTTATGGCCACGGATATGGCCGGGGTTGCCGCTCATAGAGCCATTTTGAGTGAGAACAGAGTTGAAATCACTGAAGATATTATCACGGCACTTCAGTCTCAGGGATGGCAGATAGAGAGGGATCCCGAAGGAATGGATGAAATTGGATATGAGGGAGGTGAGATTGACAATGATTGGCGTGAGGGTGTATATGCCTACCTCCGCAGCATGAATGGCGAACGAATAGTGATACGTGTCACCCCGTCTGGAGACGAAATTGACAATGATATTGCGTTTCACCGTGTTGACAATCGTTCTATAACATCCAATGAATTCATACGTTCACTACAGACGCTGAAAAGCCAAATTGAAAAGAGCGGACATAAACTTGGGGATATAAAGGCACCCAAAGGTGATGGCGGAGATGTTATGTTAGCTGAAATCTCATCCTCATCTCGACTTGCAAAGAAAGGGGCTGCTCAAAATATCCGACGTAAAATGAGAGGACATTAATTATGGCCATCAACCGAATTGAGAATTTCAAGATAGAAGAGAAGCATCTTTTCTCCGGTATCTATGGCAAGGCAATGGAGGATGTATTCATTGACGAAGACCTCAGATGCCAAGGTGTATTTGAAGCCCTATATTGTTCGTTGCATGAACAAGGTTATACAGTGGTCTTTTATAGCCAAGACCCAAGAAGAAATTTTTTCAGTTTCCGAAAAAATGACTTAGCCACTTTATACAATCTTACTCCCAGAAAGACATCCGAAAACACTACTTCTACCACCCAGTCAACTAATCGATATGTAGCTAATATCCGCAGCCCTTTCGGGAACAGGCGGAGGACAATGGCAAATTCCGCATCTTCTATTAAGGAAAGCAACAAAGAAGAACCAGAATATGACCAGATTCAAACAGAGGATAAGAATCAGCACACATTCTATAGAATAGCTGATACTGTTGATCCATTTTTGGTGGTAACGAACTATATAGGAAGCAACCCTGAGAAAAAAACGGCTTTTATATTTGCAACTGGTTCAAGCGATAGATATAGCGAGGAACAAACAAATTATATAGATTCAATGTTTGAAACTCTCCGTATCACATTTGCCAGCAGAGGCATTCAGGCAAGAATAATAATTCTTTACAATTGTGCTTCAAGTGGACAAATTTTCACCGACGGACACGATACATATTTCACTAATAAACATTTCAGAAATAAATTTTTAGATGCTAATAGTGGAGGTAGCGAAGAGGGTTCAGCAAATCCTTCCTTTGACCTTTATGAAATTCCCGGGCCAGATGCGCATGAGTTCAGAAATATGCTTAATAGAAGACGTTTAAAGGAATCATTCCCAATTTTTGATTTTTCTTGCGGCATAGAAGGTGCGTCAATCAGATTGAGCCAAGAGGTCAGTCAATTCGATACCAAGAAAAGAATGGCTAATCCATATGTCGAACAGATGTCTCACTATGTTAAGTTGCCTATTAATTCGCTGTACAATATGATTGAAAAATTCAATAACGATAAGGCTATTGATCGACTTCGTTCGATGAGTGGCATGGAATCAGTTATTGCTCAATTGGAACATTTCATAGAAGCTTTAAGAGAAAGCAAAAATGGTAACTCCGGACCCCGTTTTCGTCCACACTTGGTTTTCAGTGGCAATCCGGGAACAGGCAAAACAACTGTTGCAAGATTACTTTCAGACATTTTAAGGGAGGAGGGATTACTTGAACGAGGTCATCTAATAGAGGCTACAGTTGGAGACTTGGAGGGAGAGTATATTGGTCAGACACGTATTAAGACTCAAGCTTTATGCGACCGTGCCAGGGGTGGCGTACTGTTCATTGACGAAGCCTATGGACTGATGAGTGGTTCTAATCATGGGGATCATGCTGATTACGGCAAGGAAGCAATCGAGGTCTTGATCCAATTCATGGAAAATTCATCCGATTCATTGGTCATTCTTGGAGGATATAAGGATGAAATGGAGAATCTCATCAAAAATGGTAATCAAGGATTTATGAGGCGATTCAATGGTAAGGAATCGTTTATACAGTTTGAAGACTACAACCCCGATGCCCTTTATTCTATATTCTTGCGTCAAATTAAAGACTACGAACGAACCGAAGAATTTCTTGTAAACATACGAAACATCATAAACTATCAATACTCCCATAGAAATGTGCGTTGGGGCAATGCTGGCGAAATGGAAAAACTGGCATCAGCAATCATAAGTCAACACCGGAGGAATAAATCCAAAGGAGGATTGGATGTATCGGATATTCCCGAGAATTTCATGAGAATTATTTCTCCTGCTGAATCAGTTGATGACATTCTAAAAGAAATAGACAATCTTGTGGGTCTCAACGGTGTTAAGCATAATCTGAGGACACTGATAAAATCAGCCATGGGGCAGAGAAGAAGGGCTCTCAGAAATCCGAATGCGGCAATTGAAAAGAAAAATCTCAATTTTGTATTTACTGGTGCCCCAGGAACCGGCAAGACCACAGTAGCCAATCTTATGGCCAGAATACTGTATCGAGCCGGCTTGATTGACAATAGCGACAAGGCAGTTGTAGTGCAAAAGGGAGATATAATAAAGAGCGGCGTGGGTGATACTCCTAAAGCAATCAAGCAACTATTCAATGACAATGCCGGGAAAGTTATATTCATAGATGAGGCTTATGGTTTGACTCAGTACGGTTCGGAAGCTATAGACGAAATCACAAATTGTCTTACAGATACCCGTTTTATGGGGAATCAAGCGGTTATATTGGCCGGTTACACTCAGGAAATGAATCAAATGCTCGCCACAAACCGAGGATTGCGTAGCCGCTTTGAAAACCATTGGTTTTTTGAGGATTATTCTAATGAAGAATTATGGTCCATATTTACAACGTTGGCATCTCAGAAAGGGTTGGAAATTGCGGATGAAGCCATTTGCAGCAATCTTGCAGATAATTACTTTGATGAGGAACGACGCGTGTTGGGGACGGAATTCAGCAATGCCCGAAAGGCCAATCAATTATTTTCTATCGTCTCCAACAACTACGATATCCGAGAATTTGAAGAAAATGTCACCGATTTGACCTTACGGCCAATCGACTTCCCCAACTATAGGGAGGGGAACGAGAATCTACAGATACAGAATCAATCTGATACAACGTCTGATAATTATGATTCAACGGATAATTATTCTTTCGTTCTTGATGTGTCTCTTGACAATGATGATTGCAAGGTGGCAGATCCATCTCACTTTAGCAAATCTGTAGGGTTGTTATTCAGCAAATCAGGCGTTGGAACAGCCTTTGTCATCTCGGTTACGAGTAAGTTAATATTGACTGCATATCATGTAGTACAAGGGGAGAATGATTTTAAATTTATAATGGAACGGGGAGGTTTTACAACTCCAGCCAAAGTGGTCTGGACTGATTCTGTGGCCGATCTCGCCATTCTACAAGTTGAGTTGCTTCCAACTGAGTCAAAATATTTTGCCATAGACCATCGAGCGAATGAACAACCAGCCTTGTTAGAACCGATAATCCATTGTGGATTTGTCAAAGGTTTGAGCGTATCAGATAATTTCCAAGTATATGAAGGGAAGATAAGTGGTTATGACGAACAGAAGCAAGTCACTCCCCAAAACAGATTTGATGCGATTCTATCTGACATTGCGGCTATTAACGGCTGCTCCGGAGGTCCGGTAATGAGAAAATCAGATATGGTAGTAATCGGAATACTCCAAGGAGGTTTTGAAGGCGCTCCTACAAGAATTATAGTCGATACGCATCAACTTCATAAGAACAACAATCTAACCATCATAAGATAATGGCTAAAGCGAATATAAATTGTCCGGTTTGCGATGAGGCTCTGGAAAATGGCCTGTGTCCAAAATGTGGATACTTGAGACTAAACTTCCCGGACATTATTCCATCATCATTAAGAGATGTGGAACAAAGTAGAGTTTCTATTGCTCAATCGGTTTTAAATCAAATCGAAAAATTGAAGCAGGAAAAAGAATCCTCAAAGAAGGAAACTTTTGGGGAGATCAATCATTTGAAGACAAAAATTTCTGATTTGAAAGAGGAAATAGCTTCTTGTAATAAAGAAAACAGCAGGCTCAATAGGGAATACACTACTCTTCAATCTGAGAAGAGACAATTATCCAATAAAATATCCTCACTAGAACAAGATATTGAAAATGCAGAGAGAAATGCCTCCAGTCAACAGTCTTCATATGATCGGGAAATCTCAAATTTGAGACATCAATTGGAGTCAGCACAGACTGAAGTCCAAAGAATGAAAAGTGAACCGGCTCAACAATTGAAGGGTATCGTTATGATTGAGGATAAACGGAATGATACGCGAACCATGCTACCTATTTTTGATGGAAACAATTCATATGGAACAAATCCAGACAGTGGGCTGCATCATCAAATAAAATTCCAAGTTAGAGGATTCTCTTTCAATCCTGTGCATTTTTATATTCGCACATCCTCTAAAGGGTTAATTCTTGAACCGTCTTCTGGAGTGGAAATGACTCAAAACGGAGGAGTCATCCGAAGTGGGGTCTATGCCCGACAAAGCGATAATTTTATGTTTGGAGATAGAATAAGAATAAATATCACTCAAATTTAACATTTTAAAATCTAAGATACGATATGGCATATGAACTTCCATGGGGGTCTACACATCCCGGTCTTCTAATATATCTCGTTGACCTATCCGGCTCAATGGGATGGGATGACAAAATCAGAAGAGTAAGCAACACGATATGGAATGTGGTTGACTGTCTAACAGCTCCTTGTCAAGATAACGGTGTTTACAAAAACCGTTATAGACTTGAAGTCATTGGTTATAATCAATATACGTACAACTTGTTTTCAGGAGGAATCGATGAAATAAACAAATGGCTCGACGCACATCAAGATGAGCAATTTATAAACATCGAAAAAGAAGGGAAACCTCAGGGGTTAACCCATATGGCAATGGCTTTTGATAAGGCTTCCGAAATTATTAAGAACTGGATATCTTCACAAAATGCCAAGGGGCAGCATGTTCCGGCTCCAATTGTGATTAATATCACAGATGGCTATCCTGAAGAAAAGAGTCTCAATGAACAAGATTCGAGAAACAAGGCTCTTGAAGCAGCCAATAAGTTAAAATCAATTAGTGTCCCAGATGGTAATGTTCTTCTTTTCAACATACACATTGATGGTAAGCCGGGAGAGGGGGTGGAACTTCAATTTCCTGCGAGCAAGCCTTCTGATGCAAAGAGATCTTTCCTTTTCGATGCCTCTTCAGAAATGACTCCCGTGTTTGTTTCCAGAGCGCAGCGAAACAATCTGCCAGCAATAACGGGAAGCAGATTTATGGTTTCTAATATAAGCGACATGAGAACTCTTGGCAGACTCGTTGTGTTTGGCTCGTCTGTGTCAGGATTAACTAAATCAGATGGACGTGTAGAAGTATCCATCGACTGATGAATATGCGAATTAAGACATTCCTTCTTGGCAAGGATGGAGAAGAAAATGGACGGCAAGATGCCTTGAGGTTTAACGCCGAGAGAGGTCTGTATGCCGTTGCCGATGGTGTGTCTAACTCATTTCACCCGGAAATAGTCGCGCGGATTTTATGTGAAAAATTTGTTTCCATGAATCCTGAAGATATAACAGTCTGGAAGGAGTTACCCAGTATCGTGCTGTTGCCGGAAATAAAGGATTTATGGCAGACTGAGGTTGACGAATACATGTCTTCTCTCAGTGGAAGGCTTCTTCGACATGAGCAGTATAATTATGAGACATGGAAGATAGGTGCTTCAACCTTTTGTGGCATTCATTATGACGAGAAGAATGAATTGGTGAGGTATGCCATTTTGGGTGATAGCACTTTGTTTTTACATCTCAAAGATGGATCAGTCAAGGAGCTAAACTCTTCAATTAAACGCGTAGACAATGACGACATTGAAATCACAGACTATTCAAATTCAACCGATGCTATACTAAGTGATGGTACTTGTGTTGGAGAATGGTTGATTGGAGAAATCTCAATGTCGGATATTTGTTCCATATCCATTATGACCGATGGTATGGCTAAATGGTTTCAAAAGTGTGAAATTGATGGTCTTACACCGGAACATACGCTTTGGAATCTTCAGACCAATGATATGTTCATATCATTGGCAGAAACTGCTCGAAAGAATGGAGATATGGATGATGATTTGGCTGTAATATTAATCAAGTTCGGAGGTGATGATTTTCAATGTGAACCTGCTCTCGACAATATTGCTTCGGATATAGACGCTACAAATAGTTCTCACAATAACCTTCAAGACATTGAATCAGAAATAAGTGAGGAACAATCAAATGTGGATACTGATTTATCTTCTTTAGGGACTATTGGCATATCTGAGAATCCAATAGAATTGAGAACTGACGAAGATGAAAAAAAATTTGAGGTAAATGAACAGACCACATTACCATCGGAAATGCAGTCAAACGATACATCAAGCAATATTTGTGACGAAATAAATTCAGATGATGGAATTGCAAAAGAGGATGAATCTACCGCTGATGTTATAGTTGAATCTGAACGAATAATTGAGACTATCGAAAGCTCAGTGGACAAGATCATTAAAAATCGCAACGAGTCTAAATTGGGAACTTATACAGAAGCAAATGTTGAGTCCAATGAATTTATTGGAAACGATGCTGCAATTGAGACAGAGAGTCCTGAAGATTTAACGGAATCAGAGGACACAGATCATCGGTCTTCACTAATGGACAAAATTAAAGCAACCCTTAGAATATGGCGCAATTATCCTACGGATCCGACCAAGTAATGGAAAGTATGATGGAGTCTTCTAATATACTTGATTCAACGGCTCGTTCATACAAGACTATTGTAATTGGTCGCGGAAGAAGACAGCAACTGGTAAAATCGGAAGGTCGTTTCTGTATGGCGTTTCGCCTTGAAGGGCAATCTAATCATTTATGTTATAGAGTATGGAAGGAATTAATTCCGGATGCTCTAAAAAGATATAAGCTAATTGGAGACAGGCTTTCAAAAGTCAAATTGGAATATTTCTCCAATTTCAGGTATGTTCCATCTGCGTTAAAAATGAAATGCGACGGGAGTGTATTACCGGGCATAGTCATGGATTGGATTAATGGCAAAACCTTAGATTCATTTCTACAGGAAGATTGGGGACAACTTTCTGATGTCCAACGGCTGACATTTATCCGTGATTTCTATTACATGTGCTATGAATTAAGAGAAAACGGTATTGCTCATGGTGATCTTTCCTGCCTGAACATACTTGTTACGCCTAATAGAGAGCTTCGCTTGGTTGATTATGACTCGCTTTACGTTCGGGAGATGGGTCGGGATTATTATCAGACTACGGGAGGGGCACCATCATTTCAGCATCCTGAAAGAACAGCCCCTAAAACTCGTCTTCATGCTTCTCTTGATGATGATAATTTTTCTCAACTTGTAATAGCATTGTCACTCTGGATTGCTTATTTCAATCCTTCAGTGACTCAAACCTATGATGAATCCAATCTGATATTTATCCCAAATGATTTGAGTGGAAATACAGGAGAAGAACGTTTAAGGAAACTGTCTTCTTCACAAGGATGGTTGAAGGCAAAGTCATATGAAAGAGATTTTAAGCATATAACCACGTTACTGGATGCGCTTAAATCTGTAAGTGGGACATTATCGAAAGTACCTTCGCTTCTCAATCTTGCATCAAAGGACGTAATACTTTCCCCGCAGTTCTATTCGCTTTTGGATAAACGCTCGGCAACGTTGCAATCAATCCAAAAGGTTGCATTCTGCACAGCTTGCGGAAATAAATTCACGTCGGGCGAATTTGATTATTGCACGGCATGTGGAACAAAACGATTCACTTATAATGGCTGAATTATTATGAGATTAATATGCCCATTTTGTGGCTTTAGAGAAAATCCTACTTCAGCAAAATTTTGTGGGAAGTGCGGAGGAAAAATTTCTATGGCTCAAGAGGAATCTGAAAAATCAAAATCTGTTTTGGATAATACTGTGACCTTTAAGAAATCACTTTCAATCTCTCGCAATGACCCATGTCTTTGTGGAAGTGGGAAAAGATATAAAAATTGTCATGGGAGACAGTTTAGTTGGACAATAAATGTAGAGTAATTAATTAGCACTATATCTGTTTTAAGATCTGATATGGGAAAGAAATGCAATGCCTGTAGCTTTAAGGAAAATCCCGAGAATGCAAAATTTTGTGGAAAATGCGGAATGCCCTTTTTTGAAAATTCTGTAGAATTAGGGGTGAATAGTGAAACCGATTCAAGTGTAAAGAATGTGGCAATGCAAATAATTGATGGCATAAAAAGAGAGTATTCATACTTCCCCAATGACGGACCGATAAATGAACACACTCCAATATCTTCGATGGGACTTGATTCGTTGGATCACGCTGAACTACTTATGTGGCTGGAAAAAGAATTTGGAGTGGAAATAAGCGACGAAAGAGCAATGACATGGCATAATATCCTCGATGCTGCTGAGTATATAAGCAAAAACATTTAACGAATGAGCAAATTGTAATATGTCTAAGAAATGCAATAACTGCGGCTTTCAGCAAAATCCTGATAATGCACATTATTGTGGAAAATGTGGAAAGCAGTTGGGATATTCGGATAATTATAAATTATACAATGCCTCCCTTCAGACACCAGTTTACAATTCAACACTAAACAACTATAAAAAGTACGAGAGACAGATTAATTCTTCATGGTTATTTAATACATGGGATAAAATTAAAAGCTGGTGGAATAAATCAGGAAAAGAGGATGCTCAGTTTTGGATGTGGTTCAGCTTATTTATGGCTGTTGTTTTCGGTGCGACTTTCTTTATCGCAAGATCATGTTCTTCAGACAATAAAATTGCAAGAATTGAAATCAATGGCAAATATGGGATAGGTTATAACGAGGACAAGATGCTTGTGCAGGCTATTTATGACTCCATTAGTCCTACAGACACCGGAAATCAGTGGTTATTGTTCGATAAATCCACATCCAATATTGGACTTGCTTATGTTACAGATTCTGTGGCAAATGTAATGGATCCTCAAACATTAAAAGCAAAATATATTAATAGAAATGTAAATGGTTACTCCCAGATTCGATTGGATGGTACAAATATGCACGAAGAAGGAAAATATGTTATATTAAGCAAGGGTTTGTTCAAAAATAAAGTCAAATACAAAAGGCTTAAATATCCAGGATATAAAGATCGTAATTGTGTTGTAGCAACTCTCGATGATGAAGGAATGCAGATGCTCGGAAATGACGGTATGCCGATTGACGGCAAAACATATTTCAATATCGTGATTGATCCTGACAGTATGATTCGCGCAATTCATTATACACAAAAAAATTCTAAAATTAAAAATTTCAACATAACAACAATTCATGATTACACTGGAAGGCAAACATCAGAAAAAGAATTTTATGGCGTCAATGCGTTTTCAGATGGTGTAGCATGGGCATACCTGACAGAACAAGACAGAAAGAATTCATCTCATTCATTAATTGACAAACATGGGAATGTGTTATTTGCAAACAAACAAAACGCAGTTAATTGTATAGGATTTGGTGATGGAGTTGGATGGTATGCCCCTTCTTACAGTTCAAGGAAATATACTGCAGTTGATAAGAGTGGAAATGATTTATTTAATATTGAAGCCTATAAAGTATATCCTTTTACGATGGGAATAGCACCGATTGAAAAAGGTACATCATACGCAAATAGCAAGTTGGGATTTATAGATAAAACCGGAAAGACAGTGATTCCATTTAAATACAAATCAAAATATAGTAATCCCACTTTCGGACGCGACAGCCTAATGGATGGCGTGTCTTTAAATGGAATAGAGGGAAAACTTCATCGAAATGGAACTTTTATACCTAACAAATAAACCATCATTATGGCAAAAGACGGAGACATCATTGATGTAATGTTCGGCTGGATAGTAAGTCTGTTCGGTTGGATTCTCGGTCTCATTGTAAAGCTCGTAATGGCTGTCATTGGCGGCATATTCGGGTTCATCATCGGCCTGTTCAAGAAGAACAATAACAGCGAGATCGTAGAAGATTAAGAAAACGGCGTATTCCCAAAAGCCTTAATAGAGTAGGAAATGGAGAAACCGAACGTCCATCAACCGGGTAGGACTTAATAATAATATAGATTGGATATGAAAAAGAAATCTGAAATTTCAATCCGTAGTGTCCGTACTTCGTCCGGCATGTAATCCCTATTTTGAGGGGTGGCTATCAGTTAAATGACTGATAGCCTCTCCCTCATTTCCCTAAAAAACATTCTAAAAATGAATCCTAAAATATTAGTTAGATTTGAACCATTTTTTAATGAATGGATAACAATGGAAAAAAACGGTTCCGTTTTTTCAGTGGAGTTTGAAGATGGTTTTTCAGATGAAAATCATCCTGAGATTAAACGAATTACCCCAAATTATTCGATAGAAAATGCGTGTTCTGTTCCAATTGTTGTACAGATATTGCTCACGAAAAACTGTACCTATCGTTGTCCACATTGTCCCGTGGCTGAAGAGTCGGCTAGTAAATATGAATTATCTACGAAAGAGGTAAAGAATATTATTGACTATTGCGCAAATTCAGGTGTATTATTCATCCGATTCAGCGGTGGTGAATCAACTATGCGTTCTGATTTCCCTGAATTGGTCGAATATGCTTTATCATTAGGATTGCATTGCGGACTACTGTCAAATTGTCGGACGTACAGTGAAGAAGTGATGAATGTTCTGCCAAAACTAAGTTATATGCAGACACATCTTGATAGTGTAGATGAAGATTGTTTTAACAAACTCACAGGAGGCAATAATTTCAATACATTCTGTGAAACATTATCCCAAATTCGGAGAAATGGTGTTAAAGTAAATGCAGCCATGACTCTTATGAAAGAAAATCAAGATGAAATTAAGGATATTATTGATTTTTGCACTGAATTTGGGCTAACACTGAAGATAAACACGATCTATTCTGATGCTGATGGTAAATTCCAAAAAAGAGAATGGGAGTCCTATTATAAGGATGTAATCGTTCCTTTTAGAAAAATTTGGCCCACGTTAAAACAATATGCAAAATCAATTGGATGCGAGGCATATAGTTTCATTGATATAGAACCACTAGACGATTCTGTAAGAGATCCTATTGCCGTAACCTCTCCATGGGGTAGGTCTTATATAGTGATTGACAGTATAGGAGACATGTATCCATTCTCACTTATTATGAAACCAGAATTCAAACTAGGAAGTATACGTAATGGTGACAATATATTAGATGTATGGAAAAATTCTAAATTCCTAGAGTTTCTTAGATCCATTTCCAAAACAACTCTTGGATGTGAAGGTTGTAGAATGGATTGCGTATATAGCAACCTGTTTTTTAGTTATTCATATTTTGGTGAATTCGGACATATTCTTCCAAATCTTGATTGTCCTTACGGCAAACATAAATTAATTTAAGAAAGTTATGGATAGATTAGAATTTCTTAAAAATGTGAGACTACAATTCGATTATACGGACACTAACTTAATTCAATTTGATACTCAATTTGACACTCTGGACGAATGGTGTTCGTTGCTTGGATTAGGTGTGCTCGCTATGATTCAAGATACATATGGGATAAAGATTCCACTACGTGAGATTATACCAGTAACGACAGTGGAAGAATTGTATAATCTTGTGTTATTAAAAAAAAATGAACAAATTGCTTCAGGGAAAATGTCTCTTGATTATTAATGGATCATCCGATATAGCTAAGGCCATTTCCCTTAAATGTCATGAATGTGGAGGAGATATAATCGTAGGTGTTCGTCGAGATTCAGCAATATTTGGTTCCGAGATCAGCAAGGTATATAATATTCTTTCATCATATGAAACCATCAATAATTTCGCTGAATGCATCTGTCCACAACTAGATGGGGTAGTAATATCTATTGGAAATGTTAGCCTAAGACCTTCAGCTAACATTAATCCAGAATGGTTGAATATCCAGTTGGACTCCCACATAAAAATTATGGTTTATGTTGTGTCGGCTCTTTACCGCCACAAGAAATTGAATCGGGGAGCTTCTATAGTTTTTATTTCCTCGATAAATGGACCTGTTGTAGCTTCAGTAGGATCTGCGGTTTATGGTATGTTGAAATCCGCGGTTACGGGATTTAGTAGAGAAATAGCTAAAGAATATTGTGTCAAGAGTATTCGTAGCAATTGTATTTGTGCTGGAATGGTAGAGACGAACTATATCCAGGATTCATTCAATGATCACCAGATCGAAAAGATGAAAAAGATGAATTTAACAGGTAAGTTAGTCACGCTGGATGATATATCAAATACAGTTGTGTTTTTATTATCGGATTTATCAAAAAGCATTACTGGTACTAATATAGTCGTAGACGGAGGATACAGTGTAAATTTATGAAAGCTTATATAAAGGACATAACGGTGACGTATCCTTCTCGGATTATTACAAATGATGATTTAGTCAATAATGGTTGTCAGTGGTCAGCATCACAGATTCGATCTAAAATTGGAGTTGCCTCACGTCATTATTGTACGGAAAAAGAAAGTAGTCTAACATTGGGAGTGCAGGCAACTAAACAATTACTGATTAAATATCCGGATATCACGGACAGTATTGACCATATACTTTTTTCTACGCTTGTTCACGATCATTTTATGCTGAACACTGCTGCGTACATCCAAAAGACTTTGAATCTGCCTGAGAATGTCGTAGCTGTTGATTTTAAATTGGGATGTAGTGGTTATATAACTCTTTTATCTATAGCCAAAGCCTTGATAGAGAGCAATACTGCTAAGAATATTCTGGTAATTACTGCAGACACCTATTCGAAGGTACTGGCTAAAAATGATTTTCATACACAGACTATTTTCGGAGATTCTGCCACTGCATCTCTTGTTTCAACCGAAGGCGTATATAAAATAACTAAATGTTCGTCTGGTACAGATGGTACTGGGTCACATATTCATGCCAAGAGGATCGGGATTGAGGGGGATTACGGTTATCTCAATATGTATGATATGGAACATGTGAGCAAGGAAAATTTTTACATGGTTGGAGAAGAGATATTTGACTTTGTAAGTTCAAAAATTCCCGGATTTATGAAGACATTTATTAATGAGGAGAATTCCGTATCTGATGCAGGAACTCTGTATTTGTTTCATCAGGCCAATCAATATATGCTGAATTATCTAAGAAAAAAATTAGAGATTCCAAAGGAACAATTCTATATTGACCTGGAGACTTCTGGAAACACCTCAACATCGTCGATCCCAATAGCCCTGAATAAGATACTTAAGAAACCGATAGCTCAAAAGATAATCTGCTGCGGTTTTGGGGGAGGATATTGTTGGAATGCAATGGCTTTAGAACGAAACTAATAATGAACGTTCTTATAATTCCGTCATGGTTCGGTGATTCAGAATCACCAAATGCTGGAACTTTTTTCAAAGATGAAGCCACATTAGTGTCATCTTGCAATTGTGTGGTCATGATGATATTCGAGAGGATATCAACCGTGGTATTTTCAAGCGGCGATAATTTTCGCGCAAGAGAAAGTATGACACAAGAAAGAATTAGTGACAGGTTCACTATTGTACGTGCAAGATTGCTCTTTAATGATAATCTGAGCTGGGAAGATAACATCAGAAGTTTTAAGCCAATAGTCCTGAAGTTTTTTGAAGCAGTGTATCACGAATTCAAGATGGATATCATTCATGCCTATGCCACATTTTGGGCTGGTATTTTCGCCCGCTGGATCTCTCACACATATTGTATACCTTACATGATAACCGAGCATTTCGGGCCCTTCAATCCCGATTTTCTGCACAGTGATTATATAAAAGGCGAAATGAGGTCAGCAATAAATGGATCAGATTCATTTGCATGTGTCAGCCAACATCTCAGACAGCAAATTCTCATGAATGGTATTTTGCGTGATTCTTTCGTGATTGGTAATTATGTAAATGATGGTTTGTTTCAAATAAATGAGAACCTAAGCGAGGAGAATTTATTGTTGACTGTTGCATATTATCCGAGTTATATAAAGGATATTAACACCTTGTTATGTGCATATTCAAAATTGGTGAATCTTGGTGTTGAATTTAAAGCAATCATTGTCGGGGGTGGAGAAAAGAAGGGTGGCTATGATGGAGAAAACTCCATCACAAGATTGGTTAATGATTTCAACCTATCTAATTTTGTGCAAGTTATTGATGCGGTTCGTCATGATGAAATGGTAAAGTTAATGCAGAGATGCAGTTTCTATGTATGCTCTTCGATTGCGGAGTCTTTTGGCGTCAGTATTTGTGAGGCTATGCTATGCGGGAAACCATGCGTAATCACAGCTAATGGTGGATCTATGGATTTTGCAGATGACAGCAATTCAATTGTTGTTGATATACACAATCCTGACGAACTGGCTAAAGGAGTGATTAGGTTGATGGAATGTAGAAACATGTTCAATCCAAATGAAATACGCAATAGCATTGTAAAAAAATATGGAGCCAAAACCTTTATACACAGAATAAACGAGGTTTATTGTCAAATCAGGAATGCACGCCATTAAAAAAAACATATTACTTATATCACCGCATCCTGATGACATTGCGTATTCATGTCTTCTTCCTGCATCTGATAATGATAATATTTCCACAGTTTTGACGGTTTTCGGTCAAAGCAAGTATGCATATGGAAGTTCAAATGCTTACAATGCGGATTGGGTAACTGCAATCCGGAAGTCTGAAGATATTGAATTTTGTAGTTTGATTAATGCCAAATTGATATATCTTGATTATGCGGACTCGTCAATCTCGTTTTCGAGCGATAAAACTTATATCGATTTATATCCTTTCCATAGAGAACTGGCTGAAATCATAAAATCAAATATTTTTGACCATCATTTCCGCCGTGTTTATTTTCCAATGGCTTTAGGCTGGCATTATGATCACAAAATAATACGAGACATAATCTTGAAAGAGGTCGCACCATGTTGTGATTGTATTGCGGAATTTGTGATGTATGAAGATTTACCATACACTTTACAATTTTCTGAGAACGCTATGAAGACAGCGTTGATGCACATACTCAAAGACAAAGGATATTCCAAACTGACTTCTAGCATAATGAAGTCATCGGATACCGCACTTCAAAGACAGGTCTTTGATATTTACCAATCACAATATGAAACCGACACTGTAAAACAGATTATTAAGCATAAGATTGTTGACGGGAATATTGTTGAAAGATTTCATAGAATAGATGTATAAAATAGAGCGTCTGAAATTATTTCAAATAGAAGAATTGGCCAAATTTATGGCAAATTCAAATTTTTTGTGGGATGATATTAGGCTCCTGAAGTATATTATTGAGAAATTAAGCCGGAGGGTCGATGACAATATTGTGGTTACCCATAATGGAAGAATTGTCGGCTGTAACTTATTTCTTCACACATTTGCCTCTATCAATGGAAAGAGTCGGGCTATCCGATGGAGCCATTCAACATATTTAGAACGTGAGCACAGGAAGTATATTGGATTGGAGTTTTTCCTAAATTCGTATTCTGATAAAGATACATGGGGATTTGGTCTGACAGAAATTAACCGTAAAATCCATGTTCTTAACGGTTCTACATTCTGCGGTGAATCCCGTGCATATATTGTCTCTCCTTTTTACTCATCTGCTTTCAAGAAGATGAATTGTGGAAGCAACGTTCGTGATTTTTATTCAGAGTATATCCTTCCGTCTAATATAGAACTTGATGGAAGAAGCTTCATTAGATGCCACTCTAAAGATGATCATAAGATGCCTCATGATGGATTCTGGAATCCTCAAATTTTGAATGTGGATTTCATGAGAAATCAGGAGTTTATGAAAAAAAGGTTTTATAATTGTCCAAATCATTATCATGTCTATAAGTGTATACTTAATACAACTCAAGATGAACTGTATTTTGTATTTAAAATACAGTTCATAAAAGGAATGGCATCTATTTTTTTGGTCGATTACCGATTTGATCTCTCCAACGCAAAAGGGTTGTCAATAATATTGGACTGCCTTTGTTACATTGCATTTATAAACTCTATAGGGCGTATTTTTTTATTCACTACACTGCCGTCAGAATACGTGGTTGCAAATTACGCCACCATTATTCCATATGGTAGCGATTCAGTCATTGTCACTAATTCTCTTGGCATTTCCGCTGATGCCTTCATAATGGCAACTCCAGCTGATTCCGATTGTGAATTGATCCCTAATTAAATTATTTTCTCAAGAATGAACGTTCAGGATTTACAAGCTACCGTAAACTATTGTCAAAACAGTAAGTTTTATCAACATAAGCTTGCCGGGTTGCGATGCCGTATCCATAGTTTAAAAGATTTTCAGGCTCTTCCGTTTACTACAAAATCTGAGATAAGGGCTGTAAATCCGTTGAAACTCGTAGCTGTTGATATGGATTTAATAAGAAGAGTTCATACATCCAGCGGCACAAAGGGAACACCAAGTATGACTTTTTATACTGACAGCGATTTGTCCCGATGGTCTGGCCATCTTCAGAGAGCATTTAAAAGCGCAGACCTTCGACCAGGAGATGTCTTTCAGAATATGGTTGGCTTCGGAATGTTCAGCGGAGGTTTGGGATTCCAGAGCGCTGCTGAGGATTTCGGATTAATGGTCATACCAGTAGGCCCTGGGAATACAGAACGGCAGGTCAAGTTTATGATCGATTTTGAGGTCAAGGCATTTATTGCGATTTCCAACTATATTCCTATTTTGATTGAATATATGCAGATGCATGGTATCAACCCGCGTAAGGATTTAAAGCTTAAAGCTATCTTTATTGGAGCTGAACCTTTTAATCCTAAAGAAAAACAGAAGTGGTCTGCTTTTTTTGGAGTTCCGATACTGGGCATTTATGGACTATCAGAGATTGAGGGACCCGGTATAGCATACGAAGAAAGGGGGGTATCCGGAATGACTGTTTGTGATGATGACTTTTACATTGAGATTTTAGATCCCGAATCAGACAGGGTTTTGCCTATAGGTTGTGAGGGTGAAATCGTTATCACGACTTTAAGACGCGATGCTATGCCGCTTTTGAGGTTTCGTACCGGCGATGTGTCAAAATTTATAGGAGACTCGTCTTTAATGACTGGTTACTGCAATTTGAGGTTGGACTATGTTACACATCGGCTTGATGATATGGTGATAATTAAAGGTGTCAATGTCTTTCCTGATGAAGTTGAAAAGATAGTACTATCTTTTTCGGAAATTTATAATTTTTTTGAATTGATGATTGATGAAAATGATAAAGCGACTTTAAGGGTCTCTTTAAAAGATTCTGCTGTCACTACAGATTATGTTGAAAATCGTTTGAAGTCCGAGATAAAAAAATGGCTGTTTATAAATATTTCTGTAGAATGGATGCCTATTGCTTATTTTTTAGGCGAGAAAGGAAAACGAATATCAGTTAAAGACAACCGCAAATTTAAAAAGTGAATTTATGTTGCCTGTTAGATTAACGTTGACCAAACTATACAGATGGTTTTTGTCTGTACGAGTGTTTGGTATCTATACATTGAACGATCTTATTGAGAATATTGAAAAAATCTCTGTCTTGAAAAAGACAGGATTGATGTTTGAAGTCCATTTAGTGGATCATTGCAACCTTAACTGCAAGGGGTGTTCACATTTCTCGCCGGTGTCGGCGAAGAAGACTACAAGTGTGGAATCGTTTAAGAAAGACATGAAACGATTGACAGAGATATTGTCTTCCAAGGATATAAGGCGTATAAGATTGCTCGGAGGCGAGCCTCTGCTCCATCCGGATGCAATTGAATTTATTAAGATAACATATGAAAACTTTCCAGGTGTATACGTGGAATTTGTTACCAACGGACTTCTGCTTCTCAAACAGCCTCTTGCTTTTTGGGATACTTGTCGCACCTCCAAGACAAAAATCATAGTCACCCGATATCCTATACCAGTCGATACAAAAGGTATTGAAGAAAAAGCGAAAAAACATGGAGTGTCTCTGATGATAGGCCCAACACATAAATTTAAATCCTTCAAAAAGTTAGTATTTGATTTGAAAGGAAAACAATGGGGCTGGCTCTCACATTTATTCTGTTTTAATTATGGATATACCTGCCAATTGAAAGATGGTCGTTTCTATCCATGCAGTGTTGCTGCTTATTTTTCCAATTTTTCAGACCATTTCAATTTGGAAATTAAAGATAATCCGAAAAATTTCATAGACTTATATTCAGATGTTACTAAGGAGGATTTTTATAATTTGATCACTAAGACGATACCTCACTGCAGATATTGTGATATTTCTGCGGGCGAAACTAATGTAAAGTGGAATTATTCGAGAAAAGATATTTCTGAATGGATAAAAGCGGAGCAAAAATAGGGCTGCTGACTTTATGGAAAAATACCAATCACGGCACAGCCTTACAGGCTCATGCTCTCGCCACTGTAATATCTGAGATGGGATGTGAAGGGGAATACATTTTATATGATAGCCGCAGACATCTGCGGATTGTAGATAAGATAAGCATATTTGCCAGTAAACTAAGGTATCTTGCCAGTGGAGGGTTTGTAAAAAGCGACCTCGAATCATCAGATTCCTACAAGTCTCTTATGAATTTCTGGGACAGAATTCCACATTCATCCATGATTTTCAACAAAAAGAATTGTGGGAATGCAAATAGGTTTTATTGCAAGTATGTGGTGGGAGGAGATCAGGTTTGGAATCCAACTATTTCTAAAGTGAATTCTTTTTATCTTTTGGAGTCCATAGATAATGATGTTCCAAAATATTCCTACAGTCCAAGTTTTGGTACTGTATGCCTTTCTTCAAAATACAAGAAAAGATTGGTCAGGATGCTGAGTTGTTTCAGGTATGTCGGTTGCCGGGATATAGCACAAAGTGAGCTACTCCGGAAATTGATCGGCAGAGAAGTGACCAACACAGTGGATCCCGTCTTGTTGCTGTCTGAAGAATTCTGGCATGGATTTTCAGAAAGTCTGCCTCATTTACCGAAAAATTATCTACTTTGCTATATATTGGGAGATTCTAAAAAGATTCGTACATATGCGGAGAGAGAGGCTAAGATTAGAGGTTTGGATCTTATTTTTATGTCGGTATCTTCTACTGATGATGTAAAATTGTCGGAAATATCACCGTCTAATTTTGTATCTATGTTTGAGAACGCCAATTTTGTGGTTACCGATTCCTATCATGGAATGCTTTATTCGGTAATTTTCGGCAAAATGTTTGCCCCTTTTTTTAAACGGCGCGGACCTGCGACAGCTTATGACAATTGGAGAATCTATGATCTGTGCTGTATGCTTGGAATTAAGGTTGGCTCGCAGGTCGATCCTGGTAAAATCAATAGGAGTAAACTCAATGATAAAGTTTTACAATCAAAAAAATTTTTACAAACTATATTAAACGATTGATTACGGTGAACGATTTTGATTTAGTTTTTCCGGAATCTGACGGGCTTCGTTGCTGTATGAAGGATTCCAAGTATGGTTATATAAATGACAATGATGAAACGATCATTCCATTTGTCTATGATCGCGCTTTCCCATTTAAGGATAAGAGGGCTTTGGTGTGTGAAAATGGCCTATGGGGTATTTTAGACAATGAAGGTGGTTTGATAGCTGACTTTGTCTTTGATATTATTTACCCATTTTCCGATAACAGGGCATGTTTTTCAATTAACGACAAATTTGGGTTCGTTGACTATAACGGAAATATTGTCATTGAGGCACTTTACGATGAGGCATATCCTTTTTCTTACTCACTAGCCAAAGTGCGTAAAAAAGACAAGTGGGGATATATCGATATTCAGGGTAACGTTGTAATTCCATTGAAATATGCTGATGTTCACAACTGTATAAATGGTCTCTTAGTTGTGAATTATGGCGGTATATATGATGGCAGATGGGGTGTGACGATTGGTGGAAAGTGGTTTGTACTAAATGATACTGGAAAACAAATCAGTAGATCCTACACATTAATCACAAATTTTGTTGATGGTTTCGCAAAAGTAAATACCGGCGGCAGATATGAAAACAATGATTGCTTTATGGGTGGATTATGGGGAGTATTGAATATGGATGGTGAAGAATGTGTGCCACTTATATATGAAGAGATATCAAATATTATGGACGGTTGTTTCCGCGTTAAAAAAAAAGGGAAGTATGGAGTTATAAATACTCGTGGAGAAACGATCATCCCGATAAAATATGACTTTATTGCTCCGTTAAGCTATGGCGAGACTTTTGCTTTGTGTGATGGCGAAAAAATTCACTTAAAATAATGGAAAAGGGTTTAATCTCAGTTGTCGTTGCTGTATTTAATGTTGAAAAATATCTGAGACGCGGCATTGCGTCACTCCAGAAACAGTCTTACTCCAATCTTCAGATTCTACTAATTGACGATTGTTCTTGCGATTCAAGTCTTAAAATTTGTAATTCGTTAGCTGAGGCAGATCACAGGATTGAGGTTTATCAAATGCAGACTAATCAAGGAATAGCTGCAGTCAGAAATTACGGGATAAAACAATCTAGGGGTGAGTACATCTGTTTTTTTGATACCGACGATTGCGTGGAGTCTGATTTTATTTCATCTCTATATGATTCGATAGTTGAGAATAGTACAAAAATTTCCGTTTGTAATGTTTATCGTCAGGATGATAATGGGATTGAA
Source organism: uncultured Muribaculaceae bacterium (assembly GCA_910584055.1). GTDB lineage: Bacteria > Bacteroidota > Bacteroidia > Bacteroidales > Muribaculaceae > Lepagella. The sequence continues at coordinate 30,757 of CAJTZS010000012.1, read as the reverse complement.
TACACTGACAATAGTATAAGAGCCACCCTGATTTCTTCGGAAGAACTATTCAAGCATACCATGAAGCACTGCTCTTTTGGTGTTTGGAATAAATTATGGCATCATTCCTTATTTGATGACTTTTTTTTTAATGAAAGAATCAGAAGTGGCAGTGACCTAGACACTTACAAGTTGGTATTCAAGGTCAAAACCGTGTCTTATGTTTGCGATCCGAAATATCATTATCTGTATAATCCAACGAGCGTAAGTCGTTTGACATCTCTGGAAACACGAATGGGCAGACTTGAGATTATTGACAATATGATAGTCGATATAAAAAATCAAAAACCTCATTTAGTGCATTACGCTTACTTCCTTTCCAGCCGAACAAGAAGAAATTTTATCTTAACATTGCTCACTTCGCAAAAACGAAATTGGAAGTTTATCAATCAGGAAATCGGAAAGACAAAAAAAGTATTTTACGAATGCAGGTATCTGTTTTCTTTAGCTGAAAGATTATCTTTCAGTGTGTTATTTAATTTTCCCCTATTATTCCCATATTTCATAAAGACTATCCACAAATTACGTTTAGATCATGATTGATTTAAAAGGATACTCGACAGCAAGATTTCGCAATGCCCCATGCAAAATGGCGAAAATAATCAAAGTCTATAATAATTTCCGAACTTTGGAGAAAAGGTTATCAATATATACATATTAATATAAGCGATTTGAATTTATCTTCTAACAACTATCTTTTACACAAAGATAGGAAGGGTATTGGCAAGCATTGTGTGGTTACTGGCTAAATTACACTCTTTTATTATATTCAGCATTTTCGGGAATATTCTTTATTATGATTTAAGGGTCTTCTCAAAAATGAGGAGAATCATTACCAACCAGATAAATTTAAACAAATGCTCAAATATAATATTTAAGGGGAAAAGATAAATGAATATGAAAATATGAAAATAAAATAAAAATAAACGAAAGAAATTTGGATCTAACGGATATTTTTATTAATTTTGCGCCATAGTGGGAAGTAGCCCTTTGCGGCGCAACTCATATTTTACAGTTTAATAACTTCATTTTTAACTATGAAGCATCTGCATCTCACTGAAATATGTTTCGGCGGCGCTGCCCCTCCGGGGAGCGTGAAGATGTGGTGCGCATAGTTTTCCACCAACATTTTTTATCGCAGAAAAGCAATCGTCAGCCACTGCTGTGTCTTGTCGCATAGTATTAGCTGTCGGTTGGGAGTACATTGACATGTTGGGGCGTCGTCCGGAGGTAGGCCTTCGGTTTGAGATTAGATAATGAAGTATTAACAATTAGTCTCTGCCCGGCTTCCGGTTGGGCAGTTGATGAATAATTTTTAAAACTGTAAAATATGAAGAAATCTTATACATGCCCATTGGATGTAGTTAGCCTTAAGGTTGCTATATCCGACCCCTCCACAGAAGTAGGTGTGGAGTTTCCGGCGTTTGAAGCGTTTGATTCTCGCCGTGATCAGTCGATTGTTTTCGACAATTTCAGCCTTTCCATAAGCCTCCTTGCTGCAAATATCCGTCAGCTGGAGAATGACAATGCTGCAGGAGTACATCGTCCGATTGCTATTACTATTGTCGATAAGGTTAGCGATCAACTCCTTGTCTTCGAGAAATTATGGGTGACTATCCCTAAAGATGATGTATCCAAGCAAATGCGCATTGATATCCCACTGTGTGCAGATAGAATCGACTTCAATGGTTTGTTTGTCATCTGTCTGCATGATATTTTTACCGATAAGCTCCTTATCGAAAAGGAAGTTGTATTTTTTGATGAACGTGACCAGAATCCTATTGCCAAAGATTGGATTGTAGAGGGAGCAAGCATTTCTCCTCATTTTTCTGAAAAAAAATTCCGTTCGTACAAAGCCGATGAGAGCACTCACTTCAAGTTGTGCTTTGATCTTGCTCGACTCAATGAGTATCATACGTCAGATTTCCCGGAAATGGAAATTCGCCTATTTTTCCCGGATGGGAGCGTGAAGCGTGATTTCTGCACCGTTAGGTTTGATAGTTTCGATGACTGCGATGCTGGAAAATATCGCGCTGAAATCTGTTTCAATGCGTTCAAGAAAGCAATGGGAGTTTGCTATGCTGAACTCCTTTGTCTTGAAGAAGCAATCAATGGATTTGTTTTTTCAATTGACGACAATGCCACTGAAGGCGTGTGGACAAGAAATGAATTGCAGATTATGGACTATTACGATGTCGACTCATATACAAAGCGATATGAGAAACTAAAGGAGAACATAATAGAAAATAATGGATATAGAAAAGATGATAGCGACGGACTTCTTTTCTCTGATTCAGACTTTGACCGGGCTTTAGATGATTTCATATCATCCCAATTGTCGGAAGAAAGTGAAGATTCAGAGAAAACAGATGATGATTCGGACAATGAGGATGTAACTCCAGAACCGGATTCTGAAGGAGTGTCTGACTCAAAGGAAGAGGAGTCGTTCATGTCAGCAATCAGTAAGTTGACCGGACTCAAATCCGTAAAGGAAAAGCTCTGCTCATACGAGAAACTGGTTCGCTTCAACAAAATGCGTGAAGAAGCCGGATTAGCAACATACCGAGCCCCTCTCCATGCCATGTTTCTCGGCTCGCCGGGCACGGGCAAGACTACGGTGGCTAGACGTATGGGTGTCATGTTGCGAAAGGCCGGTGTGCTATCTAAAGGACACATAGTGGTCAGGGAGAGAGCAACTCTTGTCGGCAAAGTATATGGTAGCGAAGAGGAGAAGACACTTGAGGCTATAGAAGAAGCAAAAGGTGGCATCCTGTTTATCGATGAAGCCTATCAGCTTTATCAGCCCAATGACCCTCGTGACCCGAGCCGCATGGTGATAGAAACTCTGATGACAGCATTGGCCGATGAAAGTAACCGCGACTGGATGCTCATTCTTGCCGGATATAAGGATGAGATGCTGAGAATGTTTGAGATGAACCCGGGGTTGAAGTCACGTATTCCGGAATCGAATATCTACATCTTTGATGATTTTTCGGAAGTAGAACTGATGGAGATAGCGGAAAATTACCTGCATAATAATCAGTACACCATGACAACGGATGCCCAGGATGCAATTCGGAGCAGGCTCTCCTCTGACTATGCATGCCGGGACAAAACGTTTGGGAATGCCCGTCATGTAATAAACTTAATTCAGACAGAAATCCTGCCTTCTATGGCTTCACGTGTAGTTGATCAGGATAATATTGATGTGGAATCGTTATCTCTGATAAAATTGTGCGATATCCCTGTATCCAGAAACCGCACACAAAGTAGCCGTCCTAGGATTGGATACTGCGCTTAAAAGACATTCATTCATAATGTCGCCCGAGTAGACAAGAAGTCTATTCGGGCAATTTTAATTCTAAAGTGAACTATGAAAAGGGAATTACCGATCTCTGATGATTTAATCAGATGCGTCTGTGTGTTCAACTCTCACGAAGATTTCTCTGTATATGAAGCTATATATGTCGGATATGATGATAATCTTAATCTGGTCATAATGTGTGAGCATATAGACTATGACGAACCAGACTATGATTGTGCAACGTATGCCTTATTGAGCAAACACGAAGCGGTAAGACTTGCAAGGCGACTTAAAGTTACACTATTGAATCTTCCGTTGGAGATAGCAAATTCTATGTCGGAATGGGATGAGATAGTATGTCCACTGCCCTCAGACATACGCAACTGTTTTAAAGAAATTACTGAATGTCTTATTTATGAGGGATGTCATTTCCGTATACATAGAAAACCAGCTACCAATGGTTATATTACCTGCTAATTTAATTCGATAAAGTTTGGCTTTCGTCCAAATCTCTACGTAAGAGTTACTTAATTGAAATGCAAATTTACTCAAAATCCTGGAAATAAGCACTATTGAAAGACATAAATCTTCCAAATATTTATAAATGCGTATCTGGTTTGTTTGGCTAACGCACCAGATGTGCTTATATTTCTTTTTGAATCTTATAGAGTTAGTCGTGATCCAGATCTCTTACGTAGAGATAATGGCTAACAAGAATCTCAACAAAGCTAAGGAAGCTAAAAAAGATGAGTTTTATACTCAACTTGAAGACATCAACAATGAGCTGCGCCACTACCGCGAACATTTCCGTGGTAAGACGGTGTTGTGTAACTGTGACGATCCTCGTGTCAGCAATTTTTTCAAATATTTTGCTTACAACTTCGAGTTCCTTGGGTTAAAGAAATTGATTGCGACTTGCTATAAGAATCAAGATGTAAATCTATTTTCCGAGGGTAAAAGTGAGCAGGCAGTATATCTCATTTACGAGGGAGATAAGAATGGAAATCACATTCCTGATGATGAAGAAATAGAAGTGTTACCTCTTAAAGGTGATGGGGATTTCCGCAGTGACGAGTGCATTGAGTTTCTAAAAGAAGCAGACATAGTAGTAACAAATCCACCTTTCTCTCTTTTTCGTGAATATGTTGCTCAATTAATCAAGTATGATAAGAAGTTCTTGATAATTGGGCATCAAAATTCAATTGGATGTAAAGAGATTTTTCCTTTGATTCAACAGAATAAGTTATGGTTAGGATATGGTTTTAAAGGCAATGCCGCACATTTTATATCGCACTATGAAGATGTTGCCACTGCCGGAAATCATAAAGATGGTATGATTCGAGTTTCTGGAGTTACTTGGTATACCAATTTGGAGATAAAGAAACGCCATGAAGAGATGATTCTTTACAAAACCTATACTCCAGAGGAATACCCAACGTACGAAAACTATGATGCAATTGATGTGTCTAGAACAACCGAAATCCCATTTGACTACTTTGGAGAAATGGGTGTCCCAGTAACCTTTTTGGATAAGTACAATCCAGACCAATTTGAAATCATTGGAAATGCGGGAGATGGAGATTGGTTAAAATCCATTGGAGTTCCTCCGATGGGTGTCGAGGCGGTCCAGAATTTAAGAGACCAAGGAAACAAATCACATGTATCACCGAATATGATGTCCCTTTATCTCAAAGTAAATGGAAAAGTGAGTCGTCCTTATTCCAGAATTATCATCCGTCGAAAACAATAAGCCATGAATATAGAACTTAAATCAATACGCATTGCCGACCTTATCGATGGCTATACTAATGACCCTGATACCGGAGTCAAGGGTTATAGTGGCAAACTGGATATTCGTCCACCCTACCAGCGAGAGTTTCGGTACGACGTGAAGCAACAGCAGGCGGTGGTTGATACAATACTCAAAGGTTTTCCCCTCAACATTATGTACTGGAGTGTCGGAGAGGACGGTAATTTTGAGATGATCGATGGTCAGCAACGCACTCTATCAATCTGTGAGTTCAAGACACACGGATTCAATATTGAGGATACTGATCGTGGCACACTCTACTTCTCTACGCTAACAAAGGATGAACAAGAGAAGTTTCTCAACTATGAACTGACTGTCTACTTCTGCGAGGGAACCGATAAGGAAAAACTCGATTGGTTTCGGGTTATCAATATCGCAGGAGAGAAACTTCTTGATCAGGAATTGCTTAATGCGGTTTATACCGGACCTTTTGTATCAGATGCGAGAAGACATTTCTCTAAGAATGGATGTCCGGCTTATAAGTTGGGAGCTGATTATCTGAATGGCAAAGCTATCGAACAGGCTTATCTTTCCACCATTCTAAAATGGGCAGCACGTCATGAAGGTATTACAAAAGTTGACGAGTATATGGCTCTACATCAGTTTGATCCCAACGCAAACAAATTATGGGCATATTTTGTGTCAATCATTACTTGGATTAAATCCACATTCCCAAAGTATCGCCGGGAAATGAAAGGTCTGGACTGGGGTGCTATGTATGATGAGTTCCATGAGAACATATATGATACTGCTACCCTTGAAAAGCAAATCCATGACCTCATGGAGGATGACGAGATTATGAAGAAGTCTGGCATCTATCGATATGTTCTCAGCGGGGACTTACGTGATCTTTCATTCCGTACTTTCGACAAAAAACAGAAGCGTGAGGCTTATGAGCGTCAGCAGGGAATCTGTCCCCACTGTCACAAGCATTTCGAGTTAGAAGAAATGGAGGCAGACCACATCAAGCCATGGAAAGAAGGAGGCACGACTGTAGCCGAAAACTGTCAGATGCTGTGCCGCAACTGCAACCGTATAAAAGGAGCAAAGTAACGATGTATTATTCAGGTGCTTGCCAAAACACTGAATCATCTGTAGTGACCTTGGCTGAATAGAAATAGCGATCCTCATCTACTGGTGCCAGGACTATCCAACTGCCTCTGTAGTTTACGCTTGTCTCCTCGGTTGAATCCCGGCTTATCGTATTAGCCGAAAGATGATAAAGATTTCCTGCAAGAAACTCATTCAGGTATGTCTTCGCCATCTTTTTGTCACCATTATAGTCAGCTTCATCATTGACATTCATCGGAACATCATTAATGAGGTTATTCCGAATTTCGGCAGGGGACAATATATTGCCTGACAAATCCATCACATAAGCTCCGTAAGTAGGATCGAGAAAAATCCATTTTTTCAACTTCCTGCTCCATGCGCTTACAAAGACATGATACTGTTTGGAATCCTTATCACGTTGGTATCCCTTGATATATCGGGCTTTAATCCCGATACTCAACAGAGCCTCACAGAGACAAATAGATTGGATAAGGCAATTCCCCGGTTTTCCGTTCTTATGGGTTGCGGCCATTAGGGCACTCAAGTTCAGATGTGCAGTCGGTAAGGCATCCCCTTTGTGATAAATGGAATCATGAACCCATCTGCATAGTCGTATCATCTTGTCTATTTCGTTGCCTTTCCCTGCCAACTTCCGTAGATGGAACCTCCTACGATAGGTTTCAAAAACCGGAGAGTCGACGGGGGCATAGTAAAATCTGATGCCACAGCATTTATCATCGTGTTGGTAAGGACCGGATAATTTTAAGGTTATGACCGAGGGTCTTTCCTTTTCATTACTGTATTTCCAGCCGATTTTGCGAATCTTGTGCGCACGAGTCCAACTATTGAATAAATCAGATATAAAACCCCACATTGCACGTGCCCCCATTCCTATGGCATAATCGATATGCCTGTCATGGCCATAAACTTTTTTTACCCATTTCGAAGTCTCGATCAAGGATTTCTTGATTAACTCCTTTTCCTCATCTGTTTTGGATTCAATTGTCGATCGGTAATTATCGAATGGGAACTTAGAAATTATGTTACCTTGTGGGTCAGGCATAACGGTATGCCAGTCGTCTGTAACATGAACCATATGAGAAGGTAAAACCCCTTGAATATCAATCGATTTAAGATTCTGGCAATAAGGAAATATCAATGACCTTTCTGAACTAAAGACATTGGCGTAAACAGTTATTTTTTTTAGCTTTTTACACGTATGGGCAAACACATTGTCAAGTCGACCTACAGAACCTGTTATTTCAAGTTCTTCCAAATCATCCATGGAGAATATTGAACCATGTTCCAAGATACCGGCATTCTGAATAATCAATTTTTTCACCCCGGCTAATCCCATCGTTGTCGTTGATGAAAGGACAGGAACATCCTTGAGGACTATCGTTTCATAGGTTTCTTTGCAGAGTCCTTCGATAATCTTCTTCAGGTCTCTGTTGAAGCCTATCCTGATAATTCTGGTTCCCTCATGTACAATCTGCTCATGCCAATATCTCCGGACTTTTACCATACCTAACCTGAATCTCGTATTAATCTGTAAGGTTTCTGCCTCCGCTTCATCAATCCCAGTCGTTAAGGGTATCTAAATAGCGGCTAAGACATTACATATTCAATTCTTGGCAACCTCATCCATAAAGACATTGGCCGGCTTGAACGCCGGGATATTGTGAGCCGGAACGATGAGCGTTGTGTTCTTGTTTATGTTACGAGCTGTCTTCTTAGCACGCTGCTTGACTATAAATGATCCGAAACCACGTAGATACACATTCTCACCATGAGCGAGGCTCTCTTTAACTACTGCCATGAACTGCTCAATCACATTGACAACTGTAGTCTTGTCAATGCCTGTAGTCTTTGCTATCTCTGTTGCTATTTCTGCCTTTGTCATTGTATGTTATGTTTTATTCGATGATTTTTCCGAATACAAAATTAATAAAAATTGACGAGAAATCGTTAATTTTGTATATGGTAAAGAGGAGAAAACAAGGACATTACTGCCGGATATGCGGCGAGTACAAGGCTAATGAGAAGTTCAGTGGTAAAGGTCACGCACAACATATCTGTAAGTCATGTATGTCAGATAAAAATAAAGGCTTTGAAAATAATGATGATAATTCTGTGATTATCATTGAGGATGATGAGTGGAACGAGATGATCGTCGGAGATTTATCAAGATATGATTATGACCTTTTTGATGGTGACATAGATTTGATGCCTACATCAGAATCAGCACATAAGAAGTATGGCAAGCTGAATAAGGAAGAGAAAACTGCTCTTAAGGAATTATGGGTAGAGATTGTTGCCCGTTACTGGAATGAGGAGCTTTTGATTCCATTTGGAGAGGTATATTCACAACTGAAAAGGGAGCTGCTTGAAATCTTTGAGGAGGAAGTGGCGGTTGCACTGAAAGATGACATTGACCTGAAGACTGTACTCAATAACACTATGATTGTTACCATTAATAAACAGCTCAGACTAGGCCATACCCGGCAATAGGCTTGGTACAATAAGCGACAATGGATGTTGCCTTTTTAATGTAGAGTATAAAGCGGTGAGAGTCAAAGGCTCTTCTTCATTAAAAATTTGGTGGACTCGATCAATAGGTTGTCCGGTCATTTCTGCAACTATATATTGGCTAGGCAAAATATATGCAAGATAATCAGGTGTAACGGATAGAAGGCGTAGAAGCTGTATTTGGCGACTGCGCCTTTGATTTTTCCACGTGTTCCGTCATAGAGGAAGATAACGATTGAAGCGAGAATTGCTCCGGTTATGCCGTAGTGTATCATCAAAGGGAAAGTGAATAGCACTTGCATTATGGCTTGCGATTGGAAACAAATGCTGTTCCGGCAAATCCAAGGATTGATAGTCTGGTAACGTAACATATAAAATAAGACAATCATCAGTATTCCTCTCCAGTCATAATCTACCCCAGACCACCACGCAAGAGTACCCATTACCATAATACCAAAGCAGCTCAGCAGTCCGTTTTCACACAGACGGTCGAACACCGCAAGAGCAGCCACTCCAAGAAAGAGAGTGAACATAACGTTGTGGGTTCCGTCGATACCATTGAGTAAGTACCAGGGGATTTCACTTATGAGAGCAAACCCAAGCAGGGTAAGAAAGTAGCGGTTCCGGCTTCGGGTATGAGCGAAGCCTTCCGCTATGAGGAAAGCAAACACCGGGAACGCAATGCGCCCGAAACAACGCATCATATTATATAAAGGAGTGTCCGGTTCCATAAGGAAATAGGCGCAATGGTCAGCGACCATTGACAGTACAGCGATAATCTTCAGTGCGCTGCCGCTCAGACGTAGCGACAGCGGCACTGAAAAAGATTTGGATGTGAGGGTATTTTCCATTCAGATGATAAGTTAAGCGATACCGAGAAGTTCCTTCACCATAGTCTCCACCTCCTGATTGACACGCTTGAAGTTGCGGTTTAGCATAATCTCCTTTTCGCGGTCATCACGGAACTCATAGATTTTTGGCAGATCAACATAGTGGCTTTCCTCCTTCTTGATTTTCTTCATGTCGAAGTTTGTCTTACAGAAATACTTTGTGGTCTTGAACTCCTCCGAACTCTCGATGTCGAAGCTCGACAGCATCTTCTTGTCAGTGGCGGTGAAATCTCGTGCCGCTTGTCCTGCAAGCCAGCCGGTAGCCATATCTGCAATCTTCGCCGCCGGAACGAGATAGTCAAGTTTCTCACTGATTGAAGTGGAAATCTTGCTGTCGTTGATTGTGATGGAAGTGGACGTCTGCTTAGCCTTACCGAAAACATCATTCTGTGCCCACTCCAGAGTCTCCTTGTTACGAGCTGCACCCATAAAGATATTACCGCAAGTAGTGATAATCTTCTGCATACCGACCTTGCCATAGTCAGCCTCCAACTGAGGAAGCTCCTGAAAACCAAGTGTCACAGCAACCTTGTTGGAACGAGCCGTACCGATCAATCGGTCAATCTTGTGAAAGTACAACGTAGGTAACTCATCGACAATCAGACTCACCGGGATATTTCCCTTGGAATTGACACGTGTAATCAGACGGTTAAGCACAAGTGCATTGAGTGAGCCGATTACCTGCTCCTTCTCCGGGTCGTTGGCAATCACAAGATAACTCGGAGCCTTCGGGTCAGAAATCTTCAAGTCAAAGTCATCGCCTGTGAACACCCAATATGCTTCCGGAGATACCAGACGGGCTGCATTGACACGGAGTGTACCCACCATACCTTCCAACTGGTCGTTGGCTTTGTTTTCGTAAGCCGACTTGAATGGTGCCATCAGTGATGAAATCTTATCGTCCATCATCAGAATGTCAAATACTTCCGAATACTTGCGACCCAAGAAGGAAAGGACGTGAGGCATATCGGAATACTCACCGGTTATGGTATCAGGCTCAACCTCTTTCCCTGACTCATCCTCATACCAGCACCGCTCAATGTCAATCTTAGTGCCGGAGCGGTCAAGATAGGAGAAATTATTGAGGTCAACAAACATATGGTCTTCATCAGTTGATACGTCCCTGCCTGTGTTATCAACGAAATCAAGAACCACATTGCCATTCTCATCGAGGGCATTGTACTCGTCCCAATGACGTATAACCAACTCCAGTTTCTTCCCTTTATGTGATATGTAGCGTTTCAGCTTCTTTCCGTCCTTGAATCCGGTTGGTCTGAAATTCACGAAGAAATAGATGATAGCAGCGAGGAAGTTCTCAGCCGAATTGGTGAAGAAAGCCTCCGAGCCGCCTTTCTTCTCTCCACCTCCTTTATTAAGGGAGGCAAGCAATGTAGCCGCAGTCTCCGAAGCTGCCGCAAGGTCAGGGATATACTTTCTCTGAATAGGATTGATACGGTTAGAATACTCAACATCAGTGAAGTTCACAATGCGGAAACCACAGTTATCCGGCAACTTACCTTTCTTACGATTCTTGCAGAATTGATAGAAAAGTGTCTTGGCAAGTGTAGGGAACTTATAGTCATATACCATCATAGCAAACCCCTTTGCAGAGTGCTGGCGTATGAAAGGATCAATGATGCCGAATGACTTACCTGACCCCGGTGTTCCCAGTACGATTGTACCTCTAAAGGGATTCCCGATATTTATAAAACCGTTATGCAGACGGCGTTTCCAATAATACAGCATCGGAATGTTGACTGAATAAGGAGTGTCAATTTTCTTCTCAGATTGCTCAAACGATTCGTTCTCGAAGTTGAAACGATCTTCACCGACTTTGTGGTTATAATATTTGGCAATGCCGTCAAGACCTTGATGAAAGAGCATCGTACCCACAATCGAGCATATAGCGTACAGAATGCGGTTGGCAGGAAAGCCCATCCAGCTCATTCCCCATGACATATTGTAGAAAATGAAACAGAGTCCTACAAGCAATATACCCGTGCAAGCCGGGTATATCACCATAGTCTTCAGATTGAACTTCAATGCCTTTTTCGCCTTGGTGCCAATGCAGACAACCAAGATGCAGATAAGCTCACATATCTTACAACCGGCAACGGAGTTGAATACCTTGAATCGGGCAAAGAGATCAAGAATGAACTGGGTTATCTTGTTGTCTGCCGTAATAGGCAGATTCATCACAATCTCGATTATCAGGAAGATGTAGATGCAGCTACGGAAGTAGTTATACATCTGCTGCTGTTCCTTGGTTTCCTCAAAAGCCATAACTATAGTTTTTTAGAAATGGTATTCCGAGGGAGGCATGACAGGTTCCTGCTGATTTTTAGGAGTCCTACCCGGTGGAATAGGATGTATTCCTCTTTCTTCCATTGCTTCGAGCAACTGCATAAACTCATTTCGCAAGACCTGAATGGCGTTGTTGTATGACGTTGGATCTGCATCTTTCGGCAATGCCAAATTTGGATATTGGGCGGCCATAGTAGACAAGGTTTCCCTCAATAGGAAGTGTAGGACTTCCAGTGTATGAGCAGAAAACAGTTTATAGTTATTTGTTTTCATAAGTGATATAATTGTTAGAATGGAATTTTAAGACCGATAATAAGACCGTTACGGAAAGTATCTCCGTGAATGAAATTGACATTATTCTTCTGTATCAAAGAAAACTCCCATCCGTTCTGAAAGACGTAGTTGTATTCAAACCCTCCCTCGATACCGAGGAAGAACTTGCGCTCTACTGCTCCGAACTCAGGACCGAAACGGAAGCGGAGCATACCGTTCTTGTATCGGGCGAGACGATGCTTATAGAGAATACCGCCGTCCCAGTAGTAGCCTTTCCAGAACTGACCCTCTCCGGATTTCCAATGGTTGCCCATCTCACCGAAAAGCTCCACAGCTTTGCCGTATGATAATGAATGCTCATAGCCGACGGTGGCATTGAGAGTTGAAGGGAAAAGGAAACCGGCATTGACGGTCAGTTTTCCCTGTGCAGACGCGCCAAGTGTCACAACGGCACATACCAATGCGATAAGAAACTTCTTCATGGCTTACTTGTATAGATGGAGGTGATACTGATAGGGTAATTTCTTCAGGATGTCGGCGTCAAAGCCGTCGGCATTGAGGATATCCTCATACTCGATAGTGAGCGTGATGACACGTCCGCTTATCTGGTTCTCCGAGATCTCAAGACGAAGCACCTTCTCATCGGGGAAAGTAAGCTTGGGTATCACCAGCACATTTCGGTAGTTTTTCTTGAACTTCTTGGTCAGATTGAGTGAGAAGGCAGGTGTCAGCTCAATGGTCTGAGAATTGGTTGCCTTGACCTCCTTCTTGTCAGTCAGCTTCACACGAAGCTCCGCAATGTCGTATGCAATCTTTGTCTTGTTCTTCAGTGAGTAGTCGATGAAGAAATAGTCACCGATGGAATAGATGTTGTTCACAACTGCCTTCATGCCGTGAGCGTTGGAGACAATCTGATTGAACTTGCGGTTGCTGCCATATACAGCCCATGCGTAACGTGCCATCTCAGACTCAGGCATCGACACATCAGGATTGACGTAAGACTCAGTGTCACGGTAAGGGACATGATGGATTGAGGCGGCCAGACGTGGGATAGCGGTAAAGATGATATCATACTGAGCCATGTGCCGCTCACCTATGAGAGTAAGGGTTGCCAGAAGCTCGCCCTCGCAGTAATCGGTGGCTGGAGCATCGGGGTCAGTCTCGATATACGGCTTCACACGCACGATATTGTCAGCGCACTGGTTTCCGATGAGCTTGGTGGTAGATATATCCACCATCTTGATGTTCTCCGGCATGACGATGTGGGTAGTAACCTCACTGTTGACATAGATCTTCTCCTTAGCGGTCGCGCTCCCGGCAATGCCTACGGCACACAGGGCAGCCAAAAGTATCTTCGATTTCATACTGTATTGAAAGTTTAATTGTAAGTTATCAGATTTGTAAGTTAGATTATTTGTCCGTTTACTTATTTGTAATATAGTTTACCTATTTATCCATTATCTCGCCTCGTCGGAATTGATGAGATAAACTATTGTGTTATACTTTATTTTCGCCTTATTCTTGCGGATGTTGGCAGATAGAGCCGAAGTAGCGGAGTTATACATATTCTGCAACGCCTGTAGAGCAATTGCCTCGCCCGATATGCCGGAACCATAGCCGTTCTCAGACTCAAAACTGATATTCTGTTGGACAGTGCTTGAACCTGCATCCTTCATAAAATCCCTGAAAGCGGATTCAGGAACATAGAAACCCTCCATGCCGTCGTTATCATAGACCGAGAGGTTGACTTTCAGGAAACGGCTGCCGACAAGTATGCTTGTGATTGTAGCCTTTACACGTTGCTGACCGAAACCAGCCACCGTACCATAGAGGTAAGTGCCTTTTCTCAGCTTGACATCCCGGATAGTGACATCATCAAGCAACTTGAAACGTAATCGTGTTCCCTCGTGTGCCTTAGTAGTCTGGTCTATCATAGCCCTGATAAGTGGGGAGTCATCAGCCAAGACATCGTTTCCGACTGTGTTGAACTTGTCTGCATTTGTATTCTGCGATTTCAGCACAAGCATAGGCCGGTTCTTCTCACGCTCGATCTCCTTTGCCTTGGCGATAGAGTCTGCCCTTTGCTTCTGAGCGACTTCCTCCCGAGAAGGCTGCCCTATACCAAGACCTGCCTCGATAGCCTTCTGCCTTTCATAACTGCGACGCTGAATCTCCTCCATCTCCCGTGCATACTCACCACGCGGATCATTGCCGTATGAGTTGGAGAAGTCATTGGCACCACCGTAAGAATAGGAATTTATATGCCGGCGAGACTCCGCAAGGGAGCGTTCCAGTTCCTCCAGTTCCTGTTGCTGACGGAGGCGTTCAGCCTCGGCCGCGTCGATGCGGTTAAGTTCATCCTCTGAATATCCATGTTCAAGATACTCATCCTCCGTCACTTCCTCACCCAGCTTGCTTACAGCAGTGAAGGCATCCTCGTCACCGAAACGTCGTGACATCTCGAAAAGCTTGTCCCCGGCTTCCTCCGCATTTGCCTGTGGAAGCTCCATGTTGATACGGTCAGTTGCAACCTTCTTCTCATCCTCGCCGCTGCCTCCAAAAGTCTGCATCACGAAGTACACCAGGGCACAGAGCGGCACGAATATGACCACCGGGAATATGTACTTCGGCTGTTTGAAATTGATCTTAGTCATTATCATTCTGTTTTAGAGATTTTACAATATTTTCAAGAGAGCCATAACGTCTTATTATACCGATTGAATCGGCATGAGATTTATGGGGAATGGCGATCATGGAGTCAAGCTCATGCTTGATAGCATGACCTTTGGTAGCCATTTCAAGGACAGTCCTGCGGTGAGTGTTCTTGTTTGCCTGAATTGTACGGAATCCGTTGAACACAGGCTCCACATTGGCAATCATATTCACATCAGGCTCCTTCATCTCGGCCCTCATGCCGGTCACCATCACATCACACACTAGCACCATCAGCAACGTACCCACCACATACCCGAAAGTCCGTTTGGGATGCCTGGTAGCCCAACTGTTTGCTATACGGATTCTTGCACCCAGTCGATAGCGTTTACCAATGGCACCAACTTTTGGTTGAAGCCAAGACCTGATCTGATTTGAAGTTCTCAGACGGCTGTCAGCGATTGTTTTCTTAAGACTTTTCATAGCGGTCGATTTAATAGTCAAGGTCCTTGTTCTCGATAGTGCGCCAACCTGTGATCATCAATCCGTGAGGATTATTCTGGGTACGCGGTACCGTCTCGATATATCCCGTAGTCACCATAGAGCGTTTAAGGTCACGTGTGCGTCGCTTGATTAGCTGTGTGCCATAGTATGTGAACTTACGCTCATGCTCGTCAAAGTTGATTGAGTCACACATAATCGTGCAAACTGCCGATGATGATATGATATCGGAATAAAAGCCGTTCTCGTCAAGGGCCTGCTTCTGTTTGAGAGCCGTTCCGTCCGCCATATACATAGCCTTTCCGACAGTCCACTTGATATAGTCATTATCAGGCGGTAAGTTAAAGAAATACTGGTGGAAGAGCTGGATATGAGCGCGGGCTTCCATAAGAAAGTTTGCCTCCAGACGGGCCCGGTCTGCAAGAAAGGGAATATCTCCGTCAAGGACATAGATCTGCTGCCGTTCCTCACTGACCAGCGAGAGGCAGCGCCAGACGGTGAACCCGCAGATGAGGGCGCAGCCACCAATGGCAGCAAGCACCGTCATCATTGCGAGTCTCGTCTTCTGTGCTAAAGATTGAATAAGCATATATTTTTTGAATTAGATTACAGCTTTTCCTACAGCCTTGACAGGGGCGGTGGCAACCGAGGCACCAGTCTGAGCCACACCCATAGCGAATGCTCCTGCCGGGGCAGCCGCTCCACTGCTCACACCGCCGGGGATAAGCCAAGAAGAAACTTCAGGCACAAAGCGGACGATATAGGCACCTACAAGCATACCCATAGCGTACATACAGTTAGAGCCGATTCCCTGAAGGCCGAGTGCGCCAATCTGAGACCATGAGTTTACCGAGCCTGAGAGAAGATGCTGGTATGCGGTCATATCCTGCTGAAGATTGTATAGGAGAATAAAGTCAATGTAGTAGAGGCACATATAAGTCACGAAGCCCCATAGCGTCAAGGAAAGGTACTTTGACATCCACTGGCTCCACGCTGAGTTCCACGGCGGAGCAAGGGAGAGAGCAAACATTATCGGACAGAATATCATCATAATGGCAAGGAATATCCTCTGAGCCACAAGTATTCCGTAATAGGACATCTGGAACACAAGCTCACCGACAAAGCGTATGACATCGTTGATCCATTCGCTGACCTTTGTCTCGGCAGCCACAGCCGCACGTTGGGCATAGTTATTGATTGTATTGCCCAAATTCTCTACATTATATATGAGTTTGTCCCACCAGTTTGCATCCTCACCGATAGAGGCAACCTGCTGAGCGGTTGCAATGGAGTCCTGCACGGCTCGTAACCTGTCAAGATATTCACCCTGTTTCTCCGCAACCTTAAGCTCAAAGGCGGCAACCTCCTTGTTCTTCGCCTGAGCCATAGCCTTTGTAGCAGCCTCCAGGCCCTTTCCGGGAGTCTGCAAAGCAGAACAGATCCAAGAGGAAGAAGATATACAGATTGAGATACCTATTATACGGAGCAGCTTCATCACGTCCATACCTCGCCGTCCGAGCATCATCATCCAGCACTCGTAGGAGCCGACACAGAGGGCAAGGCAAAGACCGATAATCCGGGCAAGTCCAACGGCATCGCCAAGCACCGCGACATTTGGGAAGGTCTCCATCGCCACGAGCAGCTTGTCAAGGCTCTCGTCGATAGCGGGGAGACCCATAGTGCAGAGTATGCTTAATAAAGTCATTGTCTGAAAAAGATTGTAAGTTAGCGGTTGATTTATTTGTAAGATAGTAGTTGATTGTCAGTATGGTAATCAGTAGTGGGTTGCAGCCACGGCACAAAGCCTTGCCGTCCGGCTAACAAGATCACCCATACGTTTCTTCGCATCCTCGTATGCCTGCTGGCGCTTTGCATTTTCAAGCTCATATCCCACGCCTGTCTTGTGGATATACTCAATATCGGCACAAAGCACCTCGTTCACACGTGAAATCTCATTGACCTGATACTGTAGCTTTCCGTCGCTCTTGTGAAGGCAGTAGAGAAGCCCGTCTGATATGCAGTCCTGCATACGGTTGAACTCATCCTTGTAAGATGAATATGTCAGATCCACAGTGCGGTCAGCCTCACGGAGAAGTTCCTCCTTATACAGCTCCTCGACATAGGCACGTTCATTCTCGACCTGAGATAGTTTCTGCCGCTGCGTTTCCTCGGCAGTCACCCGGACGGGCATAATGCGCTTGACATTGGATTTCTCCTCCTTGAACCGGACATGGTAGCCGGACTTAAAGCCAGCCCATTTCCAATACATCTCGGCTCCGGAATAATTTTTGTGGAGAAAGTAATAATACCAGTCCGGGGCAAAATCCCAAGGTCCGTTCTCCATTGAAGTCCATTGTTTTTCCTTCTGGTCATCGTGGATAGAAGGAACCTTAGCTGACATCGAAAACGATGCTGAAAGGAGTGTGGTAGCGACAAGAGCCAGTGTTATTTTTTTAGTTATCATATCCTTTGTTCCAGTTGTTGATTACAATTTTCACAATCTCATCCTTAACTTCCGAAGTGAGGATTTCCCAGATGTAGTCAGGCTTCCAGCTACATTCGGTAATCATATAGCAATACAGGTTCGCATTGTCGATGATATATCTTGCCCGGTCAATCGAGGTTTTCAGCGTCATCACGAGATTAAGTTTCTCGTCCATTGAAGCTTTCATCACATTGAGTCCGGATGCAGCGACTGAGGCATAAAGAGTGTAGCAATGCTTGATTTCCCTTGCGACAGCCACATTCGCTTCCGTGAAATACCACGCCACAAAAGGTTTCTTCAATACATTCTGATATGTATTCTCAGTAAAGTCAGCATATTCCTTAGTGAGAAGGTAAAGTGAATTTGCAGTTGAAGAGATAGCCCCGGCAAGTACCACATAGGAGTAGGCATTGTTGAGTTTGGTATCGAGAGTAGTGCGGACATCGTTGAACTTCTTAGCCCCTTTTGTGACTATAGACTGTTCTCCGAAACTCGTTGCCACACGCTGTAAAGCAGCGTCCTCGTCCTTCTTCACGCATTTGTGGAGAGCCATAAGAGCCTCAAAAGTCGGGAGGTCTTTCGGCAAGTCGAAAGCGTTGACTGACTGAGTGAATACAAGCAATCCGCAAATCAAAGACAGGATGGTTTTCTTTAGATTATCCATTGTGCTTTATGAATTGTGCATTGATTACTGTCCCCACTTGAAAAGGTCAATACAAACATCCGGATCAAGCTTTACACTTTCCCGCTGGGCTGGCACAAGACCGTTCCAAGACAGAACCAATCCGTTCACCTGATTCTTCATCACCATCACGTTTGCCCAACCCTCCGGATCAATAGCAAAGAACAGGTCATTCATTGTGGCGTATTGTGCAATAGCCATCATTCCCTGAATCTTGTAGCGAATGCCCATAAGGTCAGAATAGATACGGTTAGCGAGAGTCAGACGCTCATAACGGTCAAGTAGGTTGTAGCCATCTGATTTCTTCTCTGCCGTAGCCTGTCCTTTGAGTGGATTTTCCACCTTGGAGTTGTTGACGATATTCACGAAGTCAGCCACAAGCTGCTGGGTCTGAGTCACCACATTGGCAAGTTCATTTAGGCAAAGAACCTTGTTTGCGAACTTAGCCTTATTCACAACCTTGACAAGCTCAGGGACATCCTTGATTATGTCAATTGCACAAGTGCCAATCTCAATATAATACTTGCTCTCGGTGCCGAAGCCGGTCACATTTTCCATAGTGACTTTGTAGAGTTCCTTGATGGTGGCCATGCTCACAGTGTACTGCTCCAGCTTGTTCTGCTTTGAGGATATTGAGTCGAGACGCTTGTTATGCTCGTCCTCGATAGCCTTCTGTGTCGCCATATTGGTGCTGACAGCCTTGATGCAGTATGGGTCCATTACGACACGGTACTGCGCGTGTACTACAATAGGACAGCAGATTATCAATAAGATAATCCAATTATGAATTATGCATTGTGCATTATGAATTACCTTTACCATAGTTCCATTACTTTCTGTTTCTGATTTATCTTGACCGCGAAATCAAGATACTTGCCGATACCGGCTTTCTTGCGGTCGATCTCGATATGTGTTATGGCGTCCTGCATAGAGCCATAATGACGGAGGTAAATTTTCAATGCCTCCTTCTCGGCTCTCTCCGTCGTATAAGCCCAGTAACACTCAGGCGGTTCCTCGACCCCATACACATCAGAGTTCTGTCCCCGGCATATCCATACCTCCTTGAAATAGTTGCGGTTGTCGTGGTTATTGAGCGAGTTGATGGTGAAAATCTGCTGCCGCTGAATCGGGGTGAGACCGAGAATAGCGGCAATGTCCTCGTACCTGTCCTTGAATTTGGTTTGGTCAAGTAGAATCTTGACATCGGAATTGTTGATGATAGCCTCCTTTACAATCGGTGAATCAATCACGTCATTCAACTCTTGCGTAACAACCCCGGCAATGCCATGAAACTTTCTGACTGTCTTATACAGATACTTTATATATTCTGCCATAGTCGGTGAAGCAATCGCTTTCCAAGCCTCCTCTATAATCAGAGCCTTGCGTCCTTTCTTGATACGCATTTTCTGTAAGAATACGTCCATGATGATCAAGACGACTATAGGGAAGAGAACCGGGTCATCTTTGATTTTGTCAATTTCAAAGACAATGAACTTCTCATCAAATAGATTGATGTCAAGGTCAGAGTTAAGGGTCATCTCCAGCTCACCACCTCGGTAGAACTGTTTGAGGATAGCAGCGAAGTCCCTGATGTCGAAATGCACCTTTTCAAGAGAGGTGATCTGGGGTATCCGTTCAAGAGCAAACTCATAGTAGCTGTTGAATGACAGCTCATTGACTTTGAGGCGACGTTTCTGTTCCTCCATATGGTCAATCTGCTTGTCAATCTTGATAAGCATTGAGTTCTCATGCAGCTCTTTCTTATAGCGTTCAAGCTGTCGGGCGGCTTTCTCTTTCTCGGCAGGGGTAGCGGCACCGTCGGTCAGCATAGCCCGGAATGTCCGGCACTGACGGAGTATGCGGTTACGCCTTTCTTCGGAAGGAAGTATAAGCGCATGACGCTCCAGTTTTGGAGGCTCATGGTTGATCTGTTCCTCGATGTCCTCCATATCGTGGGCGTAAGCCTCATAATCATCTTCCATCTTGTATGCTACAAGAAGTTCCTGACGCAGATTCTCTCGTTCAGTGTCCGAGAATTTCTCAAACGGATGGAAATAGGCATCGTAATATTCCACGATAGTCTGGTTTACAATCATATCCTCAATCTTTGAGGGAAGCTCGTTACCCTTGAAAATCAGGAATATCAGAGATTTGAGGAAGTTCTTCTTCTCACCGAAGTTAAGGTCATACTCCTCGCGTGTCACCTTAAAAGGATTCATCGAGATAGGCTTCTCTTTTGAGTAACTGATGTAGGTGCCACCAAAATAGCCGCAGATACCCTCGTATGAGTCACCGGTATCGACCATAACAACGTCAGTATTCTGTTCAAGTAACTGCCTGACTACGCTATTCATGTGGAATGATTTGCCACTTCCGCTTGGACCGATACAAAAGAAATTTGCGTTGTCAGTCAGCTTGTTACGTCCTTCCTTGCCGGTGATGTCGATACACACGGGAAGACCTTGGCGATCCGTATAGAAAGTAGTGAGAGGTGTGACCTCAGATTCCTTCAGATGCTCCTTGAAGAAGAAACAAAGAGCAGCTTCCGAGAGAGTGAGGAATAGATCATAGTCGGGATTGAAAGCATAGGCGTTCCCCGGAAATGAGTCTATGAATAATTCCAGTTGGTTGTAAGCTGAACGAGACGGCATAATGCCGCACTCATATAGCTTGGTCTCCAGATAAGAGGTTACGGGAGTGACCTTATTGGCAGGACAGCTCACAAGTATATTGAAATTTGTGTTCACAAGAAGGCTGGAATCCACTGCAAGGCGGTTGAGCACTTCCTCGATGTCTGCCTTTGCTATCTTGTTGCTCGGGTCCGGCATAGAACCGTGACGTTTGGCTTTGCCCTGAAGTTTTCGGAGCAGCTTGCGCTGGTTTGGTATCTGGACAACCTGGTTGAAAACGACACAATCGGCAAAAGGCACACTTGTCAGGAAAGAAAGAAGGTCAGTGGCTATAGGATAGCCGTTGACACTCATTTCAGTAAAGGGCTTCACAACCGAAGGGAGGTTTATCTCGTCAATATCCACAAGGGGATAAGAGCGAACCACCCGGTCACCGATTTTCAGATACTCGTCTGAAGCCTTGAAGTTGGTCATCGAGAAAGAGCCGTGACGGAATTGAAAAGCCATGAACCGGTGGCAGTATTCGTTGACCTCCGGCTTGGAGAGTTTCCTATGGCGAATACCTTTCTCTGTAAGAATGTCATTCACCTTTGAGACCTTTGAGTGAAAATCCAGCCATGTCTTGGGATTGTACTGGACGAACTGGCTTCTCTGAGCCTCCTGAGTTATGATAAGGAATGTGCGAATCTCGGTAAACTCCCTTCCCTCAAAGTAGCGGAAATAACTTCGGGTCAGGAACTCCGCATCCTCCGGCACATCGTGTCGGTAGAACTGGCGGCAGAGTATATCCTGCTTCTGCAAGGCATATCCCTCGCCAAGAGTCTGAATAATGTTGGCAAGCACGTCCTGAAACAAGGTGTACTGCTCGGCATCGGTGCATAGCTGCTGTACCGGATTTGTCATCTCGAAAATGACAGACGGCTCACCCTTGGCAGAGAACAGGACAACATTGCCGTCAGTCTCCTCCAGTTGCGCATAGAGTCCGTCAAATATTTTCTTCAGCGGTTTTGCCATGTCTCAGCGTTTGAAAAGATTGTTGTAGATGAATATACCACGATGGTGCTTCTTGTTGTGAAGCCCACCGCTCTGTTTGACATAGATAGTCACGAGTCCGGCAACTGCCAGAACAAGCATGGCGATGAAGCCTGCGAGCTTGCCCAGTGCGATTGAGAACACGATAAAGCCCACGAAGGAGACACCGATTGCACCTGCTGCAAGTGTCAGGAACCGTCCTCGAATGCCCATGAACTCCAGAGGTTTCTGTAACCCCTTGAAAACCGGATAGCCGTCATTTTCCATCGCCATGTAAGTCTGTTTTTGTGCGGTTTAGTTGAAGAAAAGAGGGAGAGCCTCACTCAGCGCGATGAAGGCGATACAGCCGCCAATTGTCAGCATGATAGTCTTTTTCACGTCCTGATCACCGTTCTGCATCTTGAAATAGACGTTGAAGGCGCCGACAAGGACGATGACAGCGGCTATCGCTTTCATCAGGTTGGAAACCGGTGTCTGATAGGAGCTTACCTCCTGGGTCGCTTTTGTGAAGCCAGCGGCACCCTTGCTGGCCGCCATAGCGTTTCCTGTTGCCACTGTGATTGCCACAATAGCGAGAGTCGCCCTCTGCACGAAGGCTGAGTTTTTGATGCGTGACACGGCACGCAGACATTTGTTCTTGATTTTCTGCATTTTGAAATAGATGTTGAAGGTTCAAAATCGCCAAAGGAACAGATGTCGCTAAAGGAACAGATGTCGCTAAAGAATCGGTGTGTCTTTCAGAGATTCGGATTAAGATCTGAGGTTACTGAAAGATAAATATGGAAGATACATTCAATATAGTCAGTGAAAAAATATCTATATTTTAGAAATGTGCGCTATGGCATTGGAGTATCACTTGAGCCAGTGGACCGGTTCCGGTCTCGGTGAAACGGTCAACATAATCAAGTATATCATCGGCAACGAGGAATCCGGTCATTGCTGCCTCACGATAGCCCTCCCGACGGAAGGGTTTGTCTTGAGGAAGTGGCTGTTGAGCCTCCTTTTCTTCATTCTCTTTTGAAGAATCTGACTTCTCAGTTGGCTCTTTATCCTTAGATATTGTTTTTTGAGACGATTGGGTAGTGTCATTTGGAGTTGTACTACCTACGCTTGCCTCCGTCTCTTTATCGGTGGCCGTAATTTCATTGGCTTCTGTCTTTTCCGGAATTTTCTTCTTATCCTCGAAAGAATCTTCGGGATTTTCTGTAGTTTCCTGGATGGGAGTCTTGTTAGGATCATCACGGGTAATGAGAACCGGCTTGAAAGTGTTTGCCTCGTCCGATATGTCGATCTCCTCCTCACTGTTCTTTTCCAGTTCGGCAGCTTTGGCTGCCTTTGCTTTCCGGAGGTCAAGGAAAATCATCACGACATAATATATGATGAGTATAACGAATAGAAATGAGATTATTTGTCCGTACATTGTTATCAGATTGCTGTTGTTAATAATAATTCATCTTCAATTGGAAGTGGCAGGAACCGCAGACCTAATTCAGAGCCACGGCTCTCCTGATTGTGACACCTTATTATGTCGGCAGGATAATACATCACATTCTTCTTTTCTCCCACGACATAGCCTTTGGCTTTCAGCCATGCTCGTAGCTTTATACGGGGACGGTTTGTGACAACCTTGATTTTGGATATCGGGTCCAGACCGAATATCATGCGCCGCTTCTCACGCTTGACAAGCTCTGTACGCACTCGTGACTTGACATTGCAAATCTCCTTCTCGGTACGTCGCAGTCCGATCTGCCCGGCGATACGGCTCACGGTGTTCTTGGAGATGCCAAGGTCTTTGCCTAACTCGGAGAATGATTTTGTATCGAAATGATTTCGGATGTAGTCTGCGCGTTCAAGCCACTCGGACTTGGCATATTTCTCGATGCCCAGTTCCTTTGCCTTGTTCTTTACAGTCTTCTCGCTTACACCGAGTACGGAAGCCGTATGAGGTGTGGTCTCGACAGGATAGAGAGTCACCAATGTCTCTATCATATCGTCTGTCCATCTTATCTTCCTTCTCATATCATACGGGGATATAGTTCTGTAAAAGTGATCGTTTCTCTCTCTTGTATTGTATGAGTCTTGGGAGGAATGTTCCGAAGAAAGCCCTTATGATGGCGTTCACAAGGTCAGACCGACAGCGGTTGCCGATGTCGCAGTCATCAAGCGAGTCTGCAAGGTCACGGTCGAGCTTGCACACGAGCCGGTCATCTTTCTCAATACGCTGGCCAGAGGAAGAAAGGAAGCCCATAAAGTCATTCCAATACTTTTCGGTGCTTTCCACCGCAACAGGTTGGGCATAGTTGTTTGCTTCGGTAGATTCAGGCAAAGGATCTGATGGGATTTCAATCTGAGATTCAATCGGGGGATTGTCCTCATGCTGCATATCCTCTTTAGACGGTTCTTTCTCAATGGGAGATGTAGGATTCAACTCTGCATCGGGGTCATTGATGCCTTCGAGCAGAGAATCTATTTCAGGAATTTCTTTTTTCATTTATGACAATTGCAGTTGGATGGTTATTTATTTTCGGTTGGTTCTATTTGTTCAGCCGGTTCGGTTGGATTGGTTTCTTCAATATTCTCGGTAGAATTTTGAGAAACTTCAGTTTCCGAATTGTCTGTAGTTACAGTTGTTTCTTCCTTTGATTCTTCTTTCTCTTCAGGAGGCTTGTCTATCTTGGGCTTCTTTTTCTTAGGCTCCAGATTCTCCACAAGCTGTATGCCTCTGAGGGAATGTTGCCTTAGCGGATCGAGAGTGTCAAACATAGCATAATAGATCTTGTCATACACCGGTCTCACTATCTCTGTCTGCATATCAAGTGCGGCGATGGTGCTGAAACGCTCCATGTCGGCTCTCTTGGATAATTTAGGAGTCACTTCACCGTATGTCGAGAATGTCTCCCTCGACTTCTCCCAGATAAGAAGTTCGGCTCTTTTGCCAACACGTCCGTCACTCATGTTCGGTATCATGAAAAGCCTTGACTTCATGCCCCCGGCCATTGCCTGTCTCAATCTGTCAAGAAACATTATGAAACTCGCGGTGGACGGAACGGTAACGAGGTCATAATGGAATGGAATAACAATAATGTCGGAGTTTACGAAAAGAGGCACAAGTCCGGGTGCTTTCAGGCTTCCGGGAGAATCCACAAGAGCCACCTCAATGCTCGGCTCATTGTGAAGGGTCTCCATAAGTCTGGTCATCTCATCACGGTCTGTAGCTTCTTTCTCAATGACATCGTAGGGAACGGTGCCAATTCCATACTTACGGAGGTCGCTTCTACGGCATTTGAGGATCGAGTGTTGGAAGTCACAGTCTACAATAACGACACGGACACCCTTTGTCACAAGATAGTTGGCAAAGGTGACGCAGAGCGTCGTCTTTCCGACGCCCCCTTTCTGGTTGGCGAAAGTCACTATGACCGGTGTCTGCATCATTATTATACTCTGTTTTTGAAAATCCTTTGCAAAATTATCAAAGGCACGACCCATGAACCGAAATGCACAACACTTATTTCACCTCGGTTGGTTAAACCGGGGTTTCATGGTATAAATATCTGAGGTATTTCGGTTTGTCATACCCGAAATAGTGACGATAAAAAGTTCCTGACGTTATCGTTTCAATGATGAAGCGTCATCAATCCTGTCATAGTTGCCCTTGTAGCCGACCTCCCACTCACGGTTTTCACCATGACCGGCACCTGCATCACGCAGCTTGCGTATTCCCGGCAATGGGGATTGCTTTTGCTTCTGCTGTTTCTTTGTCTTTTGAGATTGTGGCTGACGTTGCAGACGGGACAGGTCAAAGCCTTCGTCCGTGAGGTTGATGATGACGTGCCTCTGGAAATCAATGGCGAACGTATTATCCCCATCGGTCTTGATGATGAATCCATCATTGCGGATTCCCGTCCTGACATCAGAAATGTTGGGGTCATTGAATATATCCTGTAATCTCGAAAGAGAGTTGGCATAGTCACTGTTCCTGCTTGAGGATAGGGAAACAAGATCCGACTGTGTGCCTTTTCCAAGTTTACATAGCAAATCCCTTTCGGCATCTGTCACAGGGTGGAATTTCTCGACCCACTCAATGCGGTTGTTCCTTTCAAGGGCGTCCACCATAAACTGTTTCAACGGTCTTGTCTGGCCGTTGAAGTATATCACACCTTTCTTTATATATGCACCCTGACGGCGCAGCTTGTCGAAGATTTCTCCCTGAGTAATCTTGGGATTGATAGTAAAGAGATTGTCAATGAAAGCCTCTATGCGGTCGAAACGTTCCTGTGGCGTTGAGAAATCAATAAGCTCATCTACTGCGAGTACCCTCGCTCCATGAAAGACGGATTTAGTCGAGTGGTCAACAAGGATGTACCCATACGGCTTGTCCTTTTTGCCGAAGAAAATTATATCGACACCGAACTTGGCTTTCATCTCTTTCTTCAGTTCCTCCTTGTCAGCGCAGGTGTCACGGTATTTTTTAAGGATAGAGCGAAGCTGCCGCGCCCTTGCACGGTCAGTCGCTCCATATTTATATAGGTCATTGAAATCCGCAAGCGGAACTTTCATCCTGACTTTGCCTCCTTTCTTGATAAAAGCGGTGTCATCTTTCTGATACACCTCATATCCCATTGTGGACATAACCGCCTTGAACTGGGCGAATGAATTGAATGTGTATTGCGTGGCTTTCTCGAAATCTATCTTGACTTGATTCTTATTATCTTGACCGAGGATTTTGGCTATCGCCTCCTGAGAACGCCGGCGTTCATTGTTATGGTCTATCTTCTTTCCATTAGGATCAATACGTGATGTTACTATATGCAAGTGAGTATTCTCGGTGTCATAATGTGAATAGACAAGTATCGGTTGACCGGGTTCCATATATCCCATCTCTTTCAGATATTGGTGTGCGAAATCAAGAAGCTCCTCCTCCGTCATCTCATGCCCTTTGCAGGAAATGGCGACATGGAACTGGGCTTTCTTTATCCTGCCGTTGCTTGCACTATAGTTTATGAGATGGTCTCTCAGTTCTTCGGGTGTCGGCCGACCGAGAGTCCCGGTGAATCCGAAATTCAGGATCTCGATAAGCCGGGCTACACCTTTCGAGACTTTCCGTTCATTGTAACCGACAGCGTGGAAGTTCGAGCTGCCGGGCAATATGGTTGCTATCATACTTTGGTTGGTAGGTTTGATTGACCCGGAGCCATCGGTCAGACAAATCAATACACTTCGGTTGGATAAACCAAGATACTTCGGTTGCTCTGACCGGGGACTCTGAGTTGATGGATGTTCTTAACTGAGTTATCAAAATATTGGAGATAGATAAACCAAGTTATTCCGAAAGCGGGATACCTGGATCACTTGATAGCTTTTTTCGTGACGTTTAGGAGTTCCCGTTTTATGGATTCCAAGGTCTTCCGAGTGCTGTCTATAGAAGGCTTCAGGACTTCCGATATATAGGTTGCCGAGAGCAACCCGGCAACCGAGAGCTCGTTGGCTCTCTTGACCGATTGATTCAGGTTTCCACCGGCCCAGGACAATTCATCCTGAAACTTCCGGTAAAACAAACCGAGGTCGTTGAGTAACTGGAGCTTTTGTTTCGCGTTGATGTCGGAATATTCCTTAATAGCGGAGCGAATGTAGTGACTTACAGACGAATAGTCCTTAGATTTTTCTTTGAGGAAATCGTACTCCTCCTGTGTGAGCCTTAACTGAAAATACTTGGTTCTTGGGTTCATATGACTGAGATATTTGGGTTTGCAAGGCTCCCGGATACTCTTTCGCAAGGCGAAACAGCGATGGAATCGCCCCGACACGCAGGGTCGGCAAGTCACTTTTGTAATGACAAAAGTACAACTTGCTTGACAAAACCTGCAACGCAGTTCGATGTCCTCCTGAGCCTTTTTCACACCGAAGTTAGCACCGTCAGGTGCTCCGCGAAGAAATGCACAACACAAAATTTCTCGGACATTCGGTTTCAATGACCCCGTTATCGGAATATCCCGGTCTTTAGGACTCTTGGATAATAGGATTGGCTGACCGGACTTCGCTGGATAAAGTAACCGAAATACCGGGCAACCCCAATATTTAAGTCTTATAAACTCTCGGAAAATTGGTTAGCTTAACCAAGCATCTCTGGTTTTGAGCAACCGAGATACCGAGCAACCCAAGTTTCTGAGTATCTCAGAAGGTCAGATTATATGACCCACAATCCGAATAGTCGGAGTTTCCGGAACATCAGTGTCCCTGGCTATTGGCTACCGAAATCATCAGGACACCCGATAATTTCACCTCGTTTTCTTGGAACATTCGGTCAATGTGTCTCCAATATCTATATACCAAATAACCTCGGAAGAAGAGTCTTCGCAGCCCTATGGCTATGGAAATTTCAGTTAGTATAACTGAAATTCCTGAGTTCTTGGGAAAGAATAGCCGTTGGCTTGAAGTAGAAGGAACATTGAATATCAAGATAGTCAAGTACCCAGAAAAATAGCACTTTGGATACTTGGTAACATTGAGCTTTTGATACTTGAAAATATAGGTTAATATCCTAAAAATAAGGGTGTTAAAACTTGCATATGTCAAGATTTTTTATTATCTTTACTAACAGAAAAGACCTTGAAACCATCAGTATTTAACACACCTGATTATGTTTATCCCTTATAATATCGTCATATTTTTGATACTCTCGCCATTTCTTATATTGATATGGGTTGCCGCCAAAATAGTCAAGCTGACAATCAAGCTCGCACTGCGTCTTGTCAAGAATGCTGTCAAGTTGACATTTAAGCTTCTTGGAGTCCTTTTTGGTCAGGTCAGACAATTATTTTGACCTCTTGGAGTAAAAAAAAGCCATGCCGGACAAATGCCCGACACGGCTCAATAGGGTGAAATTGGGTCTGTTCCCTTATGTAAGTTTATTTTGACGCTGTATAGGTGTGATTAGAAACGAAGTGTCGATACATCTTCTGTCCGGTTATGAATTAGGAAATCCTACGAGGACGTCCACGCTTAGGCTTTTCTGTGTTCTTGAAAGCCGGATCAACTACAACACCGTCCTTCTTGCCATAGAGAACCCAATCGAGGACTTTACGGTTGGCTTCATCTACCTTGCGTAAATCGTCTTCTATGTAGATATGAGTAAGGTCGTGTCCGTCACCATGCCCGAGTGAGAGCGCAATATCATCGACCGATATTCCGATTGAGCGAGCGATTGTTGCCCAAGTGTGACGCGCCCAATATGTCGTGATGTCAGGGAATAATGCTTCGCCTTGAGGCGCGCGACCTTTTACCGACTTCGTTCCTATGCTCTTTAACGCGTGGTTGGTCTGGCGGATAAACTGCATGTAATCCTTTCGACCGTCCATTATGAAGAGTAGGTGGTCAGTTCCGGCATACTTCTTTATCAATTCCAAAGCTTCTGACTCAACTTTCATGGAGTACAGACGAGCCGTCTTGTGGCGGTGGAACTCTATGCGTCCTCTATGCATATTGCTTTTAGTCAGATTTAGCAAATCTGCAAAGTTTATGCCTATGAGCATGAACGACAATTTGAACATATCACGATATATAACCTGCCAATCTTCAACTTCGTGGTTGAAAATTTCCCTTAACTCAGCTACTGAGAGGTTGCGCTTGGCAGTCTTTACCGTCTTGATCTTAAAGCGTCGGAAAGGATAGTTTGTCGTCAGTTCCTCATCGATAGCGAAATTGAACACAGCCCGTAAGTTTCGGATGTGCAGAGCACGAGCATTAGGAGATGGATTAGTCCTAACAAGGTAGTTGTCAAATTCCGTAAGCCAAGCCTTGTTAATTTCGTCTAGCACATTACTGTGACCCTCGCTCACGAAAACTTCAACGTGTTTCTGAGTGCGCTCGTAGGTCAGCCGGGTTGAAGGCTTCTTCAATAAGGTTACACGTTTGAATACTTCAGTCAAAGACTTTTCCTTTGCGATTGTCTTTGCATCTTCTTCCGCAGCCTTAGCTTCGGCAATCTTTTTCTGCTCTACCTTATTGGGAAAAATTGTTTGCTCAATCTCAGCATAGATCACATCTCCATCAACATCCCAACCTACATAACGAGCCATTACTGCTTCTACCGATGCAATAATGCTTTTTAATTTAAGATTAAGAGTTTTGTGTTGGGGATGCTTAGGGGTAATCTTGCCGGTTCCTTCATCCCACTGTTCGGGAAGGAGACAAATACCGATTTTAGACTGCTTGCGATAACGCTTGTGGGTAAACGCAAGAATGACTGCACGAGAGCCATCTTTCTTTGGACGAGAGTCCAGTGTTAATGTGATTTTTGCCATGGGCTTAAAATGCCCGGAGTGCTTTCGGAGGCAATCGCAACATTTTTTGTTGTACTTTTTGTTGTACTTTTGTTGTACTTTTTTTGCGACTTGATGCTACTTTTACCTACCATTTGCAACCTGTCGGGTCTTTTTTTTAACCCTGACAAGGGGGTGTTTTGCAATAAAAACTAACGCTCAGAACTTGCTAACTTGCTAATTCTGAGCGTTTTGGTTTCTGGTGGTGCCACCAGGAATCGAACCGGGGACACAAGGATTTTCAGTCCTTTGCTC
>CAJTZS010000011.1 GCA_910584055.1 uncultured Muribaculaceae bacterium | reverse complement strand
CAATCACCCTTAAACCTAATCAAACCATTTCTACCAATGGATATTCATATTTCGGTGCAATGCATAATCTTGAAAGATTTAAGCTTGATGGAGAACATAACACTTATACTGAGATAGACGGTATATTGTACTCCAAACAGGATGGCAACATTGTCCAATTCCCCGGTAAACATAGGGAAAGCTACACATTACCGGCTCCCAACAAGATTCTCAATTATGCATTTGCCGGGTGCAGTATCGACAACCTTATTCTTCCCCCAGAAGTCGATGCTTGGTCGTCAGATGCATTTATAGATTTTCACGGAACAATACATGTATCGGGTGAGATATCCAATAATTTGGCCTCATCTTTATCACAAATAGCCTCCGATAGCAAAATCGAATGCCTTGGTCGATACATAACTACTCTCCAAGCAAAATGTAGCCAAGAAGTCAGCCCTCTATACCCCGTTTGGATTGACAATCTTGATTCAGATTATCGTAACCCCAAATTCAGTCTTGCTTTTTCCAAAGACATAAATCAAGCTGCGGTTACATCCGTAAGCATAGGAGACAAGGTTATTCACCCAAATGCAGATGGCTTTTATAATATAGGTACACTCTGCCCGGAAACGGGTTATAATATCACCATTACATACGAACAGAATGGCATCCAACATGTGGCAACTGATTATTTCAAAACATCGGCACCTCAACAGTTCGAGACAGAAATTATCTCACTCACCCCTTATTCTGTTAAAATTGGCATTACCTGTGACAAAGCAATCTCAGATAATAATTCTGAAATTGAAATAAAATTAGGAGATTATTCTTATGAAAATGTTTATAAGACTGCGAAAGCTATAATCGTATCGCCTGGCAAATACGAGGTCGAATTCACTGGTCTTCTGCCAATCTCAATGTACGCCTCCGCTATTCTTAAAATAGATGACAATACATATAATGCAAATGAATTTTATTTCGCCTACGATCTGAACAAACTTTTAGAACTTGATTACGAAGCAACACATACAACTGTTATTGTAAAAGGTTTAAAATTTAAAGAGAGCTATCCTGACAATAATCACGTGAAATGGTATCTATATGCCGGTGAAAACAAACTGGCAAATCTTCCGTATACAATAAAGGGGCTTCGTCCGGGCGAAGCGAGAGAATCCATATTACTTATTGCCAATCGTGAGAATTTCCCAGAATCATATATCTGGAGCTGGTCTCCAAAAGCAGAAGTTTTCAAAGCATCCTTAAAAATTACCGATGTCGGACCATCCACCATTGCACTGGCAGTAGATTATCCAGAAGGGGATGCGCCTGTTAAAACTATTCACATAAAAGGAGATGACAAAACTTTCGAAGGTTGTAAAGCCATTATATCCGGATTATCTCCAGAAACAAATTACTCTTTTAAGGCTGAGATAACTCTTGAAGATTCAAAAGGCAAATATTTCAGAAATGCTTCCGCTAATGTTATTACTAAAAAATTGGAACTATCAACATTACAACCTAAAAATGTCTCTCCAACTGCATCTATTGTATGTGCAAACACAAATTTGTCAAGCTATGAAACAGGAGGTGGATTTCAATGGCGTAAACTTGATGCCCCCGAGTCACTGCGATCTAATGAAGGCTTTGCCGCAGTACATAACGGTATAATGGAAGGCTATATTAAAAATTTACAGACCTCTTCTTATTATAAAGTTCGTGCTTTTTACAAAGATTCGAAAGATAAATATTATTTCGGAGATTGGGTAACATTTGACCCAAGCGATTTCAGCTATTTCGAACCAACCGTTCATACTTATGGCGTTGAAAATGTTAGTTACAACTCTGTTACAATGCGTGGCTACGTACTACGTGGCACCGATGATATTATATCTCAAGGATTTGTATATTATCCGGCAGAATCATCAAAAAAATCATTCCGTTTAGTTTCAAAAACCGAATCTTCAAGCATTGTATTGGCAGACGGTCAATTAATCACTGCCACAGTCTCAGACCTCATACCATCTACCGACTACATTTGCACCGCTTTTGTAGAAACTGTCTCTGGAATCAAATATGGAGAAGAAGTTAGATTCTCTACACCAGAAGGTTCAGGAATAGAGGCTATCACACCTAATGAAGACGAAGTGAAACCTGTAGTCTATTATAATTTACAAGGCAACAGCAGCTCCAAGCCATTTAAAGGTTTCAACATTGTTATTTATAACAATGGCACAACCAAGAAGGTTATGATCAAATGACACAAGTTTCAAATTATAATATTTAGAATAAGGAGCTTTTAAAAGTGACAGCCATATCGGTTGTCACTTTTTATAAATTATTTTTATTGCTGATTAACGTAAAGGTCCCATATACCGTCTTGTAGAGATTTATGCGTTTGAGTGGAAAACCGCAAATCCGCACCCATAACTACTAACTATGGCGTTCAGTTTTAAGTATTCGCTTTATTAAGTAGGTAAGAAAAATTAATGCACAAATAAAACGTAGTTATTTTTGAGGTGTTTTATGCCGCGTAATGAAGGAGTATATAGGCATATACGACTGAATTACAAGGCTAAAACAGCCAAAAAGAACAAGTTTTATTGGGCAAGATTTCTTTAATTACATATATCGTTTAATTTTTCTTACCTACTTACTTTATTAATGGTGTGTTCAGTATGATAAATGGAAATTTACTATCTTATCAACTGAGTGCCTTAACAGATAAAGGAACAGGGAGCGTCACCGGCGCTCCCTGTTTCTTTATCTGTTTATAACTTTTCTGTGGATTATTTGCGGGCGATTTTCTTGTAGCCGTAGACTGCGCGGTCGCCGAGCTCTTCCTCGATGCGGAGGAGCTGGTTGTATTTGGCCATACGGTCGGAGCGGCTTGCTGAACCGGTCTTGATCTGACCTGCGTTCATCGCAACTGCGAGGTCGGCGATTGTTGCGTCCTCAGTTTCGCCTGAACGGTGAGAGATGACGGCTGTGTAGTTGTTACGCTGTGCCATCTGAACTGCACGGAGAGTCTCTGTGAGTGAACCGATCTGGTTAACCTTAACGAGGATTGAGTTTGCGCAACCCTCTTCAATACCTTTCTCAAGATATTTAACGTTGGTTACGAAGAAGTCGTCACCTACGAGCTGGCAACGGTCGCCGATAAGGTCTGTAAGAATCTTCCAGCCTTCCCAGTCGTTCTCGTCCATACCGTCCTCGATAGAGTCGATAGGATATTTTGTGATAAGCTCTTCGAGATATTTAGCCTGCTCTGCACTTGTGAGCTTCTTGCCGTTAACCTCTTTCTCAGCGCCATTCTTAAGGTGAGTGTAGTCGTATACACCGTTCTGATAGAACTCTGAAGAAGCGCAGTCAAGACCGATTGTAACGTCCTTTCCGGGTTCGTAACCTGCTTTCTTGATAGCTTCAACGATTACGTTGAGAGCGTCCTCTGTGCCTTCGAGCTTGGGAGCGAAACCACCCTCGTCACCGACTGCAGTAGAGAGGCCGCGTGCCTTGAGCACGCTCTTGAGGTTATGGAATACCTCTGTGCCCATGCGGATACCCTCTTTGAAGCAGCATGCGCCGACGGGACGGATCATGAACTCCTGGAAGCAGATGGGAGCGTCAGAGTGAGCGCCACCATTGATGATGTTCATCATGGGAACAGGGAGAACATATGTGTCGCAACCGCCGATATAGCGATAGAGAGGCATGTCAAGATAGTTGGCGGCAGCCTTTGCAACTGCGAGGGAAACGCCAAGGATTGCGTTTGCACCGAGGTTTGACTTGGTGGGTGTGCCGTCAAGGTCGAGCATTATCTGGTCAACGCCGATCTGGTCAAGCGCGCTGTGACCGATAAGGGCTTCTGCGATAGGACCGTTAACGTTGGCAACAGCTTTCTGAACGCCTTTACCCATGTAACGGCTCTTGTCGCCATCACGAAGTTCAAGAGCTTCGTTCTCACCTGTAGATGCACCGGAGGGAACAGCTGCACGGCCCATAACGCCGCTTTCAAGAATCACGTCTACTTCTACCGTAGGATTACCGCGAGAATCGAGAATCTCGCGACCGATTACTTTTTCAATCTTCATATTTCTATTAATTATAGATATGTTGTTGGTTTTTATATTCTCAACTGCAAAGTTAACAATAATTTTGCAAAACATTGTTATCAAATTAATCAAATTTAAGTAACTTTACATATCGAAAATATCCGTATAGCAGAAGCGTATGTCAGAACCGTGGAAAAATATGATCACCGAAGAAGCGGCAGCGTTGCTTCCGTTTGAGCTCATCGCGAGCCAGAGGCTGCTTTTAGAGGCGATGGAAACGTTCGTGTTTTCACCAAATCCACGGCAAGTCTTCGTGCTCAACGGATATGCGGGCACCGGAAAAACCTCTGTGGTCGGGGCGTTTATAAAAGTGCTCGACAGGCTGCGCCGTCCCGTGGTGCTCCTCGCCCCCACAGGCAGGGCGGCAAAAGTGGCACAGGGATTCTCGGGACACCCGGCCTCCACTATCCACAAGCGCATCTACAGGGGCGATTCCACCGACCCTTCCAACACAAGCTTCTTCCTTGCCCCCAATGAACAACGCGACACCCTCTTCATCGTAGACGAGGCATCGCTCATCACCGACACCCCTGGGACCGGACGTTCGCTGCTCTCACATTTGATTCACCATGTATACTCTGCACCCGGTTGCCGCCTGATGCTGATAGGTGACGAGGCGCAGCTCCCTCCCGTGGGTCAGACATCGAGCACGGCAATGAATTTCGACCGGCTCAAAGCGTTGGGACTCGATCCCGTGGGGTTTACGCTCGACATTCCCGTCCGTCAGGCAGCCATGAGCGGAATCGTACATAATGCCACCTACATACGCTACCTCCTCATGCTTCCGGGGAATGATGCACCGCCGGAACTATACGTCAAGGATTATCCCGATGTCGAAGCCATCCCGGCACAGGAATTGGCCGACAGGCTTTCGGAGTCATGGGGTCAGGTCGGTGAAGAGGAAACATTGATAGTGACCCGCTCCAACAAACGCGCCAACAATTTCAACCAGGCGATACGCAATATGGTGATGTATGCAGAAGAACCGATAGAGCGCGGCGACAGGATAATCATATCCAAGAATGATTACTATTGGGGAAAGCGCAACGGGATGCGCAGTTTCATAGCCAACGGCGACACCGCCAAAGTGACCTGGGTCGGGAAGACAGAGAAGGCATACGGAAGATATTTCTGCGAAGTGGAGCTCGAGCTGACCGACGGCACGATAGTCGGGGCCAAACTTATGCTCCGCAGCCTCGTGTGTGACGGGCCTTCGATACCACGCGCAGAGATGGAAAGATTCTACAACCGCGTGCTCGACAGCTATGAAGGAGAACTTTCCCATAAGATAAAAGGAGTGATGGAAGACCCCTATTATAATGCCCTGCAGGCTAAATACGCCTATTGCGTAACTTGCCACAAGGCGCAGGGCGGACAATGGAAACACGTATATATCGACATGAGCTCGATACCTCCGGATGCATTGAGTTCCGATTTTTACCGTTGGCTCTACACCGCCATCACCCGCGCCTCAGAAAAAGTATTTTTCATCAATCCCACAATCCCCGTGAAATAAGAGCTTGTTTAAAAATATCCATACACCCTATGACACCTACCCTTATGAATCAAGTTATCGAAATAATAGATCAGATCAATTCCCTGGAAGTAAACATGGTCAACTGCATGTTCCGTCTCGTATTGAGCATGGTGCTCGGCATGGCCGTCGGGGCAGAGCGTAAACGCAAGGGACAGATAGCAGGCATCCGCACGTTCGCGCTGATTTCGATGGGTGCATGCCTCGCGATGTTGCTCTCAATATACGTGCCGCAGGTATATCTCGGCCTTAAGAACGGAGACCCTGGCCGCATCGCGGCTCAGGTGATAACAGGTATCGGTTTCTTGGGTGGCGGGGCCATGATACATATGAAAGGCGCCGTGCGCGGACTGACCACCGCCGCAGGAATATGGATGACAGCAATCATCGGAATGGCGGTAGGCATCGGCATGTATCTTTGCTCCATCGGAGCCACCCTCCTCATCTTGCTGACACTCGTCACATTCGAGCAATATGAAAAAAGACGCAAATTAGGGCAAGAATCGAAAGTTTTGAGCCTTTCGGTAGACGGCATCGTCTCCGATATCAATCCATATCGGGAAGTGTTGAAGAACCACCACGTTCACCTCTCCACATATTATATCGAATACGATTATGAAAACAACCGCACGGACCTGAACCTCGTGTTGCTGACGCAATCCTACACCGACCTTCTTCCCCTCCTTCAAAGCGTGAGCGAAGTGACAAGCACACGCAAACTCACCCTCTCCAGTCAGATCGACATTTAGCGGTGGGGCTCCCTTTATAAGAAATAATTGCTTAAAAGGGAATTAAAGCCAATTATTTGTTATAAGGTAAACAAAACACCATTGCTATGAAAACACTTACGTCTCTAATCCGCAATAACCTGATAAGACATGCTGCCGTTATATTGTTCATGGCAGTCTCCACCCTTGGAATTTTTGCCCAGAACAGTCTGCCTGCACCGGGTTCAGGCGGGAGCTTCCGCCCTAACGTCGGTACCCCCATGGGTCCTAACGGGATAGGATGGAATCCCGGACCGATGTATCCCGGCAACTGGGGAAGTCCCTGGTATCCCGATTGGGACAACAACCCGACGATAATAGTGCAGCCAACGATAAATTCCGGCCTTGCAAACCAGGGCATTACAAAGGTAGTGGCTTGCGGCTATGATGCCCAGGGAATATGGAGGGTAGTCCCCCTGACCGTCAGCTACCAATACAACGGCGTTCAATACATAGTCAATGTATTGAACGCCTGGAATCCTTGGACCGACCAATGGGACCGCGGTGTAGACACTCCCGCATACAACACCGATTATTACCTGCGTGGAGTGGAATATTCCTTCTATACCGTTCTCCCTACCGGCACATTCTATTTCAATCTATAGCAACCGCGAAGTTTACTTCGGAGAAGGGGTGGATTATTCCATCCCTTCTTCATATCCGGAACCGCCCATAGGTTCTCCGGAATTATTACGCTGTCCTTTTTTGTTGGATTTCATGTTGCCGAACGAATATTTTATTGTCAAGCTCAGCACTCGACCCATGCGCCAGCGTTTTGAGGTTTGCGTGTAACCCGGGCCATATACGGTATTCTTCCATTTGCGGGAATCGAAGATATCACGGCAATTGAGGGAGAAGGACCAATTGCCCGCAATCTTACGCAAACCGGCATCTACGCTCCACCCCCCTTGATGGGTTCCCTGCGCCTCTTTATGTTCGGATGAATAGCGACCGGTAGCCTGAAAAGACATCGACCATGGCAGTTTCACGTTGGCCATAATGCGTGCATCCCAGGCGAAACTGTTCTGTTTCTCGTTTGAGATATGCGCTATATTGCCGCTTTCCGTGGGAAAATCATAGCTCCATCCGCTAATGTGATTGTTATAAAGATTCACCGTAGTGGTCAGGTCGAGTTTACTGCGGAACAATGAATTCTTCACCACGATTTCACAACCCGAATTCGCCATCTTCGACACATTGGCGAAAGTGGAATACATCACATCGTTGTCCATATACGATATCCGGTTGATCATGTTGTCGGCGGTGCGCATATAAGCGGAGAAGGAAATCATATGGTACGTCCAGCTCTTCAGATAATTCAGCTCGAATGAATTGGAATATTGGGGTTCGAGCTCCGGATTTCCGTAAGAGATGCTCGTCGGATCGGAAATATTGCGGAACGAATTGAGCTGGCCTCCCCACGGACGGCGTATGCGGCGCGTGTAATTAATCTGAACTTCGTTGTCTTTCGGCAAAGAATATGAAAGGAACAATGAAGGGAAAAGGGCAAAGAAATTCTTCTTAAATTCCGGAACGTCTTCACGGTTGTCTCCATATTCAAGTGAACGGCTCCTCACCTGCCACGATTCCGAGCGAAGGCCTGCAGAAAAACTGAAATCCTTTACCTTGCCGCCGAGTGTCACATAAAGGGCCGAAACATTGTTGGTATAGATGAAACGGTTGAACAGGTTTTCATCTATTTTCATCTCACCGTCGGAATTCCGGCGATAAGTTGAATTCGGTGAGTTTTCATGACTGTAATTGCCATTATACCCGGCCTCAAGTTTCAGCCAGTCTGTCAGTTTGTTTGTATAATCCAATTTCGCTTCCCATGAATTTACATTTATAGGCATCGTC
This sequence comes from uncultured Muribaculaceae bacterium, assembly GCA_910584055.1. Taxonomy (GTDB): domain Bacteria; phylum Bacteroidota; class Bacteroidia; order Bacteroidales; family Muribaculaceae; genus Lepagella. The sequence goes on along the minus strand of CAJTZS010000011.1, from coordinate 92,148 downwards.
TGTTCGCGATACTGGTCTGTAACGGAGCCGTCGGCCCATGTTTCCGTCTCCCCGTATGAATTCCAGGAAGGGCCGCCCCAATGGTTATAGCTCACCATAGCTTCGAGGGAGTGATTGTCATTCCATCTGCGGGTATATCCCCACTCCACATGCGCGCCTTTGGATTCTCCATGATTACGAGAGATCTGGAGGTCGCTCAACCAATGGTCGGGACGGTTGGCGGAATATGTCGTTGTGCTCCTGCCGTATCGGCGGCCGAACATCCCGAAACCGTTTACATAGAACTCATCTTTTGAAGTCAGATGATACGTAGCTCCGAGCCGGAAAAAGATGTTATTGCCATGTGAACGGCTCTCCCCGTCGGAGTTGGTGAAAGTGCCGTCATCGAAAAGGCGACGGATTTCCGAACCTCCTTTGCCATGGCGCATGCGGAAACCTACCGAGGCAAATGTCTCCCACTTGTCTTTGTTGTAGTTTATATTTGCGGATACATTTCCGCCGCCGCGCGTATTACCGCCGATTTCCGCGCTGCCGAAGTATCCGCCTCTACGGTTTTTCTTAAGTATGATGTTTATGATCCCGGCAGTCCCCTCCGGGCTATATTTTGCCGATGGGTTGGTAATAACCTCGATTCGCTCTATGCTCTCGCCGGGAATCTGTTCGAGAATCTGCGCACGGTTGTCGGCCGTCAACCCCGAATCCTTGCCGTTAATCCATATAGTAACCGAGCTGTTGCCCCTTAGCGAAACTTCCCCGTCCTGGTCCACTTCTACAGAAGGAATGGATTCGAGGAGTTCGCTTGCACTCTGCCCGGCAGCCGCGATATTGGCATCAACGGTGAAGACCTTGCGGTCGAGTTCGAAACGCATCTGGCTTCTGATACCCTCAACCACAACCTCCTTCAACACTTTCGAATCGTCAACAAGGCGGATCGTGCCGAGGTCAATATTATTCCCGGCAACCTTCACCGGACGCTCCTGATTCACGCTACCTACGTTCATAATTTTTATGATATATGAACCGTCTGCAAGCGAAGGGAGCTTGAAATCGCCATTACCGTCTGACGACGCTACGATTTGAAATGGTTTCTTACCTGTGGAATCGAAAACCTGGACCGTCACGAAATCCATCGGTTCTCCCGTTGATTTATTAACAATCTTACCTGTAACAGTGCCTTTGGCACACAATATAGCGGGGCATGCCAGCATCCCCGCCATAAGAACATACCTTAATTTCATCACCTTTTTATAAACTAACCTCCGTTTAGACCGACATTTCCCATAGAGGTTTAATTTGGCTAAGAAATTTTTTATGCTTAACTTAGCAAACAAAATAACTAATCTGACTAAATATGAAAGAAAACGACGAAGTTTACACCACCGACTCAGGTTTGCCGGAGAACGCTTTTCGCGAACTTGCCGCCGACGAGCAGTATGTTCCGGTGATGAAACCCGCCCACGACCAGAAGGAGGTGACACCTTATTCAGTGGGTATGGGTCTGCTGATGGCCGTGGTGTTCAGCGCGGCTGCGGCATATCTCGGCCTTAAGGTAGGCCAGGTATTTGAGGCGGCGATCCCGATCGCCATTATAGCCGTGGGTCTTAGCAATGCCCTGAAGAAGAAAAACTCTCTGGGACAGAATGTGATTATCCAGTCGATAGGCTCCTGCTCAGGGGTGATTGTGGCCGGCGCCATCTTTACCCTCCCCGCCCTGTTTATCCTGCAGGCCACCTATCCCGACATTATGGTGGAGTTTTATCAGATATTCCTCAGCTCGCTGTTGGGTGGGATCTTGGGTATTCTTTTCTTCATACCTTTCCGTAAGTATTTCGTAAAGGACATGCATGGCAAGTATCCCTTCCCGGAAGCTACCGCCACGACACAGGTGCTCGTGTCAGGTCAACAGGCTGCCGGGGCTGAGAACAGCGGTCAGGCAAAGACATTGGTCATAGCCTCACTTATCGGCGGTGTTTACGATTATATTGTGGCCACTTTCGGATGGTGGGCAGAAACCGTGACATCCACCGCTTCCGCATGGGGACAGACAATCGCCGAGAAAACAAAACTCGTGCTCAGCTGCAACACCGGTGCGGCACTCCTCGGTCTCGGTTATATAGTTGGTCTTAAATATGCATTCGTAATCTTCGCAGGTTCAATCTTTGTATGGTGGATAATAATACCGCTGCTCGGCACGTATGGCAGCCCGGAGTTCCAGGCGATGGCACCGGATGCGCTTTTCAAGGATTATGCACGAATGATAGGTATCGGCGGTATCGCGATGGCGGGAGTTATCGGTATAGTTAAATCTTGGCCGATCATCCGCCAGGCAGTAGGTCTCGCCGGACGCGAGTTCAAGGGTGGGGCTAAAAACGCTGAAAAACCGATACGCTGGCAATTGGATATCTCGATGAAGCAGGTTGTCTTCTTCATCGCGCTCGCACTTCTGGCGGTGCTTCTCTTCTTTTGGTTCGGTGTTATCCACACTCTCTGGCAAGCCCTTGTGGCATGGCTTGTGGTGACAGTCATCGCCTTCCTTTTCACCACTGTCGCAGCCAATGCCATTGCCATAGTGGGTTCCAACCCTGTTTCAGGCATGACACTCATGACACTTATCGTTGCATCCGCCATCTTCGTGTCGATCGGTCTTAGCGGCACATCCGGCATCGTGGCTTCCATGGTGATCGGTGGCGTTGTCTGCACCGCGCTCTCCATGGCGGGAGGATTCGTGACAGACCTTAAGATCGGTTACTGGCTCGGAACCACGCCCAAGAAACAGGAGACATGGAAGTTCCTCGGCACACTCGTGTCGGCAGCTACCGTGGGCGGAGTGATCATCGTGCTCAATAAAGTTTACGGTTTCACGGGCGACAATGCCCTTGTTGCACCACAGGCCAACGCAATGGCGAAAGTTATCGAACCTCTCATGATGGGTGGCGAGACACCCTGGATCCTCTATATGGTGGGGGCTATCCTTGCGTTGATCCTCAATTGGCTGGGCGTACCGGCTCTGGCGTTCTGCCTCGGCATGTTTATTCCGTTGTCGCTCAATACCCCGATGCTTGTCGGCGGCGCCGTGTCATATTTCGTATCCAACTCATCGAAAGATAAAAAAGTAAATGATGCACGTCGCGACCGCGGCACACTCATTTCTTCCGGTCTGATCGCGGGGGGTGCACTTTTCGGAGTGTTCGCTGCAATCACGCGCTTTGCCGGATTTGAATATGTATCGCCCCTCTCTCTGGAACTGACACAGATTCTCGGTTGCGTTGCCTACGCCCTCCTCATCATCTATCTGATCTGGGACAGCAAACGCGCCAAATAAGCAGTTACTAAATAATCCCAATATAAAACAGGCATCCGATTTGATCGGATGCCTGTTTTATATTGGGATTATGGATTCAATCGTCTTTTTGTTTGGGTTTGCGGCCGTGGCGTTTCAGCGACTCTGCAATTATCCACTGTAGCTGACCGTTGACAGAACGGAATTCCTGGGCAGCCCAGCGCTCCACAAGCTCCATTGTCTCCGGATCGAGCCGCAATAAAAAGCCTTTGCTTTGCTGCTTCGCCATTGCTTCTATATGTTTTATTGATATAAAGAGCCTGTGTTGAGCACCGGTTGCGCGGGTTCATCTGCACAAAGCACCACAAGCAGGTTGCTGACCATCGTGGCCTTGCGTTCCTCGTCAAGTTCCACCACCTGTTCAACCTTAAGCTGGTCAAGCGCCATCTTCACCATGGATACCGCCCCTTCAACGATCTTTTCCCTTGCCGCGATGATTGCGGACGCCTGCTGACGGCGAAGCATCACGGCAGCAATCTCAGGAGCATACGCGAGATAATTGAGACGTGCTTCCACAACCTCTATTCCAGCCATCGACAGCCGTTCGTTGAGTTTCTCCTCCAACTGCTCGTTGATTTCATGACCCGAACTGCGGAGCGTAATCTCATCGTTTTTGTTACCTTCTTCATCGTAGGCATATTTCCCCGTAACCTCGCGGAGCGCGGCGTCGCTCTGGATGCTCACGAAGGCATTGAGAGCCTTGGCTATCGTATCTCCGGCGGACTCTATATCCGTGGATTTCCCGTTTTGCGAAACCTTCACGGCAGGAGCATCCCCGGCATCGACATCGAACACGGCGCGGTAGGTATCCTTGACTTTCCAGACAAGCACCATACCGATCATTACCGGATTGCCGACCTTATCGTTTACTTTTATCGGAGCTATGTCCATATTGCGAATACGCAGAGACACTTTCTTACGGCTCATGAACGGGTTCACCCAGAAAAAGCCCGTACCGCGAAATGTGCCGCGATAATTTCCGAAGAAAATCATCACCCTCGACTGGTTGGGTTGTTGGGTAAAGAACCCGATCGACAGTATTATCATACTGAGAAACGCCACTGCCGCCGTTATGGCAGACACAGCAACAACACCGTCCCCCTCCAAGCCGAAAACCGCAGATATACCGATTGACAAGCAGATTGCCAGTACCGGTATACCGATAAGCACCATCGAGAGCATGGCAAATCCGTTAAAAATCCTGCCGGCATATTCAAACTCCCTGTTTTTCATCACCTCTTCCATAACTGATATTGTTTTGATATTATTTTGATGCAAAAATAATAAAACAATCCAAACTGACAAAATATTTATAAAAAAAACGGAGTCTACAAAACTGCAGACACCGTTTAATTATAATAACACTCGTTTGAAAGTTATTGAATCACCTCGCATAGATTTCCCACCAGGTAGTACAAGGGATGGAAATCAATACTCCGGAAATAATATAAAAAAGCATTAAAATCTTTTTTAAATCAGTGTTTTTGATTTTATAAAGAGCGAATCCGGAGATAATTGCAATCACTCTTACCGGGATACCCCAGAATGTCCATGCAGTAGCTTCCCAATCATAAAGATGAACAATCGATTGGAGAATAATAGCCCCGATTAATATGGCTATCATTAAATAGAGATCGTTGCTCTCTGAATGATAATATTTCAATAAGTAATATGTAAAAGGAGTAAACAATCCGGCATAAAACAAATTGCATAATTGTGTTGATGTTAATCCCGGCATATCGATATATCCCCCTCTTAGCAGCATTATCAGCAAATCCAGTGCCATCGACATAATAAATGCCAACACAAGGACACCTCCCAATTTAAATCGTCTGTCGCTCATAATCTTATCCTGTTACAATACTTGCTATACAAGACCCATCACAAGTATACATTAGCAATGTACCGCATGCTCCACCCGAATTGCATTTAACATTTCCGCAATCAGCCTTGATACCGGGTGTAATCGGTGTGGGTATCGTCGGTTGTTTTATTCCTTGGGTGTACATGTTGCACCAATCAGATCTTTTTGAACAAATACAATCCGGTGTTTCCGACTGTGTCGAAATCTCAGACACAGAATAATTAGAAGCTAAATTTCCTTCCTTATCTAACATTTTGTCTCCGCATGCTGAGATAGCATATATAACCTTATTATCCCAATTCAGCTCCTCTGAGGCTTTCTCATTCCATAAGTAAATGAAAGAATCTAAAATTTCGTAATCGTTATCCGATAATTCATTTTTAGAAAAATACTCTGTATGACTGTTTACAAAATTAAGTAACTCAAAAATGTGTTCTCTTTCGGATTCATTCCAATCAAGTTTTAACACTTCCTGTAGTTTATCATTCCAAAAATTTACCCTTTGTTCTTTTGAAAAAACGCCATAACAAGCTTTCTTCAACGATATAGATTCAAGATCTTGCCATTCAGATCTTGTCATTCTTTTTCCTGTCTTTAGATTTTCTTTTACCCATATATCGGTTTCTGGATCACAGCTATAGGAAATATCTTCCTGGCTGCAACCGCATATTAAACTTGGTATTAGGATTACCATGTATTTTAATAATTTAAGCATGTGATAATTTTTATTTATTCAACATTACCAATAATTCTCACCGTATTTACTTTCTTATGCGTGTCTGAACGAATAAACACTCTTTTGTCAAATTTACCCTTTTGGTGTTCTAAATTTATTTGAATTTGTATTTCTTTTGATTCATGTGGTTGAAGTTTGAATGTTTTTACGAGAGGCTTCATACATCCGCATGACACATCAACTTTTTTAACATTTATTTCATTGACCGAATTATTGTAAACATTGAATGCCACTGTTACGAACCGCCTCTTATTTTTATTTAAGTCGCCAAAATTAATTTTTTGAGGGTCTACTGAAATCTCTGAATAATTGTCTGATAAATTATCATTTGTTTTATTTTGCAGACCTTCACAAGAGTATAGGAATATACTCGAAAGAATCAAAAATATTGTTTGAATGTAATTATTCATATACATGATTTTTTAACAAAACAACATACTAAGACTAAAAGTTTAATGTTTTTTTACATAGTTTGTCCAAAAACGAAAGGCGCACCGATTGAATCGATGCGCCTTTTCATTATTTAGAGCTTGTCTAAAAATAAATGTAGAGTCTGTCAGTTTTTGAAGCGGGGGTCGTTGGCAAGAAGCCATTGGGCAATCTGGACGGCGTTGAGGGCTGCACCCTTCTTAATCTGGTCGCCGACCACCCAGAAGCTGAGCCCGCAGTCGTCGCAAAGGTCTTTGCGCAACCTGCCGACATAGACAGGATCCTTGTCTGCTATATGAAGAGGCATCGGATAGAATTTCTCTCCCTCTTTCTCTTCCATTACAACCAATCCCGGAGCTTCCTCAAATGCCTTGCGTACAGCCTCGCAACTCAGCGGAGACTCCGTCTCCACCCAGATAGCCTCGCTGTGGGCACGCAGCACGGGAACACGGACACAGGTAGCGGAGACACGGATGTCGGAATGCATTATCTTGCGCGTCTCGTTAAACATTTTCATCTCCTCTTTAGTGTAGTCGTTTTCAGTGAAAACATCCACATGAGGGATGACATTGAACGCCAACTGATATTTGAATTTCTCTACCGTAGGCTCTTCACCACGGCTCAACTGAGCGGTCTGGACTTTCAGTTCCTCCATCGCCGCAGCCCCTGCCCCGCTGGCAGCCTGATAAGTGGCTACACGCACACGGTGGATATGACTGAGATTGTCAATCGGTTTCAGAGCCACAACCATCTGTATAGTGGTGCAGTTGGGATTGCCTATGATATTGCGCGGCCTTACCAACGCATCCTCACCGTTAACCTCCGGAACAACCAACGGCACATCTTCATCCATACGGAAAGCGGAGCTGTTGTCGATCATCAACGCGCCATGACGCGTGATGACTTCGGCAAATTCCTTGGATGTGGAGGCTCCAGCTGAAGTGAACGCGATATCTATACGGGAGAAATCCGAATCATGGGTAAGTTCCTCAATAACGTATTCTTTCCCACGGAATGTACGCGTGCTTCCGGCGCTTCGCTTGGAACCGAACAGACGCATATTGTCGATAGGGAAGTTCTGCTCGTCGAGGACGCGCAGGAATTCTTGCCCTACCGCACCGCTTGCTCCTACAATTGCAATATTCATTTTGATTACTGTTTTCCTGAAGTTGCAACTTCGCGGTTGATTTTCTTCACAAGACCCTGAAGGACTGAACCCGGGCCGAGTTCGATAAACTCGTCAGCGCCATCCGCAATCATGGCCTCCACATCATACGTCCAACGCACGGGAGCAGTGAGCTGTTTGATAAGGTTCGCCTTGATTTCCTCGGGATCGGTATGAGGTTTGCCGTCAACATTCTGATAAACGGGACAAACCGGCGTGCTGAACTTAGCCTCCGCGATAGCTTCTGCAAGTTCCTCCTGCGCGGGCTGCATGAGGGGGCTGTGGAATGCACCTCCGACTTTGAGTTTCATCGCACGCTTGGCACCTGCGGCGAGCATCTTCTCGCAGGCAGCGTCGATACCTTCCATTGTACCGGAAATCACAACCTGACCCGGACAGTTATAGTTGGCGGGAGCCACAACATCGTCAACTTCAGCGCAAAGTTCCTCAACCTTCGCATCCGGAAGTGCGAGCACGGCCGCCATTGTTGAAGGACGGAGTTCGCAGGCTTTCTGCATTGCGTGAGCACGTTTCGACACGAGTTTCAGACCCTCCTCGAAGCTGAGTGCGCCGGCAGCAACAAGGGCAGAAAATTCGCCGAGGCTGTGCCCTGCAACCATATCCGGCTTGAATTCCTCGCCAAGGCTCTTGGCGAGAAGCACGCTGTGAAGGAAGATTGCCGGCTGTGTCACCTTTGTCTGCTTCAGGTCATCCTCCGTGCCTTCAAACATCAGGTCGGTAATGCGGAAGCCTAAAATATCATTGGCCTTTTCGAAATACTCTTTTGCTTCGGGATTGTTGTCGTAAAGGTCCTTGCCCATACCGACGAACTGGGCACCCTGGCCCGGGAATACATAAGCTTTCATTTCTATTATCTCTGTAGACTTTTGTTATTCAAAAAAAAGAAGCGAAACGACACATAGCCGTTTCAGCCCACAAAATTAGTGAATTATTCCCAATTACGGAAATAATTCTTTAATTATAACCCGCGAATTGTTGGAATTGCAAGGATAATTTTGCGGAAGTGGAAATTTATCAGTAAATTTGCGTGTTAAATACGCTTTTATAAAACGGAGCGAATTCGAATAGATAAAGCATAATAGACTCAATCATAATAGAGCAATGGCAAAACAGGAAGATGTTTTCAAGACAATAATAGCCCATGCAAAGGAGTATGGGTTTGTGTTTCAATCAAGTGAGATTTACGACGGCCTATCCGCCGTTTACGATTACGGTCAGAACGGCGTTGAGTTGAAAAACAATATCAAACGTTACTGGTGGGAGGCCATGACAATGCTCCATGACAATATCGTGGGCATTGACTCGGCTATCTTCATGCATCCCACAATCTGGAAAGCATCCGGCCATGTTGACGCTTTCAACGACCCCTTGATCGACAATAAGGATTCAAAGAAGCGTTACCGCGCAGACGTACTCATTGAAGACGAAATAGCGAAATTCGACGAGAAGATAAACAAAGAGGTGGCAAAAGCCGCCAAACGTTTCGGCGACAGCTTTGACGAGGCGATGTTCCGCCAGACAAACCCGCGCGTGCTTGAACACCAACGCAAGCGTGACGAGCTGCATACCCGCTTCTCTGAGGCCATGAACGCCAATGACCTTGTAGATCTCAAGCAAATTATCCTTGACTATGAGATTGTTGACCCAATCAGCGGCACACGGAACTGGACAGATGTACGTCAGTTCAACCTCATGTTTAAAACCGAGATGGGGTCAACGGCTGACGGGGCGATGGATGTATACCTGCGTCCCGAAACGGCACAGGGAATATTCGTGAACTACCTTAACGTGCAAAAGACAGGGCGTATGCGCCTCCCCTTCGGTATCGCGCAGATAGGAAAAGCATTCCGCAACGAGATCGTTGCCCGCCAGTTCATCTTCCGTATGCGTGAATTCGAACAGATGGAGATGCAGTTCTTCGTTCGCCCCGGCGAGGAACTTAAATGGTTCGATTTCTGGCGTCAGACACGTCTCAAATGGCATAAGAACCTCGGACTTGGAGACACCAAATACCGTTTCCACGACCACGAGAAACTTGCCCATTACGCCAACGCCGCGACCGACATCGAATTCGAGATGCCGTTTGGTTTCAAAGAGGTTGAGGGCATCCATTCACGCACAAACTTCGACCTCTCGCAACACGAGAAATTCTCAGGGAAGAAGATTCAGTATTTCGATCCGGAACTAAACGAAAGCTACGTTCCTTACGTTATAGAGACATCAATCGGAGTTGACCGCATGTTCCTGAGCGTGTTCTGCAGCTGCTACGAAGATCAGGACCTCGGGAACGGCGACCGCCGCGCCGTGCTTCATTTCCCTGCGCCTATAGCCCCTGTGAAATGTGCCGTGCTGCCGCTGGTCAAGAAAGACGGCCTCCCCGAAAAGGCCCGCGAGATACAGCACCGCCTGAGATTCGACTTCACTTGCCAATATGACGAGAAAGACTCCATCGGCAAGCGTTACCGCCGTCAGGATGCAATCGGCACTCCTTATTGCATCACCGTTGACCACCAGACACTCGAAGACGGAACTGTCACATTGCGCGAACGCGACAGCATGGAGCAGAGACGCCTCACCGTAGATGAACTCGAAAGAATTCTCTCTGAAGAGGTCAGCCTCAACAGTTTGCTCAAAAAGCTGATTTAAGAGCTTGTTTAAAACAAAAAATTAGAAACTTATGAAACTTATTAAAGATATAATGTTTGCAGTGATGGCAGTCATGGCCATTACCTCTCTCTCCTCCTGCAATTACAACAGCCTTGTGGAGAAACAGCAGCAGGTGGATCAAAGCTGGGCACAGGTAGAAAACCAATATCAGCGTCGCGCCGACCTCATACCCAACATTGTCAACACCGTGAAAGGGTATGCGGAGCACGAGAGCAGCACTCTTGAAGCTGTGACCAACGCCCGCGCCGGACTGACAAAAGCATACGATGCAGCACAGTCTGTGGAAAATCCGCAGGAGAACATCGAGCAGTACCAGCAGGCACAGAGCGCGCTCAAGGGAGCACTCGACATCTACGTGAACGCTGTCCGCGAGGCATATCCCGACCTGAAAGCCAACACCAACTTCATGGCGTTGCAGACAGAACTGGAGGGCACGGAAAACCGCATATCCACCGAACGCAAACGCTACACGGAAGCCGTGATGGAATACAACACAAGTATCAAGAAATTCCCCACAAACATCTATGCAGGATGGTTCGGATTCAAGGAGAAACCACAGTTCAAGGCTGAAGCCGGGGCGCAGAAAGCACCGGAAGTTAAATTTTAATGCACCGCGCATCACACAATAACGACAATGAAGAAACTTTTTTATTTCCTTCCGCTGACGGCGGTCATTCTTTCCGGATGTCTGAGCGAGGACGACCAACCGGACTATACGGAATGGAAACAGCAGAACGAGGATTACGTGGCTAAGATGGAAGACCTTACCGAGAACGGGGAGAAAGTCTATACCAAAGTCACTCCCGAGTGGGCACCGAACGATTTCGTGCTTATCAAATGGCACAACGACCGCTCGCTTACGGAGAAGAACCTCAAACCCCTGAGCAATTCCACCGTCAATATAAAATATGAGATGGAAGACATCAATGGCGCTTCCTTAGGCGATTCATACAGCATGACAACAAACGGCGACAGTATTTATCAAAGCATGCCCAACAAAAACATCGTAGGGATGTGGGTTGCCATGACTTCCATGCATGTCGGAGACTCCGTGACACTTGTCATCCCCGCCGGTTCGGCATATGGTTCTTCGTCACGTGGTTCCATACTCCCCTTCTCCGCACTCATCTATCATGTCAAGATGAAAGGTATCCCATATTACGAAAAGAAATGAGCAAAAACATCTTCCCGGTTTTGGCGGCAGGGTTGTTACTCTGTTCGGGTATAGCTTCAGCCTACACATTGACAAAATTCAGGTCGGCACCTACGGTGCGTCTAAACGTCCCGGCAACTCCCGACAGTCTTCAGAAAGAGAACGCATTCGCCCACGAACAGCTTCTCGGAGCGAGAGTGCCGTTGTCTCTCCGTGAACAAACGGCTGACTGGACCACTATAACCGCCGATACCGCCGGAAGGGTTACGCTCTTAAAAGCGGAAGGACGCCCCGACCTTCACACATTTTCCACCCGGATGCGTGCCTCAAGGTTTGCAAAAGGGAAGCTTATCCTCAATTCAACCTCAATGGGAGATGTGCTTGTCAATGGTGCTTCCGTAGCAAAGAAGACAGTTTCAGACTCTCTACCGGCCGATGCGAACGGCACACTTACATTGAACCCGGAAGCCGATTACGAAATTCAGGTAAACATTGTGTCGATGCCGGATGACAAAAGCGCACCCGATTTCAAACTGGAATTCGTTCCTGACAAGGAATTCGAAGATGTGGCAATTGCCGAGGGACCGGAAATCGGCAGACGTTTCTCCACGCGTCTTACAATGACCGGAGAAAGAGTGTCAGGCACCAGCATTTCTCCCGATGGGAAATATCTCCTGACAAAGTATTCCGAGACCTTTTCTGCCACCGACAGAAATTATCGCGCCACACTGCAGGAGACCGCCACAGGAAAGGTCATTACAGAAGATGTGACTCCATATGCCGAGTGGATGCCCAAAGGTTCAACACTATACTACGCCGCCAAGAAACCGGGGGGGTATGATGTAATCGCTCTTGAAGTTCCGACACTCAGGAGCCGGGTGATTGCCCGCGGGGTGCCTGACAATAATTTCAATGTCACACCCGATGGCAAATCCCTCATATATTATAAGAATGTGGATGGCGCAAAAGATGCCGGTCCGCTGAAACGGGTAAAAAGTCCTGACGACAGGATTCCCGGCGACCGCGACCGCTCATATGTGATGCGCTATGACCTTGATACCCATGTGACAACCACGCTCACATACGGAGGAGCAAGTACATATATATGCGATTTCACAAGAGACGGCAGCAAGATGCTTTACATTTCCTCCACCATGCATGCCGACAAGTATCCTCTCTATTTCAAGGATCTCATCGAGATGGACCTCAACACGCTCACCACTGACACAATCATCCGAAATGACGGGTTCATCAACGATGCCAAATATTCTCCTGATGCAAAACAGCTCTTCATCACAGGGAGTCCCCAGGCATTCAACGGCATAGGGGCAAATGCAGGCAGTCATGAAATCCCCAACGATTTCGACAATCAAGGTTTCATATACACAATTGCCAACGGTGATGTCAATCCCGTCACCAAAGAGTTTGACCCGGCCCTCGCGGGTAATCCGGTATGGAACGCCATTGACGGCAACATCTATTTCTTAGGGGAAACCGGATTCTATACAAAAATTTATTCCTTGAATCCCCATAACGGAAAGATAACAGAACTCGATAGCAAGATTGGCTCCGTTTTCTCTTTCTCCATAGGCGACGATGAAGCCCAATGGCTGTCTTATTACGGAGGGGACTTCACTGACACCGGCGCAGCATACCTTCTTAACCTCAAGAACGGTAAAAGCCGTCTTATAGATGACCCGATGCAGACAGAACTCAAGGATGTCAGATTCGGCAAGATGGAGCCTTGGAAATTCACGTCTTCCGACGGCACGGATATAGACGGAGTAATGTGCCTCCCTCCGGATTTTGATCCGTCGAAGAAATACCCGTTGATTGTCTACTACTATGGTGGCACCTCTCCGTCAACCGCCTCAATCCACCATCCCTATGCACCGCAAGTGTTCGCTTCGCGCGACTATGTGGTATATGTTCTCAATCCAAGCGGCACCACCGGTTACGGACAGGAATTCTCCGCCCGTCACGTAAACGCATGGGGGAAACGCACCGCAGAAGACATCATCGAAGGTGTGAAGAAATTCTGCGATGAACATCCTTTCGTAGATAAGAAAAAAGTTGGATGTCTCGGAGCTTCCTATGGCGGATTCATGACACAGTATCTCCAGACACTTACGGATATTTTCGCAGCGGCAGTATCGCATGCCGGCATATCCAACGTGACAAGTTACTGGGGCGAGGGATATTGGGGATATTCCTACAACGCCATCGCGGCAGCCAAGTCATATCCTTGGACAAATCCTGAATTATTCACCAAGCAAGGCTCCCTCTTTAATGCCGATAAAATCCATACGCCACTCCTCCTGCTACACGGCACGGAAGACACCAACGTGCCGATTGGCGAAAGCATCCAGATTTTCAATGCCCTCCGTCTTTTGGGACGCGATGTAGAATTCATCACAGTCGATGGTCAGAACCATGTGATAACCGATTTCGACAAAAAACTCATATGGCAGGATACTATAATGGCATGGTTTGCCAAATATCTCCAGGATGATCCGAGATGGTGGAATGAACTTTACGGCAAATAATGAGATTGTGAATAAATATGAAAATATTCTGTTATATTGTGGGGGCCGCTATCGCCCTCACTTTATTATTGGGATGCGGAGAGGCCGTCAAAACCGGTGAGACTGCCACTGAGATTGAAGCGGCAAAGATCGAGGGCAGAATGGCGGCACGCAGAATAATCACGAGACAATGGACGGATTCATCTGCCCTACAAAGAGAGATTGAACGCGGACGCAGCCTACGCGCACATTACGACTCATTGGGATATAAGAAATCTGTAGAAACATTCGACTCAACTTTTGTATCCACTATACGCACCGTAAATCCTATACTTGGAAAATTTGTTGAAAAACTATGAGCACATCTCCAAAAATTGGTAACACACAGGCAGTCATCGTGCCCTCCGACATCAGAGACCTTCTCGACTCGGAAGCTGCAAGAATAAACCGCCCCGAATTTATCGGCAATGATCCGGTGCAGTTTCCACGCCGTTTCTCCTGTCAGGAAGACATTGAGATTGTGTCGTTTTTAGCTGCGATAATAGCTTGGGGACGACGACAGATGATATGCCGCGATGCAGAAAGGATGCTTGCCCTGATGGGTCAGGAGCCTTATAAATATGTCATGGACGAGGGATATGAAGACCTTGACCCGGACATGAACCTCCACCGCACGTTCTTCGCTCGGCATTTCCAGTATTTCCTGCGCGGAATGCGCCGTATATTTCATGACTACGGTTCGCTCGATGCCTTCGGAGCCGCGATGCACATTGCGGACTCTGAGACTCCGGCATGGAAACTCGTGGAAGAGATGGAGAAAATAATGCGTGAAGAAAACAATGGCGAAGATTGTCCGCAGTGCCTTCCGGTAAATCTCAAAAATACGGCCTTAAAACGCGTGAATATGGCACTGCGATGGCTCGTACGTGACGACGGGATAGTGGATATCGGTATATGGAAATCTATCCCTAAAAGTAAACTCTACATACCCCTTGACGTGCATGTAGGCAACACCGCAAGGAATCTCGGTATTCTGGAACGCCGAGGCAACGACCGCAAGAGCGTTGAACAGCTCACATTCACACTCCGGTCACTGCGTCCGGAGGATCCCGTATTTTATGATTATGCCCTGTTCGGGATAGGAGTGGGAGAATAAATAATGTTCAATGTGAAATGTTTAATGTGGAATGTACGAAGAAACGATAAAAGGGTTTATGGAGAGAATCCCAATACAGAAGATTATAACAGTTTTATTGGGATTAGTTATTGCAGCCGGGGGTGCGGCAGCTGATGGATTCGAAAATCCGAAGCGTGAGTTTCGGGGTGCATGGCTACACGTGATCGGCCAGACCCAATGGCAGAACAAGACCACGGAGCAAGCGAAGGAATACATACGGGAACAGCTCGACAAGCTGCATGATGCGGGATGCAATGCTGTGATATTCCAGGTGCGCCCCACTGCCGACGCCGTCTATAAATCCGAACTGGAACCATGGAGCGCATGGCTCACCGGCAAACGGGGAAAAGCCCCGTCTCCGATGTGGGACCCCATGGAATATTGTCTGGAGGAGGCACATAAACGCGGCATGGAGTTTCATGCTTGGCTCAACCCTTACCGCGTCACATCCACCGCTAAAGAAATCCTTCCTTCCAACCATATGTCCAAGATGGAACCCCAACGCTTCTTCCGTTACAACGGTCAAGTGCTGTTTGACCCGGCGTATCAGGAAAACCGGGATTTCATCTGCAAGGTGATTGACGATATAGTTTCCCGGTATGATGTCGATGCCATACATATCGATGACTATTTTTACCCTTACCCTGCCCCGGGAAAGAAAATTCCGGATGATGCCAGTTTCCTGAAGTTCGGTCTCGGACGAAGCCGGAACGACTGGCGCCGTCATAATGTTGACTTGCTTATAGAGCAAATCCATAAGACAATCAAGGAGCGTAAGCCCTGGGTCCGGTTCGGTGTCAGTCCATTCGGAATCTGGCGCAACAAGCGCACCGACCCTCGCGGCAGCGAAAGCACAGGACTTCAGAATTACGACGATCTTTACGCAGATGTGCTTCTGTGGGCAAAAAACGGATGGATAGATTATCTTGCGCCTCAGCTCTATTGGAATCTCGACACAAAGGCTGCACCGAGCCGTAAACTCGTGCAATGGTGGAACGACAATGCCAACGGGGTTGATATTTACGTCGGTCAAGATGTGAAACGCACAATGGATGTGGCGGATCCTGGCAATAATGACCGCAACGAACTTGACACAAAAGTGAAGCTTACCCGCAAACTTCCTAATATAGACGGAAACGTATGGTGGCACGGATATTGGGTGACCGGCAACTATAAGGGGGCGGCAGATTCTCTTGCAATGAAGTATCAGTCAACGATAGCACTCCCCCCCATATACGGGGATGCCGGTAAACATCCGAAAACTGTAAAGGAAATCAAAATCGAGAAAGAAGGGGACCAAGAATTTCTCATGTGGACTCCGCCTGCCCGTTCCCATAAAGACAGCGCAGAAGACGCAATCCGATTCGTAGTGTATCAATTCTATTCCGGGGAGAAGCAAGACATCAACGACCCTCAGGCGATAATCGCCCTCACCCCCTACAATAAAGTGCTGATAGATTCAGAAACAAGGGGAACGACATACGCTGTGACCACGCTCGACCGCCAGAACCGCGAATCGGAGCCCGTGTTCATATATAATCCATAGGAACCCAAGTTATTTCAATCGGAATCCTGCTTATCGGCTATAACGAGCTGCAATCCCAGAACATTCAGGATTTTTTCAAGAGTGGCTATCGACGGGTTGGCATACCCGCCCTCGATGGCCTTTATCATTCTTACGCTTACCCCCGACATTTCAGCGAGAGTCTGCTGCGTAGTCCGTAAAGTCTGGCGTCTGTTTCTTAAAATGTTTCCTAATTCCATAGCTGCATTAATATCAAAGATGGATCAGAGACTGACGATGCAGCCCCGTATAATTATGGATAATATGTTATATATAATAAAGTGCACTATAACTTCAATCTGGTGTTTGCCACAATTGAGGTCACAAATATAACAATTTTTAAATAATCAACGTTAAAATTCAGCTCCAAATTTAACGTTCCAATTACATTTATACCATATATTGCCCGCCCCGGATAATATATTACCCCTCCTATACAACATCAGAAGCAACAAATATTGCGATTAACATCTGTTAACATATAACTGCATATACATGGCACTATCGGGAATTTACTTTGCAACATCAAAATAAACATAACCCATAAAAGAAACATCATGAAACAGAATTTGACATCTAATCTTTATCGCAACGCCGGAGTATATGCCATCTATGCAGCAGGATTAATTATTCTGGTGCTCCAGTTTCGCAGCATTTTTGCCTGAAAGGCCACTAACTTGAAAACTTAGCAAAATTCGGCATCAGCCGAATTTTGCGCACCGGGGGGAGTAAGCTATAGTCACGACATTCCCCTCGGATTCGTATGTATAGAGAACAAACGGATATTCCTTCCCTTC
Organism: uncultured Muribaculaceae bacterium; assembly: GCA_910584055.1. Lineage (GTDB taxonomy): Bacteria > Bacteroidota > Bacteroidia > Bacteroidales > Muribaculaceae > Lepagella. Next base: position 74,710 of record CAJTZS010000011.1, on the reverse strand, counting down.
GATTCTCACAAACGCCTCGCCCGTTTTTATCGGATCGAATTCTTTTTTATCATAGACAGGCACAGCCGGACCGACCTTGGGGATAGAGATGATGCGGATATCATTTCTGAAGTCAAGACCTTCCTGCATTGCCGCCTTATAAAGGGCTTCTTTTGCCGTCCAGGCCATGACATTCATTTTCACATCATCCTTGTCTATCATCTCCAACTCACTATCCGAAAGAAATTTTTCACGCACACGCAGCGTCTGTTCACGGTCCGCACGTTCTGCGTCAATACCCATAGCCGCACGCTCCGAGAATACCGCCAGGTCCACTTCCGGCGTATCCGGCAATGTTGCCACAGCCAAGAAGCGGCCGGTATGTGAGACTGATATCCTCCCGGCCTCTCCCACGAGGAAAGGCGCGCCGTTGCGGAAATGGCCTATTTCCCGATACCCGTCCCTTCCGTTCTCGGAATACACCTGATATGCAATTTCCAGCCATAATTTAAGAGATTTGTCCTCACCACCACAGACCTCCTCCACCTTTATCCCGGGCAACGTGTGGTGACGCCAATATATGAATTCTGTTTCCATAATGTAAATGTAACTATCTGAATCCTATTTTTAGAACTTGTCAGCTTTCTTCCTCTTTTGGAGTCTTGACTATCCGTAAGCTGACTTTCACAATGCGGTGACGTTCCATTTTCATCACATGGAAATGCATCTCACCCCTCACAATAGTTTCCTTGGTTGTCGGGAAATCTCCCTTAATTTCGAGAAGAAGGCCGGCAAGCGTCTCGGCATCCCCAATGTCGCCAAGCTCCTCCTCCGGAATATCGGTAACACGACAGAAGTCGGTTAGCGGAATCTTGGCATCGAAGATATATGAATCCGGACCTATCTTTTTATACATCGAAGTCACGTCGTCATATTCATCATCGATATCCCCCACAATCTGTTCGATAATATCCTCGAGCGTCACGATACCCTGCGTGCCGCCATATTCGTCGATAACGATAGCTATATGAATCTTACGTTTACGGAAATCTTCAAGAAGGTCGTCTATCATCCTTGATTCGGGCACGAAATAAGGTTCCCGCAGGAGATCCTGCCAGCGGAAATCGGGGTCTTTACGGTCGATATGGGGAAGGAGGTCCTTACTGTATAAAATACCGATAATCGTATCCTGCGAAGTGTCATATACCGGTATTCTGGAGTAGCCGGACTCAAGGATCACCTTCATCGCTTCCTCCCAGGTGTCATGATACTCTATCGCGGTGACATCCACCCGCGATATCATGATTTCATGCGCCTCAATCTCTCCGAACGACAGGATGCCTTCGAGCATCTCCTTTTCCTTGCCGTCGGAGACGTCCGAAATTTCAAGAGCCTTCTCCAATTCATCGGTAGAAATATTCTGCTGCTTTTTTGTTACTATCTTTCCGACAAGGGTGGTGGAACGCGCCATAATTTTAGCGAGAGGTCCGAAAAGAGTGTATAATATCCCGATGCCGGGGGCAGCAGTGCGCACCCACCACATTGTCCTGCCGCGAGCCACGAGCTTTGGGAATATCTCCCCGAAAAGGAGCAGGAGAAACGTCATGAAAACCGTCTGCAGCAAAAAGTTCAGCACCGCGCTGTTGAATATCACGGTCTGGGATATGGCAAAAGTGAGCAGCACAACCATAGTGATATTCACAAGGTTGTTGGATATAAGGATAGTGGCGAGAAGCCGCTCGCTGTCCTTGATGAAAGAAAAAGCTTTTTTGTCTCTGGGGACTTCAGAGTCCTCCAGTTCGTCAACCTCCTGTGGAGACAGTCCGAAATAAGCTATCTCGCTCCCGGACACGAAAGCTGAAATCAGCAGGCAACAAAATGCTATGATTATGAGTAAAATCCATGCCGGCCAACTTGGGGGCGCATGGAAACTGATTGCCGGCACACCGGCTTGAGCAAGTAACATCATCAGGCTCGCCAGCGGCGAGACCGGTAAAGGATCTGGATCCAATTTAAATAAAGTGTTGGTTAATTTTACAAAATTACTGCTTTAATTATTCATTTGCAAATAAATCTCCCCCTTTCTCATTCTCAATCATCCGGACACGTTATCGTCTGTTTCATCGTTTTAGTTGGATTGAGTTTTGTCTCCTTCCGGGTTACTTACGAAGTTGTTTAAACAACTTCTCCCTCTTTTATCACGCATCATTTTAGGGTTACAATTATATTTTTTCTTGAACAGGCGATTGAAATAGGTCACATTCGAGAATCCCACGTCGTAGGCTATCGAGGCCACAGGTATGTCGGTGTCGCACAACATTTCTTTTGCTTTCTCCAGACGTATCGCATTTACAAATTCAGTCAAACTCATCCCGAAATGATGCCTCATAAAGGTGCAGAATGAAGATTTGTTCATTCCGATTTCTTCCGATATTTCATCAAGAGAAATCTTTCGGGCATAATTACACCTGCAATACACCCTGACGTTTTCAATCCTTTGTGAAATCCGATTAAATGCAAGTTTCTTTCCTACCGATTTGCAATGACTTGTATTCGCTATTTCAATCAGCAGCTCCATCATTTTCGGAAGCCTTGTCAAAGCTCCCTCGCCTCGCATGCCAAGCAGTATTTCCGCTATCCTATGGGATGTGTCATCCGGATATCTGATGGCACTCGTCAATACGGATATTCGCTTGAAAACATTCGTAAATTCAGGAATATACATCGACATCTTTTCAAGGGTTTCCGCCGCAAAAAATACAGAGATGTTCGCGACATGTCCATTGTCATCTGTGCCCTCTATGTCAAAATGCCACACGTGCGGTATATTCGGCGGAATAAGAATTATTTCCCCTTCCACTATAGGCTCCGTCGTGTTGCCAACTGTGCGTATACCTCTGCCATGTATCACATAAGACAGTTCCCACTGCACATGAGAATGAATGCCAATCTGTCTGACCGGAGAGATACTGACATCGTCGAATATAAATGCTGTCGATTCCATAATGCAAATATAGTTCAATTATTTTGAAATTTAGGCAAACCCCATGCAAGTTTTTCTTTCTAATTTTGGGTCCGGAGACAAAACATTTTATGGCAACAGAAACAAAACCTTTGGCTTCAAAACCGAGATTTGAGATTCTTGATGGGTTGCGAGGCGTAGCAGCGATGATTGTGGTGGCATTTCACCTGTTTGAAACCTATTCGTCAGGACCGAACGACCAGATTCTCAATCATGGATACCTCGCGGTAGACTTCTTTTTTGTCCTGTCGGGATTCGTAATAGGTTATGCCTATGATGACCGTTGGGGGCGCATGACGACATGGAATTTCTTCAAACGGCGTCTGATCCGTCTGCAGCCGATGGTTGTGCTGGGTACCTTGATAGGGGCGTTCTGGTTCTATTTCAGTGCCGCTCCCGGATTTGAACTTGTGATGCAAACTCCATGGTGGAAACTTATGCTGATAATGATCCTTGGCTGCATAATGTTTCCCACACCACCCTCAATGGATATTAGAGGATGGAAAGAAATCAATTCGTTAAACGGTGCGCAATGGTCGCTATTGTGGGAATACATCGCCAATATCCTTTATGCATTGATTATCAGAAGATTCACCAAAATTTTTTCTTGCAGTCTTTGTATTTCTATCAGCGTTCTTGACAATAGATCTTGCCATGAACATTGACACATTCGGTCTGCTGGAAGTGCGCAGTTATGCTAAATACACGGTAATCGGCGGATTCGGTCTGACACCTGACCAAATATACATCGGCATTTCCCGTCTGCTGTACCCGTTTTTCGGAGGTCTTTTGCTCTACCGTATGAGCAAATGGAGAATAAATCTCCGCAAAGGAGGCATGACGATTTGTTCGCTTGCTGTTATCGCAACTCTTGTCGTTCCACATATCGGAGGCGATAATTATGGGTGGCTCAACGGGTTGTATTGTGCATTGATAATACTGCTTGTATATCCCGCAATTGTAGCGGCCGGTGCCGGGAGTGAACTGAAAGGGAAGAGGACTACAGCAATATGCAAATTCTTGGGGATGATCTCATACCCCCTCTATATCACCCATTATCCGATGATTTATGTGCAGATGAACTGGGCCGCACAACATGCCGACGCACCACTCGGCACTCACATCTGGGTTGCCGTAAGCATTTTTATCGCATCAATCGCAGTAGCCTATGCCAGTGTCAAGGTATATGACATCCCGGTTCGCGAGTGGTTATCGAAGAAATTTATCTACTCAAATAAAAATAAGTAAGTAACAGAAATTAATGCCCATATAAGACATGAGAATTGATCATGTAGCGTTATATGTCCTCGACCTTGAAGGCGCTAAAAATTTTTTCACGAAATATTTCAACGGTATAAGCGGGGAGATGTATCATAATCCGAGAACCGGATTACGGACATATTTCATCTCCTTTGACGATGGATCCAGATTGGAACTTATGTCCCGTAGCGAGGTATCCACGCAGGAGTTTAATCTCTACAGGGGAGGATACATCCATATCGCATTTTCGGTAGGCTCAAAAACATCCGTTGATAGATTAACCGACAGGCTTGCATCCGACGGTTACGAAATTCTTAGCGGACCGAGAACAACAGGAGACGGATATTACGAAAGTTGCGTAAGAGGCTTTGAAAACAACATCATCGAAATAACAGACTAAGAGCTTGTTTAAAAATAAATGTGAAATTTGGGGCGGCTATCTTTTGCTTAAAATTCATTTAAGGCAAAGGAGCATAGCGGGCTATGTGACTGCGCCGCGAATGGATTTTAACAAAAGAGAGCCGGACAAACGGTATTTTATATTCTTAGACACGCCTCATTTGTTAATTTTTTTAATTTATATTGTTTTTAAAGTTACCTCTGGTCTCGCAATCTTGGGCATCTTTCTCCTTTCGGTTCAGTCACATAGCCCGCTATGCTCCCTCACCTCAAGAAGAAAGCTGCTCCAAGCTTGCGACCCCAAATTCACATTTATTTTTAAACAAGCTCTAAACATTCTTCTCCTCTGGCTGTTTAACCCACACTTCGCGTCAATGCATTCTGCCGGATGGCGGAGCGGTTGTTGCTCGCAACGGCCGCAGGGTTTGCCGCGTTGCCGCCGTTGCAAGCAACAACGGCTCCGTCAGACGTTACAAAGGTGGTTGTAACGTGGTTAAAGTGGTCGTTGGAGATAAAACTGATCTGGGTATTGTTCTTGGTTTAAATAGTTTTTATGGTTTGTGATTTGAGTTGAGACTTGCGAAAGTTAAATAACAAAATAATCAAAATCCGCAGAAATATCTATGTTATACCCCCACGGAACCATTCCGAAATCAACAGGCATCTCAAATTCGTCAACGAGTCGTTGACGAATTACATCCTCTTGATTATAAAACTCATACCGCCATTTGACGTACTTAATGTTGACTATATATATATATTAGAACCCGCATAATGATGGCATGACATAAAAATACACCGAGTGATTGAATGATTGGTCATTCAGGTGATTGGATGATTGCATGACTTGTCTAAAAATTCATGGAATTACTCACACTGATTTGTCATCCTGCCTACCCTTAGCTTTAGCATTTAGCTCTTTGATGGTTTCGATATAAGCTCTCTCTACGGGGGATAATTCTCGTACTTGAAACAAACGATATTCACTTTCCGCTTTCTCCATAGCTTGTTGGTGGCTGATAGACCCAGAGCCTTTAAGCAAAGCCTCTCCAGTCGAAGAAAGGATATTGTCAAGCTGTTGTACATAGTCACTCATATACATAGGTCGGCGGCGCATAGCTTGAATCTCGGCAAAATCAAAATATCCTGAAACAAGGTTATTCAGAATCTTTAATTCTTCCTCGCTAAGATAGTTCTTTGCAATCTTTGCATCGCGTAATGTCGGATGGTCTCCTTTGAAAGATGTAAGCCCCATTAGAGGGGATTCAGCGTTTGCACGGTCGAAAATAACCTCTGCCGCAGTATGACCATGCGCTGCAAAATGGAGTTTGTTCTGGACAATCTTGAAAAATTCAATGGAAATATCAGAACGTGGGTCATAGTCAACGGCGGTTGCATAAAGGTCGAGTACTTGGCGGTACATCACTTTTTCAGAACTGCGAATGTCGCGTATGCGGTCAAGAAGCTCACGCCAATAAGCTCCGCCCCCATTGCCTTTCAAACGTTCATCATCCATAGTGAAGCCCTTGATCATATACTCTTTCAACCTTTCCGTTGCCCATCGTCTGAAATGAGTGGCGATAACCGACCGAATCCGATATCCCAACGAAATAATCATATCAAGATTATAGAATGGAATCTCACGGGAAACTTGCCGAGTGCCTTCCTGCCGAACCTGTAAGAAATTCTTACAGGTTGCCTTCTCCTCCAATTCACCATCCTCATAAATATTTCGGATATGCTGGACTATGTTTGGGCGAGTTGTCTGATATAGCTCTGCCATCTGTTGTTGCGACAGCCAAACAGTATCACCTGTAAACTTAACCTCAATACGGGTTTCACCATTCCCTCCTTGATATATGATTATCTGATTGTTGTCCATATGATTGAGTGACTATATGGTTGGTCATTCAGATGATTGATTTTTGAAATTTTCAGTCATCCGATACTTCATCGTATGTGTCTATGACGTTCTGTAATTCAGCCTCGGAAGGGAGCAACTTCACCGCTTTTTCGGAAATATTTGTATTTACAAATCAGCAATCATATTTTCGGGTTGTCATCAGACTGCTTCATCAGTTCGTCAACCCCCGAAACATAGAAATTCAACTTTCCTGCAAAGTCAGGAATGAATGGCACTCCCTTCAACTCTAATGTTGCGTAGCCAGTCATGTTGGCATCCAACATCAATCGATTGCTATTCAAAAGATTTACCATTTTCAGCACACCATAAATTGACTGCGCAAATTTAGTTATTATTTATAGGTTCTCCAAAAACGAGAGAAGATTTTCATCAACAGATATAAGTAATTTAACTTTCGCATGTGTCAAATCAAATCTCAAACCATGAAAACCATTAAATGTACGTGTAAAAAAACGGATATGACAAAGTACTATACTTTCTCGATGATATTCTCGCGGACGTACCAGAGGTAGCCTTCGACGGCGGTGAATTTGCCGGTGCGTTTCAGGCGCTCTACGTAGTCGCGGACCTGACGGGAATATTTCTTCTGCGAAGTTATCCCCCCGAATTTATAATCTACAACTATAGCCCGGCCATCCGGCATCAACATCACCCTGTCAGGACGCCTCGGACTTCCTTTGCCTCCTATTATCGACCGTTCGTTGATAGCTTTGACCGCCCCGTCGAACCATCCCCTCACCTCCGGTTCCAGCATTCTCGCGGCAAGGAACCTCTCTATTTCTTCGGCTTTCTCTTTAGATAAAAGTCCATGCCGGTGAAGCCTGGTCACCGATGCATGCAAATCCTCGCGTCTCCACACTCGTTCCATAACAGAGTGCATGAGGTTTCCTTCCGAACGCGGGTCGGAATCTTCCTCCTCGAATTCCTCTGCATCGATTACAGTAGGAAGGTTTTCCTCCCGGTATTTAAGGAAATCGGGAGTTACCCGCGCAGTGTAATCCTCAATTTCCAAAGCCGGATTTGCCTCTGTTTTCCTCTTTACCGGAGATACGGCATATTTCTCCCCCACCGTCAGCCTTACCTCTGTAGAATCCGCCTCCATAAAATCACGAAGCAAAACAGAAGTGGACAACGGTTCCTGCCGCTTGCCTTCCGTGCAGAACACGTAAAGTTCGTTGACGGCACGTGTAAAACCTACATACAACTTATTGAGAGAATCCATTGTCACCATATCTATATATTCGCGGTAGGCCTCCTCATGAACGGTCCCTTCCATCTCCGCAGATGTATCCACCGGCAGGAACGGCGGCAATTCCCACCCATCAATCCCCACTACGTCAGGTCTCACCCATCGCCATTCCGTCTTACCCTTTGGAGGGGTAAGGAATGAGAATTGTGCGAACGGAATCACCACACATGGAAATTCCAGCCCCTTGGCTTTATGAACTGTCATGACATTGACCGCATCCATCCCTTCGGGTGAAGAAATAGAAGCTTTTGCACCGCGTCTTCCCCACCATTGCAGGAAAGATGCAATGTCCGAAGGCCGGGACTCACAATACTCCAACACAATATCCTGGAACGCAGCTATGAATGGCGCGTCACGCCTGCGCATATCGGGAGGGAGGAAGGTGGCCGATATTCCTTCCACAAGCGCAGGGAGCGTCACCGCCTGCATCTCGGCAAGCATCTCGGCTATCGCATCCGTGTCAGAACCAGAGGCTATAAATTTCTCCAACTGTTCCGGAGTGGACAATCCCGGATTCCGGAGGGCGAACACCCTGAAATTGCACTGCACGTCATCCCAGTCAACCACGCCACGCTTTTCGGCATCGCCACCTGTCCTCACTTCTGGGTTCGTGCCGCGTCCGATGGTCTCCAATGTGGTGAGTATCAATTTTACCGAAGGAGACGACGCGATTTTGAGGGATTGTTCGGAGATGAACTCAATTTTAGGCGAACCTTCCGCCGATTCAGAATTATAACGCGTGAATTCATTGATGATGGCCTCACCTTCAGCGTTTGTATCGACAAGAAAGGCTATGTCTCCGAGATGATATCCACGCGACAATAATTCCGTTACGATTTCTGGCATCTGCGCCACTATCTGCTCCCTTGCCGCCTCCTTCTTGTCTGCGGCGACAATATTTATCTCTACATAGCCCCCCTGTGTTTCTTGCTCCCCATCTTTTTGCGGACGCACTTTCTGTCGGACATTGCCATATAACGATTTATAGTCGAGTCCGACAACGTCTCCCGACTCATCTGTATTCTCCTCGGCAAGCCTTTCGGCAAGACTTGCAAAGAACCCATTATTGAATTCCACGATACCTGGATCACTGCGCCAGTTAGTATTTTCTCCCGGTGCGTCACCGAGTGTGCGCACATTACCGAACTCCCCCTCCACTTTCTCCGCTATGAGCGAAGGATCGGCGTTACGGAAGCGGTAGATACTTTGTTTGGCATCCCCTATGAGGAGGTTCTCATTTCCACGGCTAAGACTTTCGGTAAGGAGCGGGCGAAGATTGTTCCACTGCATCCGCGACGTATCCTGAAACTCATCTATAAGGAAATGATTTAGACGCGTACCGAGACGTTCGTAGATGAACGGAGCGTCATCCTCACCGATGATACGGCTCAGAAGGGAATTGGTTTCGGCAAGTTCCACGCTGTTGTTGTCCTCAAGATATTCCCGCCGTTTTCGTAGCGTCACCGAAAGGAGTCCAAGATATGGGAAATTCTTTTTATATAGATTCCAATGCTTATAGGCCGGGGTGTCGAACTCCCCGAGCCATTCAAGACGCGCGGCTACCATCTCACGGTAAATCGGCTCCGATTCGTTGTAAAATTCCGGATCTGCCTTTTTTCGCTTCAGATATGTGTTCCCTTCGAACGATTCTTCTTTCAGAGGGGAGAAAGACACATCCGTGGTTTTGGGTTGTCTGTTCCATTTGCAACGCAAGGATTTGCGGGCATGATCGCGGAATTTATCCTTTGTCGGGTCCGTACCTGCAGTGCGCATCAAGGTGTCAAGACGCATAGCCGCAGACTTCATACGGTCAAAAGGCGCGCGAAGTGGAGCATTATATTTCTCATCAAGGGTGTCGTAAAGTTCCGGCAAATCGGGAGTGCGGTCGAAATACTCCTCAAGAGAGTCACGGATCTGCTTGAAATCCTCATTCTCAAGCTTCCCCACAGATTTCATGAAGCGATAATAGATGGATTTCCCATCATCCTTCTTCTGGAAAATATTCCATTTCTCACCCTTCTCGCGACCGCGGTCCATGAGGATATTTATCCAGTGCATCACACTTTCCGATGCCTTCTTCTCCTCTATATCGTTAAGGGTGGCGTCGATACCCACGCGAGCGAGATAATCGGAATCGAGTTCTATTGCATATGAATCATTGAGATCCGTTTCGTAGGCGAAAGTACGGAGCACGAGCTGGAAAAAAGAATCGATAGTTGAAACCTGGAACTCCGAATAGTTTTCAAGAAGGATGTATAATGCACGCCGGCACACCCGGCTCAGCTCGGCGGCGGAGACATGGAGATCACGGCAGAAATCCTCCATATAGTCGGGCGACTTTCCCGCCGGGGGAAACGCCAATGCATCAAGCTTCTCGACAATGCGTTGCTGCATCTCGTTTGTGGCCTTGTTGGTGAAGGTGATGGCCAGAATATGGCTCAACGAATCATGAAGTTCGGGAAGAGTCCGCAAACGGCGCGGGCCATTCTCCTCCTTGATGGTGAGATAATACCAGAGATATTTCTTGGCAAGCGTATACGTTTTTCCCGAGCCGGCCGAAGCACGGTGCAATTCCAACAATTCCGACATTCGTTCTTTTTTCTACAAAAAAAGCGATTTTTCCTAAAGTCTCCAAAACTTTCTCAAAAAAAGTCCGCTCAAGTCTGCTTTCGCGGCAAGAGAAGCAGGGGAAGGAGGATGAAGATGGCAAGTAGCGACAGGAGCAGCCCTCCCATGGTTCCTGCGGCAAGCGGAAACCAGAAGCCCTCCATCGTGTCGCCGATAAGGAACGGTATAAACCCTAACACCGTCGAAAGCACCGTCAGCATAACGGCAGATATCTTCCTACGGAATGCCCGCAGGTAAAGGGAAAGCCTGTTGCCTGTCCGCGAAGCCTTCCTCCGTAACGAATTGTATTCATTTATAATATATATGGCAGCATTGACGGTAATCCCCGCCAAAAGGATCATTGCCGCGAAACCGCCCTTGTCGAATTTCAGGGAGAAGAGATAGAACGTAAGGAACACCCCGATGAACGCCACAGGTATCACGAGAATGACGGCCAACGGCTGTCGCAGCGAATTGAAAAGTATCGACGATATGAAGAAGATTATGACTGCCACAAGGTCAAGTAGCCAATATTTCTCACCTCCGATTTCCGATTGCCATTTATATTCATCCCGCTCGGCGTGATAGCCCAATGGCAAAGTCGGGGTAAATTCCGAAAGGATACGGTCAAGAACCCGGTCTCCGGCTTTACTGGAACCGATGTATTCATACTGAAGACACAACACATATTCCTGGTCTTTCTTCACCACATCCGGAGGAGTCTGCCTCTTTTCTATGGAGGCGTAATCGGAAAGTTTGATCCCCCGACCCCCGACAGGCATAGGATATCTCATGAAACCCCATACATCCCGGTTGCTCGCCGATGAACAGAGCCGTATATTCTCCGCGCCGTCTTTTCCGGAAATAAAACCGGCCCCTATGTCTCTCCCGGTCTCGCTGCGTATAGCGCGGAACAAGTCAGAGACAGACAGGCTGTCCTTGGCAAGCCTCTCCTTGTCTATGTCAAGATAAAACTCAGTATAGTCATCCTTATAATAGGAAAACTCCGAATTAATCGTCACCTCTTTTATCCTTTTGATAGTCAATAACGTGTCTGCGAGTTCACGGGCGAGCTCCGAAAGTTCGTCATAATTATATCCACGCATCTTTATCCTGTAACTTCCCGCACCCTCCCTGACATCATTGTTGAACCCCTGGTCTTCCAGACCGTACACGCTCCAGCTCCCCCCTCCGAGTGTCAGCGCCTTCGACACAGCCTCGGATTTCAGCCGGTATGGATACTCACGTTGATACCCCGGCTTGAAATAAACGGAAATGGAGGCGCGCCGCGGGCCGGAGACATATGTCTGAAACTGCCGGATACCTTCCTGTCCTGAAAGGAAAGCCTCCATCTTTGAAATCAGGGCGTTCATCTGCGGCAAAGTGGATCCATTCGGTAGCGAGGCCGCAATCTCGAGCACGGGTTCATGGTCGCTGTTTGCGAAGTATCCCCCTTCGTACACCTTTGTAACGAATACATACACCCCCCATCCGAATGCCGCGGCAAAAAGAGCAAACACAACCCAACGGAAACGGCATAGGAAAGAAAGAACCTTATGGTAAGCACGATAAACGGCCGCGACAATACGCCGTCGGCGTTTATGCCTCCCGCTTAACCTGAGCCCCATCCTTTCCACGAGAGCCGGCACCAAGAAAAGTGCCACAGCCAAAGAAACCGACAGGTTGACAATGACTACAACCGTGAAATCCTTAAGGCTCAACAAAGCCTTCTCATCAAGGAAAAACACTACCGTCAGCGCGCCGCAAGTGGTGAGCGTGGCTGCAAGCACTGCCGAAAACGCCCGGAGTGTCCGGTGTCTCGACACATGTTCGGTCATTACTATAAGATTGTCTATCACAAGATTGAGGGAGATGGTTATTCCTGCGAGCGAATAAAGCTGGATTTCTACACCCAACAGGTAATAGAGAAGGAAAGCCACCGCCATGTTGATTGTAAGACCGATGGTTATTATCAGCAAATAACGCAAGTTGGCGGTTATGAGGGCAACGAAGAGAAGAAGGATGAGCACGGTGAGACCGGTGCGGAAATATATCTTGTCAAGTTCTTCCGACATGACAGCCGAGGCGTCATAACTCAGGTCAATCATGAAACCGTCGGGCATATCCACAAGATCCAAAGCCTCTTTAACCTTCCGGCTGACCTCAATCTGGTTGGCGTCTTGCGATGCTGAAATATTAAGGTAGATCGAATTAAGACCGTTAATACGGAAATATCCGGACGGAGAGGCTTCCCGGTGTGTCACCTGCGCAACGTCAGAGAGCACAACCTTGCGTCCATCGCGCATGGCTATGAAAACGCTTTCCGGATCGATTGTCGCCGATGTCTGCCTGTCGCGTTTCGATATCGCCGACACCAGATCATCGGGAGTCAGATTCAAGGTAGCGAGTTTATTCGGGTCATACACCACACGCCATTCCATCGGCATCGCTCCCGAAAGTTCCACATTTGCCACCCCTTTTATAGCACTGAGGACGGGGCGGATGCTCTTCTCGGAAAAAGACAATATGCTGCGCGGGGAAACGGGAGCATTCACAGTGTAGCTCATAAACGGGCGCGATGATTCCGAATCGAGTTGCTTCACCGAAACACGTGGATAGCTCGTACCCTCCGGAAGGGAGGAGCGGGCCTGCCTGACGATCATCGACACCTCGAACCTTGCCTTCTCCATGTCCGCGCGGCGGTCGAATTCCAGGGTAATCCTACCACTACCCTTCCTGGAGCGGGAGTTTATGTGACGTATGCCCGACACTCGGGAAAGCATTGCTTCAAGAGGGGCGGTGACTTCCGTCTCCACTGTGCGTGCAGAAGCCTCCGGGAAGGAATAGCTCACGCTAACCGACGGCAACGTCTCCGAAGGCGCGAGCTTCACCGGCAAAAGCGGCGACAGCACGCACCCCAACAACGCCAGCGCCACAAAACTGACGATGACTGAGAATGACGATATACCTTTTCTTAAGCTCCGACGGGTCATATCATTTCACACCGAGCGCACGGTCGAATTCTGCATGTATTGGCACTCCAAGTTCGAAATCGAACAATGTCAGTTTACGTATCTTATAATAGCTCAGCCAGTAATTCTGCAAAGATGAGATGTAATTCTTGCTTGCCTCCTGCTGGCGGTTATGGGAGAGCGTCAGGCTGTTGATATCCGCCTTGCCGATAATGAACCGCTGCCGGGTCTGGGCATATGCCCTGTCGGCAAGGTCGAGGGCCTCGGCCGCACTCGACACGAGCCGCTGCCGGCTCTCGAAATCGCGGATGGTTATTATCACGTCCTGTTCCATTGTCAACTCCTCCTGCCGCGCCGCTATCGAAGCGACATTCAAGGCGTTCTTGGCTATATTGTATTTCCCTTTCCTCACTCCCCAGTCAACTATAGGGACAGATATCGACAGCGAGACCAAATCCTGCTGCAACGGATGGCTGTATGCCTCTCCCAATGTGCGCGCCACCTGATTGAATCCCACAGAAGCGTTAAGGCTGACATTGAACATAGATTCCACCTTTGTCTTGTTAACATCCCTGCGGGCCTCAAGCTCCGCCTGTCTTTTTTCCATAATCTTGGGGCTGTTCTCTTTTGCGAAAGCCAAGGCCCTCTCCTCCGGAATACGGATAGCCGACGGCTTACCGGGAAGCTGCACATCTATTTCCGTGTCCGAGTCAAGTCCGAGATATGTCGCCAACTGAAGGCGTGCACGCTTTATTTCGATTCTTGCATTCTCCAAGGCATTCTCGGCATTCACCTTGTCAAGGCGCAGTGTGAGCAAATCGGTCTGCGATATGGCGGCGATCCCGAAACGCCGTTCACCTATGGCGAGGAGGGTATCGCTCGATGCCAGGTTCTCCTCCGCGAGCCGCAGCTCCGTCTGCGCCAAGGCGAGGGTAAAAAAATGCCCCACGGTTTCCTCCGCTACGGTCTCCATGTCGTAGACGAATTCCCTTTTGACTTTCTCATATTTTAGAGGCTCAATCCGCTTTTCCCAACGGAAAGCATTATAGCCTATCAGATCCTGACGGTATCCGATTCTCACAGGTACCGAAGAAAACTGGTTACCTTTTATGGCACCGAAATTGCGCATATACTCCAGATCGCTCTCAAGATATAAAGAGCCTCCTAAGAAATCTACATTCTGCCTCACCGACAACCCTGCCGATGCGGTATACATCTGCTGACTTCGGAACACATCGATATCCTGTTGCGAATCATATCTTTGAGTTATATAACGATAATACTGAGCAGGCGTCAGGTCAAGCGACAGACTCGGAAGGCGGTTAGCCTTGAAAGTGCGCCATTCCCAATAACCGGAAGCATATAGATTCCGGTTACGGAACGCATTCAGCGAACTGTCGTTGGCGAGCCTCACGGCATCATTGAGCGACAATGTCATCTTCCTCGCCCCTTGCGCCGACAGCAACATTCCCGCAAACACAACCGCCATTATCAATCTTCTCATCATATTGTCTTTGTTTTCACTTTGTTTCATCTCCCCATCCCGCCCTATCTCACCCTATTCCGTCCCATCTCACCCCATCTCACCCTATTCCGCCCTATTTCACCCCATTATCCCTCGCCACAAAAGAATACACAAGGGGAATCACGAATATACTTACAAGCGTACCCACCACCATCGAGCCGATCATCGCTATCGCCAAGGGTCTCTGCAATTCAGAACCCATGTCGGAGGTAAACAGAACGGGGACCATCGCAAATATGGTGGTCAGCGAAGTCATCAATATCGGTCTTAACCTGCGGTGACCCGCCGTATGCACAGCCTCGGGGAGAGACATCCCCTGTTTTCTCAGTTCATTTATGGAGTCGAGCTTTAGGATCGAGTCGTTGACCACAATTCCGCAGGTCACGATAATGCCGATAGCCGACATGAGGTTTAAAGTTTCCCCG
Organism: uncultured Muribaculaceae bacterium; assembly: GCA_910584055.1. Lineage (GTDB taxonomy): Bacteria > Bacteroidota > Bacteroidia > Bacteroidales > Muribaculaceae > Lepagella. Next base: position 59,348 of record CAJTZS010000011.1, on the reverse strand, counting down.
CACACAAGGAGAGTAAGCAGCGCGAACGCGATGTCGAGCGGGATTTCCACAAGCACCACAAGCGGCTGGACAAAACTCTCGAACTGTGCGCACAAAATAAAATACATCAGCATCAGCGACACAAGCAGAATCACTGTCAGCTCTTTCATCATCTTCCTGTTTGAGAAAATGGAGCCGGTGAACGTTACATCCGAGACATTCTCTTGCGCCGCCACAGTTTTCACCTCCCCGATTACGTCATCCACTTCACGGGAAGACACGTCAAGCTCCATCGGGACATATTCACCCGACGAGGATGCATTTATCGTGCGCAGCGCATCCCCTTTGACTACATGAGCCAACGCAGACAGCGGTATTTCCGTCATCTCGCCGTTCTTCCCCGCCCCAGCCGGGACAAGGGTTGTGGCAAGGAACTGGGAAACCGGCATTCCCCTGTCGGAAATTCTGACAGGTATATAATCCTGATAGGACCGGAGCAGCGTCACCCCCTCCCCCTTGAACGCCACGTCAATGGTGTTACGCACATCCGAAGCATTAACACCGTACAGCAGCATACGCTCCGGATCCGTCCTGACCTCAACAACCTCCTGTCTTGGAATATCCTTGACCGGAATGCCGCAAGCCCCCTCTATGGCGCTCTTCAGACGCGCCGCATTGTCAACCTCGTGAATTCCGGCAAGCTCCTCACCCGCCGATGCGAAACGCGCCTCCAAAGGGGCTTCAGATGATGCGAACACCTGTTCGAAAGGATTGGCGGGGACACGGAATTCAAACACGGCGGAAGGATATTCCCTGCGCATGAATTCCATAATTGAATCTTTAAACGCCGGCAGTTCCGAGGGGGCAGCCACCCTGAAATACAGTTCCGATTCCGATGATTCATTATCTCCGAGCGAACCGAGCATGAAACTCTGTTTACCTATGAAAGCCGCATTCTCTTTGCTTTTATAGCACGATGCGATTGCCTCTGAGCGCCTGCGGTTCTCATCAATGTTGACGTTTTCGTTCCAGTCAACTGCCACAATCGTCTCATCGCTGTCAATCTTGGGAAGCCGCTCAATGTCGAGGGCGCGCGCCAATGGCCACAGCGCGGCAATTGTCAACAGAACCAGAATAACAGTCGCTAACTTATGCGAAAAAACAAACTCAACACCCTTGTCATACCATCGGGTCAATATGTCTTTACTTTTCCTGCCGCTCTTTGGGATATCTACTCCGGTAATATACATCAGCACGGGCAATAGGGTGATTCCCACGGCATAAGAAGAAAAGAGCCCCGCAGTGATGGAAAAAGCCTGATCGGCGAATATCGCGCCGGCAATGCCGCTCATGAAAACGAGAGGGAGAAAAACGGCAACAGTGGTCAACGAAGAACTGAGCATCGGAGTGATCATCTCTGTCGTGCCCTCCACACAGCTCTCTTCGAGCGTATACCCCCTGCGGCGATACTGGACTATATTCTCAGCCACAATCACGGAATTATCGATCATCATCCCGACGGCGAGAATAAGTCCCGCCAAGGATATGATATTGATCGATATATGGAAAAGATAGAAAAGCAGGAAGGTAATGACAACCGCGACAATCACCGTCAGACCTATAACCAAAGGCAATTTCCAACTGCGCATGAACAGGGCGCAGACAATAAAGACGAGCACCAGACCGAGAATCAGGTTCTGCCGCAGGTTGGTGATCGTGAAATCCAGCAGTTCTGTCTGGCTGCGGGTCTTGGTGATTGAAATGCCGGGATATTCGGATGCGAAATAGTCCACAGTGTCATCCAACGCCTTGTCAAGAGCCGCCATGCTCGCCGCCTCGTGTTTTATAACCGCCATGGTTACGGCTCGGCGGCCATTGAATACGGAGTATCCCTGGACGGGACGCTCAGTGAGTTCGACCTTGCAGAAATCGCCAAGACGATGCATGCGCCCGTGTTTCATGACCGGCACAGATTCTACATCCCGCGCAGTGCGCAATTTACCGGAGATATGGATACTGTATTCGTAGTATCCATCACGGACTGTCATACTTCCAGGCTCGGCGTTGTTATCTTTCAACGCCTTTTCGATATCTGCCAATGTTATCCCGGCTGAACGCATGAGCGTGTAGTCGGGAGTGAGACGCAACTCTTTCCCCGGAATACCGGTTATATCTACGAGCGCGACCTCCGGTAGCTGCTCCAACCTGCGCCTGACTATATTGTCGGCGACATCATAGAACGCCGGATCGGTCTCTGACCCGGAAGTCAGCTGAAGATATGTCACCGGAATATCGGAAGCGGAAGCCTTCACGGCCTTGGGGCGGTCAATATCCTTAGGAAGGGAGTTCATGGCGGCATCTATCTTCTCGTTGACCTCGATGAACGCCAGGTCTGTGTCAACACCATAATCCATCGTCAGACGTATCACGCCTGATCCGTCGCGCGTTGCGCTCCGTATATCCGACAGCCCCTCCACCTGCATCAGTTCGCGACGCAACGGGGCAACCACCGTGCTCTCCATTTCGCGGGCAGACAAAGACCCGGCATCGGCACGCACCGTGATATGCGGTATGTCCACATCGGGCAGCAGCGACACCGGAAGCGTCACGAATGTGACACATCCTAAAATAACGAGAGCCAAGAAGCTCATAATCACGGCAATCGGCCGCTGTATCAGGAAACGAACCACCCTTCTTTTAATGTTTAATGTGTAATGTTTAATTGCCCGTCATAATGAAATGATGAATGTGTAATGAAGTGAATCCAATGCTATTAAACATTACACATTCAACATTAAACATTATAACGAAACGGGGGCCTGGTGCGCCAGGTTTTCGTTGCCTTCGGTTATCACCGTCTGTCCGGCCTTGAGCCCGTCGGTTATCTCTCGGCTGTCAAGGTTCTCGATGCCGGTTGTAACATAATTCCACCTCGCTTTACCATCTTCAAGGGTAAATACCACCTCCCGGCCGGAACGGAGGACAACCGCACTTTTCGGAACGACCAACCGCTTGCCGAGATTCTTGCTTACCCTCACTCTGGCATTCATTCCGTCAACGATACCTTTGTGTCCCGTCAAGGAAGCCCGGACCGTTATCAATCCCTTCTCATCCACTGTGGGATTTATTTCAACCACCTTACCCCTGTAAGTGTCGCCGCCTGCAAACGGGGTCACTTCCACGCTGTCTCCGGCACGCAAAAGCGACAGCTCACTCTCAAGCACGGGAAATTCAACCTGCATCGCACCGTTGTTGATAATCCGGCAAGCCGGCTCCGAAGTGTTGGCAAGGCCGAAACGCTTTATCTTCAGGTTGGCAACCACCCCGTCGAATGGCGCGACAAGGGCAGACTGTTCGATATCTTTTTTATTTAGGGAGATAGAGGTCTCTATCTGGTCAAGCCCGCTGCGCACACGCGCAAGGCGCATGACCTCGGCGGGAATAGAGGAATCATCCGATGGATCGAAGCCCTGCCCTATCAAGACGTCCTGCATTTCGAGTATTGCCTTTTCACGTTCCGCCAATAGTTTGGCGCGCTCGGATTCAAGCTTGAAGATATCGAGACGGGCAAGTTTCTGTCCGCGTTTCACATGCTGACCCTCCCGAACCCAGACTTCGCTCACCGGTTCGGAAGTGCGGAAAAAAAGGTCGGCAGTTTCCTTAGCCGCAATCTTGCCGTTGCTAACTATATCATGGGTGATCTCGCTTTCCTCTAACTTTATGGTCTTGACCACAGGCTTGCCGGAGGATGCCGCAGCCTCGCGACGGGGAGACGTGTTGCCTTTCCCGTTGCCGGATGCCTGCTTCTTGTCATTGCCGCATCCCGCAACTGCAAACAACACCACGACCCAAAGTGCAATCAGCGCCGGACGCATCCGCAATACCGTATATTCTTTCTTCATATCCTTCATTCCAGATGTCAGGTTAAGTAAGTGATCAGATTATTATCATACAAATGTACACTATTTTTTCATATTTTGCAACTCCTTGCGCATCTGGCGCGTGGCGGGGGATTCAACTTTCGGTCGCATCGACATCGCTTGCCTATAGGCTTCCTTGAATTCCTGGGAATCAGCCCCCTTTGCCGCTGCATAAAGCTTCGCCAACAGATAGCGGGGATAAAGACGGTTGGGTAGCCTCCGGATAGACTTGCGATAATATCTTTCGGCATCCCCGAAATCTCCCTTATCCTCATGGTTGCGGCCAATCAGGTTCAGAAACATGGGGTCACTGCTTACTTCCATGCCCCTCATCAGCACTTCATTCGACTTTTCATAAAAACCGTTGTCGCGCAAAGCCTTACCATAACCAAACAGGAACTTCGGAGACCAGTCCATACTCACCATCAATGAGTCACAACGAGATATGTCTTTATCGTTCAGACGGTAGCGAAGCGTCCTGCCAACCTTCTCCCATTCTTGCATCCCGCTTTTCCGTCCTTCTATATTCACGACAGGAAAGACAGTCCCCGCAATAATAGTCGCAGTTATCGATACCTTTCCCCACGTTGAAAGGCCGCTGCGAAATACAATAGCCACAGCAATCAATGCGGCGAGCACATAAAACTCAGAGAACTGAAGCGGATAAGAGGAAAAACATACGGCGGCAAAGGCGATTATCGCACCGCAAAGCCCGTAAGCGCGTGTTCGCCATGCAGCCACACCACATGCGACAATCAATCCCGTGAACAACAGGAACCCAAGGATACCGAAGGCAATACCCGTTTGCAGGAATTCATTGAAAACATACTCCGGTGCACCGGCAACCATGGCGAACGGAGAATCGGGATGCATCGAAAAGTAAGCCTCCTGTGCCTCCCCGAACGCTCCCGCCACCATATCCCAGCCAACACCGAAGGGATGAGCCGCCATTGCCTTCGCCGCCACAATCCACATCAACAATCGACCTTGCGCCGATTCCGGCTTGATGAAATAGAGTAACCCTAAAACCGCAAGCCCCAGCAAAGATCCCGCCAAAACAGTTATCCATACCTTCTTGCCCGAAAATTTCGGGAACATTGGAGAATAACGTTTGACAACGACAACACCGCATCCGAGCAACGCCGCAATCCAGCCAGTGCGACCCATAAGCGCGGGCATCAGCCCCAAAGCAAGCAACAGATAAGCCAAGGAAAGCCAATACAAAACTTTTCGGTTCTTGAATAAAACGTTATAGAGGGCAACCGGCGCAATAACGGCAAGGAAGCCGCAGAATGGCCCCGGGTTATAGAAAGTGCCTGTAGCGACATAGAGGGAATGTCCCGGAGCTGTCAGCCCCAAAAGCTGCAGCCATCCCATCACAGCCTCCGCCAATCCGAAAATTATAATCAATGCATCCATTTCATCACCCTTTCCTTATTGACCACTCCGTCTCGCTCCGACCACCATGTCATCAGCACCCTTCCCACCACGAACGGCTCCGGGATAAGTCCCCAGTAGCGCGAATCCTGGGAATCTGCGGAATTATCGCCCGCCATGAAGTAATAATTGTTTTTAAACCGGTAAGATTCTACCGGTTTTCCGCCGAGGGTAAGTTTCCCGTTATTCTTTTTAAGTTTCTTCCCTGTTTCCCATTCGATAAGTTTCTTATATGGCAGATAATTTGAAACGGAAAGCCGCAAGTCATCCCCCTTCTTCGGGATATATAGCGGACCTAAGTCGCGGATAGTCCAATGCGTCACCGAATCCCTTTTCATAGCCCTGAAACCCGGAAGGGAGTCCCGGCTTACCGAATCCGGGGCATATACCTCCCTGACCATACGGCGGTCTCCCCCACCTTCGGAAGGGATACCGTTGATAAAATAATTGAAATCGCGGATTTCGAGCGTATCACCGGGAGCGCCTACGCACCTCTTGGCGTAATATACCTGATAGTTCATCGCTATCTCCTTCCATTCCCCACGGAAAGGGAAATTGAACACAAGTATGTCGCCGCGTTTGAACCGGCGGAAACGGAACGTGCGACGTATCTTCACATCCTCTCCGGCAGCCGCCCCGAATATGTCGAACAGTCGCGCCCCGGTAGTCACCTTGTCCACGAGCACCTTGTCGCCCGGCTGCAGCGTCGGCAGCATCGACTGGCTCGGAATGTTGAACGATGCAAACAGCAACAGATGCCATGCCAGGAATCCAAGGAATCCCAGACTTGCCACGAAAAGGATGTTCTCAACCCATTTCCCGACCTTCCGCCTGATATTTTTCCGCCTACATTCTTCCATTGCTCATTCCGACATAACTCATCAACCCCTTACAACTCAATCCATCCTATTTAAGAACGTCAGTATCAAACCATTTATTCTATCTAACTCAAACTATAAAAACCATTTTAAACCCATTTGCGCTTCGCGCTAAATCACATATAACTCCAACCTCGCACCTGAAAGAACTTATCTCCAACCACATCAACCACGGAACAACCACTTTTGCCTTCGGCGGTTTATATTTCACTTAGCATCCATTCACGCTGCCGGATGGCGGAGCGGTTGTTGCTCGCAACGACCGCAGGGTTTGCCGCGATGCCGCCGTTGCGAGCAACAGCCGCTCCCACAGACGCGGCAAAGGTGGCTACAGGTCGAATGTTGTTGACACAATTTCCTCATTTTTCTCTCCTAAGTTTAACCAAACATGGATTGGAATTATCCGAAATGCCCTGTTCACCTTCCGTGCGAGTGCTCCATTGATTCAGCTCTTTATCGGATAGCCCTCCAATGTCGCACAATGAAAACAACACACCCTCTTTTTCGTAATGAGGCCAAATAGTGATTCCATACTCTTCATCAAAGAGCGGAATACCCCCTCCTTTTCGGGGATTCTCAATGCTTGAACTGAATAAGATTCCTCCATCTATCAAATTTACGGAAGCTGCAAACAAATCCTTACCTCTTCTGAATAACAGAAAACAAATATCATCGCAGACTATAAAATCCCAAAGTTCAACAATACCGTCGGCATTTGCACTCCGATAGTCCATATCCTGCATTTTTTCATTATCCTGTGCATATTTACCAAAGTCCAAAAAGAAGAAATCTTCGATTTTCTCTTTAGAAATATTTTGAAAATTCGAATTATAAGGATTATAATAACAGAACCCTGCAACATTTTCCCTGAGCAGGGGCATTGTGAAATAACTCGGAGAAGCCTGACAACCCGCTTTAGATACAATTCTCCGATCCATACATATCCCCGAACCATCAAACCGTAAAATTGATGTTCCTCCGGCTTTTTCATCATAAGTCTGGCCTATCCCGATAAACTCATTTTCCAGATTAAATATACATGGCAAATGTCCCCCGATTTCCAAAGTTACTTCATCAATCGGATTTCCATTCTTATCCCATACAATCATTTTCTTATTCCCGTCATATATAAATACTTTACCCTCCCGGTCATTAAAAGAGACACTATGAATATTTTTATGCTCCATTGGCCCGCTTCCGACCTTTCCGATTGTGTTTTTAAAGCTGCCGTCGATGCCAAACCTATAAATCAGAGCACCGGCAGAAATAAAAACATTCTCCTTATCAACATGAACCACATGTGAATTTCCGGGTAAAAGACAAGAATCTTTCGTTTCAAGCGGAATTATTTCATGACTGTAACCCATATCCGACAATGATTTAACCACACTATTATCAAATATGGTTTCAACATCTATTTTTCCATCCGATACTGCCTTATCCTTCGAACAGGAAAAAAATATAACAAGCGACAATATAAATATTATATATGCCTTGTCCCTCTTCAAGATTTTCATAATTTACAACTTCAAGCTTTCAAAAACATCATGATCAGTTTCCGGAGACTGAAACTCTACACTCTCGATATTTCCATTGTCAAGTTTCAAAACCATCGGATAAAGTTTATTATGCCCTTTTACAAGATATTTATTGCCTGAGTCAATGATACAATTCAACTCATCGGGTGAATTAATCTCAAGATTCCGATACAATAATTTTTTAGAATGAATGGCTGTAAGCATCACTATATTCTTTTTTTGTTTTGAACTGAATTTTTCTTTATTGTCAAGCAAGAAATTCACTCCTCCTGCTATACAGCCGCCGCATCCAACCTCCGGCAGAACAAGACAGGTCTCAATTTCCTTATCAAATACTATTCCCCGTTCCGCGTATAGCCTCTTTACCTGTTCAAGCTGCCCATCTTTTTTCTCGCAAGATATAAGCAATACAGATATAATTATGGCAATAACTGATATACAATTTCTCCAACACATCATTAAATATCCAATTTAAATAAATGAAATCGTATTATATTCTCGTCATCCTGTTTCTCTTGAATCAACAAACCTTCCTTGCAAACATGCATGTTTCCGGTATTATATTTTTCATTCTTACCTAAAACTGATGTCTCGGAAATGATTTTTCCATTCTTGTCCATTGCAATTATTGAAAAGGGTTTAGGAAATGGCTTGTCTTTATCCATCGATGGATGTTGGGCTATTCTATAATACACATCACGTAAAGGGTCAAAAATAACATTTGCGTAGGAATCCTGATATGCATAATAATTCAATCTTTCCTCTTCATTTTTCAGAAACTTCAATGTCGGAACCTCTGTGCTTTCGATTTTTCTTGTATAGCGGCTTCCCATATACAGAGAATCAAGTAATTCCAAATTATTATTGTATCTGTATATATAATTTGAAGCCGGGAAACTGTACACAATCCTGTTTTGCGAATCTTTACACTGATAAATCGTGTTATAATACACGCCTCCGAAATACCCCTTGGAATAATCATCAGACATATGTGCTCCATATTTTACAGAACCGTCTTTCATATTGAGTGACAAGGATATCGGATCATTTACGGTCAGTCTGTTTTTACCGCTAATCGGTATACCACTCATTATAACATTTTCGCCGCTTACAACTATGGGGGTTTCGCTCAATGCTTCCGGAGAGACTTCCACTCCTTTGTTTTGCAGATTAAAAGTCTTCAAAATATGGTTATCATTTAAGAGAAAAAGTTCTTTCTTCTTGTAATCATACACGAAAAGGCTATCATCATTATGTATAATGAAACCGGAATAATTATTCAGAGTCCCACATTTTTTTAAATCAACGGTGGAAATCAAACTATCCCCCTTCAAATCATATGAATACAATTTCTGTTCGTCAAGTATATAATAGATGCTATTATCTTTTAAGTCTATAAGTTGACTTCTCAACGGCCGAGGATCAACCCTTTCTCCTATATGAATGTCAAAGATAGTATCATATTTACACAGTTTAACCGAATCTGATGTGAACGGACCCATATTCATCACGACATGGTTTCCTTCTTGTTTACTACATGAAGCAACTGCCATAGTCAGAAATATAGTAAACATTATTACAACAATCTTATTCATTATAATATTCTATTTTTGCGGTTGTTATAAGCAAATTGAATTTGAGGCATGTCGGGAAACTCGGATTTCCCGACATGCCTCAATATAATTAGCGTAAGCAGTCAGTCAATTCATGCCAACTATCATCCTTGCAGAAATATTCCTCTTTTTCAGAGTTGTACACACAGTTTCCATCGTTGTCCCACCACCCGATGGATTCACAGGAAGTCAACGCCTCAATTTCATTCTGTTGAAGCATCGAGAGTGAATCAGCATCGGCACTTTTTGAAACGCCGAAATAGCATACGCCACATATTGCAGCAACGCTCGTCAATACGAAAAAGCTTTTTTTCATAAAAAATATATTTAGGTTAAACTTATACAGGCATTCATTTTGAACACCATTTTTATTATTTCATTCAACAAACCATTCTAATCTTCACAAAACTTATATATCGAAATCACTTACTGCCAAGGTTGGTGTTGAAGAGCTGCCTACCGTCTTTCCAGATGAAAACCTGCTCTTCGCGCCCTTTGGTGAGGTTGCGGAGCCAGAGCACGGCGTTCGCCGGGGCTGCAAACTCTATCGAAAAACCTTGCGACGTCTTCCTCCCCAAAGACTTCCAGCCATCCCGGTCGAAATAGAACAGCTCGTATTCCTCTCCCGGCACTACATAGTTGTCATCGTTGCGCGGAACGATAAATATATTGTCCACATCATTGTCTGAATCCACCTTGAGTACAAGTATAGGATGCACCGTCTTATAGTTTGTCCAAGTCAGGATGTCTCCGTCTACGAGTTTCTTCTTCCTTTCGCGAAGGCTGTCGGTGACAACCGACATGGGCAAACGATTGAGTGCAAGAGAATCCCCTGACGCTATTACCTCACTGATCTGTGAACATTGCACAGGTGGCGGAAGTATGCGGATATATCTAACCTTAGTATCCATTGAAGCTTTCCTTATCGGAATCCGATAAAAGCTGTGCTCCGGCATACTGTCTATACTGTCAACTTCAAGCCACGGACCTTCTGCATTTTGTCCAATCTGAACCTTGCAACCTACTACAGATTTCATCCTTGCTAAAGAATGAAGCCATAAAGGCATCTTTCGTGTCAATGTAGCTTTTCCCATCCTTGTCATGTCGGGAATGAATTCATGCACCTTCCCATCTTTTAAAAGCATGAAAGGATTGCCACAAGCGGCATATTCCGCACCCTCCCTGACTATCGGGAAGTATATAAGGTCAGGTTCTACGTCCCTGAAAATAGCTTTACCGCTCCAGCTTTTCTCAGCAATGTCTATAGGTCGGTATCCTTCGGGCGTGAAGATGCCAAGATACACAGGTTTCCCTTTCCCATCAACCCTTACATCCGCTCTGTTATGTCCGAAATATTCCGCCGTTACGTCCTTCAAGTGGGAATCGGTCAGTTCGGAAGGAGCATCAGGTATTTCCCGGAATCTTTTTAACCGCTCCATGTCGAGGGCGAAAGTCCGTCTGTACACCTTTCCCCTGCGCCGTCCGTCATAATGGATGCTGTCGCGGATGGGAGGGTATTTATCATTGTCGAACATGCGGAAGCGACGGTCAACATTGTCAAACACAACGTTCCATTGATGCGAGATTCCATTGTCAGGGGAAACAAGGAATTCGTCAATCGCTCCGGGAATGCCGAAAGCACGCATGGCGTAAAGGTTGCGGTCACACTCCTCTCGGCAATATCCCACGGGGGAATCAAGCAACGCGAGGGCTGAACGGTGCGGAGTCTTAACGGCAATGTTATAACATATTGTGCCCAATGCTTTGGATATGGCAGCTGCCGCCTCCACAGAATTTGCAGCCGCTCCAATCTTGCCCGATATAGAATCCAGAGCGTTACGGTAGGTCTCGCGCCATTCAGAGACCGGTTCATCTCCGATTCGGTATGGCAGAAGCAACTCACAGAACTCCCCCACGGAAAGGTCCTTGTTCCAAGACCGGGACTCCTTCATCCTCCATGAGTCATCGATATTGTGAGTGATATACTCCGAAGTCAGGGTCTGAAGGTCAAGCGTTTTATCTTGAGTCATCTCCTCATACCGCTTGCCTTTGGATTGCTGTATGGAATCGAATTGCCAGTTTTTGGTTGTCCGTGGAAACTCCCGGTAAAGCATCTCTATGGAATCAAGTCCGATACCGGTACGAGAATAGCGTCCGAGCATACCGCGAACTAAGTATTCTGCCGCTTCCCCTTTCTCCCCTCCATAATAATTCAGTGCCTTATTAATTTCCGGAGCATTGAATGCAGCCTGCGAAATTGCCTGATCCGTCAATACGTCATCCGCAGACACACAAGACACAAAAACAAACGACAATACAAATAACGCTAAAAACAAGTTTTTTGTGCCTCCCAAGTTCTGCATGATACCAATTTCACTATTATTTAGTCCCAATCCCATATATAAAATACGGATGAATTTTGTTTTGGCAAGTATCCTATCAATCTGTTTTTTATTTTATCAAAAGATATCGATTCTATATCCCTGTCCAACACATATTTATTGACAGGGTTGCCATCCTTAACTGCATATGATTCAATTACATTTCCTGTTTCATCCCCGTCATTAGATCTGAGACAATAAAAATTAACGCCATCCGATGTCACACTTAGATACCGGTACTCCAAATCATCATAATCACTAATATCCGCCTGATCCTGATTATTACCTACTGTCCGGACTGGAACCAACCCCTCTTCGGTTATATTGTAGATTTCTATCAAGTCCATATACTTATACGCCACCATTAAAGTCTTCCCACTGATGGACTGCATAAAATCATAGGGAGTATAACTATATTCCACCTTGCGGTTAGGATTCGGATATCTCCATAATATCTTATTATCCTTAGTGTTCACATAGTGCCACTCAGACTTATCCGGAGAGTCGAATTTCATAAGGAAGTTATCATCATCAACCTGACTGATATATGTATATGGATTTGTCATGCCATCCTCATCAGTTGGCAATTTATATTGAGCCTTAACACTGAATGGCACTTTACTCATATCATAGATGAACATCGATTGTCTCATTATATCATAAGACAACATGTCTGAATCATTACCGGATTCACCGGGATTGAATGCAACATATTCACCCGGTCCGTTGCCGTAGTTTAATCCGCTCTGGATAAGGTTTGATGTTTCAGAGGAATACTCAGAAAGGATGTTTTTATCCTGTGTATCGTAATTAAATATCGCGATACCATCCGCCGTCGGCTTCCATCCGGCAACCTGGAAAACCTTGTTTATAAGCACGCTGTCATTGGAATGCCTTGTAACCTCGGCTTCAAATTCTTTATCCGAGAACTCACGGGATGGCTTGGAGTTTTTTTTCTGACACCTTGTTCCCAAAAACAATATCAACAACAAGGATATACCCGCCAAAAGAATGTCTAATCTCCTCATACTTATTTCTAAAATTATTTCTAAACTTGAACTGGAAAGCATTGTTTCCCAGTTCAAGTTTTTAGAATCTGTTTGATAAATATTTTAGTGACAGGTTCCTTCGCCTTTATCGGGTGCTTTATTTACCCATATTTTACAGCAATCATATGCTCCCCCTCCTTTAGAGGTAAAGGCTCTATACCCGTTGGTATAGTTGCAGTCCCCACCCTCTCCGTTAACTAATGCCTCTACATTTGCCATCTGAATGTCTGACATTGCGTCTTTCTGTTGAACACGGACACCGACATACACGGAAACTCCCATCACTACCACCACTGCGGCTGAAATCATCATTTTATTCATAACAATTTATTTAGTTGTTATTGATAAATTATGGGCCACAAAACGAAGCGTGCAAAGTGGAATGGGTCGGTTGACGGTGAAAGCCTTTTAATTTCAGTGGGTTAGGTGGAGTGGGGGAGAGGACGGCACATAAAACGAAGCGTGCGAAAAGTTTACATTGGCTTACGTTTGGTTTACGTTTGGGCGTGGTTTGAGTGGCTTTGGCTTGCGCCGGCTTTACATCGGGCTTACATCGTGGCTACGCGGGCATGGTGGTCGTTCATCGGCGGCGAGAGTAGGGGAGTGGATGCGGTTTGCGTCCGCTATTTTTATGGCGTCTTGTGAAAATTATTCTCTCTAATTTATTCCATATAGTTATTATTTAGTATATTTGCGCTGTAAAATCAAAGGAATATGGCAAAGGTTATTCATGTGCATCTCACGCACCCGATTGACGGCACGAAGCGCCGGGACTGGTATTTTGCCAGTATCGCGGCTGTTTATACGGTTTTGACGGCTGATCAGGTTGGTGCGACTAAAGGTTATCTGCAGCATGCAGGGCTTTCAGGCAATGGCACGGTAGTCACTAAATGCGCTATAATCAAGCAATCTACGCTCATCAGAGGCTCCCGTGAGGGAATGAGTAAGAACGATGTTTGAACGGCCTTAGAAGGCAAATAAAAAGGCATTTCAAGGGTATATTCGACAAGAGGTCGGATATACCCTAATTTTATGCCCGAAGTCGGCGAAAAATGGAGGTGGATATTCAGGTGGATATTCAAACTGGATATTCAAACTGGATATTCATTTTAGCCAAAACACACCCTAGCTGGATATTCAAATTTCGGTGACGGTGGTGTAAATAGCTGAGGTAGGAAAATGCCACAAATTTGAGTTTGAGAATGAAAAACAGCCATTTGAATGTGAAGCAAATGCCCCCTATGTTTCCAATCCGCTGAGGCTAAATCCCCATAAATCAAAGTCATTCCCGGCAGTAGTGCCCTTTTTGGGGAGGGGTGCCCATAAAATAGGGCGACAGAGGTGGCGACACAGAGGTCGCCGAGGGGTCAATTCAGGTGGCACAGGGTGCCAAGTAGTTGTTGCAGATCACGCCGGGATAGCGGTATTAGGGTTCCACAGTCTCCTTCGAGGTAGAATGGACATATTTGGGGGTAATAGGCACCGGCCTCTCTCTCTCCAGTTCCTCAATGCGAGCTTTTAGCCGGCCAATTTCCTCCGCTTGTTCCGCAATCCTATTAAGAAAAAGTTCTGTATTCTGAGAAGAAGGCGTATCAGAGGACGGTTGGGGTGTGATGAAGGGACTACCCTCCCCTGTAACAACCCATTCTATACTACAAGATGGGTATGATTTTTTCAGACGGCGAAGGAGGTCGATAGACAACTTCTTCCTTCCTGCTTTAATGTCGCTGATTGCAGCCTTATTGGTTTCTAACTCTTTTGCTATCTGTACATAGTCACTAACGATACCCTTTTCTTTTAGGCTATCGATGATGGCTATAAATCTGAGATTTTCATCCATAGTCGAAAATAGTATGAAAAATTACGTCAAATAATTTTGTAGTATGAGAATTTCATACTATCTTTGCAGCGTGTTCCAGTTGGAACGAGCGGCCAAAGATACAAAAAAGCCGCGAGGTAGACAAATTTTAACAATTAAAGAAATATAAGACATGAGTGAGACAGACGAAATAAAAGAGTGGCAGACGCAGAGCTCCAAGCTCAAGGTTGCCTTCGTGCTGGTGATGGACGGCGTGTCGTTCCACTACGATGAAGAGAACGGCATCATGTTCACCGCCCCGGACTTCTATGTGGAGAATTTGAAAGACCGCCTGGTCTATGCCTACGGCTGCTCAGTACGACCGATCATTAACGAAGTAAAATAAAAAGATTATGAGTGAGACAAGACAAATACGAGAGGTCACGTCGGATAACCGTGAGGAGGTTTTCAATGCGGCCTACGATGGCAGCTACTACACCATCTTAGGATGTGCCGGTGACCTCAACGAGTGGACGGCAGGATACCAAGAGTTGCTTGAAGCCAGAGGTATCGGAACCCCCAAGGAATTCGTCACTTTCAAGGGTGCTGACATGAACGAAATCTACGGACTCACGGGTAACAACGCCTACGACGAAGGGCTGACCTTCCTGATGTTCCCTTTGGACGGACTTGATGTTCCGAAGCTGGCAATCTTCAGACTCCAAGCAGAGGATAAATGGTTTGACGACATAGTTGATAACAACCGGCGTCGTCAGGAGGCTATAAACGAACAGGGTTAGACCCAAGAGAGGGCAATCCTGCGGCAAGAGAGCCGCGAAAAGCGATAGATAATCGCAATCAAATTTTCCACAGCCGCCGGTATTGCAAGCCCGGCGGCACTTGGGCGGCCAGGAAGGTGAGCGACCATGGCGCAAGTATCGGGGTTCGATTCCCCGACCGCCCACTAAAAATTTCAACCGATGAAACAAAAATCAGAGCAACGGACGGACCAAGCCATCAAGCTGCTGCTTCAGACACTGGAGCGGAACGTAGCCGACACAGGCATCATCCTTGATGAGTTTGAGGCAACCCACAACGATTACGAGCTGTGCTACTCCAAGCAGTACAACGCCCTCAACGCCGGACATTTCGCCCTGAAGGATGCCATCGACAAAATCAATGATCAACTCAATAAAAAGTGAGACTATGGACCGTAGAAAAATTTACGACCTCCTTTGCGAGGTGATTAAGGAGGCCGAACTTGGCAAGAAGGAATGTATCAAAGAAGATTTCAAGGAAAGCAGTCTGTGCGACCACGCATGGGAGAACCTTGAGAACTTAGTCGCCGAAATCGGCAAAGTGATCACAGCGGAGGATAGAGCAGTGGTTGAAAGTCGCCGAGTAGAGGCCTTGACCGTAAATGTTGATACGGCTCACGGTTCTTTCAATCATCTCCCTTAAAGCGATTATATCCGCCGGAAAGGCTGTATAGACGATTTGAAGGCCACGCCCAAGAACCTCTCCTTTGCGGGCATTCTTGGATTCATAAAGAGCAATGTCACCCCAATCAATAGCTTTGACTAAATACTTAAAGCGATTGAAGGTGTCCAGACAAGCCTTATGAGAAGAACCGGAAACAGAGATGGAAAAATTAGCCTTGTATTTGCCGTATTCGGAGGTATTCATAACAAGTTCTATTTGGAATTCGGCCATAAAGTTAACAAAAATATCAATACAAAATAAGTGAGAAAATGAACAAGTACATCTCAGTAAACAAGGAAGGCATCAAGGCCCTGCAGCGCACCTTCAAGGTAAAAGGTAAGCCTATCTGCGAGCGTTGTGTCAAAAACGCCCTCGCCTACCGTACCAACAACGAGCTTGCCAAGAAGATCCGTTTCGCGGCGGTGAAGCACCACGGAGGCTGCACCTACTACAATATCCCGGAAGGTGAATTCTTCTTCGATTCGGACAGTTGCGCTCGTGCGATTTATTCTAACGGAGCAGAAATCTACCTTGACAAGCAGACCGGCGAAGGCACGGTCTATGGTCCCAAAGGCGAAGTGGTTGCAAGATATGCCGATGTCACGCTGACGCAGATCAACGAACTCAAGCAAATGGCCGAGGCACTCTAAAGAAAGGGCGAGAGAATGGAATACTACGACGGACGGTTATGCGTAAGACCGAGCGAGCTGTTTGAAAACGGCATCGTCACGGAATCCAATTATCGCAATTGGATTAACCGTGACCGCGTTGAGGTCGCCCGACGTGGAGGCGGTTCCAAAGACTCGTATGCCCTTATAGTTCTTGACTCGCTGCCCGACAAATACCGGGCTAAAGCCGAAGAGGTTCTCGGCAATGGCGACGAGGTGCTTGTAGCCGGATGGTTCCGGGAGAACTACCAGCTGGACCAGGCTGCAGTAAAATTTTTCCTTGACTGGGCATCCCAGTATCCGAGCGACCAGGCGACCGCTGAGAAAGCGCGTGAATATGCAATCAACGCCTCGGTGATCAATGCCTGTATCCGGCTTTACGACCGGGCGTCAACCGCCCAAAGGATGATGGGTAAAAGTTACCAGTGGGAGAAGATGGCCAAGGCTATAGAGAGCCTCCGTGAGCAGTTCGGACACACGCTGCCGTCATCCCCTTATCGCTTCAGGAAGAAGGTGGCGCAGTTCCGCAAGGAAGGCTACGGCAGCCTGATCAGCGGCAAGTACGGCAACCAGAGCGCCAGACTTATGACCTACAAGGAAGAGCGAGTGATACTCGGCATCGCCGGTCTGGAAAACCAACCCTACAACACCACGGTGCGCGAAATGTATATCATGTTCCTCTGCGGTGAGCTTGAGGTCTATGACATCGAAACCGGGGAATGCTTCAACCCGGACGAGTTTGCCAAGAAGGGACAGGAGCCGTGGATACCCAGCGATGCAACCATCGCCAACTATCTCAACCGGCCCAAGAACAAGTACCTCCTGGAGCAGCGCCACCGTAGCCGCATGGCCTTCTACCACGAACAGATGCCACACATGCACCGGCACAACGGCGACTTCTCACTGTCGCAGATCACGATGGATGACGTTGACCTTCCGCGCCGCATGAAAGGCAACGAGCGCGTCCACGCCTATTACGCCTATGATGTGGTCAGCCAGTGCCGTATCGGAGCCGCTTATTCCCGGGGCAAGGATGACGCCCTTGTGGTGGACTGCTTCCGGGATATGTTCCGGCTCATCAGTAAGAACGGCTGGGGCATCCCCGGCGGCATAGAGGTCGAGACCCACCTCATGACGAAATACAAGGACGGATTCCTCCGTGCCGGCGAGGTGTTTCAGTTCGTACACTTCTGCGCACCCCAGAACTCCCAGGAGAAATACGCCGAACCATTGAACGGCGCCTTCAAGCGAAGCATAGCCCACAAGAACCATGCCGGGATAGGCCGCTTCTACGGCAAGGGCAAGAACCGCACCGAGAGCAAGAAGATAAGCGACGAGACCAACGACACCTACGAGGACCAGCGATATTACAGCTTCGAGGAACTTGTGGCCGATGACCGCAAGGATAACTACGAATGGAACCATACCCTCCATCCCAACCAGAAAAAATACCCTGGCATGACCCGATGGCAGGTACTTGTGGCCAATATTAACCCCTCCCTGCTGCCGTATGATGCCCGGACTCTCAGCCGCTATATCGGCGAAGCGGTGCCGACGAGCGTAAGAAGGAACTCCACCGTTCGCGTAGCACATGAGGACTGGTGGCTGAGCGGCCCCGAGGTGATAGAGCGTCTTGAACCTAACAATTACAAGGTCACCGCGTACTATCTCCCGGATGAAGAAGGGAAACCCTCCGAGGTATTTCTTTATCAGGGTGACAGATTCATCGACAAGGTCCGGAAGGTTGAAACCTACAACCGCGTTATGGCGGAACAGACCGAAGATGATGCCCGGAAATACCAGGAGCAATGTAAGATGGTGTCAAGGCACAGGAAATGGCTCGAGGAAAACACAGCACCGCGTGTCGGCACTATGAAACGGAGTGAAACCGTCCCAGAAGAGCCTGAATCCATATCAGACCTCGTTGCGGCAGCTCCGGAACCGCAGGGACCGGAACAACTCGACGGCGAGAACTACAGCAGAAACTTCGCCGACATGGACTGGGGACAGATAGCGTTTCAGGATTCATAAAACGAAATTATAACACTGTTAGAATATGATTACAACAGACATCAAAAACAAAATCCTCGCCGCAATAAAGGCGAACCGCGTCAACTATCCGAGTGACGCAAAGCATGCTGCCTCCCTGGGCATCACTACCTCGGTGTACAGCGCCGTCAAGAATGGCCAGACTGACCGTGTTCTCAGCGATGCCAACTGGATAAGCATCGCCCGCAAACTCGGAGTGAACCTACGCGGTGAAATCGAATGGGCGGCGGCCAAGACCCCGACCTTCCAGTATATAACCGCCCAACTGGAACTATACCAAAGCGCCGGACTGAGCGGAATCCTGTGCGATTTGCCGAACATCGGCAAGACCTATACCGCCCGTCACTACGTCAAGACCCACGGCAATGCGGTCTATATCGATTGCTCGCAGG
This sequence comes from uncultured Muribaculaceae bacterium, assembly GCA_910584055.1. Classification (GTDB taxonomy): domain Bacteria; phylum Bacteroidota; class Bacteroidia; order Bacteroidales; family Muribaculaceae; genus Lepagella. The sequence continues at coordinate 40,164 of CAJTZS010000011.1, read as the reverse complement.
TCAAGACCAAACTCAAGTTGATCCGTAAAATAGCCGCTGAATTCGGCGTTGACAGCCGAGGCCGGTACGCGGATGTGTATGATGACCTCGTGTATTACCTGCGCAGCCTCGAGAATCCGATCATCATCCTTGACGAAGCCGGCGACCTCCAGTATGAGGCCTTCCTCGAGCTCAAGGCGCTTTGGAATGCCTCCGAGCGGTGCTGCGCATGGTATATGATGGGAGCCGACGGACTCAAGGCGAAAATCAACCGAGCCATCGAGTGCCAGAAGGTCGGGTATACCGAGATGCTTAGCCGATTCGGCGACCGCTACTGCAAGATAGTTCCGGAAGGTGCCGACGACCGCCGTGCCTTCCTCAACGAGCAGGCACGGATAGTGGCGAAAGTCAACGCCCCAGAGGGAACAGACATCGCCGCCATCGTCCGCAAGACCCAGGGAGGTCTGCGCCGAGTATATACCGAAATCGAAAAAATTAAAAGACAATGATAATGATAAGCGTACTTGAGAAACAATACATGGAGACCGTCATCAGGATGGGTCGCCGGATGCAGAGTGGCGAGGTCGACTGGGAGCAGCGTCGGTATGAGATTGCCAAGAATGTTATGGCCGCGATGGTTGGCGCAGTTGCTAAGGGTGCAGTCAACAAAGGTGCGATGTATGACCCTAACTATATTTCACTCGCGAAGACATCTGTAGAAGCGGCATCAGCTCTTGTGACTGAGCTGAAAAAGACTCAAGAGAATAAGTGACCATGGCCAAACGAGCATATAGTCCGAAGGAGGTTCTTCAGAAAACCTACACCACACTGCCCTGGGGCGGTGAGTGGGCTTGTGCTTTCGGCTATCCATCGACAAACGAAACATGGCTTATCCATGGCCCGAGCGGAAGCGGCAAGAGCAGTTTTGTGATGCAGCTCGCCAAAGAACTTACCAACTACGGAACCGTCCTTTACCTCAGCTATGAGGAAGGAGTGAGCCAGTCATTTCAGCAACGACTTCAACGCTTCCACATGAACGAGGTACAGGGACGGTTCCGGATAGTGACAAGCGACACCGTAGAAGAACTGATTGCCCGGCTGAAGAACAGGAAAAGCCCAAAATTCGTCATCATCGACAGTTTTCAAAGCAGCAAATGGACTTACGAGGACACCGAGCTGCTGCGGCGCACCTTCCCGAGAAAAACTTTCATCTATATCAGCTGGGAGTATAAAGGTCAGCCATTCGGCAAACCTGCACAGAAACTGAAATACGACGCCGGCGTGAAAGTGAGATGCAGCGGGTACCGGGCATATTGCCAGGGTCGATTCATTCCGGCAGCCGGAGCGCACTATGTGATATGGAAGGAAGGCATATTAAAAACCAGTAACAACTTGGATTGACATGAGCGAGAAAAAGATAACGATAGATGTAAAGCCGGACGGTCGCATCCGCAAAGAGGCTTTTATGATTCCTCCGATGGTGTGCCCGTACTGCGGTGGCAAAGGCTGGTTTTATTCCGGTGAACGAGAACCCGAAACCATCCCATGCCCGGACTGTGAAGGGACTGGCGAAGTAGTCGCCATGGTAACGATAGACTGGAAACCCAATATAAAATGATGTAATTATGGCACAAAACATCAATCAGGTCTTTCGTCAGTTAGGCCGAACCGAAAAAACTCAATTCATCGAGGCGCATCTTGAGCTTGCCTCAGAACGTGCAATCGCTGAGTATGTGGACACGTATTTTTTAGGCGTAGCTCGGCACCTGCCAGAAGAGACTCTGATGGCAATGCTTCACTATAAACAAGAACATGGCAAGAACGATGGCACAGCAAGTAACTAACTTCGGACGGTTCTACACCGCCATCAGGGCACTGAACCCCATTGGAGACCGGGATGATGTCAAGAAGAGCATCGTTTACCAGTACACCAACGGGCGCACCGACAGCCTCCGCGAGATGAGCCGCGCCGAATACGACAAGTGCTGCGAAGACCTTGAGCGCAAGACCGGGCAGAAGGACGAACTCCGCAAGGAGCGTAGCGCGACCCTAAAGCTCATGCAGAAGATGGGTGTCGATACAACCGACTGGAACCGCGTCAATCTCTTGTGCCGGGATACCAGAATTATTGGCAAGGACTTCTACTATATCACTGCCGAAGAGCACCGGGAACTGCGTCGGAAACTCCGCAGCATCGAGCGCAAGGGAGGCATCAACCGCAAGCCTGCATCGATGCCGGAACCCCAGCCTCAACAAAAACAACAGCAAGTGTTCGTGGTTCCCATCGGACCGACGGGCCAGATATACAACTAATCAACCTCATAATTCATACATCATGGCAAAAAGACAGAAAAAAACCATTATCTCCGGCGTCAGCAAGGAAGCAGCCGAAGAAGCCTTTGCAACCTACGCCAAGGCAGACGCAGAACGTGCGAAAATCACAGCCGAAATCGAGCTGAAGTGCGCCCAGATCCGAGAGAAGCACCAAGACCGCCTGTCGCAGCTGCAGGTGACCCAGGACGAGGCTTTCGACACACTCCAGGCCTACGCTACCGAGAATCAGCCGGAACTCTTCAGCAAGAAGAAGAGCCTCGAGATGGTGCACGGAACCATAGGTTTCCGCACCGGCACTCCCAAGCTCAAAACCCTCAAGGGTTTCACATGGGCAAGCGCACTCCAGCTCGTAAAGGAGTTTCTCCCCGGCTTCGTGCGCACCGCCGAGGAAATTGCAAAGGACAGACTGCTTTCAGAGCGAGACTCCGATGTCATCAAGCCGGGCGATCCTCTCGGCCCTGGAGTACCACTCCGCGAGGTCATGGCCAAGTGCGGCATTACGGTCGTACAGGAAGAGACCTTCTTCGTCGAACCCAAAAAAGAGGAAGCAGCGTCATGAAGAAGGCAATCACCAGACCGCCCAAGGTTGCTCTTTGCCGGATGTGCAAGGGCACGGGAATCGTGGCGACCGAGGCTCCCCAACGTTACCCGGAGCCATGCCCCCAATGTGAAGGCAGCGGCAGGGTTACAGTGAGCTGTGAGATGACACTTGACATCAGACCGTACAGACCTAAACCAAAAGGACCTGTAAAAATCATGTAAAGACAATGGCAAACAAGCGCGGCATGTCCTACAAAAAGCGCGTCGCAGACATAAACCGGATATACGATGAACACGCCAGGAGCGGGTTAAGTAACCGGGAAATATGGCGCAGATACATATATCCGGTTTATGCCATAAGCGAACGCACCTTTTACAACATGATGAACGCCACGGCAGGGCTTGAAACCCCGGTCGTGGCGTCCGACATGCCGAGCCTGTTTGATTTATTGCCTGAAGAACCTTCAAAGAAGCAAGAGAAATGACAGACGTTGACGCGCAGATCCGGGAAATATTCGGGCGCATACTCCGTGACATACAGGTGGAGCTCGGCGATGAATTCGACCAGAATTTCGAGCGTCAAGGTTTTTTCTCTCAAGCATGGGCGCGTCGTAAGAGCCCTACGCGCCCGGGAGGACATATCCTTGTCGATAGCGGAGGCTTGCGCCGGAGTATTCGGAGCGAAATCAGGGACAGCAGCATAGTATTCCTGACCGACCATCCGGCGGCAGCCATCCATAACGAAGGCGGGGAAATAGTCGTAACGGCTAAAATGAAACGTTTCTTCTGGTATAAATATTATTCCGCCACCGGCTCCTTCGGACGCAAAAAGGACGGTTCAAGGCGCAATGACAAACGAACCAGGCAACTCAGCGACGAGGCCGACTTCTGGAAAGCGATGGCGCTAATGAGGGTGGGAAGCAAGATACGGATATCGCAGCGCAAATTCCTCGGAACCTCCCCGGAAGTGGAGGCTGCCGTCCGCCAGATTATCGAAGAGAACCTGAACGAGTATGTAAACAACATTGACTTCAATATCAAATGACAGCAATAATAATCACCTCAATCATCTGTGTAACGTTGGTGATCATGTTATACATGACCCATATCTATCCGAGAACCCTCCGAAGGTATAAGTTACGCTGCGCCCAACTGAAAGCAGAGCGCGACAAACTAAAAAAAGAGTATGACGGCCATTTAGATGATTATACCGACTGGTTCCTGTCCATGCAGAAGCGGCTGGACGAGTTGGCAAACATCGTTTTCGATAAAACCGACGAAAAATGAGAGAAGAATTATACCGCAAACTGAAGACCCGTCTTGAGTCTCTGTGCATCAATGGCGCCGGAGAGTATTATGAAAGGCCTGACGACGCGGATATGGATGACGAGCTGTATCCCCGGGCAATCAAGCACATCGACCTGTGGAACCACAACGTGGAATTCCTCGATCAGGAAGTTCCATGGAACCGTCCGGCTGTGTTCATCGAGTTTGTGCCGTTCAAGTGGACACAGATAGCTCCCGGGGTCGCATACCGCGCACAGCCGTTGATAAACCTTCATGTAGTCACCGACTGGACTGGAGCCGAAACCGACGCCGGGCAGTTCCGGCTGCTTGACAAGATTCACGAGCTTGTCGCAGGACTTTCCGGCGATACTTTCATGGAATTTGACATCGACAGTAGCTCTACCAACCACAACCACGAGGATATTGTGGAAAATATCGAGACCTACACCTGCGTCGCATTCCGGCAATTGAAATAAAGCCCCATAAACGCGCCGTGTCGCGCCGAAAGAGCGAGAGCCGTTACCTTTTATTGGGTGACGGCTCTCTTGCGATATATGGGCGAGAAAACGGCCTTATGCGGCGTTGTCGGGAGGGAGGCCGGGTATCGTGAACAGCATGATGTCCTTGTAACTGGCATTGTAGTTCATCGTCGCGTTAAACTCCCTCCTTTGACAACGGGCGAACGGGTCCCCGAGCGATGGGTGGCGCCCCATCCACTCGCACAGTTCGATGATGCATGATTTCTCGGAGGTAAAATATATGAAATTATGACCGGGCAGAACCGACAGAACATCGAGATAGTCGGCAAGGCGCCAATACATACGGTATGTGCCTACATCGGTGGAGAGGTAAGGCGGGTCTACAAGGAACACAACGCCGGGCGTATCCTTGTATTGCTCGAAGAGCTCACGGTAGTCGCATGAAACAATCTCCAGTCCGGCAAGATAGTCCCGGCATGGTTCATAGCCATTTTTACGGACATTGTTGTATAGCGTTTCGCCGCGCATCCCCTCGATGCTCATCTTGTATTTCATAGAGAACATCAGCGACGATGACAGGGTGATGAAGTCAAGGAAGCCGGTTTCTTTTTCCTCCTGCTCAAGCAGCGAAAAAATCTGCTCCCGGGCGCCCCCGGTTATCGGCTTGTGGCGGTCGAACTGCGAGGCGATGGATCGGATTGACTCAAGCAGACTGTTGGTGCGCGGAATATTGTTGATGCGCAGCCGGTAATTGTCAAAGTCATTGTAAATGACACGCGACTCCGGATGGAAGTGCTTTGTGATGTGTGACAGTAGCCCGGAGCCTCCGAAAAGGTCGACGAAAACAGTGTCGGCCGGATATTGTTTGATTACCTCGATGAACTGTTTGGCGAACATCCTCTTCTGCCCGACAAAAGGTAGCGGAGCCGAAAGATATAACTTGCTCATACGTTCAGCTCGAATTTTACAGCGTCCTCGCCGGCCAGGAGGCGGCGTGTGCTGTCAAGGTTGTTTTCGTATATGTGGACATTCCCCAGGAACAGAGTGATTGACTTGAGCGGGAAGTCAATGTGCCGGGCCATGAGGTAGAGATGGTATATGTCAGCCGGCAAGCCGAGATTGGCGTCCGAACTGCGTTGGTAGGCCGTTATAACGAGTTCCGAATCCTCAATCTGGAACTGCACGAGCGACAGGCACGGTGCCTGATTGCTCTCCGCGTCGGTGGCGCCGAGGAACAGGACATAGTTTTTGGAACTGCGGCGCTCGGAATTGATCCTGGCGAGAAGTGGCGGCAACTTCTCAAAATAGGTCGGATAACTATTGACGAGGATGGAGCCGCAGTAATCCCACCAGTTTATACCGGCTTCACGGTACTTCTCTACTGAGCGCTCGCCGCTCATGAAGAGCTTCAGTTCGGAGCGGAGCTTTTTGCGGGCTATGCCATGCCCCTCGAAAATATCGAGCAGGTCGGCCGGGGTAAGCGAGAGTTGCTCGTTGATGAGATATACGATATTGCCTTTGCGGTTCGACTGGCGTTTGCCTGAGTCAAGAATCCGCCGGAGTATCTGATGGTATTTGTTTGTTGCCATAGAGTGGTGTTTTTGACACCGCAAAGATAGCTCCCGGCGATGTGCCGCACACTATGGCGACACGGGATTACACTGCACCGGGATTGCAGTCGCTTTGAAAATGCTTGACAAGCGAATACACCTTCCGTTCGCTTATATTGAATCGGGATGCAAGATGAGCCACGGTATAAGTGACCTTGCAGCCGTCGGCGACCATTTTGTTGAAGTCAACGAAAAGGTCGATATAGTCGGCATCCTCGAGACGTATGCCGGATTTTCTCAGCCTGTCAAGCAATTCCCGGTTGAATTTCAGTATTTCAAATATGGTCATGTTCCAAAATTTTTGTAATTTTGCAGTGTCTCACTTATAAAAACATCGCCTTCGGGCAAAAATTAGCATCCAGTGGAAGCCGGAAGGGCATAGTGCCCCCGGCTGGCTTCCATTGGATGCTTTATGTTTTTAGAAAGTGAGACGTCTATTAACAGGCCGGGGGCATTTTTTATGCCCTCCCCCGAAGGGCTGCGGGATCAGTTCGCGGTGTAGAGTGCCAGGTCAATCGAATCCTTCGCCTTCCAACCCTGCGCCAATGTGTCCTGAATGAACTTCATCGCGCCAGTGTAGAACGACGATAATGCAGTCAGTTCCTCGAATGTCACATATTCCGGACTGTCATCCTCGCCGAGCTTGAAAGTCACCGGCAGCGAGGCTCCGGCAGTCTGGACCGCGAGGTCGTAAGCCGCCTTATAGTTGAACTGGTTCTCGGTGGAGAGCCACACTGTCTTGCCTTGGTAACGGTAGCCGGAAAGAATCATCCCGTCCGTGCGGGTGTTGATCCAATCGCTGATGAGCGAGCGTATCTCCTCCCCGGAGGGCTTGTGGTTGAATTCCTCCTCCATGTAGGAAGCTGCGCCGGACTCGTCGGGAGTCACGTCCCAGCGAACGCGCCATTTGTTTTTGACCGGGTTGGTACACTCCAGGAGTGCGACATCGGGATTGCCTTGGACTCTTTTCATGATTTCTAAGTGAACACGTATTTTGTTTTACCTTTGCCGAAGGTCTCAGCCTTGATGGTGGTTTCGAAGGGGAAGCCGTCCGGCATTTCACTCACTTGTTGGAGGATGTTCTTCATCTCCTCCGAATTGGTGAAGAACTTCTTCTGCTCTCCGTTCTGCTCGATGGCGACAACGCACCGGTCTTCACCCTGCGAAGTCTTGACGCCCATCTCGAAGTCGCGGACTACGATGGGAAGGTTCACCAGTTCCCGGATGCTTACCACCGCACCGGGGAATCGCTTCTTGCCGTCATCAGGCTTGTAAGCGACGTTTAGGTCTTTGAATGATTTCATTTCTGTGCCTGTTAATTTGTTAAAGAGGTTATTACACTGTGCGTGCTTCGCCATCCCGTAGAACGAGGCGACGAGGACGCTTCTTCGTTTCCGGCTCTTGACTTCGCCCATTTTCCGGGCGAACTTCTTTTTGATGCGCTTACGCAGCAGCGCGTGGTCGGGGTAGATGACGTAGCCCAGGAAGTCAATGCCATCAGAAACCGGGAACACCCTCTCGTTGTCTTTAATTTTCAGACCGATGCTTTCAACCAGATCATGCACAATATCACGAATCCTCCACAGTTCATCCTTGGTGCCGGCAAGAACGGCACCATCATCGCAATAGCGATAAAAGAACGACACTCCGAGACGGTCTTTAAGAATGTGATCGAGATGAACGGACAGGAGCAGATTGCATAACCCCTGGGAACTCCTCAAGCCTATACTAACCCCGGACGGCATCATGCGGATGAATCGTTCAAGTATCGCAATCAGCTTCTCATCCTTAAAGATGTGCCGGACGCAGTCGATAATCGACTGTTGGTTCACGCTCTCATAGAACTTGGAGATGTCGAACTTGTAGCAGAAACGGGTCTCATCCGGATGTTCGTGAAGGTCACGCTCGATATACGACTTTAGGTCATGCATGCCGCGCCCCTTGATACTTGCAGAGGTCGTTCTGATGAAGCGTCGTTTCAGATGTTCATCCACCACCGACATTACGGCATGAACCGCAATACGGTCTTTCATGGTCAGCACCTGAATGCGTCGTTCCTTGCCGCTTTCAATAATTGTGCGCTCTCGATAGCCCCCGGCAATTTCATAGTTGCCGGAGGCAATTTTCTGTGAAAGTTCGGCGATAACCTCCTCCCTGTGCGCAAGAAGGTAACGGCCCTGACGGCTGCGTTTACGGGCAGTACCGCGCAGAACCTGGTCGAAAGATTGTGCCATATTTGGATAGGCTACAATTTCCTCGATGATATGTCCTTCTCTACGCATGGAGTGTTTCTGGAGGTTGTCAATAAAGTTTGTTTCAGGCTCCTTGAGCCTTCCGGTCACCGGGTCCGGGTTCTTCGAGCTTGCGCCTACCAAACCCTACCCGAACACTTGATGTTCCGGCTTTCCGCATAATGCGCTGTTGCCGAGGCTTGCCCCTCTCGGCACCTCGGAGGGAACACGTTCCCGGTGATGTACGCCGATTGTTGGTTGTCCAGACGCGACCCGACATTCGTGTTCGCATTCGATGCATCGTTATTCGCATTCGCGTACGACACGCCGCCATTCGCATTCGCGTTGTTGTTGCCGCGATAGACCACACGGCCTATTGAGGGACACCGCCTTACAGACTGCAAAATTACACATAATTCGCCGTTCCAGATGGAATTATGTTAAAATATAAGCCAGAACAGTGCTGCGAGACCACCACCGCACATAGTCAGAAGGAAGTCTATCCAGTCCCAGAGACAACCGTGAAGTTTGTCCTTGAGCTCAAGACAGGCTCCTGCGACACATGCTGCGTAGAGCGCCGGATATACGCCGAGAGCGAGAAGTCCGATAATCAGACCACCGACGAGATGTTTGTATCGGTTGGATTTTTTGAGAAATGAGATAATTTTTTCCATAAACTTTTGTATGTCAGAAATTGTTTGTAATTTTGCAACAAGACCTCCGAAAAGACGCGATAACTTCAAGTCGTGAGGCATTAAAGCCGTGGCTATGTCATGGCTTTATTTTTTGCAGTTCCTCAAGGATTGCGTCCCTTGAGCCATGCTCCGAACCAATGCGCACTGCTTTCCCACCCATGATGATGTAGCATTCCTTTATTGTGCCGGAAGTGAAATCTTCCCTTCGCCAGTCGATTTTCTTTGCCAGTTCCGAGAGATTGATGCGCTTGCCGCTCATACGCATGTCAAGGTCGATGACGACAACCTCACAGCCCTGAGCCTTGGCCTTGGAGAAGCCATCGGAAACGCCATTGATGGAACGGATTCCTTTTCGATCTCCAATCATGCCATTAATGAGATATTCCGGATTCTTCACCCCATGTCCTATGACATGTTCACGGATTTTTATTTCCATCGTCGGGAATGAAGACAGAAGGGAATATGCCGCGCGGGTGTTCTCCTTAACCTCGGTTTTGTCCGCACTGGTACTTGTCTTTAATCTTTCTCCATAAATAGGATCAATTTTACACTGACGCAATTCTTCGCAACGATGAAGCAAAACACATGCTTTGCAGACCTCGTTGTCAGGAATGAAAGCGACGAGTTTGCCGTCCTTGCCACCTTTTGCGATGGGACAGGTGGAGCATTTGCGAATAGTGTAAGGATTATAGTCCGGGACGGACTTCCCTTCTTTGCCGGCGTTGAACCGGAAGATGCCCTTTGTGTCCCGTTGCAGAGCCTCGTCGCCCAGGCGCATCGCCTCGTCATGGTTCGTGGCCGGATATTTTGATTTGCGGACCTGAACCACTGTGCAGCGGCAGTTCCAGCCATTAGGCGGGTAGAATTCCTCCCAGAACGAATCGGACGGCGGGAGTGTCACCCGGTCGAGCGCAGCATGTTCCGGCCGCACCTTGTCATCGCGCTGGGTGCGGTACTGGAGATTATAGCGGTCGCCGTCGCGCATGAACTGCTCCCACTTCCCGGCCATCTCAGCTGACGCGCTGACGAAGTTATACTCCGCCCGGAGATAGTTCGCGTTATATGTGGAGTCAATGCTTTGAACATCGTTCAAAAACTGTTCAAACGGCTTTCTATTGCCGTTCTCATCGAGCAGGGACGGGAACGCCTCATGCAGCTCATGGAACGCCTTCATGCCCGAGAAAATATAATTGGATCGCGTCAGCCGGCGGCGCATGGCATCCGACATTTCCACCCTGGAGAAAGCCGAGTCAAGGACAGCGGCATGTGTGCCGACAAACTCCTGCACGGCCGGGTCGGCCACAAGCTCCACACGGAACTCCGCGCCTTTCTCCTTGAAAAGTGAGCGCATCATCCCTTTGAACAGGTCTGATAACTTTTCGCGCATCTTTTCGTCCGGCGCAGCAAGAGTCTCCAAATCCGGGAATTCCGACAAGAGTGAGGCATAGCGTCGGTGCAGCCCCTCGTAGTCTGAGGGGCTCAGTCGAAAAAATTCTTGTCGGACGTTCCGTGAAGGATCTGTTGAACCTCGTCGGCACTATGGTTCTCCATAAGTTGGTCAATTAGCTCGAAGTGTTTCATTAGGAAATACTCCCTCCAGCATTGTTCGACTTCTCTTCCAGTAATGACCGGTTCAGGATTACGGCGTTCGCTTACAGGCATACCGTATTTGTCTGCGAAATATGATGGGTCAACCTCATAGCGGTCGGCAATCATGGTCTCGTATGCCACCTGCTGTTCCGGTGTATAGTCCACGGCATCGTCCCATTCAAAGCGCAGTCCTTTGACCGGGAACCCGTGCAGAATCATCAGTGGGATAAGCTGATTGTTTATGATGTCGCGGAGCATGTCGCGGTCGGACTCCACGAGGTTCATGAACACCTGCAGGTGCGTTTGAGACTGTGACAGCGAGGAACCGTCCTCGATGGTCATGGTCTGACCAATCACCAGTTTGGAAATTTCGGAATTGGAGCGGTCGATGCGCTTGTCATAGACATTGAAGGCATCGCCCTTGCCAGACTCCACGAACTGAATTTCCGTTTCCATGCCGGAAACCATACCCTGACTGGCACCACCGTTGTAGATCATATCCTCCAGCCGCTTGAACTCCTTGGGGTCGCGTGTCGATGTGCGTGCGATGCGCCAGGGCATACCGAAAATCTCGGCGAAGCAGTCCCAGAATGACATCGCGTGCTTCTTCGGAATCGTGTGTAGCGCAGCCTTCAGCAGCAGCCCGAGGTCATCGGGGCGTCCCGCTTCAATAAGCCAGTCCTTCCAAGGTCGCTCACGGAATTCTATCCCTGTTTCCCAGTTCATGCCGACACGGGACACAACTCGACCTTTCTCCGGAACCACGTGCTTGCGGGGGATAAGAGTAACGCCGGAGAATGCCGGATGGCCGTCACCGTCGGTAATCACATCGCCAAGTTCAATCAGCGAATGACCGTACCAAATAGACTCAAGGCACAGCCGGCACAGATCCTTGAACCAAGACTGGTCAAACAGATGCTCCGCTGACTCGTCCTGGTCGCCGCTCTCGTTGACAAGTTTGAACGAGCGCGACATGACGAACCCCACGCGCTGCTGTATGCAGCCGGAAAGATGCGAATCGGTCATGGCGTCCCGGTAGATGTCGTAGAGCTTCTGCCGGTTCGGATGGCGCGGATCAATGGCGCTTTGCCATGCCCGGCGCCAGTCCTCAATATCGTTCTTTGTAAAAAATTCGGCGTAGCGGTGTAGCTCCATGATGATGGAGGTCTGCTTGGCTGCCTTGGCACGGCTTTCCTGTTCAGCCCTGCGTTGTCTGGATTTTCTGCTCATATCCTACCAATCGTGTCTAAGTTTGGGTGAAGAGTGAAATGATGTGCCGAAGCCGGATGTACCGTCTTCCGCTACCTTGAGAGGCAAGTCCGGAATAATTTTGCCGGCCTGTACACCCTCGAGCCACTTGATGGCCCGGTCGTAACGTTCCTTGCGAATCTCGCTGCCCATCTTCTGGGGCTGTGAGGCTGTCAGATGGTAAAGGACGATGTCGGCGGTGTACATGACGATGAGCCTGTTCCGGTCATCGCCCGAAGCCGAGAAAACGGCATCGGTATCATATACCGGGCGCAGATAGCCGGCAATCTCTTCCATAGCCTCAGCCTCGGCATTGGCAATATTCTCCGGCGAAGACTGCGATATCACTTTCAGGGCTGCCTCGCCTATGACAACCCGGTAATCTTCTTTGTCGATAAACATAATCACCACATACTTTTAGGCGAGCGACGCGGAATCGCCACCGGTTTGAAAATCTCCTGCCGGGTATTGCGCTGCAGGAACCATATAGCACCCTCGTCGGCATCGGGAGCATCGTCATGAACACGGGAACCCCGCTCGAGAGCGAGTGTCTGTTCAATGCCGACCTGCATGTCGGGAGAATCCTTGAGTGCTTCGTTGTAGAATACAAAACCGCGTTCCCAAAGAGGCGAAACTGCCTCGATGCGCTGAATCTTCTCCGGCTTGCTGCGTTTGTCCGGAAGAATCGGAAGCTGATAGCCTCTGATGTTTCCTTCGGCGGCAAATTCGTCCAGAATTATATCCTGCATGAAATTCGCCTCCATGAAGAATGAAATGGACACACGGTCGCGGGTCCGCTCATAGAGGTCATAAAGCCACCGCACCATGCCGGACACCGTGTCCTGGCGGACATAGCAGTCTATAAGATGCAGCTCGGTTTCGATCTTGCCCCACAGGCGGCATGCCTTGTAGTCGTTAGCGGTGGTTGATTTGAAGGAGGGGTCGGTATAGCACACGAGCATGTCGTACTTCTCCAGTTTGGGCATACGCTTGTAGCGTATCCATTCATGGCGGAAGATAGAGCCGTAGTTGATAGGGTTGTGCATCATCTCCTTGTTCCAGGCGCGATAGCCGACAAAATCAGCGTATGCCTGGGCTTCCTCACGGGTCCACTTCTCCTTCCAGACAGGATTCCCGTTCTTATCCACAGCCTTGATCTCCGACACATATACGCCACGTGTGGCGCACATATTGGCCAGGACGGAACATTTGGATATAAGGTTGCCTACCATTATAAAGCGGCCGCGACCGACATCCAGGGCGCCGAAAAGAGCCTCCTTGACCCAATCGGTCAAATCCTTCACGCGCTTTTCATTTCGGCACAGCTCGTCATCGTCAAGGTCATCAATCACGATGTAGTCGGGACGCGACTCACGGTCGCGCAGGCCTCGTGGCGACTGACCGCGACCCACGGCGAGGAACTTGGAACCGCCCTGAGTCTTGAACTCGCCCTCGGTCCATTCGCCGAGGTTCTTCTGTTCCCCGAAGTCTGAGATGATACGCTGATTGAACTCAAGTTCAGCCTGAATGTCGGCGAGAAGTCGGTTTGCGCTGTCCTGGCTTTTGCCCACAACGACCATAAAGCTGATGAGTCTTTTGGGCTGGAACATCAGCCACAGGGGGAGAAAGATGTCAAAATGGGTGGACTTGGCATGACCGCGAGGCCATTTGAAGACCGCTTTAAGGTTCGGGGTATTGCGCACCTTCAAGGCGGCGGCATTATGGAACGGGGCGTTGTGAATTACCTTGATAGGTTCGCCCGTCGTCTTGTCACGCAATGTCAGGTAGTGGGGAAAGTAGTATTCACAGAAAGCCGCATAATTTGAAAGCAGCCGGCGAATGCGTTTGTCACGCTCGGCGGCTGACTCCTTGGCGACCGACATTGTAACCGGCGTCAGCGAATTGACGCGCTTGCAATGGTCCCGCCATTCCTCGTATGCTTTCTTTATCTCAGCTGCGGATGCCATATCACTTCAGCTGATTGGAGCCCATTGACTCGATGATATACTTGTCCTGGTACTTGTTGATGGCCTTGATAAGTTCCGGCGTGACTTCCGGGTCGGTCGCCGCCCTGTACTCAAGCCATCGGGAGAAAGCCATGAAGACCTCGATCGCGTCGATGACATTGGCCTTCTTGTCGAGCTTCTCTATGACGGCTGACAGTTTCGACAGCTTGTCGGCCAAGCCGGCAGTCGCCGCAATGTCATCGGAGGCATTCACCTGCTCGATGAGTTTGTCTATGGTCATGAGCAGCTTGTTGACAAGTTCCGGGCGCGTGATGCTTTTTGCGGCACGCGCTTCCTTCCATCCGTCGGCGGCGCACCATTTGGAGATGGTGACGCGGGAGACATCCACCTTGTCGGCAATCTCGGTCATCTCCATGCCGGAGAGAAACAAGGCCCTGGCGAGGGACTTCTTTTTTTCGTTTTCCTGCTTTGTAGCCATATCTGAATGTGATAATATGCGATTGAATTTGGCGCAAAGGTGGCGTAAAATACGGTGTCCGCAAAAAAAGTGTGCAACCATTGCATACAAGTGTGCAACCATTGCACACTTTTTTGGATGTAAGGTGATTAACGCTGAATTTTGCAGCGAAATCATTATCGCACATCACATGGGCAACAGAGTAAGACTTACAAACGACACGCTCAACAGCTATGGCTACCGCGTCCTTACCGAGGGCGTGGACATGGAGCAGTATGAGCGCAACCCGATACTGCTGTATATGCACAACCGCGGCCAGGTCATCGGTGTGATCAAGGACCTCAAGAGAGAGAACGGCGAGATAACCGGTGAACTCGCATTTGACGAGGCAACCGAACTGTCGCGTCAGTGCAAGAAGCAATGGGAATTCGGGTCCCTTAGAATGGTGAGCATAGGTTTCAATGTCATTGAAACCAGTGACGCTCCCGAACATATAGTCGCCGGACAACGCTTCCCCACGGTGACCAAATCGCAGCTGCATGAAGTGTCGCTCGTGGACATAGGCGCCAACAACGACGCCATCAGACTGTATAAAGACGGACAGTTAATAACGCTCGGCGACGGCGGCGATTGCCCCCTTCCCCGGCTGAATCATAAACCAAACAACAATCCCCAAATGGACATCAAGACACTTGCCCTGCAACTGGGCTTGCCGGAAACGGCAGACGAGGCGGCAGTCAATGCCAAGCTCGCCGAACTGAAGGGTTCCAAGGAGGAATCCGACAAGATGCGTGCAGAGAACGAACAGCTCAAGCTCGCGCAGATCACAGCAGCCGTCGATGCGGCCGTCGCCGCCAAGAAGATCCCGGCTGACAAGAAGCAGCACTTTATCGACATGGGCAAGAAGCTCGGCATTGAGGACCTGAACGCCACACTCGACGCCATCTCGCCGGCCGTCAAGCTCAGTTCCGCTCTGGAGACCGAACCCGCAGGGGATGACCTCCCCAAGAAGAGCCCGTGGGAACTCCGCATGGAGGAAATCCGCGCCAAACTCAAAAAATAACAAATCAAAAAACATACCGACATGGCAATCAGAGTAGACAACACCAGTTACAACGGTGAGGTACTTGAGAGAATCCTTACCGTGGCCGCCACAGGCAACGAGCTTGTGGAGAAAGGCCTTATCCACGTTATCCCCGGCGTGGAGAAAAAGACGAGCATCCCCCGTCTGAAGACCGGCAAGATGCTCCAGAAGCGCAAGGAGGACCCGCAGGTCACCGACAGCAAAGGTGATTTCAACTGGTCCGAGCAGACACTGGAGCCCCATGACTTCATGGCTTTCACCGTCTTCAATCCCCGTGCCTTCGAGCAGATCTGGCGCAAGTGGCAGCCCAAGGGCAACCTCGTTTTCGCCCAGCTCCCCCCGGAGGCACAGAACGCACTTCTGGACGCACTGAGCAAGCAGGTGCAGTTCGAGCTCGGAGATCATTATGTCAACGGCGAATATGTCGACGGCACTGACGACACCAAGCTCATGGACGGCATCCTAACCCAGGCCGCCAAGGCCAAGGACTATGTCCTGGTGGATGTATCCAAGGCCGACACCATGACCAAGAAGCTGAAGGCCGTCCGCGCCGCCATCCCCAAGGCAATGCGCTCGAACCCCGACCTGCGTATCATCATGAGCGTCGACGACTTCGACAAGTACGATGACGAGCTGACAGAGCGCGAGTCCAAGAACGCCAGCGAGACCGAGGTCAACCGCAAGCGCTACAAGGGCATCACCATCGAGACCGTGGCAGCCTGGCCCGACGGCGTTATCGTCGCTACACTGTGCTCGCCGGACGCTGACGGCAACTTTTTCGCCGCCGTCAATCTCCAGAACGACGAGAGCGTGATTCAGATCGATAAGGTTTCCAACGCCAGCGAGCTCTACTTCTTCAAGCTGCTCATGAAGGCCGACACCAACATCGCTTTCGGCGAGGAATTCATCGTCGCAGACTTCCGCACCACGCCCAAGTTCAAGGCATCTACAGGTTCATCAACAGGTGGCACCACGCAGGGCGGAGGCGCCTCTGAAACCGGCAAATAATCATGACAAAACTCCAGTATCTCGTACTCCATTGCACCGCGACACCCGAGGGGCGTGAGGTGACAGCCGCTGATATTCGGCGGATGCACCTCTCTCCGGTGTCAATGGGCGGCCGCGGGTGGAAACAAGTCGGATATACCGATATAATCCACCTCGACGGCACTGTGGAGCGTCTTGTCGATAACAACGAGGATGCCAACGTGGACCCGTGGGAAATCACCAACGGTGCCAAGGGCTATAACTCCGTGAGCCGTCATGTCGTCTATGCCGGCGGCCTCGACAGGTTCAAGAAACCCAAGGATACACGCACCCCGGCGCAGCTCAAGGCTATGGAAGCCTATGTCAAGGATTTCCATAAGCGGTTCCCCAGTGTTCGCATCATCGGTCACCGCGACCTGTCACCTGACCGTAACGGCAATGGCATCATCGAATCCTTCGAGTGGATGAAAGCGTGTCCGAGTTTCGATGTCCAAAAGTGGCTCAAGTCAATAGGCATAAACCAGTAACAACCAATCAAACCAAACCCAGCGATGTCCTTCAGCGAAATCCTCAACATACTTCTTGGCGGTGGCGTCGTGGCGCTTATAGTGGCTGTCGCCACCATGAGGGCGACTGTACGCAAGGCCAACGCCGATGCCGAAAAGGCAAAAGCCGAAGCCGAGACCGTGCACATCACCAACACCGAGAATGCGACCCGGATTCTGGTGGAGAACATCGTGAAACCGCTAAAAGACGAACTTCATGCTACCAGAGAAGATCTTCAGGCCACTAAAAGGGAGATGGCCTCTACCAAGAGAGAAATGGCCCGGCTGCGCAAAGCTGTCGAAGCTGCTTCCGGTTGTCCTCATTCTGACGGCTGTCCTGTGCTTGCCCGGCTGCGCGACCACCAAAAAGACGCAGACCGAACAAGTCCAGAGCCAACAGATAGTGACGGTCCACGACACAATTCAGACATTTACGCGGATTGTCCAGACGGAAGCGGTGCCGGAGAGCCGTGTGGAGATGAGGATATCCGTGGACAGCCTCCTTAAACTCCCGCAAGGCGCGACCTATCACCGCAAGAGCGGACAGGCCCATGCCGAAGTATCAATACGAGGTGACACTATATACGTGACCGGCACATGCGACAGCCTCGCCCGGCAGGTGGAATATTACGAGACGCTTTACCATAACGCACGTGACGCACTGGAAAGTTACCACGCCACTGTTCAGGAAGAGACAAAGACCCGGGAATCTCCCTTGGAGATATTTGTCAAAGGACTTGCCCTGGGCTTTGTTGCCGGGATATCCCTAACTTATTTCATCAAAATCTCAAAACGACGCAAAAATGAATAAAGACTTCATGTACGGCATCGGTGCCGTCAAATATAAAGGCAAACCTGTCGGCTACATAGCCAAGAACTCATTCGACATGGGCGGTACAAAGCCTGAATCTACCGAAATCGAGGCCGAGCAGGTTCCCGGTGCTCCAGTTCTGGTCATAGCACAATCCAACGGCAAGATTGCGCCCAAGTTCGACATGATCCAGTTGAATTTCGAGAGCCTGGAGCAGTTTCTGGGTGGCAAACTCCATAAGTCGGGTGAAAAGGTTGTCGGCTGGACGGCTCCCCGAGCCGCGATGGTCATGGAGGGACCATGGGAACTGGAACTTGTGTCCGGGCAGTCCATCCTAATTCCCAACGCCACCCTGCTTTCCGACCTCGCCGGCAAACTCACGCTGACCGAGACCGCCAAGATTGAGGTCGAGCTGAAGGTCGCCATGCCGTCAGCCGCCAAGGTTCCCCCTTACGGCGTATTCGCCAGCGATTCACTGCCCACTGAGTGGAAGGAGGAAACCGGATGGCTGCTCCCCGAGGAAACCGAAACCGCATGATAAAGTATGGACATCACGCTTGAGCGGGCCATACAGCGCGAAGCTGCCGACGCGCTGCTGAATATAGGCATTTCGATTCCGCTTAAGGAATTCAAGCTGCCTTTCAGAAAACGCCCCGTGAAACTGCGTGTGACACTCAAAAGACCATATATGTCCGGGCAGATCCAGTTTGCCCGGACATATCTTTCAATGGAGGTCACAGCAGAGCAGATGGCGGCATTTACCAAAGAGGAACAGATGCGGTTCATGGCGAAGCACGGAGCAGCGCTCTGCCGGATGATAGCCTACACTATTTGCGTGGGACCGGTGCGCCGTCTGTTAGTCCGGCCGGTGTCATGGTTTATCCGGAACTGTGTGGAGCAGCATATCATTCTGGCTGCGGCGCAGAAATTCGTAAGCCTGATGGGCACCGACCCTTTTATACCTATTATCAGATTAGCCGAACGGACGAATCCAATGAAGCTGAGACTGAGCCGGGCCGCGAAGGGGAGTTAAAGAGCGGTTACGAACCCTCCCATAGCCCCTTCGGATTTATATGGCAGGTGGCCGATGCCACAGGCTGGAGTGTGGACTATATCCTGAACAAAGTAAATTATCAGACCCTGATTATGATGCTGAGTGATGCCCCACGATACAAGAGCGGACACAAGGCATCACAGTCAAACAAGACAGCCGGCGCTACCGCAGAGGATGATGCCCGGGAAGTTGAAGGATTCTTCAGAAGCAATTTAAAACAGTGACACATGAAGCCCGTAGAGCTTGAAATATTCCTTCAGGACGGCCTGACCCCCGGTCTCAAAAAGGCTGGTCAGACCGTCAGTCGCTTTACCAACGACACCAAGCGTCAGCTCAAGGATGTCGCAGGAGCATTGACCGTGCAGCGCGGCATCGTGCGCGACCTTGAGAAACAGTACCGGGAACTTGAAAAATCTGTCAAGAAGATGGCTCCGGGGCAAGCTGCCGCAAAGGCGTCCTCCCAGCTTGCCGCTCTCAAAAAAGAACTCGACGCGGAGAAGGCCGGACTGGAGGAACTGAAAAAACAGCAGAGAGAGCTCAAACTTGAGGCTGATAATGCCGGAGCATCGCTTAGGCAGCAGCTACGTAGTGTCCGTGAGGAGATTGCCACATTGTTGCTTGCATATCGGTCCTTGACAGATCAGGAAAAACAAACTGCCCAGGGCAAAGAGCTTGCCAGGCACATCGACGAGCTTACGGAGAAAGCCGGCGAACTGAATGATGCTATTGCCGACACCTCTCAGGCAGTTACTAACGCCGCATCCGACTCAAGAGGGTTTGACCAGTTGGCGGGAGGCATACAGCTCGTCGTTGATGGATTCGGACTTGCTACCGCCGGAGCCCAGGCACTTGGATTAAGCGAGTCCGATCTTATGGAGGTTCAGACACAACTTCAGACGGCGCTTGTGGCGAGCAATGCATTGACTTCAATGCAGGTCAATCTTCAGAAACAGTCTGCCCTCATGCAGGGTGTAAATGTCATACAGACCAAGGCTGCCGCCACAGCCGAAACAATCCGTACATGGGCGGTAGGCCGTGGGGTGATTGCCACCAAGGCAGCCACGATAGCACAGGCAGCTTTCAACGCCGTGGCAAAGGCTAATCCTTACGTACTGCTTGCTATGGCAGTTGTAACTGTTGTCGGGGCTTTGTATGCCTTTGCGAAAGGGAATGAGGCTGCTAAGAAGGCAGAGGAGGAACGCCAGGCACAACTTGAACGTACCAAGGAGATAAATGAAGGTATAGCCCGGTCCATAGGTGAAAGCGCCGGTTCCCAGATTGCGGCATATAATAAGTTACAACGTGCGTGGAAGGCTCTTGGAGATGACATGGCCAAACGCAGGAAATTCGTTGATGAGAATAAAAAGGCATTTCAGGAACTGGGTCTGTCGGTCAACAGCGTCAAGGATGCCGAGGAGGTTCTGGTCAATAACACAAGCAATGTGGTGCAGTCTTTTATCCTCCGTGCGAAAGCTGCTGCATTGGATAAAGCGGTCACACAGGCTTATTCCACTATGTTGGAAAGACAGGATCTTGCGCGACGCAATGCGAGATATACGGTTAAATCTCAAGGGGACGAAATAAGCTATGCAGATGCCCAGGCAAGAGGTATGGCCGGCGTCCGTGCTGTGCCTCATGAACATGTGAGAGCTAATGGAGGAGGCGCCACAATGAGCAGCTGGACGACATATACATACGAAGTCAGCGATGCAGGTGCTTACAATGCCGCCAGTAACCGGTTGGCTCTTGAGGCGCGTGACCGGGAGATTCAGGCTGCAACGGCTGAGGCTGACCGCCGTGTCAACGACTTGCAGAAAGAGATAGGTGCGACTGAAGAAGCACTTGATGCACTTAAAATACCTCAGATGACCGGAGGTGGAGGTACGACATCAACAACTTCCACCACAAACACCACCAAAGAGGACAGACTTGAGGCTGCGCGAAAGGAAGCTGAGGAGTTGCAGAAACTTCGTTGGCAGAATGAGCAAGATGAAATTGACCAAATGGCAGACGGCGCTGCCCGCCGTCGTAGACAGATAGCATTGGATTATGAGAAAGAGCTTGCCGAGATAGAAGCCCAGAGGGCATCTTTTAAAGCGCTGAACAAAGAATCCGGAGCAACGGGTCTTAATGCTGACGGATTGGCTGAAACCCAGCAGGCCGAGATAGACAGAGCTGGACGCATTGCTCTTGAAAACCGGGACAAAGCCATGCAGGAAGTCTATCAGCTCGAACTGCAGCACATGGAGGAATATCTGAAGGAGTACGGTACATTCCAACAGAAAAAACTCGCCATGTCGGAAGAATACGACCGTAAAATAGCCGAAGCCTCCGATGAATGGGTAAAGAAGTCCCTGGAAAGGGAGAAGGCAACGGCCCTTCAGAACATAGAAATAGATGCGATTAAGCAGTCTGTTGATTGGGGAAGTGTGTTCAGTGGTTTCGGCACTATGTTCCGCGATCAGCTGGAACCTACCATTGCAAAACTCCGGGCAATTTCCGAGACTGAGGAATTCCGGAATTCAGACCTTCAGGATCAGCAGACCCTCTATGAGCTTATCGCCAAGCTCGAGGAGGCAAACACATCATGGGACAGTGGAATATTCGTCACTCTCGGAAACGACCTCACCGCATATCAGACGGCCATGCGTAATTACATGGACGCCCAGGATAAGGAACGGCTTGCGACAGAGGCTTTGACCGCTGCGAGAAGAAAGCTCGCCCAGGCAGAGCAAAGTGGCAATGCCGATGCCATTACTGCTGCTAAGGCGGAAGTAGCGACCGCCACCACAAATATGAACGAAGCATCCGATCGGGTGCGCTCCTTCGGCGCAGATGTGCAGGAAGCCTCCAATAGCCTACAGGCATCTACCACGCAGGTCAATAATATGTTCAATACGCTTGTGTCCAGTCTTGCCGGACTTAAATCCGGCAGTCTGCAGGGCGTGGGTGAAAGTCTGATGAGTCTTGATAAGCTCTTTAACAACAGCGGTGTCACAAATGCCGTTGGTGGCGCCCTTGCAAAAGGTATGTCAAAACTGCTTGGTAATTCCGCCATCGGGAAAAGTGTTTCCGAGGCTCTTGGCAACAGCGGACTGATCGGCCAGATCATATCGGCAGTTCTTTCTCTGCTCGATATCCTCAAAGATGGCATAGGAGTCCTGGTGTCAAGTCTGATCGATACAGTGCTCAATGCCATATCCGGCATACTCAAGAATTTGCTTAACGGTAAAATGTTCGTTCAGATAGGCCAGTCGCTCATCGACGGTATCGCCGGCATATTTGATGCCATTACATTCGGAGGTTTCACCTCATGGTTCAGCTCAAGCAATGCCAAGGAGGTCCAGGAGACCATTGATAAACAGACAGAGCGAAACGAATTGCTCCAGACCGCCATCGAGGACTTAACCGATGAAATCAAGGCAAGCAAAGGAACCAAGAGTGTCGCAGCATACCGGGACGCATACAATTATCAGCGTGAAACGAATGCCAATTATCTTGGCATCGCCCAGGCTCAGGCAGGATATCACGGCGCCCACCATAGTTGGAATTACTATTGGGACGGATTCTCTCAGGAACAGATTGAGCGCCTGAGCCGTCAGATCGGACGCTCGTGGGATGGCAATATCTGGAGCCTGTCGCCGGAGGAGATGAAGATGCTCCGTGCCAATGTCGATATGTGGAAACAGATCCAGGACTCCGGCAAAGGCGGATACGGTGGCAGACTGACCGAAAAACTTGACGACTATATCGCCCAAGCCGGCAAGCTCGAGGAGCTGACAAACGAACTATACGAAGGATTAACCGGGATGTCCTTCGACTCGATGTACGACAGCTTCATTGACCAGCTCATGGACATGGAGGCAAGCGCGGAGGATGTTGCTGACAATATCAGCGAATACTTCATGCGAGCCATGCTTTCTAACAAAATCGGCGAAATGTATGCCGACAAGCTGGAGGAATGGTGGAAGAAGTTCGGGAAGGCTATGGAAGACAATGACCTTACCGAAGCCGAACGCAATGCCCTGTCTGAAGAGTACATGAGATATGTCGAGGAAGCCATGAAGCTCCGCGACCAACTCGCTGCAGCTACCGGTTACGGCAGTGATGACAAAGGTACATCGCAGTCCGGAAAGGCCGGCAGTTATAACGCCATGAGCCAGGACCAGGGTACGAAACTCGAAGGACTGTTTGTCTCGGTGCAGGGCCATGTGGCCAATATCGACACCATTGTTGAAAATGTGGCCGAGCGCATGAGTGCTGCCGAAGGATACCTTGCCCAGATTGCCGAGAATACGAAATCTAATGCGGCGTCTGCCGAAGAGATAAAGGACCTGCTTATAAAAATCGCCAGAGACGGCATCAGAACCAAATAATAATGGACACAACCGCACTGAAGGGCCTTGTCATCATAAACGGCAAGGATATATGGACTGAATTCGGAGCCTTTCTGACCGAAGAGAAGAAAGGCGGTCGGGACAATCTCACATCCATAATGGCACCGTCAAAGGTGAAAAGCCATGTCGGCGTCAACATCCGGGAACATGACGGCACGAAATATTCCGGGAAACTCGATGTCAAAAACGAAGAACGGGATGTCACACTGCACTTCGCCATATTTGCCGGAACCAGGAATGAGTGGCTGATAAGATATCGCTCATTCATAACATTCCTCAAGACCGGGGAAAACGGATGGCTTTCGGTGCGGTTGCCGGAGCTCGGTCTGACCATGCGCATGTTCTATGCCGATTGTCCGGGCTACAAGCCGCTCACATATCTCCATAACGAAGGAGTCCAGGCAAGCCGCTTCAAGGTGAAATTCCGCGAGCCTGTACCGTCATTCTAACTGAATTAAAACGCCGTTCAAATATGCTTATAACGATATACGACAAAGTCGGGAACCCGAAAGTGGAACTGTCCCCTAACGACAGCTCCACCCAGGCGACAGAGATACAGGGCGACAATGTCCTGACTCTTTCGTTCACCCATTACGAGCATATAGACCTCGATGTCGATGACTACGCAGACTTCGAGGGAGAGCGCTACTGGCTCACCGAGAAATACCGTCCGAAGCAGAAATCCACGAAAGAGTGGAGTTACGACATCAAGCTCTACGGTGTGGAGAGCATGATCAAGCGTCTGCTCGTAATCAAGACTGTTGACAACGAGGAAGAGCCGGTATTCACATTGACCGCCCCGCCCCGGGAACATGTGGCGATGATAGTCCATTGCATGAACGACGGCATGGGCAATATCACAGACTGGAAGGTCGGACAGGTTGACGGTACCGAGAACATCGTCATCGACTACTTCGGCAAATACTGCGACCAGGCTCTCAAGGAGATTGCCGAGAAAGTCGGCGCCGAATGGTGGGTGGAAGGACAAACCGTCAATATCTGCAAATGCGAACATGGCGAGCCGGTTTTTATGGGCTATGACAAAGGACTGACCTGCATAGAGCCGACGACCGCCGACAATGTGGATTTCTATACCCGACTGTATCCCGTAGGCAGCAGCCGCAACATAGACCGCGAGAAATACGGATACACCCGGCTTCAGCTGCCCGGCGGCCAGAAATATGTCGAGATGAATGCGGACAAATATGGCCGCGTGGATCATTATGAGGCAGACGCATTCGCGGACATATATCCGCGTCGCACCGGTGTGGTAAGCAGCGTCCGGAGCGAAGTCAAGACCGGCGAGGACGGAAAGCCATTCACCATTTACTATTTCCGCGATGACAGTCTGCCGTTCAACCCAAACGACTATGAAATCGGCGGTCTGGTCAAGCGTGTGTCATTCCAGGAAGGAAGCGAGCTTGCCGGACTCGGCGACGAGGAAGACGGCACATATTATTTCGAGGTAAACTACAACAGCGACACCCGGGAATTCGAGATAATCACCATCTGGCCCTATGACGATGACACGCAGTTGCCCGGCGGTACGCTCGTGCCGAAAGCCGGCGACAAATATATCCTGTGGAATCTCAGGATGCCGGACGAATATTACGCCCTTGCCGAAGAAGAATTCCTTACTGCTGTAAATAAATATAATGCAGACCATAACCTCGACCTCACTGTTTACAAGGCATCCACGGACCATGTATGGATAGAGGACAATGGCATCGAGCTCTCGATAGGCCGCAGGGTGCGCCTCGAGAGCGAGGAATATTTTCCTGAATTCGGATACCGTGACAGCCGCATTACCAGAATAACCCGGAAGGTCAACCTTCCGTCGCAGATGGATATCGAGATTGGCGATGCTCTGAGCAGGACATCAATGCAGCGCATGTCCGATTCCGTCAGCGATGCCAAGAGTTATGCCCGGTCAATCGGGGAGTCAACGGCACCCCCGGACATCATACGCACATGGGACAAGACTGTGCCGACCGACAACAACCTATTTTCGGCACGACGCAGTCAGAGGGAGTTTATCAGCAAGAACAGCCCCGACCGCGCCAAAAAGAAAATCATATTCGAGGAAGGTATCGATGCCGGTGATTTCATCGCCGGGGTGCAGGGTGGCAATATTGATGGCAAAGGAAACGCCGAACTGCTCACGCTTGTTGTGCGACTGCTGATGAGCAGCCCCAAATTTGTTGACGGTCTGACCGGCGAAGGATGGCGCATTTGGCTTGAGAACGGGTTGTCGCATCTCACTGTCGACAAACTCACCGTGCGCCAGATTATGACTGTCCTCGAGCTGCTGATTGAGAAAATCCGCAGCGTAGGCGGACAGATATGCGTGTCTGCGGCCAACGGCAAAATAAAGAAAATTCAGAAAGTCAACGGTCAATATATAATCACATTCGAGCAGGAGAACACGTTCGTCACCCATGACCTCATGCGCTGCCAGACATTTACCGGCGGCAGTTTGAAAAGTTATTGGGTCAAGATAACCGGCGTGAATGGGGGCAATGTGATTATCCCGGAATCCGAATTTGCCGGAGCCATTCCGATGCCCGGCGACGAGTGTGTGCTGATGGGCAATACCACAGACAAGAACCGACAGAACCTCATACTCATATCCGCCACCGAGGACGGACAGCCGCGTATCGATGTCCTCGACGGCGTGCATGACAAGAATTTCACAGACTGCCTCCGGGCGCGCCTCGGAAACCTTGACGGCATAACCGATGACTGGTTCCCGGCAGACAATCAGCCCCACGGCAACGGTCTGTATTCCGACAACGCATACCTGCGAGGCACCTTCCTCCTTGTTACCGGCGAGGACATCAAGACCAAATTCGAGATAGTCGAAGGCAAGATTGAAAGCATGGTCGAGGCCGTGCGCAATGATTTTGTCATAGACAAAGGGTATCTGAGCAATCCGGCATTTGCCACAGGCATGGAAAAATGGGATACGCAGAACGAAGCCGTATTCTTCCTCGTCGGCAACAAGTGGATATGGGCCAACAACAATGTCCTCACCCGGAAAGGAAATTGCGCGAGCGTTACCAAAGATGACGGGCGCACGGTGGTACGCATCGTCAACAAATATATACTGCAGAAGAATGCCAATCTCCGCAGCAAACCCACGTTTGAAACTAACGCCGACGGCAAGAAGGAGGCTCTGCCGGTTTATTTGAGCTTTTTCTATCGGTGTGTCAAACCGGGCAAGCTGACAGTAAGATTCGACAGCGTGGATAAAACCGGCTTCGAGAACTTCAATTCGTTTGATATTGAAGAAGAACTTGTGGAAACCACCGGTTATGTCCAGTTCAATTGTGACGGACTCTGGAACGGCACCGGCGACTTCAGGCTGTCGTTCACCGGCGAGATCTATATGTATATGCTTGTTATGTCAACTGACAAGGTAGAGGCGCTCACATACAAGTATCGCACATTATTCGAGCAGTCCGAAAAACTGATAAAGATAGCGGCGCAGAATTTTGACAGCGACGGCAAGGTCCTGGCTGAATCCGGAATACTGACCACGGCGCAGATGACCGGGCTATACGCCATCGACAGTGACGGCAATCTCCGGGCATTTGTAGGGGCCGGCCAGGACGGTGTCAAAATCAAGGCTGACAATATACAGCTTGAGGGCATAGTGACCGCCAACGGCAACTTCAAGATACTTGAGGACGGCAGCATAGAGACAATCAACGGCAAATTCACCGGGGAAATCAATGCCAATAAAGGGACGATTGGAGGTTTTATCATTGATGAGTCAAGCATAAGGTCAGAGAACGGTTATACAAACCCGAGTACCGGAGAAAAAATAACTACGAGCCGATTTTCTTTATTTTCAAAAGGAAGTCCTTGGTTGGGTTTCCATGACGCATATAGGGGTGTAAGGCTTGGTCTTGACACAATGCCTCTCGGTTCTGCTGTTGGAGCGGCTCAGATATATGTCAGCAACTCAACGCCATCAGAATTATATGAAAACTACGGAGTTTACATTAATGTTTCGGGTGGCCGTAGAAATATTGGCTTGTGGATGTTTGGAGACATTCATGCGACGGCCCGTAATTATCACGTAATAAATGGAGATACATATTTCAATGGTGCAAAAGGCCTGAGAATCGCTATGGATATGAATGCCGATACCGGAGCTTTTTCGCAATACTATGAAGGCGTGACATTCGGATTCAATGACTATGACCTCGACAAAGTTCGCTTCCAAGTACAGAATGGACTAATCATCGGAGTGAAAAAAGAATAAACCAAAGATTATGGCAAAAATCAATTTTCAGCAATTCAGAATCCCGGCAGGGATAGACAGAAGCAGGTATCAGACCGGCGATGCCCGGGAGAGCGTTGCAAACATGCTGTACCTTAATGTCAACGGCATACGCGCACATGCCCTCGCACTCAAAATATACCGTAGCGAAGGCGAAACCGACTTCACTGAAGAAGAAGTGAGAACCCTTCAAGAAGTGGCCCACACCTATGCCACGCCGGCATTTATCGACGGACTCAACGAGCAACTGGAAGGAGGTGCGGAATGAAAGTGATATACAACCGCCTCATCCCGTTCCGGGGCTTCAAGTGCATCAACCTGTTCGGAATCATTTTCGTCCGGAAAGGCTGTTCCATGACCCCGACCGACTTCAACCACGAGGCCATACATACGGCGCAGATGAAGGAACTGCTTTACCTTCCCTTCTATCTGCTCTATGTCTTGGAATGGCTGTATCGTCTGATGCAGCTCCAAGACAGCAAAAAAGCCTACCGCGCCATATCCCATGAAAGGGAGGCATACGACAACCAGGTAAATCCGGATTATCTCACAGAACGCAAACCCTATAATCAATTCAAAAAACTATGGCACTGACACAGGCAGAAAAAAACGAACTTCTCAACGCAATCAAAGCGGAATCGCAGAGCGTTGACGAACTGACCCAGGTGACGAGCCTCGACGGCATAGTATCGTTGCCGGCAATCCGGGGAAACGAGGTTGTCAGCGCCCCGGTGTCGCTACTCCGCAAACCGGCGGAGGATGCGGCGAAGACGGCTAATGCTGCAGCTTCAAGTGCAAATACTGCCGCCTCCCAAGCCAACACAGCACGGGATCAGGCAGCAGAGGCCGCCTCGACCGCCAATGCCGCCGCTGTCAATGCTGATGAAGCGGCACAGGCGGCAAATGACGCTGTCGCGGCAGCCCAGGCCGTAGTGCAGGATTACAGGGAAACCGCAGAGGCGGCCCGTGAAGGAGCCACCGCTCGGTTCTCGCGGTTTGTGACCATTGACGTAACGACAGAGAGCATGAGTATAGTCCCGTCTTCCGGCGGAGAGATTGTCTATCTGTCCGCGAAGCACGCCTTCGCCTTCCTTTACAACGGTAAATATTACCTCTCATGGAAGAGTGAAACTTATCCCATGCAGATGTACAACGAGAATATCGCGCAGGTCAAGAGAGACAAACTGTTCCTCTGCGGCGAGACCCTCTATGTGTGGAGCGAAGAGAAACAGACCCTCATCGAGGCAAGCGGCAAAGGGAACGGCAGCGGTTTCTACAATGTCACCGAGCAGCAGCCTCTGACTTCCGGCTACTATACCAAAGCGACTGCTGTGGCCGCGCTCGCCAACGCCGATATCGATGACGAGCAGAAACGGGGCATGATCATCACCTTCGAGTCCGCGCCCGGCAAATGGGAGGATTACCGGTTCACCGGCACCGCCATCTCCATGTTCCTGACTGAAGGCGCATGGGAACAGTACGGAGCCGACGGTGTTGTCAAGAAGATCACACTCAACGGAAACCCCATAGTCCCAGATGAACAGGGAAATGTCAACATCAATACCGACCAGATCAACGTTGACGAGAGTCTTGACACAGACAGCACCAATCCCGTCCAGAATAAAGTTGTCGCCGGAAAAGTCGCCGAGCTTGAAGCCGGGACGCTTTTCAACAGCGAAGTCATAGAAAACGATGACAGCACCGTCACCGTACAGTTGAAAAGCAAGAGTGCTGTAATCACCGAATTCACACTCCCTGCCGGGGGCGGCGGAGGCGGCGAGTCCGCCACCACGAAAATTGTCCTCGGAGCCAGTGTGGACAAACCCACCGTGAAACTCGGCGACAGCGTTAAGCTGACATTTGCCTACGACCATCAGAACGCCGGAGGCGACGAAGCCGGGACGAGCACGGGACAGAAAGCCACCATCGACATTCAGGTTAAACGCGGAGCCGTGCAGACCTACCACGAAACGCGACAGGATGTGGCAAAAGGCAGCTATGAGCTGGACATCACCAAATACCTCCTTCTCGGCTCCCATGACATATATGTGGTTGCGACCACTACGGATCCCAACACCGGGAAGCAGCAGCGCAAGCAGGCCTATATTTCCGTAAGGACACTCACGCTGTCGCTCTCCAGCTCATACAATATATCGCAGGGGCTCAGTTCCGGCGGCTTCGGCAACAGCGAAACCATCGAGATGCCGTATACCGTATCCGGCACCGGCACAAAGGCTGTCGCGCTGTATGTCGACGGCAAGCAGCGCAACCTGCATTCGGTGACCAGGAGCGGCGTCGTAAACGATCACTTCGCACTTGCCATGTCGGGCCTGAACGTGGGGCGTCACACCGTGCAGATGGTGGCCACGATGGAAGTGGACGGTCTCACCCTGAAAAGCGAGAGCATATACTTCGACATATTCAAGCGAGGGTCATCAGGCTCCTTTATAGGTATCAAGACTACCCATGAGGACGGACGCATACTCGAGGGAACAGCACACAAAACTCCGAAGATCACCGTCGGCCAATACGAGAAATGTTCCTTCGACTTCGTGGCCTACGACCCGTCCGTCACCCCGGCCATCATCGAGATATACCGCAACGGTAACCGCGAACGCACTGCCGCCGTACCGAGGACAGTGCAGAACTACTCGAACCGGTTCACCGAGAAAGGCGAAACAACACTCACCTTCAAGACCGGCAGCACGAGCTATGACATATCCGTCGATGTCACCGAGAGCGGCATTGACATAAGCGAGACCACCTACGGTCTGCAGCTCAAGCTCGATGCCGCCGGACGCAGCAACGGCGAGACCGACCCTGCACAATGGGAGTCGAACGGTGTTAGAACGACATTTGAAGGCTTCGACTGGGAGAGCAGCGGATGGATAGACGGAGCACTCAAGCTCACGAACGGAGCCCGGGCCACTATCGGCTACAAACCGTTTGCCTCCGATGTCAAGTCCAGGGGACTGACACTTGAATTCACAATGCGTGTCAGCAACGTAACCGACAAGTCCGCGCCTGTGGTAAGCTGCATCAACAACAGCAAGGGACTTCTCGTGACCACCTCCGAGGCGAGCTTCCGCACCGGACAGACCGTCACATACACCAACGAAGACGACCAGCAGGTGACCCGCGACATCAAGCTCGCCTCCAAATACGATTCCGACGATTGGAAGAAGGTCGCCCTCATAATAAGCACCTCCGCAGAGGGTCGCCTGATGGAACTCTACATCAACGGCAACCGCGCCGGCGCCGACATCTATGACTCGGCCTTCAGCTTTCAGCAGGACACGCCGCAGGACATCATCATCGAAGGTTCGGAGGCCGATGTAGAGATAAAGAACATCCGCATCTACAACCGTCCGCTGAGCGATGACGAGGAACTCGACAACCGCATTGTGGATGCCGACACGCTCGACGAGATGGTGCGTCTCTTCGACATCAACGATATTCTCAACGAGAACGGGGAGGTCGATATGGACAAGTTGCTGCTCAAAGGCAAGGGAGTCCTCCGTATCGTAAGGAAAAACAAACTCGACGATGTATTCGAGACCAACAACAAGAAGGCCGATTTCCTCGCCGATGTCTATTATTACTCCGCCTTGGGCCATCAGTACGATTTCGTACTGACCAACTGCTTCATCCGTATCCAGGGCACATCGTCGACCAAGTATCCGAGCAAGAATATCCGCATCTACTGCAGCAAGGGATCAGAACTGCTCTCGATGAGCGGCGACATGGTACAGGACGGCAACAGATATTCCATGCGTCCGGGCGCGATAGCCATGAACCTGTTCTGCTGCAAGAGCGACTATTCCGACTCATCCATGTCCCTGAATACAGGCTGGGCCAAGCTGTTCAACGATGTCATGAAGGAACTCGGGCTGCTCACTCCGCCACAGCGCCATCAGTACGAGCAGGGAGGCAACAGCCTCGCCTCCGTGACGGTGCGGTCCGCCATAGACGGCATGCCGATCGACATCTTCTGTGCAGAAACAGTCGACGGAGAGAACACCTATTACGGGCAGTACAACTTCAACAACGAAAAATCCAAGAGCGGTCGGCTGTTCGGCATGGAGGGTGTGGAAGGGTACACCCCCGAATGCCCGATGGCGCTTGAGACACTCAACAACACATCACCCGTCTGCCTGTTCAGGACCACAAGCGACGCGCAGCTTGCCGCCGACTTCGATGCCGGCATGGAGGTCAACTACGGCATCGACACCAACGGCAAGGCGCAGAGTGACGGCGATATCAAGTGGGCGGGTTTGCACGCGAAACAGCAGAATGCCCTGAAGAGGCTTTTCGGATGGCTGCGGGCCTGTGTCCCCTCCGGTGCCAAATCCACTGACCTCACCACCTATGTCAGCCAGAAGTTCAAGGACGAGATCAGCCAGTATTTCGACAAGGACTATATCCTGACCTACTACATAGACCGCAATTACGGACTTGGTGTGGATCAGTTTGTCAAGAACATAATCGTGCGCACATGGGACGGCCTGATATGGTACCTGACATACTACGACGGCGATACACAGGCCGGTAAGCGTAACGACTGCTTCCTTGTCTATGACTATACTACCATGCGTGACACATGGGACGCAGAGGCGAGCAAATACGCCATGGAAGGCTTCGACAGCGTCCTGTGGAACCTCTGCCTTGCGAATCTTCAGGACGACATCAGAAGGTGTGCCGCAAACTACCGCAGCGTGATGACAGTTGAAAGAGTCCTCGCCATGCTCATCGACGAGCAGTCCGGGAACTGGAGCGACCGCGCCTTCAACAAGAGCGGTTACCTGAAATACATCGCCCCGGCCACAAGGGAGATGTACGGCAAGATCTGGCCTTTCATCTACGCCCTGCAGGGCAGTAACGCCTCGCACCGCGCATACTTCATCAAGAACCGATTCGCGCTTCTGGACGCCATATATGGCACAAGCAACTTCACGAGCGACAACATAGACCTCTACATGGCCCGCGCCGCCGACGATGCCGCCGACCGAATCCGTGTCACCTCAAGCGAGCCTTACGCCTTCGGTTACGGCACCAACAACTCTCCGAACATAGCCAACACCGGGCTTGTGGCCGACGGAGCCGAAGCCGAGATTGCAATCACCGGGGCCTATACGGTAAATGACCCCCTGCGAGTCTACGGCGCAAGCCGCATAAAGAAACTTGACATGACAGGGGCCTCGAACCATCTCAAGAACGGACTGGACCTCGGCAAATGCACAGCCCTGCGCGAACTTAACCTGCAGAGCAGCGGCAGCGGTTCCACCGGATGGTGGCTAAGTATCAGCAACTGCCGACAGCTCCGCAAGCTCAACCTGCGCAACCAGGCACAGGCCAAGACCGGCGGCAGCACGAGCACGGCCCTTGACCTGACCAATCAGACACGCCTTGAGGACCTCGACGCGAGAGGCACGAAAGTACAGAGTGTCAATTTCGCCAAGGGTGCGCCGGTCACATCGGCAAAACTCCCGGCTACTATCACCACGCTCCGCCTTGAGTATCTCGCCAGACTCACGCAAAGCGGCCTGACTCTCGAGAACTATAGCAATGTCAAGACCATCGTTTTTGACAACTGTCCGCTACTCAATTGGGAAACCCTGCTTCAGCGTTGTTCAAATACGGACCGCATCCGCGTCACCGGCATAGACCGCGACGATGACGGAACATGGCTCAACAAATTCATGACGATGGGCGGTGTGGACGCAGACGGCAACTCGACCGATACCTGTGCCCTCGTCGGCACAGTCCGGCTCACACGCTACATGGAGCAGGAGCGCTATGACGAGATGTGCGCCCACTTCCCGGAACTCAATATCATACAGCCGGAATACTCGGTCATAGAACGTACAATGGGTGTTGCCGACGATGCCAACATCAGCAATCTTGACAACGAAACAGGCTACAAGTTCGGCAACGAGTATGTGCCAAGTGGTCATGTCCTTGCCCTCAAGCAGCGTCGCCATCGTGTCCTTGCCAAAATGACGCGCAAGCCAACGACGCGCCCGGTCAACATCGCCAACGTCGAGACCACTATGAATAACCTTGACGGCGAGATGACCTATTATCCCTTGCATGACGACGACTCCAACTATTACGCAGATGCAGACGCAGTTCGTAACTGTACTAAAGCGAAACTCGATTCTACCGAGGGCGATATAATGATGTATGAACCCGATGCGTGGCTCAAAGGAGTGTATGATTATCTCAATAACCGGCAGCTTGACTGCTACAGCAGCAATGACAAGGATCATGCACCTTCACGCCCGGATGTCGATGTCATCACGTTTGAACAGCTCCGTGACGAAGGTCTTGTCATTGTCGGCAAAAAGATAGTCGGCAAGACAACCCTTGCCGCGTCTTACACCAACGACAGTGCCTTCTCAGTGTGCCAGGTTGGAGTGTCTGCCTATAAGCGCGTGCGCTTCCCCTCTGTTCCCGGAACGGGACTCATGGGCGCCGTATTCTGCGATGCCGCCGGCAATGTCCTTGAAAACATCGTCGTCCCGACACTTTCACTGAGATTTCAGGACGGCATGTATCTGATAAAGGATGTCCCCGAAGGAGCGGTGACGCTTAACTTCACCATACGCAACACTGCACCTTTTGACAAAGTAGTATTGTCAAATACCGACAGAATCGAGGATATGGAACCCGACTGGTATTTCGATGCGGCCTATCTGTGCGCAGTGGTAGGCACATCGGTCGTCGACGGCAAATTCAGAGCCTGCGTTACCGGTGGCACAACGGTTGCCAATATGACCTGGACAGACTTCAACTACTACAGTGCCCAGCGAGGAATGCAGCAGATTGACTGGATGATGCACAACCGCATCGCCAACTTCTTCTATGCCGTCCATGGGCGCCGGGACTCACAGGAGGTGTGCGGTGCCGGTTCACATACAGTCAGCCGTATTACCGGTGGGACCATGAGTCATGGAATGCAGGAAACAGTAGGATACGAAGCAGCCAAAACCATCAATCCTAATGTGACCAATTCACTGATTGAAAATCTTGTCCACCAGTATGCCTGGTATGTCAACGAAGGCACCGGAATACAGGCGGCGACAGTTGAACAGGTCAACAATACCTGCTGTCTCGGATATGAGGACATCTACAATCACAAATATGACATGATGGACTGTGTGGATGTTCCCAATACGAGCGGCAGGGAAAACCAATACCGAATATGGATGCCCGACGGCAGCATACGATGGGTTAAATGCACCACAGCAAGCGGTACATGGATAACCGAAGTCGCCCACGGTCTGTATATGGACATGGTACCGGTTGCCGCAAGCGGCGGCAGCTCCTCCACATATTACTGCGACTATGTTTGGTATTCAGGCGCAACAGGCCGTGTGGTCTTTCGCGGCAACGGCAACGCGCATGCGAATGGCGGCGTGTCGTTCGCGTATGCGAGTTACGATGCATCGCATGCGAGCACGAATGTCGGGTCGCGTCTGGCCTTCCGCGGCAAACTCGTCAAAGCGCAGAGCGTGACCGCGTACAAAGCGATAGTCGAAGTTGCGTGATCGAAAAGCGGAAAAGCGGTCGCGCAGCGACCCAAAGCGAAAAGCGAAAAAGAATGGCCTTCGGACAATGTTCGGAGGCCATTCAAATACTGAGCCGGGATCTTCCAGCCTCCCGGCGAAGCCGGGTCGAAATTTTTTTGAAAAAGGGGTGTTCAGGGAAGCACCTCAGAGGTACGCTTCGTTTTGAAACGGAGAATCGTTTCGTTTTATTTTTGGCACGTTTCGTTCTGAGAGCGTCGCACGTTTCGTTTTGCGGATTATACTTTGCCCAGTAAAGATACTTGTCATAGATGTACTGGTTACCGTAAAGTGCCCCCAGCGTGCAGGCGCTCATACCTTGAAAATACCAGTCATTCCGCTCCTTAGCCATGTCATAAGCCAAGTGAAGAAACACGAAAGCGTCTCGGACCGAATTGATATTGAAGAGCACCTGCCCGTAGTAGAACAGCGACTGCATCTCCTCGCTGCCACCGCTACCCCGGTAATGCTCTACAGCCCTACGGATCAACGTGTCGTTCGTCGGTTCGAGATAGTTCTTGTCCCGCGCCTTGGTCAGCAAAAGGGCGAAGCGGGCAGTCCGCGCTTCGTCGAGACCGGAAGTGTCCACGCTCTCCAACAGCCGCAATGAAGAGTCTGGATGCGCCTGCATCAACGCACAGGCGGCGTCAAGGGCGTGGTCTGTTTCCGCACCGCGCCTGTCACAGCCGACAAAGACCGCGACAACTACCAGAACTATCGTTATGACAATGAAATTCCTCATTCCAAATATATTTGCAACAAAAATAATAAATCATCACCAACTATCCAAAATTATGCAATGCAGCTGCACACCCGAAATTCCCATTTATCACACTGAACATTATTCCTCGCAGAGCCGCCGAGGGCGCAAAGGATTGACACTCCTTGTCTTTTAAGGTCGTGAACTCCAGGCAGAGTGGCAGAGTCTGCCGCAGCGATTTTAGCGACAGGCTCCGCTCCTCGGCAAGAGCGGAAACGGCCAGGGAACTAATTCATTTTTTACATTTGTTAACAATATGATGCAACTCAGCGGCAGCATGAGGGAATAATTTTGTACCGTAATCAATAGATAAACTCAACTTTAACAGAAATTCATTATGACTGCCACTGCTTATTCTTCAAACAATCCGGGGATGCACGGCATCCGTCGTTCTTTCGAGCCTTACCGTCGCCCCTCTTCGCTTGCCACAGCGGGCAACCGCCCTATCTGCTACGGTGATCGCCTCTTCGCACGCCTCGTGATGCACGGACGCACGGTTGTTGAGTTTATGGTCAATTCTGTCAACGACCTTTCAGAGCTCTGGGGCGAACTTCGTCGCCAATGTCGCGGCATCAGCGGACTTGCACGCCTATATCTACGCAACGCTTCGCGCGGCTGGAGCATGGAGAAACCTCTCATGCTGTATCCCGACCGACACATACAAAAAAACGAGACATCTTCGCGCAGCGAAAACATCTCGTCTGTATTCCACAAGGGAGCGCGTCAGCTCTCCCTCCCATTTTAACCAATGGTTTCTTCGGCAACGGATTTGACGGCTTCGTCGTCAACCTCCCATTTGCCGGGTTCATCAGGACTTATTCTTATGAAGTCCATCACATCATAGTAGTCAACCGTATCGACATTTTCGGGTTCGTCATCCTCGCTGTCGACAACTGTCACTTCCCATTTCTCAAGATTGATCTGCAGACGCGCATTATCGTCGTAGGTTTCCTCATCGGCGATATATTCAGCAACTGCATCCCTGATCTTCCCTTCAAGTTCTTCCTTAGTCATGACGTTTAATTAAACATTAGACATTGAACATTAAACATTCCCGCAGGGTATCAATCTCTGTTACCGCCAAGTATGCGGAGAAGGAAAAGGAAGAGGTTGATGAAATCGAGGTAAAGATTCATCGCGCCCATCGTAGCGAGTTTGTCGGCAAGTGCCGGCTCAAGATTGGCAGCCGCCATACGTCTTACCTGCTGAGTATCCCAAGCTGTAAGACCGGTGAAGATCAGCAAGCCAACAATGGAGATGATCCATTCCATTGTAGAATTTGCCCAAAAGATATTCACCACGCTCGCAATGATCAGACCGAAGAGAGCCATCATCAGATAAGCACCCATCTTCGAAAGGTCAGACTTGGTGAAATAGCCATATACCGACATTGCGCCGAAAGTTCCGGCTGTAATGAAAAGTGTATAGACAATAGTGCCAAGACGATACACGAGGAATATGGGAGCAAGCCAGCATCCCATCAATGCGGAGAACAGCACGAAGAATCCGACCACCGCGCCTGATGACATCTTCTCCATTCTCGCAGGAATCACCCATGCCATCACGAACATGGCGATAAGCATTCCCCAGAACACAAGACGGTTGCCGAAGAAGAAACTGAGTGCTGCGGGTGAACTTGCCACACCGAGAGCACAGAAAGCAGACACCAACAGTCCGATAAACATACGGACATATACGCGTTTCATCACTGCGTTGGTCTGCGTCACAATCTCCTGACCTCCATAAAAGGGAGGAGGAGTCATTCTTGAATTGTTGTATTCCATATTAAGATACTGTTTTCAATTTATTAGACACAAAACGTGCCAAAAAGTTTATTACATCCTCTCGGGCATCTCTATGCCGAGAAGCGACATCGCGCTTTTCAGAGTCCTTCCCACCACGAATGAGAGCAAAAGACGGAGATTGCGTTTATCCCCATTCTCCTCACGCAGAATGGAATAATCGTGATAGAACTGGTTATATTCCTTTGCGAGGTCATATGCATAGTTCGCAATCAGCGCGGGAGAATAATTCTTGCCGGCCTCAGCAACAACAGCGGGGAAATCTGCAACCTTCTGAATCAGCACTGATTCCTTGGCATTCGGTTCGCTGTGTGGAGTGACCTGAGGATCAAAACCCTCCGACTTACGGATTACAGAACGGATACGGGCATAGGTGTACTGGATGAAAGGTCCTGTGTTGCCGTTGAAATCAATCGATTCCTTGGGATTGAAAAGCATATTCTTGCGAGGATCGACTTTAAGGAGGAAATATTTCAACGCTCCAAGCCCGACCATCCTGGCAATCTCCGCGCTCTCTTCAGCAGGCATTTCAGCGAACCGTTCAGCCCCCATCTCGGCGGCGGAGGCAACCATCGTGTCGATAAGGTCATCGGCATCCACCACCGTGCCTTCCCGGCTCTTCATCTTACCTTCCGGAAGCTCGACCATACCGTATGAGAAATGGGTGAGGTCTTTCCCCCATTTGAAACCGAGCTTGTCAAGGAGCAACGACAGCACCTGAAAATGATAATTCTGCTCGTTTCCGACCACATATATCATCTTGTCGATCGGGAAATCCTGATAACGGAGCTTGGCGGTGCCTATATCCTGGGTCATATAGACGGATGTGCCGTCGGCACGGAGAAGCAGCTTATGGTCGAGACCGTCGCCTGTGAGGTCAGCCCAGACAGAGCCGTCTTCCTTTCGATACATTATGCCCTTCTCAATTCCGCCGAGCACGAGGTCTTTCCCCTCCAGATACGTATCCGATTCATAATAGATCTTATCGAAATCAACGCCAAGGCGGCGATATGTCTCATCGAAGCCGGCATAAACCCAGCCGTTCATCATTTTCCACAATTCGCGCACCTCAGGATCGCCGGACTCCCATTTACGGAGCATCTCACGGGCTTCAGCCATAAGCCGCGACTTTTTCTCAGCCTCCTCTTCGGAAACATTCTCCTTTTCCATGATTTCCTTGAGTTCAGCTTTATAATGCTTGTCGAACGCTACGTAGAAGTCGCCTATAAGGTGGTCGCCCTTCTTACCGGCAGATTCAGGAGTCGCGCCTTCGCCCCATTTCTTCCATGCGAGCATCGACTTGCAGATATGTATGCCGCGGTCGTTGACTATATTTGTCTTGACAACCTTATGCCCGTTGGCCTTCAATATCTGCGAGAGGGAATAGCCAAGCAGATTGTTACGCACATGTCCGAGATGGAGCGGCTTGTTGGTATTGGGAGAAGAATACTCCACCATTACCAAATCTGAATTGTCGTCCGCCTTGCGCAAGCCGAAGTCTGCATCCGCCGCTATCTCATGAAGCAGACCCAGCCAGAATGCAGAATTTATGGAAATGTTGAGAAACCCTTTGACCACATTGAATTTCTCAACGGCTTCAACATTTTTCTCAAGCCACTCCCCTATCTCGGAAGCCGTAACGTCAGGAGCCTTACGTGAAATTTTGAGCAACGGGAAAACAACCACCGTGAGGTCTCCCTCGAATTCGCGTTTTGTAGCCGAAGGAGTTACGGTCTTCTCCTCTATTTCTGCGCCGTAAAGCTGCTTGACAGCCTTGACGACGCCTTTTGCTATAATTGATTCAATTGTCATGTCAATCTTACATAAGAAATGTTTATCGTTGCAAAAATACGAAAAAACGGGGTGATATACAAATAAAGCCTGCTCCCTCGCGGGGAACAGGCTCGTGATTCTTGCCGTTTGCAGATTATTTTGCGAGGTCTGCGGCGGGTTTGAATTTAACGACCTTGCGAGCCGGAATCTGAATCTTTTCCTTAGTCTGGGGATTGATGCCGGTACGGGCCTCTTTTTCCACTACAGAGAAGGTGCCGAAACCGATGAGCTGCACTTTGTCGTTGTTCGCGAGAGCCTGCTCGATTGATTCGAGAGTAGCTTCGAGAGCAGCCTTAGCTGCCACCTTGTTCAACTGAGCTTTAGCCGCGATCTCATTTACTAAATCTGTCTTGTTCATACTGCGTTTGGTATTTAATGTATATGTGTGTATTCGTTTCAGAAATATAATCAGGTTCCTATAGAAACAAATCTGCCACAAATATAAACATTTAAAGCAGACTTTCAAACACTTCTCA
Organism: uncultured Muribaculaceae bacterium; assembly: GCA_910584055.1. Classification (GTDB taxonomy): domain Bacteria; phylum Bacteroidota; class Bacteroidia; order Bacteroidales; family Muribaculaceae; genus Lepagella. Next base: position 142 of record CAJTZS010000011.1, on the reverse strand, counting down.
CATATTTTTTCAAAAAAATCTTATTTTTTGATATAAAATATGTTTTTTAACAAAAAAAAATGAGGAATAGATTGCTCTATTCCTCATTTCTGTACCCAGAGCCGGGGTCGAACCGGCACGGATTGCTCCACTGGTGTTTGAG
>CAJTZS010000010.1 GCA_910584055.1 uncultured Muribaculaceae bacterium | reverse complement strand
TAACTGGAGATTTCTGCATCGTGCTTAACATCTAACTTTATTTAATCTCTATTATCTTTAGATTCAAGCAATGCATATTCATCGAAATCCACCTTGTCTTTCGGAGCTCCGTAATTAGCTTCGAGTTCACTTTCGCGTGCATGCTTGAACCGGTCGTCCTCACTATAAAGTTCATCTTCCGTTATCATTGATGCCTTTGATTCAGGCAGGAAAGTGATCTGCATTTCCATCACTATTAGATCTTCATTGCTGCCTATAATCTTGATGGGCTTACCATTGATATCATTACCCAATATCTGGACAAGATAACGTCCCTCCCGTGGATTGTCGCATTTAAGCATGCGGTAATACTTACCGCCCCCACCGCACATGTAATAATTGACACCATCGATTTCTCTCGAACCTTGGCCATCGAATTCCTCTCCTGCATAGAAACCAATGACATCATTATCGATTTCCGTCCTCGTGTCGGCATCAAGGACACGGATACGCATTGTACAGACACGCCGGTAATCAGTTTCTGAAATTTTGTAATAATATTTCGAACGTGTCGTTCCTGATGCAGGGATGGGTGAATCAAACCTGATTTGGAAAGCTTTTCCCGCACGGGCAGACACATGCCGCATATTCTTTCTTATGTACTCCCGATTCTTTTCAAGACTTCCGGAAAACTCTTCTGCAAAACTCTTTCCGTCACGTATCTTGAATATATGACGGAAATGAATCACCGGTTCTGTGATGGTTTTTGTATTTCTGTCAATATTGTCAAGTGAGAATGATTGACTGAAATCAGCAGCTATAACATATTCCTGAGGCAATCCCTGAAGCTCACCCTCTTTCACGTATGGATCGCGAGGATAAAAAAAGGTTGCAACCGTGCCGTAAGATCTCTCACCGGGAACTGCGACATGATTGTGAGCCATAGGGACAGCATAGCTTTCCCCTGCTTTCCATTTATCTCCAAGCTTGGATATAAAAGCTGCGCTGTTCATATCAATCGGAGGAGCTTCAAGACCATTGCCGCGATTAGAGTCGTAACTGTTTATTATACGGCAATTGCTCCCCCTGTAAAAACTATTGCCCGAATAAACCGTCTGCGTATTTCTTTCATTAACTCCTGTTAACTCCTTCAGACAACTGTATGTGTTGGTAATTTTACCGCCGCCGTCACCAAGCCATCCGGAAATAGCGGCAGATTCCGTATATCCTATCACTTTCCCATCCGCAAGGCAATCCGTGATTACAGCGCGTAGTGTACCCGGGGACCAATTGGAACCAAGTATACCGGCTGCATTACAATAATTGACATAGGACTCCCCGCTCATCCATATTCCGCTTAGATATAAATCTGTTCGATCTCCAGAACCGCCGCTCGCAACGGCAACTGGAGCCGCATAACTATCTCCCCTGAATACACAGGTTTCATCAAGATGGAAATTCATGATTTTTGCTCCTACCGTAACATACCGGAACATTCCTACTGCATCCTGATCCGCTCTGTCGATTACCAGATTAGATATAGTATGTCCACCTCCGTCAAAAACTCCGGCATAGGGCTTTGATTCAACTCCTATCATTGATACCGTCACACCGCTGAAATCAAGATCGGCGACAAGACGGGCATTGGCATACTGGTCGCCATCGTTCACCCTTTTCTCAAACTCGAGGTACTCTTGCACAGTCCTGATTTCAGTCATGTAGGCACCCTTCTCAAACGGAGTGATATGGGAGCCGCCGAAAAATCCATAATTATCAGAATAACTTATGGAGTAAGGGTTTGTCAGGAAATCAAGCAGATCAACCTTCCCGTAATTATTGCCGTCGCTCCAGTCGAGCTGATGAGACAGACGCCCACCGGAATTATAGTCATACCAATGCGAAAAATTTTCAAGATACGCTGAAGTATATGCCATAGCGTAGTACGGATAGAGTGCTATGGCGTCGCCAGGTATAGCATAGAGGACATGCTCGGTCACATGCGTCGGCTGCCTCTTCTGATTCGGACCTATATTCTTGTCATCGTTCGAAGTTAGCATAGTGAACGACGGAATCGATATCTTGTTTTTTTTCAAAAAATCCTGGTCTTTTGTCCATTTGCCGTCTACCCAGTTCCCCCAGTCGAGCCATTGCTCTATATCCCATGACCGACGCAATTGAGTGTCGATCTGCTTGGAATCGAGACAGTGATTCTTCGGGTCAAGTATACCCATCGTGTTTACGAAACCATAATCCCTATAGCTGAAGTTATAATCCGTTTTAAGGTGCAGCCTGTCAATAAATCCGTTTGACGCCTCCTCATAAGGTTCGGTGCGCCCGAGTTTATAAATCTGGAATTCCGCCATGCCCATGTACCGATGACCGTTGGAATCATAGTGTCGTGCGTTGTTTGCCGTAACCGTAAGACGAAGGTACTTGTAACCCTGCGTTGTCCGCACCCTCGATGAATACTCACGCGTGCCGTTGCCGCGATATAGGAAATACACGTGGCAAAAGGGCTCCCAATTGTTCCCGTCAAAACTTCCCTCAACCCTGAACGTTGTCGGATGCCCCTCGAGTTTATCACCGGTGTGCGAACCGCACCTCTGTGTAAAGAAAACAAGGTCTTCATCCTGAGCGAGATTAAGGGGCGCTTTCAATTCCACCAGGATATAACAATCATCGGCAAGTTCTCCCTGCTGCGAATGATAACCGGTCGACGGCACCCCGTCAATCAAATTGGCGAGAGAGTTGCCCTCCTCTGCCGACATTTGGTTAGCACTCAATTGCCAGGAATCGGTGATAAGCGATTCCCGCGCCGAAGCCATACCATATATATTGAACATAGCCAGAAACACGAGCAATGTTTCCGACAACCTTTTATTTTTACATTTCATAGTTTCTTAAGGATTGTTCTTACGTATTATGTAAACTTTCCGGTTATACACTCTTTTTACACCGGCCACCGTAGTAACTTCCATGGAAAGCGACACCTCCGCCATCCCTTCTTCCGAAGAAAGGACACCCGTCAATTCACCGGAAGATTCCGCCACGGGCAACCGCTCGAATATCCCGTCCGGATCTGATATGGCAAGCACTTTCATCACCACTTTATCCTTGACAATCTCGCTTCCGTCAACTTCCGTGAATTTAGGCAATATCTCAAAACCTCCGGACGTTCCGAAAGTCACGTTATACACCTCGTTTCCTGCCGGTTCAACCTTAACGGCCGGATATCCTCCGATAGGGGGATAAAAACGGACTTCCATGTCAAGTTTAAGCTCGGCGAACAAAACCGGAATCTGGATATAATCATTCCGGTTTATATATTGAAGTTCATCAGTGACGGCATAAAGTATTTCTTCTTCTGAGCCGCCACGCTCTATTTTCAAAGAAAAATTAAAATGCTTCGATGGATGTGAATCGGCAACGGATTCCCTGACATAGAATTTCTCCCTTACCGGCAACTGTATCTTGTCAACCACCTTGATTCCTTCACTTCCGGAGCCGAATGAATAATTCAGGTTCTCAATTCCACAACTCTCTGCAATTATTGGTGCAGACGAGGGAGCATATGTCGGCATTAACGGAATGGAGCCGGTGTTGAGCGGTCCGAAGTCAACGGATTTGACTGTGATGTCAGAACCTGATTCATTCATGAAACAGAATTCAACCTTGGCAAGCATCCTGACAACTTCTATGGCGAAAGGCTCAGTCACTCTTCCTGTAACGGTGATCTCACGCATGCCGCTCATTGGAATATACTTGGATTTGTCGGGATTGTTTTCCATCGTATTCCACATAACGGATTCAATATCGCCGTCAGGCAACTGCGAACCGATCTCGAAATTCAACCCTGTCTTTTCTTTCAATTCATCAGGTGTGACATTGGCAAAAGCATAGATGATATAAGTGTCTGCCGGTAAGTCAGCGTCAATAGATTCCTCCTCAACAGGAGCGGTCAGGTGAGTCGGACGATTGAGTATTGTATATATACTCCTGTCTGTTTTTCTTGCAAAAACTATCCACCACGTGTTGATGAGCTCATTATCAGAATCCGCTTCCGGAGAAAGCATTCCGGGATCAATAGGTTGGGAATCACTTTTTGCCGAGAGCACAAAAGTGCTCTTAGCCGGTATCATATTCCTTCCGGGATCATCCTCCCTACAGGAAATGAATCCTATAAGGAAGGTGAAAACCATTAATGAAACAATGTATCTGATATTCATTATCATATTACTTCGGTGATGTCTACATTATTATTGTCGGCTGGCGACGGAAATTCCATTTCCTCACGAATATCCGCGAACGTATATTCAACGGTTCCCTGATTTCCGGCTGAGAATACCCGATGCCTGTAAAAGAAACCCCGATACGGTATATATTATTCCTTACAATACCATATTCCATTGGCCAGGATTCATATGCGTCACCCTCTCCTATATTCCTGTCGACATTGGCATGACGAATCCAAAGGTTGTAATAGCACACCCCTCTTCTATATTCTACTATCTCCGATAAATCTTCAGGATGAGCCGACTTATATTCTTCTGCCGCCTCCGCCGAACTGAAATATAGATTCTTACCTTTCATATCCGAAGATGTAGGACTGTAACGCCAGAATGTGTCGCCCCGCTGATATCCCGTGTCGGGATTGCCATGTGCGTCGACATATACCTGCTTGGGATGGAAAATTCCGCGAAACACAAGACCGGTCATGAAGCGGGAGTCATGCTGTCCCTTATGTTGAGTGTTCTCGTTAACATACGAGAGGGTCAAACTTTTGTCCCAACCATCGGAACAATCCGCCACAAGGCCGGGCATCGAAAGCCAATTGCGCAGATGATTCGCTGCTGTAAATACCGTCTCTCCATTATTCCTTATATATTTTGAAGAGGTGAAGCCATACCAGGAAGAAATGTCTTCATCTGAAGCATCCTCTTTCAAAACCGAGTGAGGGTCCACAACATAATTCAAAGGGACAGAGGCATCTGTCAGTTCGTCACCGCACACAATGAGTTTATCCATGTCCGGACCGTCCGAAACATGCTTCAAAAGCGTTGTCCCCTCTCTCATCGAGTTCACAGGCAATATATGAGAGAGATAGAGGGTGCCGGCATCTCCCGAAGTCTCGGCTTCGGAGTTTACCGCGTAGGCGAGCTCCCCTTCGTCGGAAGACGATAAGTTCGCTACGTTGAACATGAAATCAATTCTGGCAGCCACCCTCTCCACTTCAGCCATCATATAGAACGGATTTTCATGAGTGCCTTCAAGGGGTGAGTCATTCTCGTCTGTAAAATGAATCTTACCGTCATATGGAGTCTTGTCGGAAGCAGTAGCCATTACAAAACCGGCATAGTCCATAAGCGATGCCGATTCTCTCCAGGGTGAATCCACAATCATTTCCCTAAGTTCTCCAAGTGTTGATACGGATTTTATTGACGCACCATAATTCAATACCACAACAACCCTGTCACCAGCTGTGAACTCATAATCCGAGACTCTCACAACTCGAGACACGGTGCCGTCGGCGGCAGGCGTGAACGTATCGCCATAATAAACTTCCCGGTGACTTATGGGGGCCTCGGCAGGTGCGTTCAACCCTAAGGAGTGATTATAGAAAAATAACGCCACATTCTCTATGTCATTCTCATGCCGCACACCATCTTCCAGGCCGTCCCCGTTCTCTCCTCCCGATGGATTGGAGCGGGTGACACCTTCGATAGAAAGGCGCAACCGCAGATAGAAACCAGGACCGGCAGGTTCCGGTTCCGGCACAATGGTCTCGCTTTCACGGGAACAGCTCTCTAAACTCATTGACAAAGCCACACCCATGAATATGAGAATCAGTATTTTATTTAATTTGCACCACATCGGTTACTAATATACACTTTATAACTCCATGTTTTGGAAGCGTTTTGACCAACTGAGCACGTTAATAACCACATCCATATAATACCATCTCCCACCCTTGAGAAGGAAATCGAGACGGTAGTCATATTCGCGGTCAAGATATTCCTGAGGTGAATAGTTATATATGTCGTATGCAATCCTCCCTTCCGCAAGTGTGTAAGGAAGATTGATCAGTGCCACCTGTTCTTTGGTGCGGCGGTTAACGATCTGGAGTCGCGCGGATTTGTTTATGTCGGCATTATACGTAAGCCGGTTGAACATAAGGTTGTAGTGTGCCGTCCGCTGTCCGGCGGCTGTCTGATTGCCGTCTATCACGGTGCCTCCGTTCTCAAGCCTCGAAGTCCAGCTTGCATAGGGTGAATATTGCACGGAATCGGTGCGTATCACTTCATTGTCGTGCGCGAGATGAGCGTTGTCGTCAAGGAGTATGACTTCGTATTCTTCATCAAACACTTTGTCCGGCTCGTCAATATCACGCAATGTGATATTGAGGTGCTTGGTGTCGCGGATGAGAGACACCGTGGCATAGGTGGCTCTTTCAGGCTCTATGGTGACAAATTGTTCCTCCAATGGGTATATTGAATATGGTTTCACCGTGCGGTGCATGTCGGGCACGGCAACGCCATCCTGCGGAGCATATGAGCACACCTTCAACGTATGCCACAAAGTGTCGAGTGGAGCTTCCGCGCTGACCGGATGACGTTCAGTTGCGGGAATCGTCCCGTCGGCATAGTCAAGGGAAATGCGGAGGGACTCCGAGTCTGTCACATCATTGCGGCGATGTTTCGCCCCGGGAGTGGACAGGGCGTCGTCCCAGTCTTTCTGCATGGCGACAGCCTGCAGCCGGTACCGCCCCGGCGAGAGTTCGCCGTCTGCGAAATGGATTGAATAACCATATTTCCGAAGAGGCTCTTCACCTTCTTTGTGAGAGACCGTGCGCTCGGCGACCTTTTTACCCGATTCGTCGTAGACATAAAGGGTGACATGTCCGCAATGATCCTTAAACATGTCAGCGCGTGCCGTGTTGTAATCATAGACGAAACGCACATACAGACCGGCGGGACAATCCTCCACGTCATCCTTGATCATGGAGCACCCGCTCCACATAAGCATAGGGAGGACCGAAAATAAAGTTATGACCCTTGATATTGATGTATTCATCGTTAAAAATCTGTTCTTCCAAATAATTTGATTGGTACGGAGACGGGGTTCCACCCCCGCCTCCGCTATCCGCCGTCACACACGGCGAAATGCGGTTATAATGCCGGAGCGATTAAAACTCGTGATTCTGCACGCGCTTTGCCCATGAAAGCACTTTCACTGTGAACGCGATCCATTTCTCCTGTTTCTGATTGTCATCAGACGTGTCGGTATTAGCGTCTGGAACCACAGGAGATCCGAGATGAGAGATTGCGGAAACGTTAACGTCATACCAGTTGTTACGCACCATTCCATAACGGCCGAGATAATCGTTTTCTACATTGGCGCCTGTGTAAGCCTCATCTGTGGTTGATGCAGGTTTCTGAATCCATGGAGTGAGGTCCTCTCCATCGGTTACAGCCGGATTTGTGGAGGGCAGACCGAAATGTGTGAAACGGAGGTCATAATAACTTACACCGCCTGTATATTCCTGAATCTCAAAACGTGCATTGACACGTGTAATCAAGTCTGAAATCAATGCAGGAGAGAGTTCCGGAGCTGCTGCCGCAAACGGAGTCTCTGCAAGGTTGGCTTCCGTAATATCCTTACCTTCATAATCAGGATTATACGAAGGATCGTCCTCCCCTACGTCCTGACGGTAATCTTTGATATCCACTCCCGCCATCGTCAGATGACCGTTATTGTCCGTTTCGAATCTAAGCCTGATGAAATCGTTAAGCTTCACATTCGTCTGATTGGGTTTCAACAGTTTTGTGAATTCATCTATGACCTTAGGATCGTTGATGACATAGGAACGGGCATGGCTCGTTGCATTACGCCGGTAGTAGAAAATCTGATCATCACGGCCATTGATCGTATAAAGCGATCCTCCATTAACTTTATTATTCTTATATTTCACTTTCAACACCGCGCGGGTTGTATTGCGGTAATTCATGTTAGCCACATTGAAAGTGTTCTCATAGCAATATGCAGCCCCGCTTTTAAATACGTTGCCTTCCTTTGTAAGGGATGAATATGCGTCTGCATCTGAAGATGTGGACATAACGGGATTAGCCTTATCATACTGTGGATCCACACACCAGTATGTACGGTAAAGATTGGTGGTTGCATCTGTGTTGAGGGAACCTACAACATTGGAACCGACCATGCGGTATCCTTCGGAACCGGTGTAAACCGTACTCTTGTATGGAGCCCAGGTGTCAAATAAGTTGCCAAGGTTACGCACTATATAAGAAGTGGGTTCTGTATTGTCAATCACCCACTCCACGCTTTCAATTTCAAGGGTTGCTTTCTCACCTGAAGACTGGTCGATTGAAGCGCTCTCGGCCGACATTGTCAATGTAGCTTTTGCCACTGCACGTTCCACATAAACTGTTCCGGCAGGATTATTTTCTGCTTCCTGAGCAGTGTCTTTAAGACCGCCAGTCAGCTCCACGAGCGTGCGCACTGTTGTGCCGGCAGGATTGCTGACACCTCCTGATTTGTCAGCAAGAGGTGAGTTGGTCATGAAGAAATAATCCCTTGTTGTCTGACCGGACTTGGTTATAAAGTTCACGTTACTTGTCTTGACAACAAGATCCGAGAATGAACCACTGAAGATGTTTCCACCGACACGGAGATCGGTGCCGACAATTTCAGCCACGTTCTTGTAATTGACCATTACAAGACCATAAAGTTTTTCACCTGACGCAAGCTGTATGTCGCGCACCTTGACAGCTTTCTTGAACTGCGTCGTCACTTGATCGTTAGGAGGCGTTTGATCCTCCTGGGTAACGCCTGCGATCTCATAAGAACTATGCACTGTGGCTGTAGCTTCGCTATCGCCCTTAAAAAGCACGAGACATGCATCCTGCACTTTATACTCCTCTGCAACCCCGTCATCGAAATTGTCGTTTGCCGCACGTGTGGAGCGTTGCGTGGGCAGATTGATTTTCACGGCGATATATCCGTCTCCTTCAAAAGCGGGTGACGGATTGTTCATCTCCGGACTGTTGTCGTTCGAGCATGCGGCCATCATCATAAGTGCAGCCACGCTCATAGATAAATGTTTTAAATTCATAAAATTACAAATCGTAAAATTGTTGTTATTTTGCTTACTTAAATATTCAACATTGAGCGGTTTTTCGTTGCTTCCGGCAGATTCTGCGATTTCGCGAAATGACGCGCAGCCTGCTCGAAGTCTCCTTTATATGTCGCCACCACTCCGCGGGCGTTCTCCGCCTCCATCGAATCACCGGCTTTTTTCAGCAACTCCTCTGCTTTTTCAATATTACCGGATTTAATTGCCGCCACCGCCACATTAAGATTAGCCACACTGTCATCGGGATAATACCTTAGAGCCGTCTCTATGGCTTTGTTAAATTCCTGCGAGCCTTCAGGATAAAGTCGCGCCACCCGGAACATCTGGTTCAGCGACATTTTTTCGGGAGTTTTTGCCATGACTTCCGCAAGATGTTGGTCGTCCATCGGCTTCAGGCGGGTGCGGATTTCAAACTTGGTGGCGCGAAGGCGCGGAAACCACTCGGGCAATATCTTGGTGCGGTATAGATTGGCAAACTTAGGTGATGTTTTGAGTTCCCTCTCTTTAGCATCATAATCCGCAGGACCGTAGGCCGGACGGTCAATCAACTCCAACAGATCCGCCCGTTGACTGTCTGTGATATCTTTAGCGGCAAGCACCGTCTCCCTGAATTCTCCCCAATTCTCCGGCACTGCGTCATACTCACACCTGTCGGAAGGGAGGTGATGACGCTCCGCAATATATTCTGCAAGAGAGCGCGACCTGTTTGTCGCCAGATATTCATTATGCAGATAAGGGGATTCTGGAGAGGCGTAACCGCATATACGGATTTTTGCAATCTCTACATTCGGGTCGCTGAGGGCGTAACGGATGGAATCTTCAATCACTTCCAACTGACCGCGGTTATCGATGCGCTGTCCGTTGCGGCAGACATATGGCTCGGCGTGCAGCTCTGTCTTGTCAACTTCGAACTGGACACGGGCCTTCCCTTCATGAATTGAAACGGGAAGCTCCGTTACTTCCGGCGTCATATAAACCACCCGCATGCGTGGAGCCGGGTTCAAATCGAGAGGTACAGGCACACCCGCCGACTTCCCGTAGGCATGTCCGCACCCGCACGTGTCGATAACCATCCTCAACTGAGCGGAAGGATCAAGCATCCATCGGCGGAAACCCGTTGTGGCATCATACGACAATGCCTGCCGTTTCCCGTTTTCGCGCTTTATCTCCTTTATTATGTCGCGCCCGGCCGCAAAACCTTTCCCGAGACTGCCGCGCCGCCACACATAATGCATGTTGCGACCGTTCACGAGCACAGACGGCAAGGCAGCGACGTTTCCCTGTGCGTCCTCGACCACCGGAGTTATGAGAAACTGGTCATTGGCACCAAGTTTCAAGGAGTCGAGACAAATATCCGAACATACACGGAGCTTTTCTCCCGACATCTCGCTTTCAACATTCGAAAACCCTATCTTCCCCTTGAACTTTCCAGCCTCGGAAACAAAGGGAATGGCCATAGCCATGATGACTATTAGATAATATCTGGTAAATTTCATAATTGACGTTTCTTTGTCACTGTCCGAAAATTGCTGTCAGAAAATATACATTATAGAGAGACCTAATTTCGTAAGACCGGCATAGTTGGAATGACCGCTCTTCAATTTACCGCCGCAGTCGCCGCAACGATATTTGTCATACCACACATGATTATAGCCGACACCAACCTCAGCCTCCAGATTCCAATGTTCCGAAAGAATCCACTGATACCCGTAGGTGACGCCTATGCCGGCGAAAGCTGCCTGATAACGGCTGTCTTTAACCTCCGAGGTAATGTTGTCGCCGGAAAAGAAGAACCCGGGAATCGGTAACGACACATTTGAAGCGTTAAACTCACCGCCCATGGCATGGACGCCTAAGAAATGGCCGTTGAACTTAGAGCAAGTCCACCAACGATATTCAGGCATCAGCACCCAATGCTTCACCTTTCGTTCACCATGAGTGTCAGATTGGAACGACCACGGATTGAAACCGTAAACAAGGTTCACGGTGGATTTACTTCCCACTCCCAATTCCGCTCCGAGGTTGGGTGAGGTAGCGGCATCGTATAAAAGATTTGTCTTGACGGCAAACTGCGCTGAGGCGCAGAAGCAAGTCAGCATGGCAAACACCAGACTGTATAGGTATCTCATAGCCTAACTGTTAAAATCTAATCCGTCGAGAGTGACCTCACTTTGTGTTTAGATAGCAATTGCAATAGCTGTTTTCGTCACTTCGACGCACAAATCGAAAAATGTATTATGGTCATAATATGACCTTCTCACAAAACGGTAGGCAAAATTATATACAAAATTCCATTTTACCCCCCCGAATTGTTAAATTATGTTAAATATTGCAAGATTAACAAATTATTTGTAACTTTGCATCCGATTTAAGCGCACGTGGCGTAATTGGTAGCCGCGCTAGACTTAGGATCTAGTGTCTAACGACGTGGGGGTTCGAGTCCCTTCGTGCGCACAGCGAAAGCCTCCGAAACTGATAATCAGATTCGGAGGCTCTCAATTTTCATATGCTATGCTTAGATTATCGTTTCCAACGTGCGCATTGCACCTTCAGCTCGGATATCATCGCAGAATACTTTATAAAGGGATACAAACTCCTTACTTCTCTTCAACCCTACACCTGCAAATGGTGATAATCCGAGGAAATCCATTACATCGTCGGATTCTATAAGACTTCTGTCTCTATCAGTTAACCAAGGTTCTGAAACCACAAACTTTTCTCCATTGTCATCAATTCCATATTTCAGATAGTTTTGATACGCAGCAATAAGGTAGGCAACTCGCGTAAGGTCTTTCCCGTCCTGAATCATCTTGCGGAGATTCGGGACTATATAGACTGGAAACTTTGACACTCCGTCGAAACAAAGCCTCGAAATCTGATCGCTCACCGAGCGGTTTCCGAATCTCTCCACCAATATCCGCTTATAATTGTCGAGGTCTATATTGCCTGGAGCGGGCACATATGGAGTTATATCTTTGTCCATGAAATCCCGCACGAACTTCACAATCCTGTCGTCGCGCATAGCCTCGTCAACCTTTCTGTATCCGGCAAGGAAAGACGGATACGAAAGCAATGTGTGAGAAGCATTAAGCAAACTCAGCTTCATATTCTCGTAAGCCGTGACGTCATCAGTAAACTCAACACCGACGGCTTCCCATTTAGGACGGCCGGCAACGAACTTGTCTTCTATCACCCACTGGATAAAATCTTCACAATATACCGGAACTCTGTCGTTTGACGCGTTCCTTCGGTTCAGCCTCTCTACATCCTCCGGACGCGTAGCTGGAGTTATCCTGTCAACCATGCTGTTAGGGAAAGACACATTCGCCTGCGCCCAGGCTGCAAGCTCCGAATCCTGGGCATGCATAAAACTCATAAAAGCTTTTTGCGCCGTATCGCCATTGTGTTGCAGGTTATCGCAACTCAATATGGTAACGCCTCCGACGCCCTCTTGCCTTCTTTTCCGCAATCCTTCCGCCACATAGCCAAAGACAGTTGTCGGATGCCCCGCATCCTGAAGATCATGAGCCACGGCTTTATCATCGAGCATGAATTCTCCACTCGCTTTGTCAATATTGTATCCCCCTTCCGTTATGGTCATGGATATGACCTTTATATCCTTACTGGCAATCAAGTCAATAACCGCCTCCGGATCCTCCACACCCCATATCACATCTTTAAGAGAACCTATCACTAAAGTATGGTCATTACCGTCGCGCCCACACACAGTGAGAGTATATTCACCTTTCTGCGATTTAAGCGATCTGTAGGAATGTTCGTCGGAGGGAAGCAACATCACCCCGACTATTCCCCAACCTCTTTGCGAAGAATCTTTTGACAACAATTCATTAGTATATGCCTCCTGGTGCGCACGGTGGAAATTACCCACACCGATATGTAGTATCCCCGGCGCAACCGAGTCACGGTCATATCCAGGAAGCATCGCATTAGTAACTTTCATTAATCATTATTATTCTGCGGTCACCCGCGTTATTTTTAAATTTGTATCCGCCTCATATACCCTCGGAATTCCGGAAGATGCGAAAAGATTATACACACTGCGGTCGTTCTGGGCTGAATATGGCATTGTGAATCCATGCTCTTTCCAATAAGCCTCCACCGATACCTCCTCCTCTTCCCTGGAAATACACAGGAATGTTATCGGACGGTTTTGCATCATGCACAGTTCATAATATTTCTGCATCTCCGGCAATTCCCGCCTACAATCCTCACATGATGTATTGAAAAAAACTATCACACTGTAAAAACCGTTTAATGATTCCGTAGACACCCGCGAGCCGTTGTTCAACGTCACTTCAAAATCCGGCAACTTGTCTCCAACTTGAAGCGACCACACGGGCTCGTCCTTATCCTTTACGCAGCCGCTGCATATAATCAACAAAAGCAAGCCTAATATAGCATTAGTATTCTGTCTCATATGTATATAACGGCAGCCGAATTCGCTTTCATATACTCAGAATAATTTTTCTTAACGCGGCACTGCAGGTTTCACAAGCTTCAGCAGCACCACCGTTGCGATTGGGTGAAGAACGCCCATGCAATAGAAAAGATATTCTCCCATTGTTGCCAAAAGCGAACCGACAACGAGATTGAAACATGCCGCCCCGACCGCTCCGGCACCACAGGCAATACCTATTACGGAAGCGACATTCTTAACGGGGAATGATTCCGCAACCACAACACCTATATTATATAGCCACACAAGGCATACGAAAGCCACGATTGCGAACACAGCCGTGATAAGACCGAGGCGCACGGAGAACGACACCTGCTCCCAATGGCTGAGCAACGGTATCAGCGCGATAACAGGCGCGACACACGTTGACAAACTCATCACAACCTTGCGCGACTTCAGCGAATTCCATCCCCGCGACACCAGCCTGTCGGAATAAGCAGATGCCAGGACACCAAGCGTGGCGCCGACAAGGAAGGGAATACCGCCGATATATTGTATCATATCGAGAGTTTCCTGCGTACCCATTCCCTGCTCCACTCCAAGATTCCGAAGGTATCCCGGAAGCCAGAAGTTAATAAAATACCATACCGGATCGCTGACAAGGCGGATGAGTATCACTCCCCACAGCGCACTCGTACCAAACAAAGCGCCAAGTTTGAAATAACGCTGATTTTTCACTTGCGACGCCGGTTCATCGAGAGTCATTGCCAAGAATTCAGGCTTCGGTCTATGGTATACGACCCACCAGAGCGCCGCTATTGCAAGACCGGCGACACCTGCAATCACGAACACATCCTGCCAAGGGAAGTAGCGCACCATCCATGCCACCGCGAGAGGAGCTGTCATTGTCCCGATTGAGCCGCCGGCCTGACAAAGAGCGTTGGCGGTTGCTCGCGTTTTCCTCTCGAACCATAGCGTCACCGCAACTATCTGCCCGGTAAATATCGTTGGCTCGGCGAGCCCGAGGATTCCGCGACAGACGGCGAACTGATACACGTCTTGAGAAAGACCGCCGCCGATACATGCAAGCGACCACGCAGCTATACCGCCGAACATCACAGGCTTCGGGCCGAACTTGTCAACCAAAATACCGGATATTGGATACATCACGGCGTAACATATCAGGAAAACATTCAATATCCAGGCGAATTCGATGTCGCCGATATTGAAATGACCGAGGATTTCCGGTTTCAGGATCGAAAGGAGTTGCCGGTCGAGATAATTACAAATGATAGCAATCACCATTGTAACCACTATCACCCATCTGTGAACATAAGGATTCTTTATCATGATATCAAGGTTAATACGTTCTCTTCACTTACTTATGCAAATTTAAGCCAAATTATTAACCACACAACACTATTTTCAGACCATCTTAATAATTCCAACCGAACATATTACAGCATATAATCCTTATTCTCAGAAGCATAAACAGACACTATCTATATAATCAAAATCTGTTATCTTCCGTCCTTACACCCCCCAAAAAAACTCCACGCCATTACAGCAAAAATTCCCATTTATCGCACTGAACATTATTCCTCGCAGAGCCGCAGAGTGGCAGAGCATGAATATCTGGTTTCAGAGAGGTCGTTTCCACTCCTGCCGAGGAGCGGAGCCTGTCGCTAAAATCGCCGCGGCATACTCTGGCACTCTGCCGGGAGTTTACGACCCTAAAAAAGACAGTGTGTCGATTCTTTGCGCCCTCGGCTACTCTGCGAGGAATAAAGCTCAGTGCGATAAATAGGAATTTAGAGCCTGCCAGTGACACCATTTTTGTTATTCATTAGATATTTATTAACTTTGCAGCCATAACAATGCATTGAAACGATATAAACATTTTTAACCATGAAATTTCTATTTATTTCTTTATTCATTGCCGTAGGCTACCTTTATGCTCCTGCGCAATCAACTTTCAAATCAAATCTTCCAGTCAAGCCGGGTAAGGGCGTAACTGTTGCAGGCATTGTGGAATGCGGCGGCAAGCCTGTGCAGGGCGTAAGAGTCTCCGACGGTTATGAGATAACCAAAACAGATAAGAGAGGGGCGTATTACCTGAAATCAAATAAACAGAATCCTCAAGTTTTCATCATCAATCCTTCAGGATATGAGACCTGGCGCGAAGATGTCGTGCCGCAGTTCTGGGCGGAGCTCTCCGCTCCCGCCAATGAGTATGAACGCCACGATTTCCGCCTTAAAAAGGTAGACAACACCCGCCATGGACTTATACTCATAACCGACACTCATTTCCACGGCAAGAGACGCGACGAGGCAACGTTTGCAAAATATGCGGATGTAATAAAACGTGAGGCCAATAAGTTTTCCGAACGCGACATCCCGGTATACTCGCTTAACCTCGGAGACATCAGCTATGACAATTATTGGTACGAGACAGGGGTTACGCCCGCACGCATACGCGATATATTCAACGAAAACAATTGGCCGGCTCCTCTATATTCAGTGATGGGCAACCACGACAATGACGGCGCTGTCTGCGCCGGGGATTCAACAGACCTTCTCGGAGCCGTGACATACATGAAAGCCTATGGACCGAGGTATTATTCGGCCAATTTCGGCAAAATCCACTACATAATGCTCGACAACATCGAGTTTTTCAACGAACCCGGCAACGGACCTTATAATGAAGGAATAAAAGGTAAACGCAACTATAAGACACGGTTCACACCCGAACAACTCGAATGGTTGCGCAAAGACCTGGAGGATATTCCCGCGGAAACCCCATTGTTGATTGCAATGCATTGCCCGTTGCATCAATATAAAAAAGGCACGATGGATATAAAGATTGTACCGGAAGAAGAATCGGCATTGCAACTGAAAAGAATACTGGAACCATACAAAAACATCCATGTGGTTTCCGGACACACACATAGGAACGGACTTGTACGCCTTCCTGAAAATGGACGGACGTTCATAGACCATAACATTTTGAGCACATCCGGAAGCATATGGTGGAACAGCTCGTTCAATCAGAAGAACATCGCTTTCGACGGAGCGCCCGTAGGATTCGAAGTCTTTGACATCGCCGGAGACAATATAGAATGGAGGTTCGTTCCTTATGAATATCCTGCTGACCGCCAGTTTGACGCATGGGACATAAACAGTCTGAAACATTTCTTCAGCACCGACACCGAAGCCAAGACCATGCGCAAATATCTTCCAAAGTGGGGGGCGTATGAAAAGTATCCCGAAAATGCCGTCCTGATCCAGGTCTGGGACTACGATCCTGCCGGTAAACTCACCGTCATTGAGAACAATCACGAACTGTCTCCCCAATTGGTTTACGAAGTGCATCCGGAATATTACGCCATGACAGCTATCCAGAAAGGTGAATGGGCAGGAGATTATAAAAAAGGGTTACGCGAGCCGAAGCGCTCACGCATGTTCGTCGTCGAGACATCCGCTCCCGACACGCCGGTCGGGATAACCTACATAGACGCCTTCGGACGCGAAGACCGGCGCACGCTGACGCGCCCCCTCCCCTTCAACAGCAATCCCCTCCCGTCAGACACGCTCTGATAATACCAATACAATCCCCTCCACGCTAAATTCCCATTTATCGGACTGAATATTATTCCTCGCAGAGCCGCAGAGGGCGCAAAGGATTGCCACCTTGTTTTTTTAGGGTCGTGAACTCCCGGCAGAGTGACAGAGCTTGTCGCGATGATTTTAGCGACAGGCTCTGCTCCTCGGCAGGAGTGGAAATGACCTCTACAACCGGATATGCATGCTCTGCCACTCGGCGGCTCTGCGAGGAATAATATTCAGTCCGATAAACGGGAATTTAATTAACCGTAGTGCTTTCCTGATTTCTTTGACAATTACCCATTTTAACATATGTTAAGATTATAATGTTAATTATTGACATATACACATTTTGAAACGTTTGATTAAATATTATATTTTGTTCAAAATATCACTTGATTATCAATAATTTATATTAAAACAAATAATGGTAAATCTATTTTATTGATTTATCATTAAAGCAAAAGGAGTTGTTTCGCAGCCTATATTTGCATTGGTTAACCTGAGGAAATATGTATTAAAGAAGATACATCCCACCTCAAAACAAATAAAATCAACACCAATAACAACTCAATTCCAGAGCTTATGAACAGAATTGCTCTATTTTTGATTTCCATGTTCTTTATAGCCGTTCCGGCTTTAGCCCAGCAAAAGAATGTGAACGGAATAGTCACCGATCCGACGGGAGAGCCTCTAATAGGAGCCACTGTGATGGTGAAAGGTACAAACACGGCTGCCGTCACGGACATTGACGGCAAATTCTCAATCAAAGCTAAAACCGGCGACACCTTGCAGGTTTCATATGTCGGTTTTCAGAAACAGACTTTAAAGGTCGGGGAATCCGACAACATCACCATAGTGATGAAGGAGGAGGCCAACACTCTCGACGAAATGGTAGTGGTTGGTTATGGCACAATGAAAAAAGCGGATCTCACCGGAGCTGTCACCAATGTCGACGGCGGAAAACTGGAAGGGATGAGGGCATCGTCTGTATCACAGTCCTTGCAAGGTTCAATGCCGGGTATCTATGTGAGCCGCAGCAGCGGCATGCCCGGTGCTGAGGCAACGATACGTGTGCGAGGCATAACCACTATCGGAGATTCCGATCCCCTCGTTATTGTCGACGGCATCCCGGATTCAATGGAATCCGTCAATTCATCTGATATCGAAAGCATATCCGTACTTAAAGACGCTGCATCCGCATCCATATATGGAGCGCGCGCGGCAGCCGGCGTAATCCTGATAACCACTAAGAAAGCAAAAGAGGGAAAGGCGAAAGTTGAATATCAAGGCACCGCCGGTTTCATCCAATCCACCGAATCTCCCAAACCGGTAGGAGCTATCGACTACATGAATCTCTACAATGAGCTTAAATGGAATGACGGAGGGAACATCGAGGGCCAGGAACATAGCGTATACGATAAGGAATTTATAGATTCCTATATGGAGAACCATCTTGCCGATCCCGACGCCTACCCCATGACCGATTGGCGTAACATCCTTATGCGCAAGACAGCACCCACAACTAAGCATGACCTAAAAGTTTCTTATGGCAACAAGGTTGTTCAGACGAAAGTGTCTTTAGGCTATGAATATACTGAAGCTCTCTATAAAGGGCGAGACTACCAACGTCTCACGGCACGCGTCAACAACAATTTCAAAGTCACCAATTGGCTTTCGTTCGGACTTGACGCCTATTATCGCCGCGGCATCACTCACCAGCCGACACTGAACCCAATGGCTGCGACCCTGTATATGACACCACTTGATGCCGCCACATACCAGAATGGCAAATATGGCGACGGCCATAATGGAGAAAACCCGCTTGCCGCCTTGAATGAAGGTGGCAACAACAGCCGATGGACAGACCGCTTCGGAGCTAAGCTTTCAGTCATATTAAATCCAATTGATGGCTTGACAATCAGCGGTGTCTGGGCTCCGGGAATGTTGTTCACCAGAAAGAAATCTTATCGTAATAAAGTGAACTATTTCAGTGCCGACAATCCCGATGACCCCGCCGGATTTGCCAAAGGTTATGAAATGAACAAACTGACTGAAAACCGCGACCTGGATACATGGGGCACAAAACAGCTGTTCATCAATTACAATAAAACTTTTGCTGAAGATCATCGCACCGATTTCATGATCGGCTACGAGGACTACGAAGCAAGCAGCAACACCCTTGAAGCTTTGAGCAACGACATGGCTCTTTCCGACTATTTCTATTTGACGAATGCCAACAGCAATGACCTCGGCGTTGACGGGACAGAGAAGCAGAACGCATACCGCTCTATCTTCGGACGTATCAACTATGCATACAAGGGACGCTACATGGCACAGTTCAACGCACGTTGGGACCGGTCGTCGCGTTTTGCACGCAAATACCGCACGGGCTTCTTCCCTTCGGCATCAGTAGGTTGGACCATCAGCGAAGAAAATTTCCTCCGCGATATCGATCCCCGCATCCTGACGTTCCTCAAGATAAGGGGGTCATACGGAACACTCGGAAACGAGCGTATCGGTAATTATCCCTATCAGGCGAGCATGACCTTCGCCCATCCGGTGATGGTTGATTCGAAAGGACAGCTCGTTTCAGTGCTCACGGCTTCGCAGCGCGACTACAATATTCCCGACATAACATGGGAGACAACCCATAGCTGGGATGTCGGCCTTGACGCCACATTCCTTAATTCCCGCTTGTCATTGACTTTCGACTGGTATTGGAAAAAGACAAAGGATATGCTCCTTTCAATCCAGCTCCCGGTGTTCATGGGTTATGACAACCCCAAGCAGAACGCGGGAAACATGACCACCAAAGGTTGGGATCTCCAGCTCGGATGGCACGACAATGTCGGAGATTTCAGTTATTCCATCAATTTCAATATTTCCGACTACCGTTCGGTTATGGGCAAGATGTCCGGAACAGTACTCGACAAAGACGGTCACATCACACGTGAAGGCGATGAATATAACGCATGGTATGGTTTCGTATCCAACGGACTCTACCAAAGCGAAGAAGACCTCGCCAACAGTCCGGTGCTCAACGCCAATGTAAAGCCGGGCGATATCAAATATCTCGACCTCAGCGGATCGGAAGGGATGCAGGACGGCGTTATCAGTTCACAATACGACCGTGTTGTTCTCGGTTCTTCACAGCCTCGCCTCATTTACGGCGCTCAGATTTCAGCCGGATGGAAAGGTATTGAGCTGTCGGCAGCTTTCAACGGCATCGGCAAACAGAACGTGATGATGACACGCGCTATGATGTATCAGCGTCATGCCGCCGGATGGACTCAGTTCACAGGGGAAGTGATCGGCACATCCTGGAGCCACTACAACACTCCCGAACAGAATTTGGCCGCTAAATATCCCCGCCTCTCAGACATGGCTGTAGACGGCGGCAACAATGTCCAGACTTCGGATTTCTGGATGTTTAACGGTGGCTATTTCCGCTGCAAGAACATCACACTCGGCTATTCTTTCCAAAAAAATATTCTTAAGAAATTACGTCTGAATTCTCTCAGAGTCTTCGCTTCCGTGTCAGATCCGTTCTCAATCGACAATTATCCTCAAGGTTGGGATCCCGAATCCGCCACCGACGGTTCAAGCTATATCGCCCGTACATGGAATTTCGGAGTTTCCGTATCATTCTAATAATCAAACAGCAATCATCATGAAAAAATTTATTTATACATTGATGTCGGCACTCATAATTGGATTGAGCGGATGCGCCGACCTTGACCTCAATCCACCGGCGGATGCATCCACCGAAACATGGTATTCTTCGCTGGAAGAATTTGAGTTCGCATGCAACGACCTATATCGCGGAGACCTATGGCATTGGGAATTCAACCGCCTGTGGCACACGGACAGATGGACCGACGACTGGGATCAGCAAGGTCACGGCTACGAATGGTCCACAGGAGCGCTGATGCCCACCACTTCCTATGTAAAGGCGACTTGGCTACGCACATACAAAGGGATAACCAGATGTAACGCCGTGATTGCCAACGTTGCCAAACAACGTGGGAAACTCAGCGACAAACAGCTTGACAAATTCGAAGGTGAAGCTCATTTCTTCAGGGCATGCTTCTATTCATATCTGATATTCCTCTATGGCGACTGCCCATATTATTCGGAGTATATAACCATCGACCAGGCATATTCCATGGGCAGAACCCCTAAGGAAGAAGTATTGAAGCATATCTATGAGGATTTCGACAAAGCTGTGGAACTTCTTCCTGAATCCAACGAAGGCAATATAAGGGTGATCAAAGGCACTGCCATGGCATTCAAGGCGCGCACGGCCACATGGATGCTCGATTATCCGACGGCGGCTCAAGCGGCAAAGGCATGTATGGATTCAAAGACATACTCACTCGACACAGATTTCGAAAGCATGTTCCTCCTCAAGACCCATGCATCACCCGAATTCGTATTCACGATTCCGCGTTCCCGCGAGCTGCATGACGACAAGATAGCCTATGGCTCTTTCCTTCCCCGCAACAACAAAGGGAAATCCCTTGCAGTGCCGTCGCTGGAGCTATTCTCCGCATTCCTGTGCAACGACGGACTTCCCATTGACAAGTCTCCAAATTTCGACCATAAGAATCCATTCAAGAATCGCGACCCGAGGTTGGGCTATACAACCGTGGAATTCGGCACGACATTCTTAGGAATCGAATGGGATCCATCCAAAAACAAAGTCCAGAACCATACGACCGGCAAGACAATAAACAATAACGATTCGCAATTGGTGCAGTCTCTCGCATCCTGGACAGGGCTTATATTGAAAAAAGGTATCGACGAAGACTTATTGGTTGACCTCAAAGGAGATCCTGACTGTATAGTGATGCGTTATGCCGATGTTTTGCTCATGTATGCGGAAGCAAAGATAGAATTGAATGAGATTGACCAAAGCGTGCTCGACGCCATGAACGACGTAAGGGCAAGGGCATACAAAACCACACGCGCCCAGACTTCTAAATATCCCGCCATTACCGACACCGATCAGGCCAAGCTGCGCTTCATTCTCCGCAGTGAGCGACGTATGGAATTTGCCTGGGAAAACCGTCGCTGGTTCGACCTCGTTCGCTGGCGCCTCTGCGACATAGCCATAAACCGTCCTGTAATCGACCTGCCTGCCAAGGCGCAACTGCAGAAGAACATCAAGAACGGCGACTATTATTTCCCCGCCGACGCCCTTCCCGTGATCGAAGAAAACGGTTTGGTGAACCTCCAGCCTCTGGTAGATTCCAAAGGTAAATTCCGTAAGACAATGGAACGCAAATTTGATGGCTCCAAAGGTTATCTGTTGCCGCTCCCTATAGAAGATGTCATGCTCATTCCCGGAATGACCCAGAACCCTGGGTACTGATTATAGGGATACTGATGATACATAGGTAAAAAATAGGTAAAAAAGATTGTTTAAGGTCATTTTAACATTTAAACGATGAGACAAATATATTATATAGCAATCGCAGGAATGGGCATCGCATCGATAATTTCAGGATGCTCTGACAATGACGAGGCCAAAGCCATAATCATTCCCGGCGCGCCGTCGGTAGAGGTGAAGGTCGGGGAACAGATGCCGTTATGGCAAGCCGGGACTCTTGAAATCCATTCCATAAGCACGGGGCGCGGAGAATCGAATTTCTATATCCTCCCCGACGGGACATCCTTACTTGTGGATGCCGCAGGTTCGTTGGTTACACAGGAAATATGCGACCGCAAGGGGGTCGGCGGCGTAACGCCGGCAAGACCGAATTGGAACGTTTCCGGCACAGAGGTGATAGCCAACTACATCAAGCATTTCAATCCCCGCCATGAGAACGTGGATTATTTCCTCAACTCCCATTTACACGAAGATCATATGGGCAGCTGGGTAGAGAAATACGAAGAATATGCCAACTTCCCGAAACACCCCGTGGGAAATTTCTACATGAACGGAATCGCGCAGCTGGGCACTATACTTAATTTCACAAAGATTATAGACCGCGGCTACACTCTGCCCGTAAACATGGGAACTGAAGACCGTATCAAGGACTACCAGAGATTCTTGAAATGGAGCATGGACACCAAGGGCCTGATTTATGAAACCGCAAAACCTGGATATGACGACCAGATTGTGCTCAAATACAATCCTTCGCAATTCCCGGATTTCAAGATACGCATACTCTGTGCCAACGGATATGCATGGACAGGCGTTGGTAACGAAACCAAACGCACCATTCCTCTTGACCGCACCGAAATCAGTGGCGCCAAACCGGATGAAAATATTTTCAGCGTGGCCTTCATGCTCGACTTCGGCAAATTCAACCTCTTCTCCGCAGGCGACCTTCAATGGGAATATAGCGGTTCAAGCAATGAATGGCAGAATGCCGACGCCCCTATTGTTCCGGTAGTTAATCAGGTGGAGGTTATGAAAGCCAGCCATCATGGCTCTACCAATGCCAACAGCCAGGAACTTGTTGACAAATTGAATCCTCAGGTCGTATGGGTGAACCCTTGGCGCACCGAGCAACCGGGCATCCCATGCATGAGGAGATTCGTGGCAACAAATCCTGATGTCAACATCTTCACCACCAATATCGTGGAGAGCAGCAAAGCTCCATTAATGGAAGTGGCGGACAATTTCAAATCTTGGAACGGGCATTTGGTGATCCGTGTTAACCCCGATGGCCAATACATGGTTTACGTGCTTGACGACAACGATCAAAACTACACCGTGAAATCAATTCACGGCCCATATCAAAGCAAATAAATTATTCAAGTTTCGCAGGTTCCTTCCAATCTGCGAGACTTGAATAAGCAATAGTATCCACTTAAACATTTCTTACATGAAAATTTCTAACGCATTTCTGACGGCAGCCTTGATAGTTTCGGCTCCCGCCTTCGCCCTTACCCCGGACGGTAACGGCCTGTACCGTATCTCAAACGCAACCGAACTTGAAGAGTTCGCAGCAATCGTAAACGACGGCAACAACACGGCCAATGCCGTCCTCACCGCAGACATTGACATGGACGGTGTTGTCCACACCGTTATCGGCAATACCAAAGAGACAAGGTATAAAGGGACATTCGACGGCAGATTCCACACAATCAGCTGCCTCAACATGGAAGTGGATGGAGGCACAAATCTGGCGCTCTTCGGATATGTTGGTGCAGGTGCGAAAATCAGCAACATGATTATGGATGATTTGTGCACATTCTTCGGAGAAGACAAATGCGCCGCATTCGTCGGCCAGTGCTGCGATTCTGAAGAAGGGACAGCCGAGTTCACATGCCTTGGCAACGCGGCTGCAGTTCATGCATACAGCGCGGACACCGGCAAAGGACGCGCCTCAGCACTTGTCGGTCCTTCCGACGGTAACGTGGCTTACAAGTTCCTCAACTGCTACAATGTAGGCGAAATCCGCGGTGTGACCGTGGGCGGCATGTCTTGCCACGCTCCAAAAGCATATCTGGCATCGTGCTTCACCGTCACAAACGTTAAGAAACAAGCCAATGCCGACGCTAAACCGGGAAATCCCGGCAAAGTAGGTACAGTTCTCGTCGCAGGAGTTGAAGACCCCATGCAAACATGGGGATACAATTTCTTCTTCGGAGGAAGCACGTCAAATCCGACAGTGTTTTATCCAGAAATCACCGGTAGCAATGTAAAATGGACTGACTATACAAAGCCAAGTGCTGAAAATAATTTCGGTGCTTATAAAGTATTCGAAGAATGGTGGGGCTCCACCGGCGCGCTCTGCTGGTTCCTCAATAACTGCAGCACCGAGAATGCTGTATGGGGTCAGAATCTTGACGAAGGGGATGCCTATCCTTCATTCCTTCCCGGAAAGAAAGTTGTAAACCAGGTGACCGCCATTACAAATAAGGGGGAAGGTGAATACGCCAACACAACATCTGTCATTCCCGAGCTTCCCGCACTTCCCGAGGTAGGTTCCGGCGTGACCGAGATCGCAACTCCCGAGAACCAGGAAGATGTTATCTACACTATTCAAGGCGTAAAAGTGAACGAGGTCAACGTCCCCGGCCTATACATCATCAACGGCAAGAAAGTAATCATCAAATAAAAAATGATTTTTACCAAAGTCACAGGAGGCTGATCACCTCCTGTGATTACCAAATACAACAAAATTCCTGACAATATGAAACTACTCCCGTCAATTATAATCTTAACCGCCTCTGTCTTCGCAACAGCTGAGGGGAAAACCATTCTCATTGGCGATATCGAGATGAGACTCGATACAGTTTATCATGCAAAGATCGGTCCGGGCACAACCCGCACTCAACTGCATCTGAGCGGGAGTCAGCCTCTCGATGTCCATTACATAACAATCGACAGGGCTGCGCCGGGTGTCAGCTTAAGAGCGGCCATGGCGAACACGGCAGAAGGTCTCGAAAAAACCTCTTCAATGGGTGAACGCCTTTCCGCGGACGATGAAACATGCATTGCAGGTATAAACGGAGATTTCTTTGATGTCAATAAAACATATCCCGACGGATCGGCACGCCCGCGGATGTCAACATACACAACTATAATCGATGGCGAAATATTCAAGACAAGCCCTCAGGCTCATCAGTTTATCGTTGACAAATCAGGCAACACATTTATTTCGACCTTGAATTTCAATAACGGCTCGGTCTATACAGCCACGCAATCCGTTGCATTCGGAGGATTGAACATTGAGAGTATAAACTACAGCGGGGACTGCGCTCCCGACAACGCCGTCACAGTTTACAATAATCGCGGATGGAAATCACCTTTCCAGACCCAGTTCGCCGGCAATTGCGCGGAAGTAACCGCCATGCCTCTTGACGAAGAAGCTATCAAAACGGATGCATCAACACGATATAAAATCACTTCCACCGCGAGCGACACCGGCAATCTGTCTATTCCTGAGGGTAGTTGCGTGCTTTTAGGAAGAGGCACAGGAAAAAACTTCATCGAGTCGCTAAATATCGGAGATATAGTCACTATAGATCCTACAGCCGGACTCTCAGACAATACAAAGATAATTCCCGCCTTGGCAATAGGCGGCAACCCTCGCACTGTGGTCAACGGCGTTGCCGTTGACAGCGACGGCACTCGTCCAGATGCAGTGGAAGTGCATCCACGCACTGGTATCGGAATGAATGCAGACGGCTCAAAAATAATCATGATGGTGGTCGACGGGCGCGGAGCTTCCATGGGAGCCACCACACGACAGGTTGGCGACCTGATGGTACATGCCGGTGCAACCGAAGCACTCAATTTCGATGGAGGCGGTTCCTCAACCTGCTGGACGAATGCATTCGGGGTTGTCAACACCTGCAGCGACAAATCCGGGGAACGCCCGGTGAACAATGCTGTTTTTGCAGTCACCAAGGGAAATGCAAACGACAAGAACATCTCTGAAATTCGATTCGAAGGATGGAAATACAATCTAATCGAGGGAGAA
Source organism: uncultured Muribaculaceae bacterium (assembly GCA_910584055.1). GTDB lineage: Bacteria > Bacteroidota > Bacteroidia > Bacteroidales > Muribaculaceae > Lepagella. Next base: position 74,214 of record CAJTZS010000010.1, on the reverse strand, counting down.
TCATTGACACCTAGGATATATGGCTACAACACCGCCGGTATTCTTATCGACACAAACCTCGAAGGCGCAACCTTATCATGCCCCGCGACACTCGGCTCTCTCGACAATTCCAAGACAGTATTGACGGCATCCGGAACAAGCGGTATACTGACGGCTGAATATAACGGACTTAAAACCAACGTCCTTATCGATGTTATCCCTGTGGATTTCAAAAACGCTGACAAAACCGCATCAAATTGGTCAATAACCAAAACTTCCGTCAAGACCGCTACATTATCAGGCAATAATGGAACTTTGACCCTTGACTATCAGATGGGACCGACAGTTAACAAACCATCCATAACCTTGAAGAAGACACAGGAAATTGAGGGCAGACCGTTAGGGATGCGAATTGGCGTGGAATCCAAGAGCCTTAAAGACACGCAAGTTTCCGTGGCGATAAAAGCTGCGAATCAATCCACACCGACAACTTTCGATATTCAGGGAAACGATGCGCCATTAAGAGCGATAATTAAATTTGCAGATAAATTCAATCTCGATGACGAGGAGATATATCCCCTCACTTTCTCCTTCATTACGGTGAAACCTGCGGAACAGAAAACGGAAACAGGACAAGTCACTTTCTCAGACATTGATTTCATTTATCAAAAATCAAGCGCGGTCAACGAAATCTCCACCGACATTACCAATGGCGGCAATAATAAAGAGGAATGGTTTTCCATCACCGGCACACGCATGAACCCTCAAAATCTCACTCCGGGTATCTATATTCTCCGCACGGGCACGACAACCAGAAAAGTCCTTATCAAATAACATTTAATTTGAGACATATGGAATTCAATAAAACATTATTTTGCACGCTGACATCTTTTCTCCTTTTCAGTTCAGCCTCAGCTAATGGTGAAGTCAATAAGGATTTGCCCGACAAGGCAGGGATGACAATCAAGGGAGTGGTGTATTGCGGCAACGAACCTGTGAAAGGAGCACAGGTATCAGACGGTATCAACGTTACAAAGACCGATGATAACGGACACTACTACCTCAATTCCGCCAAAGAATGCGGATATGTTTTCGTATGCAATCCAAAAGGATATAAATACAATATCAATAAGAAATATCCGGATTTTTATAAAATGCTGGATACGGCCGACAAACCGGACGCAACGGAACAGGTGGATTTTGAGCTGCTGAAGGATGGAGGCAGGAATCACGTAACACTTTTCCTTGCCGACATACAGATGTGTAAACGCAACAACGACCGCCAGCAATATAACGACTATGCAGTGCCCGATATCAACAAGAGCATAGACAGTTACCGTGAGAAAGGGAACGATGTCTACGTCGTCACCCTTGGCGACCAATCCTACAACACATATTGGCATAACGGGTTCGCCATCCCGGAGATGGTCGAAGAACTTGACAAACTCAAACCCGATGCGATATTCAACTGTATGGGAAACCATGACAACAGCCCCGACATAGCCGGAGACTGGCCTGCTACGGAGATGTATCGGAAATATTGGGGACCGACATACTATTCTTTCAATGCCGGCGACATACACTATATCGTGCTTGACAACATTGAATATAAAAACCCGGAAGCAAACCGCAAGGACGAATCTTATGACTGCAACATAACCACGCAAATTATAAAATGGTTCCGCAAAGACCTTGCCAACGTGTCGAAAGACACCCCTATCGTGATCTGTATGCACGCTCCGCTCTTCAAGCGCCCGCAATGCCCGACACCCGACATGCCTGAAGCCGTGGCATTCCGATACAATTACGGCACCCAGTTTTTCAATAGCCTTTCAGGTTACTCGGATGTAAGAGTGTTAACAGGACACTCGCACACGAATCACACGCAGACAAAGGGGAAAGTAACGGAATATAACGTTGGGGGACTCTGCGGCAATCTATGGTGGACAGGATATTTCGTGCCGGGTAACAGCGTATGCACCGACGGATCCCCGGCGGGATACCGCGTGTTGGAGGCCGAAGGCAAAGACATCGTCACTTACTATAAAAGCTTAGGACTGGACAGGAATTATCAATTCCGCTGCTACGACCTCAACAGATGTCATATCACCGGAGAGAAATTCGCACCGAACTATTCTCCCTCCTCCGACATTGACTCCTGGCTTTCAAACGGCAACTATGGTTTTGACAACTCTCAGTATAATTCCGACGGTTCAGCCAAGAATCCTAACAGGATATTGGTGAACGTGTTTGCCTATGACCCCCAATGGAAAGTGGAAGCGATAGAGGAAGGGACCCCATTACCCGTATCGCGCATAAGCGGTTACGATCCTATGACAATGATATCCGACGGCTGTCAGAGGTTCGACAAAACAGGACACAACACGGCCGGAAACCCGACATTGAATTCTCATCTTTTCCTGGTTCAGGCAAACACCCCTGACAAAGCCGTGACAATAAGCGTGACCGATGAATACGGCAATATATTCACCCGAACAATGACTCGGCCATTTGACCTGTCAATAGACAATTATATAAAGGGGAATGATTGCTCGGGCATTGAATTTACCATGGCTGATGAAATTGAAGGGACAGAAGTCTATTACACACTTATGGGCCTAAAGGTTGACAATCCGGCCAACGGCATATATATCCGACGCAAAGGAAGCAAAACGAACAAAATATTTATCAAATAAGAAAGAAATGAAAAAATTTAAATATACACTTACTTGTGCGTTATTGTGCGGGGTCATGGCTTCTGCCCACGAAACCACACCGGAATGGATACGCGACGCCGTGTTCTATGACATATACCCGAGTTCCTTCATGGATTCGGACGGCAATGGTATCGGTGACATTCCCGGCATAATCTCAAGACTCGACTATGTGAAAAGCCTTGGCGTGGACGCAATATGGATGAACCCGATATTCGAATCCGGATGGTTCGACGGAGGCTACGATATAAAAGACTATTTCAAGGTTGACCCGCGATTCGGGACAAACGGAGACGTGAAGCGTCTTGTTGAAGAAGCACACAGGCGCGGCCTGAAAGTTTGTTTAGACCTTGTTCCCGGACACACTTCGAATCAATCGGAATGGTTCCGCAAAGGGGCGACCGAAGGACCTGAAGGGCGCTATGCGGATTATTATATTTTCTCTGACGTGATATCAGCTAAAGACAGTGCGGATATCGTGAAGCGTCTGCAGCTTGAAGACCCTGACAATTCAAAACTCGGCCCTTGGGTGCCGACAGAAGAAGCAAAACCGGGAAGACCCTTGGATGGCAAATATCGCGGCAATTTCTATCGCAAGAATTATTACCCTTGCCAGCCGGCACTGAACTTCGGCTATGCAAACCCGGATCCAGACAAACCGTGGGAACAACCGGTAGACGCTCCCGGTCCTAAAGCCGTGAGACGCGAACTGAAGAATATAATGGCTTACTGGTTCGATATGGGCGTTGACGGCTTCCGCGTTGACATGGCATCCTCACTGGTGAAAAATGATACGGACAAAAAAGAAACAATGAAACTTTGGAAGGAAATGCGCGAATGGTTAGACCGCGAATATCCCGGAAAAGTTCTGATTTCCGAATGGGGTGTCCCGGGACAGGCCCTTCCTGCAGGTTTCGATGTCGATTTCCTTCTGATTCATAGAAGTCCCGGCTTCAAACAGATTACAAGGGGATCGGTTAAAGACAAATCGGTCGGCGAAGACGCCTATTTCCAAAAGAACGGCAAAGGAGGGATAGATATTTTCGTCGAGGAATATGGTGACAAACTGTCCAAGGCCAAGGAGCATGGCTTCATATCGCTTTTCTCCGCCAACCATGACATCAACCGCCTGAACTCAGAAGGACGCGACACTCCAGACCAGATCAAGACATTCATGACTTTCCTGCTCACGATGCCTTGCGTGCCTTTCATACATTACGGCGATGAAATAATGATGCGCAATGTCAAGGGTCTTCCAAGCGTGGAGGGTTCAAGGGAAGAACGAAGCGGCACCCGCACCCCGATGCAGTGGGACAACACCATGTCAGCCGGATTTTCCGCCGCAGCTCCCGACAAACTATACCTCCCCGTTTTCACTGACGGAGGAAAACTGACAGTGGAGGCTCAGGATAAAGACCCCAACTCAGTATTGAACTTCACAAGAGAATTAATCAAACTGCGTCACGAACATCCCGTTCTCGCCAACGACGGAGACTGGCAGACAATTAGCGACGTGAATAAACCTTATCCGTGGGTATATACCCGCACAAAAGGGAACGAGACATATGTCATCGCACTGAACCCGGGTGCAAAAGGTGTTGAGACAACGATTCCCATTCCCGGAGCCAAAGGGGCGCAGACGTTGATTGCCAACGGTAAAGTGACGGCTAAGAATGCAAAAGGGGGTATCAAGATTAAGCTACCCGGCGTTTCTTCCGCAGTATTAAAGATTGAAAAATAATATCCATAACAACAATATCAACAGCAATGAAATTATCAAGAACAGTTTTAATCGCGGCAGCAATTACACTTCCCGCCGTCATTAACGCCCAGTCAACATTCAAATCGTCACTACCTGTGAAACCGGGTAAAGAAATCACGGTTGCCGGAATTGTCGAATGCGACGGCAAGCCGGTGCAGGGTGTGGTAGTTTCAGATGGTTATGAGGTAACAAAAACCGACAAGAGAGGTGCCTACTATCTGAAATCCAAGAAACAGAACCCGCAAGTATTCATCACCTCCCCTGCAGGATATGACGTGTGGCGTGACGATGTCGTGCCCCAGTTCTGGGCTGATTTCACGTTACCCGCCGATAAATATGAGCGCCATGATTTCCGCTTGAAAAAAGTGGACAACAACAGGCACGCCACATTCATTATAACCGACGTGCATCTTGCCAACCAACGGAACGACGTTGACATATTCTCCGGACCATACACGGACCATATACGCACAGAGGTAGAGAAACTCAAAGCCCAAGGCATCCCGGCATATACGCTGAATCTGGGTGACGCTTCATGGGACATGTACTGGTATGGACATAATTATCCCGTAGGCAAGTTCCGTGAATCTCTCAACAACGCAGATTACCCCACGGCGGTCTACAGCTGTATGGGAAACCATGACAACGACGGCAAGACACAACCAGGCGAAAACGCTGACTTCAAAGCCTCACTACCCTATCAGAAGGCTTTCGGACCCCGCTATTATTCCCAGAACATAGGCAACGTGCACTATGTTTTCCTCGATAATATACATTACATAAATGATCCGGTGCCCGCTCCTACATATACCGGGATAAACAATAAACGCAACTATGTGGAAGAGTTTACTCCCGAACAATTGGCATGGCTTCGCAAGGACCTTGCCAACGTGGCATACGACACACCGATTATTGTGGCAATGCACGGACCGATGTTCCGCTGGAAAAGATTTGACGTGAAGAAGAACTGGACACCATTGACCGACGACATAATGATACGAACCGACGATAAATCAACGCGGGAACTTCTTGATATCTTAAAACCATACAAGAACGTTCATTCCGTATGCGGACACTCCCACAAACAGAATCTTGTCCGCCTCCCGTCAGAGATGCAGAATTTCACTGAGCACAACATTTCGGGCACATGCGGTTCCTGGTGGAGAACACGCTCCAACGGTCTTAAAAACCTTTGTCCCGATGGCACTCCCGTAGCATATGAGCTATTCAACATTGACGGCAAAGATCTTACATGGGATCATAAAACATTCGAATATGATCCGGAACAGAAATTCTTTGCATGGGACATGAATGGAGTAAAGGAGTATTTCAAGAATAATCAGGAAATGCAGGCTTTCCTTACGATGTATCCGGAATGGACAGACTACAGCGATGTACCTGAAAATTACATATACGTAAACCTTTGGGCATGGGACCAGGATGGCAAACTCAAGATAACAGAAAACGGCAAGGAACTTCCTATAGAAATCGTGAAGGAGGAGAATCCTCTTTATACGGCCTCTTACATGGTGCGCAATACCGTATGGCTCAATGAATGGGATAACAAAGGGTATCACAAACCGCGCAAATTCCAACTGTTCCGTGCCAAGGCATCGACTCCGGACGCTCCTGTAGAGATTAGCTGGACTGACTATTTCGGAAAAGAAACAAAATCCACGCTGAAACGTCCGGCGGCATTCACACTGGAGGAATTAAAATGAAACTTACAATGATTCGATATATTTATGCGTTTGCGTTGTTGGTACTGACAGGGTTTATGCCCTGTCAGGCCGACAACCTACTCAACGCCCTGAAAACGAATCCGGAATTGGCCCAAGGTCTGTTCCGCCCTTATCCTGAAGATAATGTCAAAACCATTTCCAAGACACCGGAAGGTTACCGCCCGTTCTATATCAGTCATTATGGACGACATGGCTCCCGATGGCTTGGAAACACAAAGGAATATGACAACGTAACGATTCCGCTTGAAAGAGCCGCCAAAGCCGGAGCTTTAACGGAAAAAGGCAAGGAGCTTTATGATATGGTGAAACAGGCCCGCGGCAACGCCCTCGGAATCGAAGGGTGCCTGACTCCTTTGGGAACGGCACAACACCGTGGAATCGCAGAAAGGGTATTTTATAATTACCCTGACATTTTCGCTAACAATGCGGAAATTGATGCCCGTTCAACACTTACCGTAAGATGCGTGATGAGCATGAACGCCTTCTGCATGAGACTGAAGGAACTCAATCCGGATCTGAACATAGGATTCGAATCATCCGACCGCACCACAGCCACACTCGCGCATGTATATGGAATCGCCAATCCTGTAGACCCGGCATACAAGGATTATTGTAAGGATGGAGATTATCTGAAACGCACTTACAACGTGGTGAGAGAAAAAATGGGATCGAAAAAATTCCTCGATTCAATTTTCACAAGCAATATCTTCGACAATTCCAAAGAGGAAATGGATTTCATTTTCTATCTGTTTTATCTTATTGCAGACCAGAAGAATGTCTCCCCTCAGATTTGGATGTGGGATATATACAGCCCCGAACAGCTCTATTGGATGGCAGTGGCGGAGAATTTTCGCGGAATCTCAAAATTCGGAGGTCATAAAGGATGCGAGAAATGGACACTCGCATATGCAGCCCCACTTCTTGAAGATATCATCGAAAGATGTGACAATGCCGTCAATGGCAACGGGAGGTCTGCAGACTTGCGTTTCGGTCATGACGTAGTCTTGATGGCACTTGTTCCGCTTATGAGTCTCGACGGTTACGAAAATGTGCCGGATGAGCAGGAAGAGATGATGAAAAAATGGAATCTATACGATGTCACACCAATGGCTGCCAACATCCAGATGGTGTTCTATCGGCCAATTAAAGGAGACGGCGACATCCTCGTCAAATTCCTATTGAACGAGAAAGAAGTCTCGCTCCCGATAAAAACAGATAATCTCCCCTATTATAAATGGAACGATGCTAAAGCACATTTCAATCAACGCCTCAGCAAATATTCCAATTAAACATTAAAAATTTCACATTAAACATTAAAAAAAAGTGATACAGGCAAGAGTAATTAAACCCCATGACATAGAGTTTTTCGATGTTCCTGTTCCGGAAGCGAAAGACCTTAAATGCAACGAAATTCTATTGAGAATTCATAAGATTGGCGTTTGCGGTTCGGACATTCACGTGATGCACGGTCAGCATCCGTTCGTGACATACCCTGTGATACAAGGACATGAATACAGTGCGGATGTAGTGGCTGTTGGCAAGGATGTTACCGCCGTGAAACCCGGAGACAAGGCAACGGCTCGTCCCCAGCTCGTATGCGGTGAATGCGGCCCTTGCAAAAAAGGGCGTCCAAACGTGTGCGAGCATCTACGCGTACAAGGATTCCAGGCACCCGGGTGCGCACAGCCATACTTCGTTGTGACAGAAGACCGGATTATCAAATGCGATCCTAAACTCAGCTATGAGCAGATTGCTATAATGGAACCATGCGCCGTGGGCGTGCATGCTTCCGGCCGCACGGACGTTAAAGGGAAGAATGTTGTAATCACTGGTGCCGGGACAATCGGCAATCTGGTGGCACAGGCGGTGAAAGGACGCGGAGCTAAAAAAGTCCTTATTACCGATGTCAGCGACTTGCGTCTCGCCAAAGCACAGGAATGCGGACTTGAGCACACTGCCAACACAATGAAAGAGCCTTTCGAAGATGCCATAAAACGCGTTTTCGGAGACGAGGGCTTTCAATGCGCATTTGAAGTGTCGGGGGCACAGAAATGCATCACCGATCTTGTGGCAAATATCGAAAAAGGAAGCGATATCGTGATTGTGGCAGTATTTGCAAAGAATCCAGAAATCAATCTTGCCGTGCTTGACGAGCATGAAATCAGACTGATAGGCTCGATGATGTATCTTCACGAAGATTACCTTCTCGCTGCTGATATGCTCGCCGACGGCAGATTGAAAGTAGATCCGCTCGTAACCCACCGCTTCGAATTCAAAGATTACAATGAGGCCTACGATTGCATCGACAATCATCGCGAAGAATGCATGAAAGTTATGATAGACCTCGAATCCCTTCACGCATAATCCAGGCATTAGGCATTAAACATTCCACATTAAACATTAACAGAATATGGCTGAAAAAATAAACTATAGCAATCCGGTGGAAATAGCCGGTAAATATGACGTGATAGTGGCAGGCGCAGGCCCTGCCGGGATATGCGCGGCCGTGGCTGCTGCCAGGGATGGCGCAAAAGTCGCCCTCATTGAGCGATATGGTGTGGTCGGGGGTAACTTGACAACCGGATATGTCGGACCGGTGCTCGGCATGGTCGGGAAAGGCACAATGCGAGATGAAATCGTGCGCATTCTCGAAATTCCGGAGAATGATATGATAGGCGAAACCGGGAAAGCTCATGATTTTGAGAAAGCCAAGCTCACACTCTCTGAATTCGTGAACCATGAGAATATTGATGTATACCTTCAAAGTTCGGTTTATGATGTGGTTAAAGATGGAGATAAAGTGACAGGTGTTATTCTCGCCACAAATGAAGGGCGTATGGCACTCTTAGCTCCGGTCACAATCGACTGCACGGGAGACGCCATAGTTGCAACTCTCGCCGGCGCCCATATCGAAAAAGGGCGTGAAGACGGCCTCATGCAACCGGTTACACTTGAATTCACAATTGACGGGGTGGACGAAAAACGCGGTGTGATATGCATCGGTGATGTTGACAACGTAGAACTCAATGGCGAACGTTTCCTCGATTATTGCAAACGTTGCGCCGACGAGGGTAAGATTCCTGCAAACCTTGCCGCAGTGCGTCTGCACCCCACGGTGAAAGAGGGTCAACGCCAAGTGAACACAACCCAGGCCAACGGTGTAGACATAACAAAAGTGTCAGACATATTCCCAGCCGATCTTGAATTGCGCAGACAGATATATATCCTCATGGATTTTTTCCATAACAACCTGCCGGGATATGAAAACTGCCGAGTGAAGGCAAGCGGTACAACAACCGGCGTGCGTGAGACCCGCCGCGTGATGGGCGACTACGTGCTTACGGCCGAAGATATGGTTGAAGGTAAGTGTTTCCCTGACGTAGCGGTTCATGAGGCTGAATTTATCGTCGACATCCACAATCCTGCCGGTGCAGGCCAGGCTGAAGACAAGATTCAGTATGTAATTCCCTACGACATCCCCTACCGCTGTTTCCTCCCCAAAGGGGTTGAAGGATTATTAGTGGCGGGGAGATGCATCTCGGGGACACACCGCGCACATGCATCCTATCGCGTCATGTCGATCTGTATGGCCATGGGGGAGGCCGTGGGCACAGCTGCCGCCATATGCGCCAAGGAAAGTAAAACTCCGCGTGAACTCCGTGTGACAGAACTTCAGGATAAACTTACCGAGAAAGGTATTGAACTATGGAAAAAATAAAACAAGAAAGAGAGATTCCTGTTGTCGGGAATTACGACGTGGTGGTATGCGGGGGCGGACCGGGAGGAATCATGGCTGCGCTCGCAGCCGCGCGCGACGGAGCCAAGACATGCCTTATAGAGCGTTATGGATTCTTGGGAGGAATGGCAACGGCAGGGCTTGTTGCGCCCATAAGCGTATTCAATTATAACGGACGCCGCATAATCGACGGTCTGCCATGGGAATTTGTTGAGCGTCTTTCTGAAATCGGGGGCGCACGCGAAGAAAAACCGCTCGGCAATATCACATTCTCCCCCGAAAAATACAAACTGACTGCCCAACGTATGCTTAAAGAAGCTGGAGTAGATATATTCTTCCATTCATACATAACCGGGCTTCAGACTTCGGGGAGCAATGATTCAGAGACAACGATAGATTATGTTATTATCGACAATAAGAACGGAGCGGAAGCCATAGGAGGGAAGTATTTCATAGATGCGACAGGCGATAGCGACCTTGCCTCTATGGCTGGAGTGCCCGTGCAACCGGTAAGAGGAGAACTACAACCTGCCTCATTGATTTTCATGCTCTCGGGGGTTGACACAGATGCCCTTCCGATGATACGCCATTCACAGCAGGGGGTAAATTATCACGACCTCGCCATACGGGATCTGTTCACAAAACTTCGCGAAGAGGGGAAAGAAGATGTGCCATTGTTCGGAGGTCCGTGGTATTGCGGCATACTCGCGGACGGAATTGTATTGGTAAACATGACACGCCATTTCGCCGACATGACCGACAATCGGGTTGCCGGGGAAATCGAGTGTCTGCTGCGTGAGAATGCTCATAAATACACGGAACTTCTACGCAAATATATCCCCGCATTCAAGAATGCCGAACTGATCGCCACAGCGCCAATGACCGGAATTCGGGAGACGCGGCGTATCGTTGGTGCCCATACCTTGACGGGAGAAGAATATCTTGAAGCGATTGATTTCCCTGATTCAGTGGCCCGAGGCTGTCATCCTGTGGATATTCATTCCGCCAACAGCACCAATCAAAGATGCCAGTTTATGAAAGATGCCGGATATGTGCCCTACCGTTCACTATATGCACCTTCCTATCCGAACCTCCTCGTGGCGGGGCGCAACTTCTCTGCCGATGAGGTTGCATCAGCATCAGTACGAGTGCAGGCATCGGTAATGGGATTGGGACAGGCAGCCGGAACGGCTGCGGCAATGGCTTCAAAGGAACGAATCTGTGTCAGCGAAGTCAACACCGACACCCTGCGCCAACGCCTGAAAGAAATAGGAGCTAATCTATGAGTTGAGGTAATAGGCTTTAGGCTTTAGAAATTTGCATCTAAAACCTAAAGTCTAAGACCTAAAGCCTAATGCCTAAAACCTAAAGCCTAAAGCCTAAAGCCTAAGACCTAAAGCCTAAAACCTAAAGCCTAAAGCCTAAGACCTAAAACCTAAAGCCTAAAGCCTAAGACCTAAAGCCTAAGAATATGTGTAAGATCGTTGTAATAGGAAGCACCAATACAGACATGACTATACAGACCGATGTATTGCCGTCGGTTGGAGACATCGTGGCAGGGGGACGCTTCCGCGTATGTCCCGGAGGAAAAGGCGCCAATGAAGCTATTGCCGTTTCACGACTCGGTGGCTCGGTAAGCCTTATCACGAAAACGGGTAATGACCTGTTCGGCCGTCAGGCGAAGCAGATGTTCGCTTCCGAAGGTATAAGAACAGACTATGTTTTCTCGGACAACAATAATCCTTCAGGGGTGGCATTGATAATGGTAAATAATGCCGGTGAGAAATATATATCACTTGCACAGGGTAGTATTACAACCCTTTCGCTTGAGGAAATCGACAAAACCCGGAGTGAAATAATGGATGCGAAAGTTCTGCTTATAGAGTTGGAGACACCGTTGGAGACAGCACTATACGCAGCAAGGATCGCTTGCAGTAGTGGCGTTCCGGTGATAATAAACCCCTCTCCTCAGCAGGAGCTACCGGATGAGATCTTTAAACTCGCCTCAATCATGATTCCCAACCGCACTGAAGCTCACAAACTGACAGGAGTTGAAGTCAAAGATTTTGAATCTGCGGAAAAAGCGGCGAAAATACTGGCAGCAAAGGGTGTCAGGACTGTCATAATAACCATGGGGCATCTCGGCGCATTCTTGCTGAATAATGGAGAAACCCATAGAATCGATGCAGTTGATGCAGAAGTAAAAGACGCATCGGGCGCCGGTGATGTATTCTGCGCAGCTCTCTGTGTGGCATTAAGCGAAAAGCAGGAGTTATTGCCGGCCTTGCGCATGGCGAGTGCTGCCGCCGCCCTTCAGGTGTCACGCGAAGGGATGATAGATGCCATCCCCTATCGCTACGAAGTGGAGAAACTTTTGAATAATGTTTAATGTTGAATGTGTAATGTTTAATGATTGATACCCATTGAACATTAAACATTTCACATTAAGCATTAATCGAAAGGTTACGGCAGAGAGTTTCGGCAAATGAAGTCCGCAATATCTCCGATTCAATCCACGCTGAAAAATCAAATATCTTAAGCAACTGACCTTCAAACACGTCTTGACGGATTTCGTCAAGGCGTGGTTTTATTTTCTCCCAAAATTGCACCCTCTTTATGGTGGGCATAAGTCCATATGACCCTTTTCCAACCACTTCAAGTATCAATGACTCCATACGGTAAGCCTTACCATATTTACCTATCTCCCGTTTTATCGAACGTGTTTCGGAAATGATATACTCCAGATCATTCATCTTGTGATGAATAATAAGATTGGTGATGCGAAAGATGCGATACATCGGAAGATCACACGTCCTGTTCAACATTGACCGCGCGAGTGTCTTTCTTGCACTTTTATAGTCCTTGAGACCGATATGCACAAGAGCGATGTACAACGATATCTTTGATTCAAGCGACGGGTTGACATCATCAAGCGATGCCGGCTGCAAAGCTTTGCAACTTCCTATAAAATTTCTGGCAGCAAAAAAATCGCCATGGTCCACATACGGCAACAACCTGTAGAGACCTACAAGCGCCTCTATATGCTTTCCGACCATATGTGACGGATGATTAATCGATTGCAACCTTTCGATAAATGCCGGCATCTGGTCATACCTGCGCATATAGCGTAGATTGTCAAGCATATTTTCAAGCACCGCCACATAATAAAGCGGATTCTCAATATCGGGAGACTCCGAAATCAGCTCGTTAAGCTGCAGGAGCACATCCGAAGCCGACTGTTCATCCCCTATCGCCATAAGGAAGGCGGACTGGAACAGCAGATGCCTTTTTTGCGTCTCATAGCTACCCGCTGCGCGGCGGGCAAGATTCTGCTCGGTAAACACAAGATCATTGAGCGATGCCTTCTGTTGGGAAGACCGCACGGTTCCATTGAAGATTGTGCGATGCATCAGGAGTTCATACAGAGCCGACTGCTCATAGAGGTTATTGAGATTCTGCAGAGCGTTGCGGAGAAGATATTGCTTATGGATAAGTTCTTCTTCCGATATGCCGGGCATATTGAGATACTGTAGATAATCAAGCTCCATGCGCGAAGCCATCACCAATGCCTCGTTCCGTTCGAGAGGTTCGGCCTCCAGCCTCACCTTCTCAAGCATCTCGAGAGCCGCCGGAAATATCGATTTCTCAAATAATATTCTCGCTTTCAGAATCTGGGTGATTAAAGAATAATTCACATCCTGATTCTGACGCAGCAGGAGCAGCTTGTCAAGTAGAATCTTATAGAGATAGGTCACGGTAACGTTGAATACCGCGCCTCCTTTATCCATTTTTTCGAAAGCCTCTCTCAGCTCCTCCACAGATTTAAGCTCATCCTTGTCTATGAGATCAAAGAGCACTATATAATCGGCAGTGCTCTTTTTACCTAAACGGAAGCTTCTTTTTTCATTCTTGGAGAGAGAACCTACGAGCTGTATCAACGCCTCCGCAGTCGTCATGGCTGATATAGGAAACGTTTGATAGAACGTTTAGGAGTTTTCTCAAACTCTTCGTTCATTATCTTTAGTTTCTTTACTTTGCTATACGACGGCATCTCCTGATTCAATGTATCAAGATTATCGTTCATAATCTTCTCGATCTTTTCCCTATCGATATTCTCATGCATAAGCACTTCCATATCAGGATAGACCAAGGCCTCAAGCTCGCCATGGTTGTCTATTATGAGCGATTCCGCCACATAGGGAAGATTATTGAGTTTCGCTTCAATTTCTTCGGGATATATGTTCTGACCCGACGGTCCGAGAATCATGGTCTTCGAACGCCCCATGATTGTAATGAAACCATCTTCGTCAATAACACCCATATCACCGGTGTTCATCCAGCCGGAATTATCGGGCATCACCTCTTCGGTGGCTTTTTTATTTTTATAATACCCCTGCATGACATTCGGACCTTTCACCCAAATATTCCCCGGAATCTGGGCAGGATCGGGAGAGTCGATACGACATTCCATACGGTCCATCATACGCCCTACGGTGTGAGGTTTGGTCTCGCTGGCAGGGGCATATGTCAGCAACGGCCCGCATTCGGTCATACCGTAGCCGACAGTCACAGGGAAATCTATGCGATAGAGAAACTTCTCCACATCAGGATTCAGTGGAGCACCCCCTATTATCACTTCCCTCACCTGGCCTCCGAATGCCTGAAGCAGATTCTCTTTCACTTTAGCCAGCAATCTGTCATCAACGTAAGGTATATGAAGAAGAACCTTCATCAGTGGTTTTTCAAGCATTGGGAACACCTTGCTTCTTATAATCTTCTCAAGAATCAGAGGGACGGATATGATGAGTTTAGGTTTTACGTCTGCAAAAGCCTTGAGTATCACTTTAGGTGACGGAAGCTTCGTAAGGAAGTTAAGATGACATCCCTGACAGAACGGGTGCAACGACTCTATAGTCATGCCATAGAGGTGAGCCAACGGAAGCATATTCACTATTCCGTCACCGGCATGAAGGTAATCTATATTGTCAAGGCAATATCTGATATTGCTCCATAACGAACGGTAAGGAAGCATAACACCCTTCGACATACCGGTCGAGCCGCTTGTATAGTTGATTATCGCCAGTTCCTCCGGTTGATCTTCATAATACTTTATAGCCTCTTTCTTGAAATCATACGGGTATTCTTTACCGAAATATTCGTTTATGTTGTTACGTGTCTCGGTAAGTTTCTCACTGCGAGAGAGGGGCATACCGAATTCGCTTATATATATGGCCCCGACAAGTCCAGGCAACGACCTCTCGTCAAGGTTCTCCCATATAGCGGCATCCACAAAAAGCAACTTCGCACCGCTGTGAACCAAAAGATGCGACACGGTGTCTGCCTTGAATTCGTGAAGTATGGGCACTGCCACCACCCCTGACGTAAGACACGCCAAAAGTATCACTACCCAGTTGGAAGAATTCTTGCCGCAAATTGCAACCCGGTCACCTTTCTTCACCCCGGCTGCCTTAAACATGATGTGAAGTTTGGCTATGGTCTCCGCCACATCCTTATATTGGTAATTGATTCCACCCATATCGGATAGAGCCATACTTTCCCAGTTTTTCTTTATCGACTGCTCTATCAGCAGATTCAATGACATGCTCCTGTCTTTCATAAATAATGGATAATTTGTTTAACGAGGAATCCTTACAACGGTTTCCTTCATAAAGATCAACAATCAGAGGAAGTCTAATGTTCTATTAGTCTAATGTTCTAAATGCTGCTCCAGACGCGTGCGAATCTGAGCTAAGCTTTCTCCTCGACTTATAATCACACCGTCCGGACCGATGAGCATATGATGAGGAATACCGGAAAAACCGTATATGTCATATGGCACGCGTTGCGTGTTATACACCACAGGCCATGCCAGCTCATGTTTTGCAACCATAGCTGACGTGTCGTCAGTCTTGTCGCGGACTGCTACCCCTACAATTTCGAATCCTTTATCATGATAGTCCGCGTAAAGCTGCTTCATGTCCGGCAATTCCTTTATACAATAGGGACACCAGCTTGCCCAGAAATCAACAAGGGTATAATTACCCGGTTTTATATAGGCAGAAAGCTTCACTTTGCCACCTTTCTCGGTCTCACCATCGAAATCCGTGTATTCCATTCCCGGAGAAGTCTGGGCGCGATGGCGTGCGAATTCTTCATAATACTTGACACGTTTCATATTGCGGAACCCTTCCGATGTAAGGTTCAAGAAACTGTCTACACGCTGAGGATCAGCATATTTAAGCCATTCCACACCAAAATATGCACCTATCGGATTATCTTTATTGTCATTGTAGGCTTTCTCGGCATATTCAAGATAAAGATGCATGTCATCGATATTCTCAATAGAATCGAGCGTTGAAAGCATCGATGAGAACCGATCGTTCAGAGGTGTTCCTGACGCCACATTCATCGAATCGCACAACACGGCATTACCCTCTTCCATAATATAATAGGCCCGGGTACGGCCATCAATCACAATCTGCGTGAAAAGTGGGAAACTTATCGAATCATTTTCCTCAGATATAAAAGATGCTTTCCCGTCGGCAATTACCGAAGACATAATGATAGTGGAATCTGAAAAATTCATAACTTCCACCGTCTTTCCCTCATACTTGTCGGAGAAATTCATTTCAATTTTACCCTCTTTCCGACAGGATGCAAAAGATATGGCGAGAGCCGAGCATATCACCGTATATATAAATTTCTTCATACAGTTCATTTTATAGAATTAAAACATAGGAGGAATTCATTTCTCCACCATAATACGAAGCACAAGACGATCCGTCTCCTGCATCGCTTCCCTTCCTATGGAAGTAAGATTACGTATAGTCTTATCTATGTCATCGCTGATGATTCCTTCACTCGAAGACACGCATTTACCGTTCATCGCAAGCATTGCAGACATGACAGACGTAGAGACGCCAGACGAAATCTTCATCGCGCATGCAGGTTTCGCGCCGTCACATATCATTCCCGTAAGATTGGCGACCATATTCTTTATCGCGGCGCAAACTTGATCGAAATCTCCGCCCATCAGATAGACAAGCCCTGCGGATGCCCCTGTCGAGGCAACCACGCAGCCGCATAGAGCGGAAAGGCGTCCGAGACTCTGTTTGATATATATGCTGGTGAGGTGACTGAGTGTCAGGGCGCGTATCGTCTGCTCTTCGGAAGCATTGATATCGTTGGCATAGCTCACCACCGGCATTGTGGCAGTGATTCCCTGATTCCCACTTCCGGAATTCGACATCACGGCTATCGGCGCTCCCCCCATCCTGGCATCGCATGCAGCCGAAGTGAGAGCCATGATGTGTTCAAGCGGCGAGTCTCCTATCAATCCATGACCGAGATTCATCGTCGCGCCGAGAGCATGCCCGTATGTGCCTTTCATACCCAGTTCGGCCGCAGCACTGTTCAGACGTTTCGCTTCAAGGATGAAACGGATATCATCCACGGGTGCTTCCATCGCGAAACGATATACCGTTTCTGCATCAAGACAAATGTCTTCATCGGAAGAATCCACCGACATGGATATCCCTTTGTCGAGGATGACTTCGCCATTATTGTCAAGATATATGAAATTCTGATGCGAACCCGATATCACAGCCCGTGCAAACCTGCCGCAAGCCTCAACCCTTACATCTATATGCAGATTAGGAACGTCTTCCTGACAATGGCTTATGAAAATCCTGTTTTCAGATATATATTTACGACCTTCTTCCACCGAATCTTCACTGACATCTTTCAGCACTTCCAGTCCATACTCCGACTTGCCTATCAGCGCACCGAGCGCCACGGCAATCGGAAGCCCTATCATACCTGTGCCAGGAATCCCCACGCCCATGGCATTCTTTATGATGTTGCCGCTGAGCGACAATGATATTTTTTCAGGAAGCGTTCCGAGCATTTCGGTGGCCTTAGCCACCGCTAACGAGACGGCAGCAGGTTCGGTACATCCGATTGCCGGCACAACTTCCTTCTTTATCAAACGTATGATAGAATCTATCTTATCCCTCTTCATTTCATTAAATGTTTAATGTGAAATGTGTAATGTTTAATGTGTATTCTACAAGGGGAGCTGCCCGTTGCGGCTCTGCTCCACTTTCTTGTTGCGCCAGCAATTGCGGCATACTGAAATATAGCGGTCATTACCGCCGATCTCAACCTGATCTCCTTCCGTTATTATTTCACCACGCGAATCAATTCTGGCATTGACGATGGTCTTGCGCCCGCAGTTACATGTTGATTTGATTTCGTCAATAGTATCGGCAATCTCAAACAGTCGTCGCGAACCTTCAAAAAGATGCGTCTTGAAATCTGTGCGCAATCCATAGCATATCACATTGATACCATAGGTATCTACAACGCATGCCAGCTGGTCAACCTGCTCTTCGGCAAGAAACTGCGCCTCGTCAACCAGTATCCACTCCGGAAGGCGGCGGGTGGTTTCAGCCATTTCGCGCATCATTGCAAACAGATCCGTGTCTCTATAAATCCATTGACATTCACGCTCAATACCGATACGGCTACGTATCACGTTCTTTTTCTCGCGAGTATCGATTGAGGGCTTAAAGCAAAGATACGACATACCCCGCTCTTCGAAGTTATATGCTGTGGTAAGCAACATGGCGGTCTTGGCAGATCCCATGGTGCCATACCTGAAATATAGTTTTCCTAATCTTTTCATGATATTGCGAATTTAATAAATAATCCCCACGTGGCAAAGTTTTTGGCCAATGTTGTTGAACATCCAAGCGTAAATCATTGTTAATTATAGAGAAAGGAGATTCCACTATGGCAGACGTAAAAGTAATATCCGTGAATCCTGGCAAAAAAACTATAGGTGCCCTCAATTTCGAATTTATCGAAAAGGTTGCCCGTACCTGTAGACCAGTCGGTAAAGTAATACACAATCAACGTGTTAAGTCAATATGCAATTCCATTTTCGGTATAAACAGATCCACCACGAACGTGGGATCATCCAAACTACTGCTGATCAGGATCATTACTGCCGCATTTTTCTTAACTCTCGGTATTTTTAATCTTGATGTCAGCTCTTTATCCACAGAATTTAACATACATTTATTCAATATTGTGGTCGGTGGAATGATCTTGTTGGGATTCTTCGCTCGCATAGCCTCGATATCCGGATTTTTACTTTATGCATACATAGCTATAGCACCGTTATTGGCATTCACACCACCGTTTGCAGTCACCTCAGAGACCATCCCTGACATCGCTGCAATATCTCAATCACTGCTATTCTTATTCCTTGCAATCACCGGTCCGGGAAGATACTGCATCGACCAGTTGATTCGAAACCGCATCCTCCGTATTGCAAAGCTCCGGTCAGCCAGACGCGCAAAAAGAAAAAACCTCCGCGAAGCAGAGGTTAGAATGAGTTACAAAGCCTGGAAAGCAGACATTTAAAATAAGAGGGTGTTTAGTGACTATATGTCTTGCAAAATTCTTTAAGCCGGCATTCGAGACAGTCGGGACGACGCGCCTTGCACACATATCTACCGTGCAATATCAGCCAATGATGGGCCGTCGGCAATATATCGGCCGGGATATGCTTTACAAGTGTCCTTTCTGTCTCTAACGGTGATTTGGAATTGTTTGTCAATCCAAGGCGGTTGCTCACCCGAAACACATGCGTGTCTACTGCCATTGCGGCTTTGTTCCAGACCACCGCAAGCATCACATTGGCTGTCTTTCGTCCCACTCCGGGCAACTTCATGAGATTGTCAATGTCACTTGGCATCTCGCCGCCAAATTCTTCTGTCAAGACCCTGGCCGCCCTGATGAGATGTTTCGTCTTGTTGTTGGGAAACGTTACACTCTTTATGTATTCAAACACTTCTTCCTCATTGGCGACGGCAAGGGATTCGGGATTCGGGAAACGTTCAAAAAGAGCCGGGGTCACCATGTTTATCCTCTTGTCGGTGCATTGCGCTGACAATATTACGGCCAATAAAAGATGAAACGGAGTGTCGTAGTGCAACTCCGTTTTAGGTTCCGGCATAATCTCTTTAAAAATGGAGATTATGCCTTCATATCTTTGTCTTATTGTCATCGTGCAGATTCAAATTCACGCAGGAAGCGAACATCGTTCTCGCTGAACATGCGCAGGTCTTTCACTTTATATTTCAGGTTGGTGATACGCTCGATACCCATACCGAAGGCATAACCGGAATAAGCCTTCGAATCTATACCGCAAGCTTCAAGCACATTGGGATCGACCATGCCGCAACCCAGGATCTCGACCCAGCCCGTTCCCTTACAGAACGCACAACCCTTTCCGCCGCAAATGTCACATGATATATCCATCTCTGCCGACGGCTCGGTGAAGGGGAAATATGAGGGACGGAGACGAATCTTTGTCTCAGGGCCGAACATCTGACGGGCAAAGCCAAGAAGCACTTGCTTAAGATCCGCAAAAGAAACGTTCTTGTCGATATACAGACCCTCCACCTGATGGAAGAAGCAATGGGCGCGGGCAGATATTGCCTCGTTACGGTATACTCGGCCGGGGCAAACAATACGAATCGGCGGTTGCGTCTTTTCCATTACGCGTGTCTGTACGGACGATGTATGTGTGCGCAGCAGAATATCCATCGGATTGCGGGAAATAAAGAATGTATCCTGCATATCGCGGGCAGGGTGGTCAGGCGGGAAATTGAGCGATTCAAATACATGCCAGTCGTCTTCGATCTCCGGACCCTCGGCAATCGTGAAACCCATCCCTGCAAATATGCGCAGCATCTCGTTTTTCACTACCGACAGAGGATGACGTGTCCCAAGCTCATAAGGAGTTGCCGTGCGCGTTAAGTCAAGAGATTCGGAATCCGAATCAGCCGCGGATGCAAAACTATCCTTTAATGATGCTATTTTATCAGTGGCAAAATTTTTAAGTTCATTTATTTTTTGACCAAGTTCCCTTTTCATGTCGGCAGGAACCGTGCGGAAATCCACCATCAGCTGAGAAATGCTACCTTTCTTGCTGAGATATTTAATGCGCAAATCCTCAACCTCTTGAAGATTTGAGGCTACAGCTGCGCTTATTTCTTCTTTTAATGCATTAATCTTTTCAAGCATAATCTTGTCTTATTTAGACACAAAATTACAAAATTTTGTCGAATTTTCGAAAAATCAGTAATTTTGTTGTTATATAAAGTGTATAATAGCGAAATAGCCGAATGCACAGCACCCTATTCAGCCCCATTCCTATTCCGCCCCATTACACCCTATTTCACCCTATAAACCGAAAAATATGGAAAAAGAAAAGGTATGTTCATCGGGATGCCCCGTCATCTCCAAAGTATTGCCGGCATTGCTTATTGCCGTCGGCATAACACTTCTCGGTATTTTCATCCGCAATGGACTCGGCAGTATTTCATCCAATCAGAGAGTCGTGACTGTCCGAGGACTCTGCGAACGTGAATTCGAAGCTAATAAAGTGACATGGCCAATAGTCTCCAAAGCTGTAGGCAACGACCTCCAGGCTCTCTACAGCCAGATCGAGAATACCAACAAAGCGATCACTTCGTTCCTCAAATCCAATGGCCTTGCAGAAAACGAATATTCGGTGAATGCTCCTGCCGTTAACGACATTCAGGCTGACAGATATGGGAATCAGAACGTGCCTTACCGCTACACCGTTACAACAGTGGTTGTGGTCACGTCATCACAGGTGAAGAAGGTCAACGAACTGATGCAGAAGCAATCGCAGCTCATGCAGCAGGGAATAGCAATCGTTGCAGGCGATTATAATTATCAGACACTTTATGAATTCACCGAACTCAACAAAGTGAAACCTGAAATGATTGCCGAGGCTACAAAGAACGCCCGCGAGGCCGCCAACAAATTCGCTGAAGATTCCGAAAGCAAACTCGGTAAAATCAAAACCGCCTCTCAGGGTCAGTTCTCAATTGAGGACCGCGACCAATACACCCCCTACATCAAACGCGTCCGCGTTGTCTCTTCCATACAGTATTACCTCAAAGACTGACTCTGATGTCCGGACAACTCCGGACATCAGTTAAAATATCACAATCATCCCATAATTATAGTCTTTTTAATCGTATAAGAGAAGAGGAATATTCTGACCCCATGCCTAACCGGAGACCTCTCTCCATAAGATAGCGTCCGGAGTATTTCTCCCCGTCCGCTAACTGTCTGCCGACACCGGGATAGATGTTGAGTTCTTCCACTGAGTAAATCGCATCAGGGTCAAGGGCCACAAGTCTGAACCTCGGAATTACCTGGTTCTGATAATGTTTCATCTTATATGCGAAAAGAATAGCCTCGGAGCCATCTATTGAGAGATATTCCATCGATGCCATGCCACTATCGCCGTATGGTGACAACAGACGATACTGCTCGCCATTCTGGATCAGAGGTCTGATTTCTTTATAGGTGGCTATGGCTTTGCGTGCGAAATCCCGCTCGGTTTCAGTCATGGCAGATGGAAGCATCTCCATTCCAAGTCTACCGGACATGGCAACATCAAACCTGAATTTCATGGGAATTATTCTGCCAGTCTGATGCGATGGAGAGGCACTGACATGCTGCCCCATAACATGCGGAGGATAAAACATCGATGCTCCCCACTGGATAAAGACTCGCTGCCATGCATCAGTATTATCCGACACCCAGAATTCATCGAAATACGGCATAAGTCCATAATTATAACGGCCTCCGCCTCCTCCGCAATTTTGGATAGCCACGTCCGGATGTTTGGCTCGAATGCGTTTAAGGGCATCTTTCAGTCCTTTGTGATAATCAAAATATATATTTGTCTGACGGTCTGCAGGAAGACTCGAAGACCCGTAATTAAGTAGAAACGTGTTGCAGTCCCATTTAAGATATGCAATCTCCGGATGTTCCGAAAGAATTGAATCGACAAAATTCACCGTAAAATCCCTCACTACGGGATTGGTCATGTCAAGAATCATCTGTGTGCCACCTCTACCATAACGCAATGGCCGCCCACCGGCACGAAGCACCCAGTCCGGATGTGTCTCATACAGCTTTGACCGCACGTTTGTAAACTCAGGTTCAATCCAGAGACCGAATTTCATGCCATTGTCTTGTGTGGTCTTTATAAGTCCTTCGATACCGTGGGGCAGCTTACGCCTGTCAGTGCGCCAGTCGCCCAAGGATGAATTGTCTACATTTCGGGGATATTTGTCTCCGAACCATCCGTCATCGAGAACAAATAGTTCTCCTCCGAGCGCACTCCAGTCGTTTACCATCTTCTCGATCACCGGTTCCTTGATATTAAGATATACACCCTCCCATGAATTAAGAAGGATGTCGCGTGGACGCTCTGCACGATAAACCTTTCCCTCTGTTTTTGCCCATGAATGGAAATTTCTGCTCACACCACCCTTTCCGTTGCGGGAATATGTATAAGCTACGCGGGGTAGCACAAGTACGGAGTCTGGGGCAAGCACATAGCCTGATGGTTCAGCCAATACTCCTGCAAAAAATCTATGTACGCGCCGGCTCTCAGTATCAAAACGTAACGAAAAGTTCCCGCTCCATTCAAGAGCCGCCCCTATAGTCCTACCATCGTTCTCACAGGGCTTTCCATCGAGAGAAATCATAACTTCCGGTCGGGCGTAATGGCTACTCCTCGCCCCGTCAGTTGTCTTGATCTGCAGCATTCCCGGACGTAATGGTTCCTCTACGAGAGTAGCCTCGGAAGCCCAATCTCCATGCAGCCGGCTTACCCATACATCTCCCTGCTCTATGGGAAGAAACGAAGAGTCAAACCGATGAAGCCTTACCGCTCCTTCCTCTCCATTCTTCACTTCGACCCAGGATTCTATCACATCCGATCCCTTATATGGCTTATAACGCAATTTCACACTGACAGGGAAAAGCCTGTCAGCCATATTGATATCCACGCTACCGTCCGGACGGCGGTCTATTCCAGTAACCTTGAGATCAAGCGTCTGGTTTCCGTCAGCATGTTCCATCTGCATGGCATATGGTGCTCCGTCGGAAGTCCCGAATACCGGATATCCATAAAGTGCTATCGAAGGATCCTTCTCGCGCAGCAGCCTGTCTTGATCAATCCTGTCAAGTCTTGGACCGTAATACACGAATTTAAGCGTATCCCCCTCTACTCTTTCAAGAAGCATGAGCGTGTTGGAGGTTTCAATGGCTATTTCCTCTGAAAACGCAAAAAATTGCATTCCCAGTAAAAAAACTACGGATAATATGGTTTTTATAAGTTTCATAATTACGTTGTTAAACTAATTTCAGAATGTTTCATCAATGCTCTCTTTCCCATCAAGCCACGCTATCATATTGAGCACCAAGAAATTCCAATTCATAAATCCCGGATTCAACACCGGTTCTCCCGAAAACGGATCGTAATATTCATGTAATTTCCCGAACTTTTCAAAATCACGACCCAACAAGACAACTGTTTTTTCTGCCAACTCCCTGGCATCGTCAACATATCCGTAATTAACCAATCCTCTCCATACAAACCAATTGGCACATATCCATATGGGACCCTGCCAGCTGGACGGATTTCCTGACGGGCGCACATTGAACATCTTTTCCTGCGGAGATAATGTGAAAACTCCCCATGGAGAATTAAACAAATCTGTGTTTCTATAATTGCGCGTTACCATCTCCTTCGCCTGTTCCTCACTTGTCATGCCAGCCCACATGGGCAGAAAACCACTCCAGACGCTGAACCTCTGCAAAAGGCAATCGTAACTTCTCGGAGAACCCTGATGTAAAATAAAACCTGATGTTTCCGGTTTGGATACCGGCAACAAATTTAAATCACAGCTATAATAAAAACCATCCCGCGGATCCCAACAATGCTTCTCTATGCAACCTTTCAACTCATCGGCATCATCATCATAAGAGATCGCTGCCTTTTCCAACTTCAACTGACGACATATGTATGCCATTGCTTTCAGCTCCTTATACATCATTACATTAAGAAATATGGACGCAGAACTGTTACGCGGACGATAGAAAGTAGAGGGATCATTATCCACACCTATCATGGTATCATCGTTCCAATAGAGCAGACCGGTGTTTTTATCTCGCTTATACTGCATATAGTGGTTGATAAAGAATGATAATTTTAACAAATCATTACGAATCCACTCTGCTTCGCCGTTCATTTTCTTTACTATAAACGCTACATGCTGAGCCAGACAGGGTTTATGTATGTTATGTTCATAGACATTACACCCTTGAAGAAGCTCCTCTCGAGAGGGGGAATCGGGAGTGATTATTATAGGCACAAAACCCTCCGTGCCGCAATATTCAAGCCAATTTGATATACACCCTTTCTCGTATTCTATACATTTCAACTTATCCTTATCGTTTCCACTCTCTCTTAAAATTTGATTCAATGCAATATCCGACAGCCATGAATCCCAATCCCATAAACTTTCCAGATATGATGCGCTTCCGGGAACAATATAAGGATATTTTAGCCTGCCGCGGGGTTCACGATACATCTCATTTTTTATTTTCAGTATATTCTCCCTACATATTTTCTTGTATTTCTCAACATCCCTATTCTTAAATTCCTTTGTTACATTCTTTTCATCATTAATAGGTGTATCAGCAGACACTGCAGCCTCAGAAAATAGTGTGAAGAAAGGATACCCGGAAATAACAAACCCCAATATTAAACCGGTTAATATTCTATGCTTCATATTCTTTATTATTTCATTATATTCAAAAATTTGAACGCATGTTGGAACACACCGGCTGTCCACCCCATAAATTCGCCGGGCATCGGATACTCGTTCTTTACATTCACCGAACCTTCGGCGACATTGTATTTTTCCCATAATTGTCCCGTAGCGTTGTAAATGGCCACAATGCTGTCCACATATTTCTTTGCAATACGTTTCGCATCATCCTCGCGACCGATACGATCAAGAGCCATGTAGGCGGCATATTGACATGCCGACCATCCATTTGGAGCATCCCACTGGTATATCCCCTTCGCTTTCGTCGGATCACAGGTATGCATGCCGTGCGGAGCCTCCAGACAACGCAACAGCACATCGGATCCATTCGTTGATATTCCCAGCCATATCGGCCACCATGAGGCGGCACTGACAACCGGACTCATGTGTGAATTCACATAATCATAGTCATACATCACTCCGGTTGTCTTGTCGGTCATCAGTTCTCTCATCAGCTTCAGACGCTTGTTGGCGCGTTTCTCCCATTTCTTCTTATCGTTGCCGTAACGCTGCATCAATGATTCATAGGCATAGAGCAGCGAATTCAAGTCAACCGGGCAGTAATCCATGCAACGGCGTTCGAAACGCGGGTTAAAATCCCATCCGCTTTCTGCCTCCGCAAGAAGATGAGCACCTTTTTTTTGTCTTTCCTCTGACGACATAGCGACCGAAGAATTTTCTCCCACTCTATGCGCCAATCCGTTATAAAAATCCACAAGTTCCTCATGGGTGGCAGAATGCCCATAGCGGTTGAGGCCACAAGGGGTGATGCGTTCTTTCATCCAGAAATCATATTCACGCTCTATCGCAGGGAGCGTCTGTCGTAGAAAATCTATGTCTCCCGTTGCCTTATAATAGTCTTCCAGCATCAAGGCAATGTAAGGCGGCTGGCTTCGGTTAAGCAAATCATGGTGAGTCGCATTTGGCATATATCCAAAACGAGATACCATGGCGGCTATATCCATGATATTATTGCGTGCCTGATGGAAATCCCCATCGACAAGCAACCCAAGATTGGTAAAATACGTATCCCAGTAAAACATATTCTGGAATCCATTGCGGATGCAGGGCACGCTATAGGGGAAAGGCAATCCAATGTTGCCGAGTGTGTCTCTCGGGGTTGTGCGCACTGTCTTGGAAATCGTCAGCTTGATGTGGGAGCTGAGTTCCGGCGCCTCAATTGCAGAGACCTGCAAAGGAAACAGCATCAACACGGTTGACACGATATGAATCAGTTTCATAAATACATCAGAATAATTAATTTTAACAATTTTCTTAATTTTGTCACAGAACGATGCAGAAGATTCATTGAGCTTTGTGGATTAATATCCAGTATATCCGAAATCTCTTTATGAGACATGCCCCGCACATAATGAAGATATAGTACCATCCGCCGTCTGGCGTTAAGCTCCTTAAGAACCGTAATCAGACGGTTACGTTCGTTAACCTCCTCATCGGAGATACCGTCACTTTCGAACTGTAGAAATTCTTCAAGATCCACAAACTGCGGATTCAAATCTTCCAAACTTATCTTTTGTTCGTGATTACGCATGAAATCAAACAACTGATTACGCAGTGATATCAGTAGATACGAACGCAGAGACCGGGTTGACCCGAGAATGGAAGGATGACACAACAACTTTAAAAACATATCCTGGATACAGTCTCTTACGATCTCGGCATCATCGCAATATTTAAGTCCAAAATTGAGCATAAGAGAGTAATACCTGGTGTAAATAGCCTGCATTGCCTCCTTATCGCCTCGTGATGCAAGTTTGCACAATATTTCGTCGGAAGAGTCCAATATCACAAGTATAAAATTTAGAACTTGTTTAAAGCGGTTTTATTATCAGAATGAGGATGTGAGGTTATATGTGCCTGAACCGTATTGTTTTGTCACATATGAGCCGGAGGAAGCGGGCAGACACACCTCTGCAGTTGTGTTTGGCGGGATTGTGAATGTCCATTCAAGTTTTCCTCCGGCAATACGCCATGAGCTTGCGATCCTTCCGTAAACACTTTCATATGTAGCTGACGCGTGGCTCATTCCATCAGGTATTACCGGGCATAGGCGGATTTTTCCAAAACCTTTATCCATCGGATTTATTCCGGCGAGCATACGATATTCCCATATGAGGAGGTCACCGAGAAGCATCACATGATTGCTTGAATTCATGTCAGGAGCGGCGGTGTTGCCGTTCCATAATTCCCAGATGGTCGTGGCTCCCTGCTCCGCCATGTATCCCCACGACGGATAAGTGCGGTTGGATGCTATCGTATAAGCCAGATCCGCATGACCGTTTTCTGTTAGTCCCCGCATCAGATGCTGTATGCCTATGACTCCGACACATACATGGCTGTCATATTCTTTCTTTATCTTGTCAACGATGTTACCAACAACCCTTTCGCGTTCTTCAACCGGAGTCATCCCGAATCTCAGCGCAATCATGTTGCCCGTCACGGTATTATTGCCGTAAAAGCCTCCTTTCTGATTGAAGAATCTGCGGTTGAAAGCATGGCGTACAGAATCAGCTTCGAGCGCATATTGTTCCTTGTCTTCAGAGTGACCGGCAATCTCGGCGAATCGTTGCATCAGGTTAAGCGCATGAAATAGATGTGACGTGGCGAGAATAGGTTTAGGAGTTATGCGTGCGGAATCGGATGAATGAATAAGATCAAGAGATTCCGGAGGAAGACACCAGTCTCCATATTCATCACGCTCTATTATCCAGTCTTTCATATACCGGTGCTTCATACGCTCTATCCATGCTTTCATCGAGGCGTAATGGTCTTTTATAGGCCTATTGTCACCATATTGCGACTCAAGCATATCCGCTGTGGTAAGATACGCCAGAGGCCATGTCATGTTGTCGGAATATACGTCCCAGTAGTCAGGGCATATATCCGGTATGCCACCCCCTTTTCTTTGACACGATTCTATGTCGTCAAGCCATTTGCGGTACAACCCGTAATTACCAAACGGAAAAGCTTCTCCATACATCCCGGTGGTGCGGTCTCCCAGCCAGGGCAAACGTTCATCACGCTGTGGACAATCCGTCGGGAAACCTCGGTAATTACTGCGTATGCCTCGGATCGCATTATCATAAACCCTGTTCATGACGGAATCGGAACAGGTGAAAGTTCCGGTCTGTGGCATGTCGTCATAAATTACCCATCCAATGAACTCGTTGGGAGACGGTGGATATGAAAGTCCGGTTATCTCAGCATAACGGAAGCCATGATATGTGAATGTCGGATGCCATATTTCCTCTCCTGTGGCACCGCATATATAAATATCACAAGGTTTTGCTGTGCGTAGATTGGTGATATAAAGGGATCCGTCCGGATTTAAAGTCTCTGCAAAACGGACTTTTATACTGTCACCTCTCTGCTGCATGCCACGAATCTTGATATTCAGCGTACCGACCATATTCTCCCCCATGTCTATGACGTAAGTTCCGGGATGTGTCTCGGTCACGCTTTTCGCAAGCACACCATCCTTTATGGCAATACCAGGATTCAGCTGATATTTCAGTCTGCCTCCGGGGCCACCTGTTAGATTGGCCTTGACCCAATGACTTTCATCATAACCATTGCAGTTCCAGCCATCCATAGCCATACGACTGTCATAGATTTCGCCGTCATACTCACTGTTGGCGCGAATTGGTCCTTGATTTGTCACGCTCCATGTCGAATCCGAGACTACAGTCTGTCTGTGGCCATCTGCATATTCGATCTCCAGACGCGCAAACAACCTCGGGAATCCGAACCATCTCACACTTGGCATTCTCTCAGGACAGAACCGGCCATTGCCAAGCACAACACCGAGTGTATTGGATCCACCGCTACGAATATCGGAAGTGACATCATGGGCATTGTAGAGCACAAGTTTGTCATATCGTGTCGGAGCCTGAAGCATTACATTTTCAGAAACCCTATGTCCGTTCAGCCAAGGCTCATACATGCCGAGACCTGCTATATAAAGCACCGCATGACGTATCTGAGACGCATCCGTGACAAATTCTTTTCTCAAATATCTTGCAGGGATAGCCTCGGTTATGTCATCACCATCCATCTCCCCGCCTATCCATTCTGCTCCCCATTCGGATTCACCCTCATAAATACCTGTTTGCCAGTATGAAGGAATACTCCAACCTGATGAACCGCTTTCGGAGACTGTCTGCACTTTCCACCAATAACGCGTCATCGGTTGTAGTTCAGAGCCTTCGAAAGGGACCAATAGCGACTGTCTGGATTTCACTGTTCCGGAATCCCATACATCCCCTTTGTCTGCAGCAAGTTTCTCGGCTGAGGATGATACAAGTATCCTGTAGCTCTTCTGCATCACGTTCTTTTCGTCTGTTGAGAGTTTCCAACTGAAACGAGGTGTTTTTTCTTCAAGACCCAAAGGAGTCTCCGTCATCTCAACAGTCAGTGCTTCCGGACGCACATATGCATTCGCAGCCGTGACTGCCAACGCCAGAAGGATATTTACCAGTTGTCGTCTCATATTTTGTTTTTCATTTTATTTAGACTGTTTTTAGAAGCTACCCGTAAGGTATCATAATAAAGCTTCATGAAATAACCACCTACAACCGAACGTGCCCGGAATGCCTTGTCTGTAGCGTGCTCGGTATAATGTTTTGCTTTCGGACGGTCAGTCCAATACCAGTCGGTCATTGGTATTCTGTCTTCGGTCTCACTGATGAATTTATGCAGAGGACTAATGATTTTGAGAAATTCCTCACGTGTCGAAGCCATTGTGGCAACCCATATAAGCCAATCTGACTTAGTGTAGGCCTCTCGACTGTCGAGGGGCACCCCATATTCATTCAGTTTTAAAAGATACCATTGCGTCTCCTTCTCATAGACCTTTTCCGGAAAGAGATCGAAGCCGAGCACTTTATCCCATACAAGATTATATTTGAGCGACCATGTGCCTGGACAGTCGAACGCAAGACGGAATTTCTCTCCGTCATCGGCAAGAGCCATCCAGCGTCGGGCAAGAGTCCTGGCCCGAGTCATCCATAGTTTACCTGCCTCATTGTCACCCGTCAGAGTTGAAAGATACCCGAATGATGCCATTCCGAGGATAGCTTTCGCAGAGAGGTTCACATTATGCGCGAGATGTCCGGCGAAATCATCGGTGCACAACTGATTTTCCGGATCAAAACCATTCTGTTGAAGATATTCCGCCCACTGTCTCAATACCGGCATATGAGGCTTTGCATAAGCTGCACTGCCCTCACGTTGCGCTATCGCTGCACAAAGAATGAGCATATTGCCGCTTTCCTCCACAGGCATGTCCCCGCCATAGTTCTGACCATTGGCATGAGGGTAGCGACCAACGTCATGGGCTGCATAGGGTTTGTCCCATTCCGACCCCTCACAGTATTCAAATACAGGATTCATCATCCCCTTCAACAGTTCCGGATTATACAGCAAGAAAAGCGGTGCCGACGGATACGTGAGGTCAACTGTGCCTACCGAGCCGTTACTGAAGTTTTCTTTGGAAAGATACAGCAGCCTTCCTTCATGTGATTGAAGAAGCTTATGCGCATGGATACTCTGCCTGTAGGCAAGGGCAACAAGATCCGCATACTCCTTCCCGCCAGATTTTTCAGCGTCTTTCATCATTTTGGAGTCAAAATCACGGCAACGTCGTCTCACTTCGGGAAGTTCAGCCGCTGCCTTTCCTAACTGCGAAAGTATCGTTGTATCATCATTCCGATTCCAATAGGGACGCAGTCGCTTACCAAAATATATCATCGAATATATGTCGTCATACCCGAGGAGCATATAACCCTCGCCTTTTTTTATCTTACCCAATGTTCCGCCATACCTTACGGAATATTTATCCGCATGTACAGAGGCATTTTTTTCCGGACCTCCAAGATAAAAATACCCCCAGTCTATCCGCAGGTCATCACCCCATTTTTCAAGCACAGGCTGCTCTTTTGTCCCGATCTTACCGAACACGAGCCCATTTGACCCTACAACCTCAGCTTCCATCTCTTCTCCACCGAGATTGCACGCCCATTCCTGAGCGGCATCAAGAGTGATGGAGACATCATGCTTCTTGCCGTCAATGCTCTCCATACTATATAGGAGATAACCTACCGGCCGCGAAATAAGCTCAAGATTATCGGGTAAAAGCGGGCAAAGAAATTCAAGATGCAGAACCATCGGCCCGCATTCCATTTCATAACGTGTGGAAAGAGGAGTGAGGGAAACACTTCTTTGTTTAGCTGCCTTGATGCTGCCCTCCGGCATATATTCCACAATAACACCGATGTCAAGCGTACCGTAATTTCCGACATTATGCGAAGCATGAGCGGCTATTATATTGGATTTGTAGAGTGCGGATGCGGGAAGAAGAATCTTCTTGTGCAAAGCACCTGATCCGGAGGAAGAACCCTCAGCTACCTTATTACCGTTGACATAAATTTCAGCATCATCGAAATATGTCACATCAAGCCATACTTTCGCTGATTCAGGAAGTGTATTCAGTTCAAACTCGCGGCGAAGCCACACATCTCCCTCCACCTCCGTTCCGGCATCGGGAACCCATGTGTCGAGCCGTTTTATGACTGTGCCGAAGGGAGCGTTTCCGGTTTTCCAGGATGAGTCATCAAATCCGACTGCCTGCCAACCGATTCCCGGATCAGTGGTCGAATAGCGGCAGCTCCAGGAATGCAGCTCCGAATGCGGGGCTATGACTTCCATTCTGCCTCTTTCCATGCCTAAGAACCTGTAAGGAACCCCATCAACTGTCAGGATTCCCGTCATCGGCATTTCATGTCCGGTCCAATGCACGGGATTTGCTGCATTCAACGTGTCGGTTGCCATCCATACGCTGGTATAAGGATCAATCGATACAAGCGGCCATGCCGGCGCAGATGTCACCGATGCCTCTAAAGACACCGATGCCAACCCGCCTATCACAGTAATTCCCCAAATTGTCATTTGTCTCTTCATCCTTGTCATCTTTTTGGAACAAGGGAATACATTTTACCGGCAGGAACTGTCAGGTTAACAGCCCCTTTCTTCACGGGAACTGTCGTAACATATGTGTCTCCCCCGGGAGCGATGGAGAATATATCGACTTTCCTGACCCCCTTCCAGGAGGGAGGAAGCTGCCAGATACGGTTTGTAAAACCGTTTTCTGAATATGCTATCAGCTCCTTGCCTTTCACCCATACCGGAGTGATCAGCATATCGTTGCCGGAGCGTATTACACGGCCGTCCTCAGTCAGGGTCATAGTCTTGGCATCGGCGACAAGATTGCCGGAATATACCACCTTCTTGTTGTCGGAGTCATAAGATTCTATCTTTCGGGAGCCGAAAAGCATATACGGAAGCGTCTGAGTGCAGAATTCCTTTGTAAAGGCATCCCATCCGAGATTCAGATGAAAAGTGTCTTCCGCATGGGCATTGTCACCAAAAAGAAAACCGACTTCGGGCCAAGGATTCGTGGAAAGAGCGCCGCTCACTCCACCTCCACTGAGTGAAAGCCCGGTGGCGGCACGCATTTCAGCGGGCATGTCGTTCCACCATGCCGCAGGCTGAAGACCGATCATTGGATCGCGGCCGTTCCAACACACAAGTTCGGCGGTGACGTCCACCCCTTTGTCACGCATATAGCGCAAAACTTTACGCATCGTCTCCTCCTGCATCTCTTTCGTCACACCATGCCATGGCGAAGGATTGGACAGAAATGCATCGAAATGAATTGTTCCGGCATCAGCGATATCAAGTTTATCCACAACTTTATCAAGACGATCCTGTAGATCTCCCCCTTTCCATTCGGCATAAGTGTTTATCCAATACATCGGATAACCCTGAAGCTCACCGGGAGACATGAACCTCCCCTTCTCGTCCCGACATATATACCCTTTGCGGACATATTCATTCCAGGATGGCGCATTAGTATATGCATCCCCTATCAACAGGTGCACCGATACGGTGGTGTTATATTTCTTCGCCTCTGCCCGCAACCAGCGGTAACTTTCCAGCGCGGAGGAATCACAAGGACGTTTAAGAGCTTCGTTCATCACCGAAAAATCGGGATAACGATCATCATGGCCGTCAAACTGCCATCCGACAAGATACACAATCTTGGGTATTCCGCGACTTACATGATCAATGCCTTTTATGATCTCCAACGCCTGCTCGTAATTCATTAGTATATTTGTAGTCTGCTCCTCCCTGTTGGGATCGGACATATAGAATTTCATCAGCATTGTCTTGGAGTAATCATGCATATAAGGACGCTCAGGCTGATGCGTCACTGTCCAGTCATATTTTTCACCTGAAGGCTCCACTCCTTGCATTGACAATGGTGACAGGACTGATGCCACGGCAATGGCGGTAAATATTTTATTTAGAATCATCTTTATATTGCTTATGTCTGTTTATACTGTTTATGTTTAGTTTGCGGATATGACGGCCATTTTTCCGGAGGAAAGAGAGAATGTGACGGAGTTGTCGGTAACGGGCAACGTAACCGGATCTCCGACACCGTTCTCGTCAAGAGGACACATTGTCACTTCTGTCACCCCTGCCCAGTCTGCGGGGAGAACCCACGTCCTTCCGTTATATCCGTTGGCGGAATAGGCAATTATCTCACGACGATCCTTAACCCACAGGACCGGAATAAACACGTCGTTGCGGTGGCGCAGTGTCATGTTACCCTGGGTCACGGTCTGTCTCTCATAATCAGCCGTAAGTCCATCGCTATATATCACACGTTTGGCATCCGCCTGATACTCCACTACCGTGTGACGGTTGTAATACATATACGGCAATGTCATGAGGCAGAAATCACTTTTCAATTCTTCCCATACAGCTCTTTTGCCGATTCCGTTGTATGTGACCGCATCAAGCGTTGTTTCCGCCATCATGTTGTCTCCGAAAAGGAAAGCCGCCTCCGGATTTGCATTCCAGGAGAACTGACCCGACCTGCCTCCCGCCGACAGGGATGCAGGAATCGCAGCCCTCTCGTGACAGGTGAGATCATTCCACCATGCCCCTGCCTGCAGACCGATGTAGGTATCGTTACGAGTCGTGCCATGCCAGAATTCTCCCGTGACATCTATCCCCTTGTCGCGCAGATAACGTATCACCTTGCGACATACCTCCTCAGCCATATCATATGTGACATCAAGATAAACATTCTCGTGGGGCTGGAAAGCATCAATATGTATTGTCTTCACATCCTGAATGCGGCACAAGTCAACCACCCGGTCAAGACGCTTCTGCAGCCACCCTTTTTTCCACTCGGTATAGTTGTCAACATAATACATCGGCTGACCGTTGAGAATACCCGGACTTACGAAATCTCCATTCGCGTCACGGCAAATGAATCCATTCTTCACATAATCATGCCATAAGGGAGAATCAGTATAAGCATCGCTTATCAACGTATGGATAGACACTATGGTGTTATATCTCGATGCCTGCTCGCGAAGCCAAAAGAAACTGTCTGCGGCGGTGGCATCTTCCGGACGTTTCAACGTTTCGTTAAACTCATCCATCGCTGGGTACTTGCAGTCATGCCCCTCATACTGCCATCCCACAAGATAGACTACCTTCGGAAGTCCACGGGAGATGGCATCAAGTCCCTTTATGTATTCAAGGGCATCATCATAACTGAGAAAAACCTGCGAGCCGCCCTTCCTGTCAGGACTGGCAAGATGAAACTTCATCATCATCATCTGCGAATAGTCGAGCATATAAGGACGCTCGGGCTGCATCGTCCGGGTATAGTCATATTGCTCACCCGACACTGTGTCCTCTACATCGGGCAATTCAACTATGTTCTCTTTCACGGGGAGATTGACATCGTCATCGCAGGCAACGGCAAAGATGCCGACGGCAGCGGTGAGGATAATATTTGTTAACTTGGATTTCATTGGTTAATCGATTGGTTTTCCATCTATTTTCAATACTTGCTCAAGATAAACCTCATGGATCTTGGTTCGGTCGCCAGGTGTCGTACCATAGGCAGCCGGATGACACACAATTTTGAGATAACGAGAAAAAATGCGGTTATTCAGCACAATCTCTGGCACAGTTACACTATATCTGCCAGTTGCAGAAGGAATAGGCTCTATCCCTGTGAGCGAACCGAGTTTCACCCATTCGATGGTATTGTCATATTCGCGAAGTCTGTTGTGAAGTGCAATATATGCGTCGTTGACATGATTCTGATCGCCATAATTGCCCGTGGCGTTCAATAAGCCTCGGTCGGTTGAACTTAATTCCGGATTGAGAGCAGATGTTCCCGTCACATAAAAGTCTACAGCCACAGGCATAGTATCCCAAAATCCTCCTCCCGTCACTCCGAGCTGCACTTCAACCTTTGAAATCAGGCTTGCTGCCCCGAGGTCGATCACAACATAGGGATTACCCAAATTCTGAGAATTCGGGAAACCGTCGTTGATATATCCCATCCAGCCTTCTCCGTCGTCGGAGCCGTCATACATGAATTCGAATTTTCCGAAAGGCATCGCTATCGTGCCATATGCTATCTGCCAGCTCTCTTTCGTGTTAAGCGGAGATTTCTCATATTCATGATAGCCAAGAGTTATAAGCGACACCTCTCTGTTCACGCCCAGATATCCGTCGTGTGATACAAGCTTCACAGGAACTACCCATACCGCAGCTGGATACTGCTCGCTTATGGCATTGAACTTATCCATATCGATCAGGCAGGCATGGCTGTAGAACTCATCTTTTGCTCCGATTGTGCCCTTCGGCTCTATTGTCACACAATCCGAGGGAACAACCCTGTAATCGATTCCTTCGGGATTTCCGTAATTTTCATCGACATATTCCTGACTCAAGATCTCAAATCCGACATTGACATCTATTTCACCGGATTTCTGCACATCAATGGTGAAAGATGCCTGTTCCTCATTCGCGGGGAGAGTCACCGACTGACGCTCATTGATAAACGACACAACAGCCGGCTTCACAGAGCAATGCATAATTATCTCGTCGGAAGATGAATTCACGGAATCTGCGAGGGCGGTAAGCCTTACGGGCAGCACGAATTCTTTCCCCTTGTTTTCATCTTTCATCATTTCAGCATATATACGGGGCGCATCAAACGTAACCTGTGCGCCAAGTCCCGACCTCCCCGCCGGGATACGCAGCCTGTAATCAGTCACCCTGTACATATCTGCAGACAGCACCTTGTAATTGAATCCCTGCCGCTCATTGTATTCCACATCCACATACTCCTGCGTCTCCACCTCAAACAAAGCGTCTACAGCACGGTCTATATGGATTCCTCCCTTAAGCACATTCATGGTATAGACATGAGCCCGCTCCGCTACCGACATCTCGACATCTACATTGCCGGCATTCTTGAAAGACAGTATCTTGTCATATTCCTCCGGAACCAGATCATCATAGTCATCGTTGATATCGTTACATCCGGGAGCGAAAGCCACCGCGACTGCCGCGAACAGCAATGCCTTTATATTATTTCTCATCTTCATTGGTCGTGTTAGAAATTGTTTCTTTTTTTTACCATTCATAGCAGTTTAGTACCCCTGAGACTGGACGAGCTGTGGATTGTTGTATATCTCGCTCGATGGAATTGGCAGCAGATACATCCTGTCGCTCCACTGGAACGGTTGATCAACTTTCGTGCGTCTATTGAATTCCTCGAATGTCGGATCTTTCTTCTCCACTGCATTCAGACCTTCGCGGACACCGCTTTTAAATACCTGGGGAGCTATCATCCACCGGCGTGCGTCATAATAACGGTGACCTTCGGCAAACAGCTCGACGTATCTCTCATTCCTAATCCAGTCGGTAAGTGACATCAGTGAGAAATCGGCTGTCGTCACATCCCTGACTCCGGCGCGTTTGCGCACTACGTTGAGACTGACAAGCGCGTCCTTTTCATTTCCAAGCGCTGCATCACACTCTGCAAGATTCAGATATAACTCTGAAAGCCTTATCAGCTGTGCGGGTACCATCCGCGAGTTTAGAGCACCATCAGGACGCCACGCGATGTTAGGCTGACACCATTTCTTGAGATAATAGCCGGTCTGGTTGTTATCGCGGTTGAACATGTCAGGATTATAGCCATGCACTGTCGAGACACGTGTCTGTACGATGAGCGGCTGACCGTTGTAAAGAAGAGAGCTGAATTCATCACCATCGAACGATAGCCACGCATAGAAACGAGGTTCCCTGCCATCATTGAGATTGATGATATCCTCTCTTCCCTGATAACCGGCAGAGGTGAACCATGTATTGACCGGCTTACTGCTGTCATGCATCGGTATCACTCCGGAGGCGGTATAAAAATGCTCTACAGCGTAAAGCAGCGGTGACATTGCGCAGATTCCGCCCATGGCTCCCCCGCTGTTCGAGGTTATCACGTTGTGAGGAAAAGCATCAGACGGCCAATGTATATATTTTGACGGATCTGCAATCACTCCCCATATAACCTCCCGGTTACCATCGGTCTCTGCTGATGACATGA
Source organism: uncultured Muribaculaceae bacterium (assembly GCA_910584055.1). Lineage (GTDB taxonomy): Bacteria > Bacteroidota > Bacteroidia > Bacteroidales > Muribaculaceae > Lepagella. Next base: position 36,036 of record CAJTZS010000010.1, on the reverse strand, counting down.
GATAACGCATCTGCATCACCTTCTTCTTGAAATCATCGCTGACTCCCGGGATATCGGGCAGTGGCACATCCTGACTCTGACGCAGGTTTTCGGATGTCTCTATTCCGAAAAGCGATCTGTTGCCTTTTCCAAGTGCAAGATCTATCGCCTCCTGAGTCGCAATACGTGCACGCTCCCATTTCTTCGGATCATAAGCATGGCTCACAAGCTCATATCCGTATCCGGGGGTAACATATCGCGTATTCCTCCAATTGGAGTCAGGAAACGAACCATTCCAAAGTGGAGACGCAGCATACAAGAGCACTCGTGATTTCAATGCCTTGCATATGGTGGACGACGCCCGACCCAGATCATTGCTATCTACAGTTGCGGGCAACACTGCAGCCGCCTCATCAAGCCATCCTACAATTCTGTCTACACAATAATCAAAATGCGATCGTCCGGGAAGCTGGTCTTTGGATGTGTCTGTCGAATAATAGTGATTGATGATGGGTATCGGTCCGTATGCCTCAAGCAAGCGGAAATGATAATAGGCCCTGAGAAACTTTATCTCCGCGGTCCATCGCTCGCGGTCTGACAACGTCACTCCCTTTGGACTGGTCTCTGACAATATCTTTTCAAAAAGGTTGCATTGTCCGAGAGCATTATACATCAGTGTCCATGGCAGCTGGAAAATGCCAAGATTGCTCTGATATGTCGATGACAACTGATCCCAGCTCGCAATCTGCCCCAGCCGACCCCACAGCAACGGATTTACATACTCGTCTGCCGAAGCTTCGAGTCCGCCAAGCGTGTTGAGAGGTATCGAGATGCCTGCAGTCGAATAGCAGGAATAAAGGAAATCGACAGCATCCGACTTGTCTTTCATCGTGTCGGGGAGATCCGCTGTCTCGGGTGGCACGACATCCAGATAATTACATCCGCTCGTCCCGACCACAAGGCATACAGTCAGAAACGTTCTTACTATATATGATTGTATCTTCTTCATTGATTCCAAACTTAGAAGCTGTTTAAAAATTGAACTGAGCGCCTATGTTAAAAGTGCGCGACAAAGGGTATGAGCTGTATGACAACTCCGGATCCCAGTATTTGAATGGGCTCCACACTGCGAGATTGTCACCGCTAAAATATACCCTAACGAATTTGTACGTATATCCGAGCTCAAGGCTTTTGAAACGCAGGAACGATCCGTTGCGCATCCAGTAGCTGCTCTCTACGAGATTGCCTGCTACCTGAGGATTGGAGACACCAAGACGCGGATACGCGGCATTAGGATTCGGATTAGTCTCTGACCAGTGATCTTCGGCAATGAAGCTCATGAGGTTGCGGTCCTGATTGCCGTCATCCGAGCAGAAAGGCGCGATTCCGTTGACCATCAGCGTGCGGTTACCGGATCCGTTGAAGAATACTCCTAAATCCCAGTTGCGCCACACCACATTGACTCCGAATCCATATTGCAATCTGGGCACAGTGCCAAATTTAGAAAGCATCACGCGGTCATCGGAATTGATTATACCGTCTCCGTTCACGTCACGATATTTGATATCACCTGGCATTGTGGTGGATCCGAGTCCAAACTGATTGGCATGGTTGTCTATCTCCGCCTGATTCGAAAAGAGTCCGTCAGCAATATAGCCGTACGTTGCTGACAACGGTTTGCCGGTAAGCGTCTGCCATACATATGGATAATCCGGCTCGTCATTATACACATATTTATTCGCGGTGTAAGTAAGATTTCCCCTCACATCCACACTCAAATCCGGCATAAGTTGCTTGCGCCAGTTCACGCTCAATTCGACACCGTGGTTGCTGACTTTTCCGACATTACCCCATGGCACAGCACTGTCATATCCCAGCATGATGGGCCATGAGGAACGTTTCTGCAGGATACGGTCACGATGGTCGGTAAAAAAATCGAATGTGATATCTACCTGGTTGAATAACCGCAAGTCAAGACCTATGTCAAACTTCTTGGCTCGCTCCCATCCTGCATTTTCGACAGCGTATTTCAGGAAGCCGGGACCTCGTTTGGTCGTCTCGTTGCCTACATATGGTCCGGTCGAAAAATATCCACCGCCACCTATTGCAACTTCATTTTTGTAAAGGAAATGGGCAGCTCCTGCCAATAAACCGGTTTCATCCGAACCGACAAGACCGTATGAGCCGCGTATCTTCAGATGATCCACCACATTACTGAGTGATTCCCAAAACTTTTCGTTACTTACTACCCATCCCAATGACACTGCGGGGAACAATTCGAAACGTTTCCCTTTGGCAAGACGTTCCGTACCATTGTAACCGAAATTAGCCTCTATAAGATAGCGATAGTCATAGTTGTATGTGATGCGACCGGACAACCCTTGATTGCGCTGGGGAAGCACATCGTTTCTGTATTCGCGCTGCATATACATGAGGAGGGCACTGACATCATGAGGACCGAACTTTCTCGAATAGTTGAGTCTTGCATCAAGATAGAATGTGCGGTCATTGAATCGGTTGATATTGCCTTGCGCTATATAGTCCGTACCCTTGCGAAGCATACGGGTGATAAAAAAATCCTTGTCGGAAAGATCCCAAGTGTTGCCCATTACCTCGTAGTAATAGGGCTCTATTGTGTTGACGTAATCCGATGTGGCATAACTTTTAAGATTCACAAGCACGGTGGCGCTCAGTCCCTCGGTGATGAAATCGAGCTGCTGTGTACCGCGCAAGGATGCGCTGATAGTGGAATAGGTGCTTTCTCCATACGTGCTCATCATCTGGGCGTACGGATTCACGTTAAGCCTGTCTGCCGTCTGGTATGAGTTACCGAAACGCAGATGGTCGTCGCCATCCTCAGCAGGAAAGACAGCCGGGAAAGACACGGGGTTTGCGTTGTATACGGAATTGAATATATTCGTCATATTCATGCCGGGTCCTTTTCTGTTGCCGAACTGAGCATTCAGATGCATAAGGATAGTGGTGCTCGGTGTTGGCTTATAGCTCAGATTGTTCTGAAATATATAGTTCCAATCGTTGATGTTTGCATCAAATGAATATGTCTTGGGAACCTTTAGCATTCCGGAATCATGATTTACCTGAAGACCCATGTAATAAGTCACTTTCGAGCCACCGCCCGTGAGATTGACGTTGGCACGCTGGTTCATGGTTTTTGACTTGAACATAAGGTCATACCAGTCGACATTAGGGTAAACATAAGGGTTTATGTTATTGCGTGTGTTTTCAATAGTTTGTGATGAATATCGTGGAGCAGCAGTTGCGGTGCGAGTGGTCAGAGCTTCGTTATAAAGTGTCATCCACGTGGGACCGTCAACATATTCGACCCTGTTGACGGGCTGCAGAAAAGAACATTCAAGCGAAACGTTAATCTTCGCACGGGTATTCTCCATACCTTTCTTTGTTGTGATGATCATAACACCATTGGCACCGCGTGCACCATAAATGGCAGTGGCAGAAGCATCCTTCAGAATTGAAAAGCTCTCGATCGATTCTGCCGGAAGACGGTTAAGATCGGAAGAAGATATCTCCACATCGTCAAGCAATATGAGAGGAGTGGCACGTCCACCGAACGTGCCGACACCTCTGATATAGAATTCTGATACGGATCCCGGCTCGCCCGATGTAGTGGACGATATCACTCCCGCCAGCTTGCCGGCAAAATTGCTCGTAAGCGATGATGACGGAGCCTTGAGCTCAAGACCCTTGACAGAAGTTACAGAACCGGTCACCGAAATCTTCGACTGTTTGCCGGCACCCACAACCACTACCTCACTGAGCATCTGATCATCGGAAGAAAGCGCGACATTAAGCACACCGAGGTCTCCTACAGTCAATGTCTGAGGCGTATAACCGACATACGAGAATGTCAGCTCCTGGTTCGACTTGACTTCAATTTTGTAATTGCCGTCAATGTCGGTCATCACACCGGTTTTCCCGTTTTTAACCGCTACCGTGACACCAATCAGGGGCTCCCCGGTCACGGCATCCGTCACGACTCCCGTAATTGTGTGTAAGGCATCTTTTTTATCTGTCTTGGGCTTCTCCTTAGCGGTTCCTTTCCTAAGGGCTATCTGACGGTTAGTGACATCCCATTCTATGTCTGTGCCGTCGAACATGCGTTCGAGAACGCTTTCAACCGAACCCTTGCTTACATTGACACTTACCTTGCGACCAAGATCCATGAGTCCGCGCTTATACACGAACACATAACCATAGTCTTTTTCTATCGCAGCAATAACATCTCGCAAAGGAGCGTCCTTGACGCGAATACTGACCTGTTGCGGTGCCGCGGCACTTGCCGCCAGCGACACAGCCATGACCATCAGCGCAAGGAAGAAGCGTCTGATGTCTCGTTTATGATGTTTACAGTTCACAAGTAATTTAAGTTTTAATGCTGTTAAGTTGTTTTATGTGAATCTCAATATATGTCAATGGTAGTGGACAATATATTTCGAATCACCATCTTCTTCAAATATTATAGGCAGGAAAAATGATATTGAGCTGAGGATGGACTCCAGACCTCCCGACATATCCAGTTTCCCGGATAAGTATATCCCACTCAGATCCGTGTCAGTATCAAATCGCTTTCCGTAGTATAGGTTAAGGCGTTTAAGCACTGTCTCTATAGATTCATTGTCGACAACGAGTAAGTTTTTTGTCCAGCTGATTCGAGATGCCACGTCTCCGTTGTGTGGTGCCGACAGAACTCCTGACCGGTCGGCGGATACAAGCTGACCCGGCACAAGTTTCTGACACGATGAGGCGTTGCTGACGGAAACCGCGCCCTGGGCAAGAGCCACCTCCGACTGCTTTTCACAGGGATACGCAAACACATTGAACTTGGTGCCTGTAACTTCGACATTCATTCTCGCGGTCTTGACAATGAACGGCATGGTCTTGTCTGTCTTAACTTCAAAATATGCCTCTCCATCAAGATATATTTCCCTGCGCTCACCCTCGAATTTAGCCGGATACACCACACGGCTGTTTGAATTGATCCAAATTCGGGATCCATCGGAAAGTGTCAGATTAGACCTGCATCCGTAAGGCACTATCAGCTGATTGTAATCATCGTCATCCTCCCGGCTAACAGCAACCGGCTCATGGTTGAGCGACAGATTGCCGTCAGCGTCATGATTCACGACCACCTCTTCACTCCGCGCCTGAACCTCACTGCCGTCAGACATAACAATAGTCACCTCCGAAGCACCGTTCACCCCATACGATGGTTGGGTGCGGAGTGCATAGACCTCTATCTTCTCTCTGGATAAATGCGATCCTGATTGCTCCGACAACAACAGCCACACACCAAGCGGAATCATAGCTGCTGCCGCCGCTCCGGAAATTACAAGATTGCGTCTGCGCCTTTTAATGTGTGCATAACCTCTCTCTATTACTTCCCAGTTTCTCACAACCTCCTCTGGTGTCGGCTCTTTGTCATGGGTCAATATAAACCGTCTGAGTGCAAGTATGACCTTTACTGTTGTACCCATTGCAAAAATTAATGAAAAAACAATCTTTTTTTACCTTCTGATTTTACCCACGATGTTTTACTTTACAGCTTCACCATTGCGTGCCGTAACTTCTTTCACAAATAATTCAGTGAGCTTAACCCTGTCGCCCCCAAGTACCGATGCCTCCTCAGCACTGAAAGGCGTAATTACAAGCTTAATGTAACGTGATCGGTAGTCGGCTGCGAGACCTCCCTCGTCAAGTTCGAAATTATATGCTTTATTCCCCCATTCAGATGTCAGTGCACCGAGACTTACCTCACCGATTTTTGTCCAATTAACAGCTGCATCCGAAGTCTTCATATTGGTCCAAAGTGTGCGGAAGTCCTCGCTATTAGCCCATGAGTCGCCATTGGGGTCTGCACGACAATAAAGCTGATTCAGTTGTCCGTCGGTGAGGACCCCTCCAAGATCTGTGGCATCCGTGACAAAGAACTCAACTTTCTTAGGCAACACATCATGATACGAAACCTGAACGCCGGCTCCGGCAATCCATTTCACACTGCCGAGATCAACTACCGTAAAAGGAATACCAAGATTCGGAGAATTTGGCATTCCATCGATTACGTAGGTAAACACACCATTGGCAGCATCGAGATTGCCATCGAAGAGAGCGTCATATGATCCGAAAGGCATCGAACAGAACCCGTAAGCTATTCCCCATGCGCTCTTGTCAGTAATCTCTTTTACAGTGAATGGATCAGCCCCCTCCTCGGGATTTCCCGATATCTCGTCGCCTTCATCCCAGGGATTGACATTGACATCGTCATCCATCGAAACGCCCTGCTTGTCAATCGTGAGGTTGACAGTGGTAACGTAACCGCTTTTGGGAGTAAACGCCTTATATTTCCAACTGTAAAGTATGCCTGCCACCTTGAATCTCACTTCAATATCGGAGGTCTGAGGTACGGCAATAAATTCGTAGACTGCATTTCGTGTCGCGACATCGAAACTTTCGGAATATGGTATGATCGCTGCCGCCTCTCCGTTACCGTCAAGGGCAAGAGCCGCGCTGTCACGAGTACCATCCCATGTGTCGAAATCAAGAATGGCATTGACCTTCAGACCATCCACGGTTATTTCACTCACTGGATTCGACTGATCTGCCTGCGCATAAAATTCAGGATACTGTACATTGAGTATCACTTTACCGAACATGTGGTTCATCTCTACGGCTATCTTACCATCCGCGGTAAGATCCCTGTCAGGAACAAACGAGCCGTTTTTCATAGCGATGAAATCTGAGGATTCCATCCCAGCCTCTGTCGACTGGTCCGTCTCTACATCCACCTCTATTTTTGAGCGGCTGTTAATCTCATCGGCACGATAAGGTGCATAGGCTATCACGGATGACGCAGAGGAACGACTTGCCCAATACATCGCGGAGCCATCTGCCGTGTTCCATTCGCTTCCGTTTTTAGTCATCTCCTTGTGATAAGAAGTCTGCTGATCATCGGTTCCGATGATCAACCCGAAACTTCTGAGATTTTCCGTAGTGTAACCGGCGCGCGTACGCTCGTTTACTGCGGTCGTAACATGGATTTCGTTGGATTCAGACATATAAAGTCCGTTCTCTTTCTCACTGCTGCATGATGCCGCGCCCAAAATCACTGGCAATGACATCATCGCGTAAACATATTTTCTCATGATGAATTCTTATGTGGTTAATCGTATCATTAAAATAAACCTATACCTGTCTCTCCTGTCTGCCTCATTCTGACTTGTCGAATTTGGGGGCTACGGTATCCGGATCATCATCAACCTGCTCCACATCAATATCATATAAAAAACAGCGATCTCCGGTCTTATCCTCGAAAGGAACAACTTCAACCTTGATGTAACGTGCGCTTACAGGCTCTTCTGTCTCAACTTTCAAAGGTAGAAGTCCGGCTTTTTGCTCTGAATAAGATGAAACGCCTATCTCTCTCCAGTCAAGTTTTTCTTCAAGCGCCTTCATTCGCTTGTATGCAGCTTTATGATCTTCATCGAGAGGATCGGAAGCTGATGCCTGAAGCAAACTTCTATCTTCATCCGTGAGTGTCTCCGGGGTATCGTTAGTTGCATAAACTTTTATAGTGCTCGGCGTGCAATCATAAGGATCCTGGACACCACTGAAGTCAGCACTTACAGAAATGATGGAACGCTCGCTACCAAGGTCAATCACCCAGAAATAATTTCCGAGACCTGGATTGTTATTATAACCCGGATATATAGGAGTTGCCACACGAGTGCCGTTGTTTCCGTCAATTAGATTGTTCCAAGAACTCTCTCCGCAAGTGTTCTGCGCTCCGTATACAACATTCCATGCAGATTTGTCGGTAATGACAGACGTATAGCGTGACACATATTTTTCCACATAGATTTCATGCACGAAACATCTGTCGCCTGTCCCTCCACTGAACGGCACCACTTCCACCTTTATATAACGTACTGTCGCAGGAGCGTCAGTTACCGCTTTAAGTGCAGGCAAGCCTGCTGCCTGTGCGCTGTAAGAAGCCGTCGCTATTTTTGACCATGCTGTTTTTGCGTCATACTCGTTCATAGCTTCTACAGCTTCGCGATTCTTCTCTGCAAGAGGATCTCCGGTAGGTTCTGAAAGCGTATTGATCACATCATCCGGAAGGATACCGGGAGCTATAGTAGTGCCGTAGATATTCAAGGTTTGTGGCATACAGTCATAACCTGATGCTCCTGCTCCCGTTCCGAGAAAATCCGCACTTACCGAAGCTATTTCACATTCCTCTCCAAGGTCAATAACCCAATAATAATTTCCGAGTTCCGGACTGTTGCTATAGCCGGGATATATTGGCGTAGATACTCTTGACCCTAAACTTCCGTCAATCAGATTGCTCCAACCGCTTATACCGCAGGTCTCCTGCGCGCCGTAAAGCACCTTCCAATCGGATTGTGCCGAAAGGGTCACTGTGGGCGCGACGGCGTTCTGAACCTTGATCAGATCCACGCTACCTGCAGGAAATGTCTTCACCGTATTTCCATTGTGTACGGTGATTGTATGTTTTCCGCCATTGGCATAAGTATCACTCTCTCCATGCTCGATATAAAATTCAGAGCCGAGATTATAATATGTTGACTGGTTTGAACCGGCATGATGTATAGCCACGCGCTTTGTTGCCGGTGTTTCAGCCAATGCAAGGGATATGGACACCACCGACATAAGTCCTGACATGAAAAGGTATTTCTGTTTCATCGTTTCACGAATTTAAAATTTGACAACTCTGTGGCGACCACATATACTCCGGGCACCAGATCTTCAATTGATACAGTCACGGCACCGTCACCATCAGCAATCTTGCGTACATGCGCGATGCCTGTCATATCATATATCACCACTTCCGAACCGGCTTTCATGCCGCTTGCCTCAAGCGCAATGTCCGTAACGCTAAACAAGACGTGTCCATTGTAAATACTTTCGATTCCGGTATTGACACGATCCTGCGTATCAAGAGCAATTGATTTGAAATCCTCAAGCGGAACTTTGAGCTCCTGATTTCTGGTCTTGATTGTCACTTCATCATTCGAGAATCGGGTTTGAGGAGATTCGGAGACTAAAAAATGCACCGGCTCACCGGACATTTTATTGACGGTCACCACATTCACTGTCTCCGCCGAGCACATCAGGCACCCGGTTACCGCGATGCCTGCGAGCATTGATCTGAAAAGTTGTTTCATGTAGTATAAATTTTAAGAATATTTAAACACAACTAAGAGTTAATAATGAAATTTATATACTCACATTTATCAACTTTTTTTATGAAAATTTTATAAAAAAAGGAACCGTCCATTTTAGTGGACGGTTCCTTAAACGGCATAAATATGTTAATATGTGAAAATGTATCACATCTTGCGGAGTGCCTCCTCTTCAGGTGTCAACTCCGGATCAGTACCCCAGTTCTGAAGCGACAGACGCTTGTAGTTATTGTAACGCCACTGGGCATTCGCCTTCGCTGCCTTGAATAGTTCATCAGCATCCTGCGGGAACATCTTATAAAGCGATGCGAAACGAACCTCTCCTTTGAGGAAGTCTTCGAACTTGCTCCAGTCCGGTTCCTTTGAGTCGAGCGAGAACGGATTCTTTCCCTCTGCCTCCAATGCAGGGTTGTAGCGCCAGAGATGCCAGTAACCGCATTCTACCGCCTCTTTCTCCTCTTCCTGGCTCTTACCCATACCTTTCTTGATACCATGGTTGATACAAGGAGCATATGCAATCACCAATGAAGGTCCATCGTATGCCTCTGCCTCGCGGATAGCCTTAAGGGTCTGAGCGTTGTCCGCACCCATGGCAACCTGTGCTACATAAACATAACCATATGTTGTTGCGATAAGTCCGAGATCTTTCTTACGGATTCTCTTACCCGCCGCAGCAAACTTGGCGATTGCACCGATAGGTGTTGACTTGGATGACTGACCGCCCGTGTTTGAATAAACCTCGGTGTCGAGGACGAGGATATTGACATTCTTGCCGGATGCGATTACATGGTCAAGGCCTCCGAAACCTATGTCGTAGCTTGCACCGTCACCACCGACAATCCACTGGCTGCGTTTTGTCATATAGTGACGCAAATCCACAATTGTCCTGCATGTGTCGCATTTGTCGGCATATTTCTTTGCCTCCTCTGCGAAATCGTAGCCATAATTATGAGAAAGCTTAGCGTCTTCGCGATTTTCATACCAGTTCTTGGCGGCATCGCGCAAAGCCTGCGGCGCATCAGCGTCAGCCTCGAGTTTCTTGCAAATGTCTTCGAGGCGTGCACGCATCTTCTCATATCCGAGATACATTCCGAGTCCGAACTCGCAGAAATCTTCGAACAGCGAGTTAGCCCATGCCGGACCATGACCGTTTTCGTCTGTTGTATAAGGAGTGGAAGGAACGGAGCCGGAATATATTGAAGAGCAACCCGTAGCGTTTGCCACCATCTGATGGTTGCCGTAAAGCTGGGATATGAGCTTCAGGTAAGGAGTCTCGCCACAACCGGAGCAAGCACCGGAGAACTCGAAGAGAGGCTGCGCGAACTGGCTGTTCTTGGCATTGAGCGTGATATCGACGAGATCAGCTTTGCTCTTGACATTCTTGACAAGCCAATCCCAATTCTCCTGCTGCGGAAGCTGGCTCTCTTCCGGAACCATCCTGAGGGCTTTCTCACCTTTCTTGCCGGGGCAAACATCGGCACAGTTGCCACAACCGAGACAGTCGAGCACGTCAACCTGCTGAACGAAACGCATCCCGGTGAATGTCTTGCCGATAGCCGGAATCGAATGCTCCTCGCCAAATGGGGCTGCCGCAGCCTCTTCCGGTGTCAGCACGAACGGACGGATGCAAGCGTGAGGACATACGTAAGAACATTTGTTACACTGGATACAGTTCTCCGGATTCCATTCGGGGACGAAAGCGGCGACACCACGTTTCTCGTAGGCGGCTGTCCCCTGCTGCCATGTGCCGTCGGCACGGTCTGCGAAGGTGCTGACAGGAAGCAAGTCTCCGTCCTGAGCGTTGATAGTGTGCACGACGTTTGTAATGAACTCGGGTGCATCCGTAGCCTTTGCCGGCTCATCCTCAAGATTTGCCCATGCCTGGTCGACATCAAGTTTGTGATACTCACCGCCGCGGTCAACAGCGGCATAGTTCATATTCACGACATTCTCACCCTTCTTGCCATATGATTTCTGGATGAATTTCTTCATCTGCTCCACGGCGAGATCTACGGGTATCACCTCTGTTATACGGAAGAATGCACTCTGAAGGATGGTGTTCGTGCGGTTGCCCAGACCAATCTCCTGAGCTATCTTCGTGGCATTGATGTAATATACCGAAATATTATTCTGCGCGAAATAGCGTTTCACCTTGTTCGGAAGGTTCTTGGCAAGCTCTTCACCCTCCCAGATAGTGTTAAGGAGGAACGTGCCGTTAGGCTGGAGGCCGCGGACAACATCATACATGTGAAGATAAGCCTGAACGTGGCAAGCCACGAAGTTTGGCGTGTTCACAAGATATGTGGAACGAATCGGCTCGTCACCGAAACGGAGGTGAGAACATGTGAAACCACCGGATTTCTTAGAGTCATACGCGAAATAAGCCTGACAGTATTTATCCGTGTTGTCACCGATTATTTTTACAGAGTTCTTGTTCGCACCCACAGTTCCGTCAGCACCGAGGCCATAGAACTTAGCCTGGAACATGCCTTTACCGCCCACGTTGATTTCCGGGCCTACCGGTAGGGAATGGAAAGTAACGTCATCAACGATACCGATTGTGAAATGGTTCTTAGGCTCGGGGAGGTTCAAGTTCTCGTAAACCTCGAATATCTGGGCCGGAGTCGTATCTTTCGAGCTGAGGCCATAGCGACCGCCAACAATTAGAGGAGCGTTCTCCTTGCCATAGAAGCAATCCTTAACGTCAAGATATAGAGGCTCACCGTTTGCGCCGGGTTCTTTAGTGCGGTCAAGCACTGCGATGCGTTTCGCAGTGGCGGGAACGGCAGCGAGGAAATGTTTCGCCGAGAAAGGACGGTAGAGGTGCACGCATACAACACCGACCTTCTCACCTTTGGCGCGGAGATTGTCAATCACCTCCTTGATACATTCGGTGACACTGCCCATCGCGATAATCACGCGCTCAGCCTCGGGATCGCCATAATAATCGAAAAGACCGTAATTGCGGCCGGTAATCTTGTTTATCTCCTTAACATAGTTCTCAACTATTTCAGGGATAGCATTATAATAAGGATTGCTTGCCTCGCGGTGCTGGAAGAACACGTCGGGATTCTCGGCCATGCCGCGTGCTACAGGCTTATCAGGATTTAGGGCGCGCTGACGGAATTCGGCAAGTGCTTCGCGATCCAAAAGCGGAGCAAGATCTTCTTCGCTGAGGGCTTCTATTTTCTGAATCTCATGCGACGTGCGGAAGCCGTCGAAGAAATTGATGAAAGGCACGCGACCTTTTATTGAAGAAAGATGAGCCACGGCAGCAAGATCCATAACTTCCTGGACAGAACCTTCGCAGAACATGGCGAAACCTGTCTGACGTGCAGACATGACATCTTGATGATCACCGAAGATACTGAGTGCATGAGATGCAAGTGTACGTGCTGAAACGTGGAATACACAGGGGAGCAATTCACCGGCAATCTTATACATATTGGGGATCATCAGAAGAAGCCCCTGGGAAGCAGTATAGGTTGTGGTAAGGGCTCCGGACTGCAATGACCCGTGAACGGCACCTGCCGCTCCACCCTCGCTCTGCATCTCCTGAACCAATACTGTCTCGCCGAAGATGTTCTTTCGTCCGGCTGCCGACCAATCATCCACATACTCTGCCATCGTCGACGACGGGGTGATGGGATAGATCGCGGCTACTTCGCTAAACATATAACTGATATGCGCTGCGGCCTGATTGCCGTCGCATGTCAGAAACTTCTTTGTTTTGCTCATAGTTATAATCGATTAATTTTGAGTTATCTCTTCTTTTACCTCTCTTACATAACCGCTCTAAATAAAAAACAAGATTCAATGTAAGTAGAAACTATTTAGATGCGTTCATTTTAAGCCACAAAGTTACGAAAAAATCGCCACAGTCACAACAATGAAACCAATCTTTTCTCTCCTTTGATTTTCTTCCCCTTGATATTACGGAGAATATCCTCTACCTTACCGAAAGGTACGGCCACAAGGGAATAATGGTCATAAATGTCTATCTTTCCGATACCTTGGGCGTCCGCGCCTCCCTCCTTCACCAGGAATCCTACAATATCCCCTTTGGATAGTTTCTCTTTTTTACCAGCAGAAAAGCGGATTGTGGCATATTCCGGTAATTCAGGAGAAGGGGCAGCCGTATCCGGATAGAAAGTATCGTCAAAATCAGTGAATTCCTTGACATCTTCCTTCGGCCCTACCAACACGTACACATCCCCGTCCCGGTCAACCCTGGCCGTCCGCCCGTTACGATGGGTATATGTTTCCGGGGTTAAGGCCTGATGATAATGTATGATGGATCTCACGTTCTCTATATCAAGCCCTCTGGCTGCAAGGTCAGTCGCGACAAGCAACGGCCGGCTGCCGTTATTAAACATTGCCACCGCCGTTTCCCTCTCATGCTGATCAAGAGCTCCATGATATAATACGACAGGAAAGCCCCGTTTACTCAAATAATCCGCCACTCGCTCTGCACTTTCCCTATAATTTACGAATATAATGGAACGTTCACTGCGTTCCCCTTTCGCAAGAGTCCGCAACAATGATGCAAGAGAGTCGAGTTTATCGTTGATATCCGAATCCACCCGGTGCACGCGGAGACGGGAATGAAGTTCTTTGTTGTCTCCAAGATAATTTATAGTGACGGGATTGTCCAAACGCAAGAAATCCGGAAGGATTTCCGCACGCGTGGCCGATGTCAGAATGTAACGGCTCACGTTCTTGAGCCGGTCTACAATCTTCTTCATCTCTTTTTCAAAACCAAGCTCAAGTGATTTGTCAAACTCATCGAGCACGAGAATCCTGGTGGGCAATACATCGATGTTACGGCGGTTGATATGATCGAGCAACCTTCCCGGAGTGGCCACGATGATATCCGTGCCTGCAGACAATGAATTCACTTCATCCTCAACCTTGTGTCCTCCATATAATTGAGTAACCTTAAATCCGGCCGCTATGGCATTCACAATCTTTGATATCTGAATAACCAGTTCCCGCGACGGAGCCACTACGACAGCCTGCACCCTACCGGTAGACGGTTTAAGAATCTTAAGCATCGGTAAAATAAATGCCAACGTTTTTCCTGACCCGGTCGGGGACAGCAGTATTATGTCTCGCGTTTCCGATGCCTGAGCCATCATTTGCCGCTGCATCGGATTTAGTTCTTCAATTCCCAACTTTTCCTTCACGAGTGGAAGGAACTCTTTTTCTCTCATATTTTCTCTTTTTTACAACCGTCAACTGATCTGCGACCAGTCATAGGACTTTAAAAAGCGTATTCGCAATTCGTTTCTAACAATATTAACGGATGCAGGCGACAACGGCAGTTCATCTCCCGGATATTGTTCCACACCGGATGCCGGTGTCTCCAAAAGCTCAGGATGGGCATTCAGCACAGCTTCTGCCCCCTGGCGTGCCACATTCAATATCTGCCCGTCGCTCGCAAGGTTTGCTATCTTTAGATTAAACGCTATTCCACTCTGTTGGGTTCCCTCCATATCGCCGGGTCCCCTCATTTTCATGTCTGCTTCAGATATGAGGAAGCCATCAGACGTTTCTGTCATTATCCCGAGACGTTTACGGGTGTCGCCTGCAATATTATGTTTAGTCATAAGAATGCAGTAACTGTGATCTGCGCCGCGACCGACCCTTCCCCGCAACTGGTGAAGCTGCGACAGTCCGAACCTTTCGGCATTCTCAATGAGCATCACCGAAGCATTCGGGACATTCACTCCTACTTCGATTACAGTCGTTGCCACAAGAATACGCGCCGCCCCGCTGACAAACTGTTCCATCTGATAATCCTTTTCCGCAGGTTTCATCTGGCCATGAACCATGCACACCTTAACATCCGGGAACATTCCCCTCACTCGCTCTATACCCTCCTCCACACTCTTCAATTCCAGTTTTGGATTCTCCTTTACAAGAGGATAGACAATATAAACCTGTCTCCCGGCCTTAAGCTCCCGATTGATAAGCTGGTTCACCTCCATACGGGAATTGTCAAATTTCAGATAAGTCTGAACAGGTTTGCGCCCGGGAGGGAGCTCGTCTATTACCGAGACGTCAAGATCGCCGTAAACCGTCATGGCGAGAGTTCGCGGAATGGGGGTCGCCGTCATTACAAGAACGTGAGGAGCCACCGGGCTTTTCTTCCACATCTTTGCACGCTGCGCCACTCCGAACCTATGTTGCTCGTCAATCACGGTGAGTCCGAGATTCTTGAATTGCACATTATCTTCAATCAGGGCGTGCGTACCGACTATTATATGAATATCCCCCGACAAGAGCCCCTCGTGAATCTCTTTCCGCGCTTTTGTCCGCGTGCTGCCTGTCAGCAGCTCTACCCTCAACCCTATCTTGTCGCCCCAGTCCCGTATTGTCTCGTAATGTTGCGAGGCAAGAATCTCTGTCGGCGCCATAATCGCAGACTGAAAGCCATTGTCGGCAGCCATCAGCATCGTCATGAATGCAACCATTGTCTTTCCGCTGCCTACGTCTCCCTGGAGCAGACGGTTCATCTGCCTGCCGGTGCGCATGTCATTGCGGATCTCTTTTAAAACCCTCTTCTGCGCTCCGGTAAGATCAAAGGGAATGAAGTTGCTGTAATACGTATTGAAATATTTCCCTATATGCGTCAACACATGACCTCTAATCCGCCTCCCCCGTTCACGCGAATACCTTAAAATATGAAGCTGAAGATAAAACAGCTCTTCGAATTTCATACGCTCACGCGCTTTCTGCAATCTCTCGGGAGTCTGGGGGAAATGAAGGTTTGACAGAGCTTCGAGCAAGGGCATCAATGAATACCTCCCTACAATTTCAGGAGGCAAAGTCTCGCCGACTTCGTTTATCCGGGAATTACTGAAAAGGTTTTTCGCAAGATCCGAAACCAATCTCGTGGAGTATCCGCGTTTACGCAATTTATCGGGTATCGAATAGACCCCTCGAAATCCCTGGGGAGGTTTGGCGGCATCATAGGCATTCACCTCCGGATGCGCCATCTGCCAGACATCGCGGAATTGCGTCGGTTTACCGAACAATACATAAGGGACTCCGGGTTGATATGCGGTTTTAAAGAAACTTACTTTTGAGAACCAGACAACCTCCATGAAGCGACTTCCATCATAAAACGATGCCTTCAGCCGCTGTTTCAGACCTTCCCCTTCTGTGGTGAAACCGACAAAACGTCCCAACACCTGCACAGACGGCATTTCACCCGAAAATTCGGATATTTTAAAGAAGCGGCTGGTATCGACATATCTATATGGGAACGTATATAAAAGATCTCCGAACGTGCGGATCTCAAGTTCGGTGTCAAGAAGCTTGGCGCGTTTATCACCAACCCCTTTCAAATACTTTATGTCGGTGTCAAGAAAAGACAAGCTTTTAGAGTCTATTTAGAAGTAGCAATATCCATCAATGTGGCGGCAACAAGCAAATCCATCGGACCGGTAATTTTCATATTATACGGTGAGCCTTCAAAAAGACAGATACTATGTCCGGCAGCCTCCGCAACCGATGCATCGTCAGTCATGCCGGAGCCAAGAGTTTGATGATATGCGGCTTTGAGTAACGAAGCGTCAAACACCTGAGGGGTCTGAACCTTTACATAATCCTTTCGCGGAACTGCCTGGCTCGCATCGCCATCCAAGCGGCGTATGGAATCCGTCATCGGAACTACCGGTACAGCAGCTTTATATCGCCGGGCCGCCTCCCACCCGCGGGCTATCAGTTCCGGAGTGACCAATGGCCGTGCGGCATCATGAACAGCTACAAGAGCATCCTCATCAGGAACAGACATAAGTCCGTTTTTCACGGATTCAAGGCGCGAGCGGCCTCCACAACTTATATGCACCGGAATTTTCCGATCTTCCTCAGGAAGCTCGGAAAACATTATATCCCAGTCGTCAAGGAAACCGGGATGCAGCACAAGGATAATCTTCGTTGAGGGATCTTCTTCATGAAAAGCCCTTACAGACCACCACAAAACAGGCACTCCCTTCAATAACTGGAATTGCTTGGGAATAGAGCCGCCGGCGCGGTTTCCCTCCCCGCCGGCGACAATCACTGCATATTTATTCGGTTTCATTGATTACATGTTCATACCGCCGTCAACCTGAATAACCTGCCCGGTGACATAACCGGACATATCCGAAGCCAGGAATGTCGCCACATTAGCGATGTCCTCAACTTTTCCGCCACGGCGCAACGGAATCTTCTTACACCATTCCTCGCGAACCTCGGCAGGAAGCGCCTCCGTCATTGCAGTCTCGATAAATCCGGGGGCAATCGCATTCGCACGTATACCGCGAGAACCGACTTCCTGTGCTATACTCTTTGCCAATGCAATAAGGCCTGCCTTGGATGCGGCATAGTTAGACTGACCGGCATTGCCGTGAACACCCACAACCGATGCCATATTAATGATAGAGCCGGATTTCTGACGCATCATGATCGGAAGGACTGCATGGATATAATTGAAAGCGGATTTCAGATTGACTGCAATCACTGCATCCCACTGCTGCTCTGTCATTCTCAGCATGAGACCGTCTTTGGTGATACCTGCATTGTTAACGAGGATATCAATACGGCCGAAGTCTGCCTTGATTTCCTCTACAGTCTTCTCCGTAGCAGCGAAATCCGCAGCGTTGGAGGCATATCCTTTACATTTCACGCCGTATGCGGCAATCTCTTCTTCTGTCTTTTTCCCGTTCTCGTCAATAACAAGATCAGTAAACGCGATGTTACATCCTTCGGATGCATACTTCAAGGCAATTTCCTTGCCAATTCCTCTTGCAGCGCCGGTTACGACCGCTGTCTTTCCTTCAAGAAGTTTCATAAATATGTTATGTTATTTTGGGTCAGTTATTATTTCTCCACAATAAAGCAGCCGCATGAATATCCCCCTCCGAAAACCATCAAGGCAACCTTCTCCCCTTTTTCGATTCCTTCGACATTCTGCGCAAGCACCAACGGCGCGGAAGCGGAACCGGTGTTGCCGAGTTCTTCGATATTGTTGATGAAACGCTCCATTCCAAGATCAAGTTGATGAGCCACCTGCGCTACTATACGTTTATTTGCCTGATGACAAATAAACCGGGATATGTCATTGCGTTCAAGACCGGCATTCTTCAAAGAATTGTTGAGCGCATGTATCATATATCGGCAAGCATGGATAAATACATCCCTGCCGTCGGGCATTGTTATTCCGTCCTCTTTCGGACGCAGGCAGACTCCTCCTGGGCCTTTGCCAAGATCGCCAAGGCCTTCCGTGTATACATCAAGAATCTTTATATCCTTCTCGTCTTGCCGCTCTTTTGAAATAAAATAAGCCACGGCGGCATCTCCCCAGAGATGACCGCTCTTGGGATCAGACTCATTTGAATAATAGGTGTTCTGTTCGCTACAAATCAAAAGGGCCTTATCAGCCTTTCCCATCGCAAAATATCCCTCTATTATTTCAAGGCCATTGATAAATGAGGAACAGGCAGATGAGGCATAGACAGCCTTGGCGCCGTTAATCCCGAAATATCTCTGAGCTTTGTGAGCTACAGTCGCCACGGTGTCATAAGCGCAATAATGGGCAGCAACAATCAATCCAACCTCTTTTACATCGTAGGGAAGAGTCTTGACCGCGTTTTCAATCGCTGCAATAGCCATCGTATCCACATTTTCATCAGCAGCCGCTTTTGAGCGTGTCTTTATACCGGTGCGTTGCTCTATCCATTCGGAAGTTAGACCGTTAACGTTAAAGAAGTGCTCGTTTGAAACCCTTCCTTGCGGCACATATATGCCCATTGAGTTGATATACATTACTTATATCCTTTAATATTTACCTACTTATCTCACTTACTTATCTCACAATAATACCGTTAAGTATTAAATCCGCTATCACTTTCTGTATACGCTCGTCTCCGAGTCCATACTGCGAAAGGCTGTCACGGATATAGGGAACATCAAGACCGTGAATGGCATTAACAATCACAAGAGCACATTCCTTTACATTCTTGATCCTGAAATCACCCGATTCAATCCCTTCATGCAATATCTCCATTAATAGGGACGCTTCCTTGCGTGTGATAATGGACCGCGCCCTGTCAACCTTCCTTACATCCCGGAAAAAGCCTGCGCGCAGCGATCCGTTACGGGAAACTATCTCGCGCATCGTCTGAAGGCGGCATCCCACGTACTCCTGAAGCTTCTCCTCAGGGGATATGGGCTTGGCCACAATAAAACGGAGACGGGCAAGAAGCTGCTCCGATTCATTGTCGATCACGGCATTGAATATCTCGCGTTTACTTTTGAAATAGGTGTAAATCGTACGTCGGCCCTTGTCGGAAGCGGAGGCGATATCGTTCATCGTTGTGTTCTCCACACCTTTGCGGGCAAAAAGCTGACGCGCAACCTCTATAAATTTTTCACGAGTTTTCTTCACCATTTCTTCAGTTCAGTCTGTTTACCCCACCGCAAGCCTTTATATAGTAACAAATATGCTTGCATTGGAATTGCACATAATTCGGATTATTGAGCAAATTTAACAAATTTTCTTCAATTCTCATCAATATACAACCCATCAATTTTAATACATGACACAAAAAGTTAAAAAAAAATGCCGTTTAACATAATTTTAAAGATTTTTCTCTCAAAATATTTGCACGGTCAAAAAAATAGTATTAACTTTGCACCCGTAAATGACACCGCGGGGTGGAGCAGTGGTAGCTCGTTGGGCTCATAACCCAAAGGTCGTAGGTTCGAGTCCTGCCCCCGCTACTAAATTAACGCCGACTTTTAAGTCGGCTTTTTTATTATGGAAATAGTCTACGAAGACAACCACATTATCATTGTCAATAAGCAGGCGGGGGAAATAGTGCAAGGTGACAAAACCGGCGACATCCCTCTCTCCGAGATGGTAAAACAATACATCAAAGAGAAGTACAACAAACCGGGAAATGTGTTTTGTGGAGTGGTCCACCGCATAGACCGCCCCGTTTCCGGGCTTGTGATCTTTGCACGGACATCAAAAGCCCTCGAACGCCTGAACAAGATGCTCCGCGATGGTGAGATACACAAGACATACTGGGCTCTCGTTGAAGGCAAACCTCACGCTCCGGAAAAAACCATCGAGAATTATCTTTTATCGAATGGCAGAATAAACAAAACATTCGTCACAGACAAAAATACTCCTGAAGCAAAAAAATCAATTTTACAATATAAGACAATAACTGTTGGCGAAAGATACACGCTCCTCGAAGTTAATCTTCTTACCGGCAGGAAACATCAGATCCGCGCCCAGCTTTCAGATAATGGCAATCCCATTAAGGGAGACTTGAAATATGGAGCCCGACGCAGCAATCCCGATGGTGGAATATCTCTCCAGGCACATAAAATAGAATTCATACATCCAGTATCCAAGCAACCGGTTTCAATTGAGATTCCCCCTCTTCCCGACATGCAGATACTATTAGATAAAAGATAATCCCCCCACCCATTAAACATTAAACATTGCACATTAAACATTATATAATAAAGAAGGCTCGCAATTGCGAGCCTTCTTTATTATATATGGCGACTTGATTAGTCAGCGAGCTTGATTGTCACAGCGCGATCAAGGGGAGCACCCTTAGCACCGAAGTCAGTCAAGTTGTTAGCGTCGATGCGAGCATCGAGCTGGTTCTCGTCAACACCACACTTAACGAGGAACTCCTTAACAGTGTTTACACGCTGATTGCGGAGACGTGTGTTGATCTCGTCTGTACCTGTGTAGTTGTCAGCCCAACCTGTAAGGATGTATTTCTGATTGGGAGTCTCTTTCATAACCTCAGCCATTGATTTGAGAATAGTTTTCTCGCGGCTTGAGAGTGAATACTGGTTGATGGGATAGTAAACAGTTGCGAGACCTTCGCAGCTTACTTTCTCAACAGGACGTTTGAGGCATTCGTCGAGCTGTTTCTGAAGGCTTGCAATCTTCGCATCAGCCTGAGCGAGACGAGCTACGAGAGCGTCACCCTCTGCATCTGTATATTTCCAAGTGGGGCATACAGCTGTTGTCGGGCAGTTCCACTCTTTCTTACCGAAATGAACGTTAAGACCGGCAGAAAGCTGAAGATCCTGTGCGTAGTGAGGATTGTAAGCGCCACCCTCTTTGAAAAGCTGATAAGCAACATCAACAAAGATGTCTACATTCTTGCTGACAGCGAAGTTGTTCTGCAGACCAACGTTGATGAAGAGCGGAGTGCTCTTTGCAGAACGCCAGCGAAGATCTTTGCCGTCGTATGCGCGACGGAATGTGAACATTGCACCGCCACCTCCGTGGAGAACTGCATTGTAAACACGGCCGGGACGATAGCCACACCACCAGTTGGTGAGGTTGATGAGGACATCAAACTCGGGAGATACAGCCTGCATCTTCTCGGGATAGTAACCATTGGCCATCTGACCTTCGTTCTGCTTGCGGAACATACCCCAATACTGAGTAGCGCCCTTGGTCATAAGATATTGACCACCGAAACGGAAACCGAAAGTAGGAGTTACCCATTTACCGAAGTAAAGAGCGGCATTGCCACCGAAACGGTTCTTAAGTTCTGCGTGGATATTATCCTTTGCAAAAAGGATATTGGAACCACCCTGAACTGTCATAAACCAGTTGTCTTTGGCTTTGTTCATAAGATAACCCTGCGAGCAGTCCTCAACATAGGTCACCTCCTGCGCATTTGCGCTGAAAGCGCCGGCAGCAAGAACAGCGAGAGTAAATAATACACTTTTCTTCATAAAACAACAAATTAATTAATTTATATAATTGTCTTTATTTTAGGCGTTTATATAAGAACTAACAAACCATGCGCAATGTCGAATTGTTAAATTTCACATTTGCAGTGTTAATTTCGAATTGCAAAGTTAGTACTTTTTTACATATAAACACTACTTTCCTAAAAATTGTTTAATATTTTTTAATACATTTTCCGTATTATACCCGAATTTTTCATCAAGAACCTTGGCGGGAGCCGATGCCCCGAAACGTTCCATTCCCATAAACCTATATTCCCCGCCGTTGAGCAAAGGATATAGGGTTGCGGGTAACCCGGAAGTCAAACCGAAAAGTTTAACGCCGGCGGGGATTACGCTGCGACGGTATTCCTCACTCTGACTGTTGAAGAGACCGATTGATGGAACTGACACCACGCGCGCTCCAACCCCTTCCTCCTTCAACGCCTCGGCTGCATGAACAAGAAGAGCTACGTCGCTTCCGTTCCCGACGAGAACGACATCCGGATTCTCGGCCTCGACCACTACATAGCCACCCCGGGCAGCTTTCTTCGCCTCCTCCCGGCGATTCTTACCGGGCAGGTCTTCAAGATTCTGACGCGAGAATATGAGAATTGATGGTGTGTGGACATTCTCCATTGCAAGCTTATAAGCCTCGACAGTCTCGGCAGAATCAGCTGGACGAAGCACAAGTGCCGAAGGACGACCTCCGAAGTTAGTAATCTGCTCCATCAGACGAATCTGAGCTTCCTGCTCGATAGGCTCATGCGTCGGACCATCTTCTCCGACCCTGAACGAATCATGCGTATAGATAAACTTGACCGGAAGCTGCATGAGGGCAGACATTCTGATGGCAGGCTTCATATAATCGGAGAACACAAAGAACGTGGCGCAGGCACCGAACACTCCGCCGTGAAGGGCAATACCGTTTATGATACAAGCCATGGTAAGCTCTGCCACTCCGGCCTGAAGGAAACCGCCTGAGAAATCTTCCTTGCAAAGCACTGTGGTCTTTTTAAGGAAACCGTCTGTTTTATCAGAGTTAGCAAGGTCCGCACTCGAAACAATCATATTGCCTACATGCCCGGCAAGGAAACCGAGAACAGAAGCGGAAGCGGCGCGGCTTGCCATATTGGGCTTGAGCTCGATGGAATCCCAGGGAAGCGCAGGCAATTTAAGATCTATATAATCTTGAAGTTCCTGGGCTTTTGCGGGATTGGCTGCCGCCCATTCCTTATATGCCTCACGACGCGAAGCAACTATCTTCCTCAATTCTTCAGCCCTGTCAGCATAGAGTTTTTTCACATCTTCACGGATAATCCAGGGATTTTCAGGATCGCCACCGAGATTCACTACAGTTTTCACTATGTCCGCTCCGGCTGCCGAAAGCGGCTGCCCATGAGTGGAAATTGCTCCCTCAAGCGATTTACCCTCTGAATCTACAGCGCCACGCGCCATAACGGTATGACCGATGATAAGAGTCGGTTTCTCTTTCTCTTCCAAAGCTGCCTGAAGGGCACCTGCCATTGCAAGGGGATCAGTGCCGTCAACCTCAATTACGTTCCAATGCCATGCACGGTATTTTGCTGCAGTATCTTCGTTGGTGACATCCGCGACATGCGTTGACAGCTGAACCTTGTTGGAATCGTAGAACATTATGAGGTTATGCAGACCAAGCTTACCGGCTATACGTCCGGCTCCCTGTGAAATCTCTTCCTGAATGCCGCCATCTGAAATGAACGCATAGGTCTTATGCGCCACAACCTCTCCAAAGCGGGCAGCGAGGAAACGCTCCGCTATCGCAGCGCCAACGGCCATCACATGCCCTTGACCGAGCGGACCGGAAGTATTTTCTATTCCCCGTTCAACATCCACCTCGGGATGACCAGGCGTGACACTCCCCCACTGACGGAAGTTCTGAAGTTCCTCGATTGTAAATTTCCCGGTCAGCGCCAGAATGCTGTAAAGCATCGGAGACATATGACCCGGATCAAGGAAAAACCTGTCGCGGGCAAACCATTTCGGATCTTCGGGATCATACACGAGAAAACTTGAATACAATACATTGATAAAGTCCGCACCACCCATAGCGCCGCCGGGGTGACCGGATTTAGACTTCTCCACCATCTCTGCGATCAAGACGCGGAGATTATTGGCGGCATCATTCATGACTTTGACGTCCATAATTCTATAAGTTATATGCTAAAAACACTCCGGCAAACGTAATTGCAACATTACTGTCCACCGGAGTGCATTTATTTGATTAGAGATCTCTGAGATCAATAGGTTCTTCACCTACAGGAATGTCCTTATTGACATTCTTCGATCCAATAAGGGAATAATACAGGATATATGCAAGCATGGCAACAACGAGCCAGTAGCTGTTTACATATCCGGCTGTACGGCCGATCCAGTCCTGAATATACGGCATTATACCGCCGCCCACAACCATCGTCATGAAAAGGCCGGTAGCCTTGGCTGTGTATTTGCCGAGACCTTCAGTAGCAAGATTGAAGATTCCTCCCCACATAACAGATGTGCAGAGACCGCAGAGGAAAAGGAAGAGACATTTCAAAGGCACCTCTCCGCTCATAATATTGAGGGCACTGATTTCAGGCGATTTGAACGTTATCTCCTCAGGGAGGAAGATAGCTATGAGCACAAGGATGATGGCAACCGAAGAAACCGTGATCATCTGTGCGCGGGTAGAAACCTTACCGCTGATGATCGAGCTGAGGAAACGGCCGATAAGCATCATGAGCCAATAGAGGGCGGCCAAAGAGCCTGCCACTGCTGCCGCACCTTCAAAATTCTCGCGGCTTATCCATGCGTTGAGCTCACCGGGAATACCGATTTCGATACCTACATAGAAGAAGATAGCGATAACGCCAAGAAGACAATGACGGAAAGCGAGCGGGCTGTGCTCATATTTCACCTTGTTGAGATTTGACTGGGGCTCTTCAATCTTTACAAACGAAATCACGATGAATGCAAGAACAAATATTGCAATACCTGTGATTACGAGGGGAGCTACAGCAGCCATTGTTGTGTCTTTTGTCAGAGTGCCGACAAGCATACCAACGAGAAGCGGAGTCAGAGTTCCGGCAAGTGAATTGAGCGTACCGCCTGTCTGTACAAGCTGATTGCCCTTGTTGCCGCCGCCGCCGAGAAGGTTAAGCATAGGGTTGACGACTGTGTTGAGCATACATACGCAGAAACCGCAGACAAGTGCGCCGAGAAGATAGATGAACAGGTTGAGCGTGGTGGGATTCTCGCCTCCGATCACCACTATATTACCGCCCACAACACTCGAGAGCAACTGAATTCCAAGACCTATAGCTCCTACTGCAAGAGCGATGAGAGCGGTTTTCTTGTATCCATAACGGATAAGCATGTTGCCTGCCGGAATACCCATAAACAGATAGGCGGTAAAATTCATAAGGTTGCCGGCCATACCTGCCCATTCATACTTGAATCCCCATATGTTGCCGAAGGGGGCGGCCATGTTTGTCACGAAAGATATCATCGCAAAGATGAAAAACATCGTGATGATAGCGACCATGGATCGCTTTTGTGTAGATTGAGTCATGATAGAGTTAATATATTTATGGTTATTAAATTCTAATGCTAATCGTAATCATCATTCATTTAATCAGTTACTGCAATTTTTCTAAAACTTTGAAGGAGTCTAATAGACTCGTTCCCCGAAGATAAGACTACCTATTCTTACAATAGTCGCACCCTCTTCAATTGCCAGCCGCCAATCATGGCTCATGCCCATTGAAATCTGGGTGAAACCACGGAGTCCGAGGCTTTCATCAGTGGCAATTTCACGGAACACATCATGTATCTTCGCGAAGTCAGCCTTGACACGCGCCATATCTTCGGTATTCGAAGCCATCCCCATCACTCCACAGATATGGGTATTCGTAAGGTTTTCAAACTTACGGTCCTTGAAATATGCAATCAGTTCGTCCGGCAGGAATCCGAATTTCGTTTCCTCTTTGGCCACATGCACCTGCATAAGCACACGCGTAGTCACCCCGGCTTTTCTTGATTCCGAATCAATAAGGTCGAGGAGCCTTTCAGAATCGACACTTTCAATCAAGGATGTTTTGCCTATGAGCTGTTTAACTTTATTAGTCTGTAAATGTCCTATAAAATGCCACTCTATATCTTCCGGCAACTGTGGAATCTTTTCAAGCAGCTCCTGGACACGGCTTTCTCCAAACCGACGCTGCCCGGCATCGTATGCCTCCCGGATCATTGAGACCGGATGGAATTTGGAGACTGCAACAAGGGCGACTCCTTCCGGAATCTCCCGCTGTAGTTCCTTTATCTCCTCTGCGACCATCAATTCCTAAATCTAATTATTATTACCTCCTCCAAGATTCGCAGGATAGACATCCATCAACGGGGTTTCGGTTATTGATGCAATCTCGAAATCCCCCATCGTTCCCTTCATCCCTTCAAGAAAGTTTTTCAAGGCATCCTCAAAATCGGAGGCCTGAACAAGGATAAGGGTCGCGGACTTCTTTTCCGTTCCGGTTTTTTCATCAAGAGTGATGAAATTCACCTTCACCTGATAATAGCGGTCCCCACATTCATTGAAAAATATCTCGGATATTTTTGTTTTTTTCTCTGAAGAAATGGAATATTCACCGGAAATAAATGGCTTCATCTCCTCCATGATGCGAGCTTCCGCCTCTGTAAAAGTCAAGGCATCCACGAGATACGGTTCGTTAACTTTTTTTACCATCCCGTTTTCCTGCATCTTGTCATATCTAACCTTACATTCAAACCAAAGAGCCATATTTGTAGAAACTTCTTAGTTAGTCCTAAAGTAATTATTTATTGGGGCGCTGTCAATATCTTAGCGCAATCCATATCCTGCACTTATTGTAATACAGGATGCTTCTCTTTGCAAAGTTAATCAAAAATCCTCATGATTTTTCCTTTTAATATAATTTTTTGTTAAATTTGTTGTCCGATACCTGAAACCTCTTGACTTTCACCTAAAATGATTCCATATATAGTTCAATCCGCAAAAAAAGGAATTAAAAATATCTGGCTGTTCTATTACAATGGCTTCAGGGAAATGACTGTGGGCAAAACCTTATGGCTCATAATTATTATAAAGCTTTTCATATTTTTTGTGGTGATGAAATTATTTTTCTTTCCCGATTTCCTATCCACTAATTTTGAAAACGACGAGGACCGCGCCGAGCATGTGCGCCATGAATTAACCTCTCGCTAATTTCACTTTAAACATTGAACATTTCACATTAAACATTATACAAAATGTCAGATCTAACTACAGTTGTTGATTGGTCGAGGCTTCAATTTGCCATCACGGCCATTTACCATTGGCTTTTCGTGCCCCTCACCCTCGGGCTGTCGGTGATGGTTGCAATCATGGAGAGCATTTATCTCAAGACCAAGTCTGAAAAATGGCTACTCGCCACTAAATTCTGGATGAGGCTTTTCGGAATAAATTTCGCTATAGGAGTGGCCACTGGCATCATCCTTGAATTTGAGTTCGGAACAAACTGGAGCAACTATTCATGGTTTGTCGGAGATATCTTCGGTGCGCCGCTTGCCATAGAGGGCATCCTCGCGTTCTTCATGGAGTCTACATTCGTAGCCGTGATGTTCTTCGGTTGGAACAAAGTGAGTCCCCGCTTTCACCTTGCGTCAACATGGCTGACTTCAATCGGCGCTTCAATATCCGCCCTATGGATTCTTGTGGCGAACGCATGGATGCAATATCCCGTCGGAATGGAGTTCGACCCGGAGCAGATGCGTAACGTTATGGACAACTTCTGGGCATTGTTCTCCGGCATTGCAGTCAATAAATTCTTCCATGCCGTATTGAGCGGATGGGCATTGTCAGGCGTTTTCGTAATAGGGGTAAGCTGCTGGTTCCTTTGGAAGAAACGTAATGTAGAGTTCGCTGTCCGTTCAATTAAAGTCGGCGCATGGTTCGGTCTTGTCGGAATGGTATTGACTATGTATACAGGCGATGGTTCGGCAGTGGAAGTCACAAAACATCAACCCATGAAACTGGCAGCTATGGAAGGCTTGTATCATGGTCATCAGGGTCAGAGCCTCGCCGCAGTTGCAGTGCTCAATCCCGACAAGGAATGGAACAATGATGAGGATGAATATCTTTTCGATATTTCACTGCCATATGGTCTCTCAATCCTCGGCCGACACGATGCAGACGCGTTTATCCCCGGTATCACCGACATAATCAATGGCGTTGACATGAATGCGGAAGGAGATACGATAAATACAGTCTCATATGCCGACCGCATCGCGATGGGAAAGAAAGCGCAGCAAGCACTGCGGCTCTATGGAGAAGCCCGCGAAGCCGGTGATTCAGCGGCCATGGCATCATCCCTCAAAAACCTGAAAGAGAATTATCGCTTCTTTGGCTATGGATACTTCAACTCCGTGAATGAGGCTATACCTCCGGTGGGTCTCACGTTCGTGATGTTCCGTGTCATGGTTGTCCTCGGGTCGTACTTCCTCCTCTTTTTCATTGTTGTGCTACTTTTGGTTTACAAAAGTACTTTACTTCAAAAATCAGTATGGCTTCAATGGATTGCCATGGTCTCAGTTCCGTTTATGTGGATTTGTTCGGAAGCCGGATGGGCAGTCGCGGAAGTAGGCCGTCAGCCATGGACAGTACAGGATCTTCTACCGACCATGGCTTCCGTTTCCGCCGTTCCCGCATCATCGGTAATCGTCACATTCTGGCTGTTCGCCCTGATATTCACCGTCCTCCTTATTGCCGAGGTGAGCATCATGTGCCGCCAGATCAGCAAGGAATCAAAGAAAGCCCTTGCCTGAGATTAACCATTAAACATTAAACATTCCAAATTAAACATTAACAAAGATGACTCTCGAATATCTTCAAAATTATTGGTGGCTTCTCGTCTCGGTGCTTGGCGGAATCCTGGTGTTCCTTCTTTTTGTCCAGGGCGGCCAGTCGATGATTCTGTCGGCAGGCTCTGAAACACGCCGCGACCTTATCGTAAACTCCATGGGTGGCAAATGGGAACTGACGTTCACCACTCTCGTCACATTCGGTGGCGCAGCCTTCGCATCTTTTCCATTGTTTTATTCTACCAGTTTCGGTGGTGCATACTGGCTCTGGATTCTCATCCTTTTCAGTTTCATCGTGCAGGCCGTCAGCTATGAATACCGCCGCAAGAAAGGTAACATATACGGCACCAAGACATACGATATATTCCTTTTCATAAACGGTTGCGTCGGTTGCGTACTGCTGGGAGTGGCAGTTTCCATGTTTTTCTTCGGTGGTGAATTCACAGTGAATCGCGGCAACCTCCTCGATGGTTCGGCTCCGGTGATCTCCCAATGGGCATCCACTCATGGTTTCGAAGCAATCTTCAACTGGAAGAACCTTGTGCTGGGAGTTGCAGTCCTTTTCCTTGCAAGGACACAGGCCTGTCTCTATATGATGAACAATATAACAGATGACCCCGATTTCTTTAAAACGCTTAAGGCAAAAGCCCTCATCAACGGAGGCATTTTCCTTGTTTTCTTCCTTTGGTTCCTTGCCTTGTTGCTCACAGCTACTGGATATACCGTAGTATCCGACGGTATACACACCATCGACGTGCAGGAGACGCCGTTCAAATATTTCCACAATTATACGGATATGTGGTGGGCAGGCATCACTCTTTTGCTCGGTGTGGTGCTCGTGCTCTTCGGCTGGCTGAAATCATGTTTGTCAAAGCATTTCACCAAAGGCATCTGGTTTACAGGTATCGGAACTTTCCTTGTGGTTGCATCTCTCTTCTGGGTTGCCGGCTATGGTGACACTGCCTTCTATCCTTCGTTGCTGAACCCGATGGACTCCCTCACTATACGCAACGCCTCCTCTTCCGAGTTCACATTGAAGACGATGAGCTATGTTTCGCTACTCATACCCTTCGTTCTTGCTTACATCGTTTACGTATGGCGAGCCATGGACAAAAAGAAACTGACTCCCGCCACCCTTGAATCCACCGACCATAAATATTGATTACATGTCTGTGTACCTTATCGTATTGATCGGTTGGATTGCAGCTGTGATGCTGCCTTTGAGCAGACTGTATATGAACCGACAGGCGAAAAAAGAAGGAAGTAAGTTTGCAGACCCCAACTATAGGGCAAAAGCAAGAATCGTGGTTATAACCATCAGTTGTCTGATCCTGCTGACACTCATCCTTTACATCAAAAAAATGACGATGAATTATTAACGGATTTGCGTCATCCACAGGAATATATTAATTTTGCATATCGGAATGCCGACATCTGTCGGCATTCCGATATGATTTTATACAAATTTTCCATGCAAGCAGAAACACAACAAGTTAAAACCCCTCTTTGGCAACTATTTGCCTCTTTTTTTAAAATCGGGGCATTCACTTTCGGTGGCGGATGGGCAATGATATCAATAATCGAACGTGAGATTGTTGACAAATACCACTGGATTGAACGCGATGATTTCCTTGACCTTTTAGCCGTTGCGCAAAGTTTGCCGGGCATTCTCGCCGTTAACATAGCCACGGCTATTGGCGACAAACTGCGTGGAACACGCGGCAGCATCATCGCTTCCCTCGGCACAATACTGCCCTCATTTCTGATAATCCTGGCAATAGCCATATTCCTCACTCCAGACATGATTAAGAACAACCGGGTGATATCCTCTATCTTCATGGGTATCCGTCCTGCTGTCGTAGCTCTGATAATTGCTCCTGTCCTGACATCAGCCAAGGCAGCTAAATTAGGATGGAAAACCGTGTGGATTCCCCTTATCGTGGCTTTGATGATATCCCTCGACCTCGGATTCATTTCCAGCCCTATCCTCTACATAATACTCGGAGCTCTCGGCGGCTTCCTCCTTTGGTGGATACCCCGCCGCTCCCGTTCCTAACCGTGCCCACATTCCCATACCACCCTATTAAGCCCCATTCATCCCCATAACCCCATAACCCCCAAAAACATGCAGATCTATCTCAAACTCATATGGGCATACCTTAAGATTGGCATCTTCGGATTCGGAGGTGGCTACGCGATGCTCTCCCTTGTCGAAAAAGCCGTTGTCGAACCCGGCTGGATCACCGAAACAATGTTCACTGACATTGTGGCAATCTCCCAGATGACTCCGGGACCAATCGGAATCAATTCCGCCACATACATAGGTTTCGTCGCCCCGGGGAGCGTGGATCCGGCATTGCAGGGTATCGGATGGGGACTTTTAGGATCTGTCCTCGCGACGTTGGCAGTGACGGTGCCAAGTTTCTTTCTGGTGCTCTATTCTGCGCATTTCATTCGCCGACATCACGAAAGCGGCGCCATCAAAGCCGTTTTCTCCGGCTTGCGTCCCGTTGTGGTCGGCCTGATAGCTTCTGCTGCCATAATGCTGATGAACGCCGCCAATTTCAATCCTAACGGCATCTCATGGCAGATGTGGATGAACATCGGCATATGCGCCATTGCCTTCATATTGGCTTATTTCCCTATAAAAATCGGCAAGAAGACATTTAAGATCCATCCTATCCTGATAATAATTCTCGCCGGCATAACCGGCTTCGCATTATATTACTGACATGGAAAATATCGAAGATAAATATAAAGAGTCTCTTGATTTCCTGTATTCACAGCTGCCTATGTTCTCACGTGTTGGAGCGGCGGCATACAAACCGGGGCTGGAGCGCACTATCGCTCTTGACAACCTATTTGGCAATCCCCATCGTAAATTCCGGTCCATACATATAGCGGGCACCAACGGCAAAGGAAGCACATCGCATATGCTTGCCTCCGTGCTTCAGGAACATGGTTATAAAACCGCCCTCTATACATCCCCGCACCTCGTAGATTTCCGTGAACGCATCAGAATCAACGGTAAAATGATACCTAAAGAGAAAGTTGTGGATTTCACTCATCGTTGGCAGGAAAGTGACAATGACATCAGCCCCTCTTTTTTCGAACTTACCATGATGATGGCTTTCGATTGGTTCGCCGCCGAGAATGTAGATATTGCCGTGATAGAGGTAGGAATGGGGGGAAGACTCGATTCAACCAACATAATAACTCCTGTCTTAACGGCAATCACGAACATCTCCTTCGACCACATGCAGTTTTTAGGAGATACTCTCGCTAAGATTGCGATGGAGAAGGCAGGAATAATGAAGTCCGGCATTCCATGTGTTATAGGCGAAGCCGACGAAGAGACAGAACCGGTTTTCCTAAATCGTGCAAATGAAGTCGGCGCAATCCTGACAGAAGCTTACAGCCACCCCCTCTTGAGTTCATTCAGGGAAGATCCTGAATGGGGATGGGAATGCGAGTCTCCATTAATCGGGAAGTTTCACCTTCCTTTAGCAGGTGAGTATCAACAAAAAAACATAAACACGCTCCTCACGATTGTCAGCACATTAATGGAAACCGGAATAAAGCTTATACCCGCAAAGATTGCAAATGGCATTGAGAATGTTATTGACAATACGGGGCTTGCGGGTCGATGGATGCGCGTAAGCAAGACACCTCTCACGATATGTGACACCGGACACAACGAAGCCGGGTTGAATTACAATATGCATCAGCTTGAAAGGCTTCTGGATAAAAAACACGCTATCAACCCCGATTCGCGGCTACATATGGTCATCGGTTTCGTATCGGATAAAGACGTTGACCACATCCTCCCATTGTTACCCCGCGATGCAACATATTATATCACACAGGCTTCGATTCCACGCGCGATGCAAGCAAACATCCTCGCTGAAAAATGCAAAACCAACGGCCTGAGAATCTCCGGCACATATGACACCGTAAAATCCGCCGCCACAGCCGCCACGGCCGCCGCCAATCCGTCCGACATAATCTACATCGGCGGCTCCACCTTCATCGTCGCTGATTTCCTCAATACATAACAAAAGTCCGCACTTCACAGTGCAGACTTCCCAATTGAAAATATAATGTATTGTTTCACATAAAATATTCGGAAGATATCAAGACGAATCATATGACTATTTTTATTGACTGATTCCTCATCTTTACTATATAAATTCCAGGAGTTAGCTCTTCAGAACAAAAATATCCTTCACACAAACCGGAACAGATTCTCAGCCCCGATATTGAATCAATTGAAAAATTAGCTTTATCAGCCGAAGATAAAATATTTATTACAATTCGATTATTGTCTTTATTGATTTTATAATCAGTACTTGACACAATTTCCTTCACATCAGATTGCGTTTTAAGTGGAAGCAAAGTTGAGAAATACCCCCATCCGGTTATTTCTTTTTCATAATTGCTCAAATATTCTTCTGGAACATAGACGGGAGCATCTTTTGGCGTAGTTCCTCCAAAAGCGCATGCATTGGAATCAAATTCCCTTGTGGCGGCATTCACAAGACTTGATATTGCAGAAACATATGGAGACAATGATATTACTGATTTCAAAGAAGATAAATTATAAAAGCTCTGCATTTCTAATTGGCTCATTGTTGTGGGGAATTTTAGATTCTCTATTCCTGTGTCTTTGAAAGCGAACTCTTTAATTCGTTTTATACCTTCCCCAAAAGAAACACTTTTCAAGTTCTCGCATCCTATAAATGCACCAATACCAATTTGCTTAATATTGCCAGGAATTATTACTTCTTCGAGAGACGAGCAATTGCTGAATGCATAATCAGTTAAATAAATCAATCTTTTGCCTAATGTTATTTGTTTGAGATTATCATTGCGAGAGAAGCTGTTGCGCCCAATGTAAAAGACTTCATCAGGTATAATAATACAGCTGAGATTAGAACATCCTTCAAATGCGCCATCCTCAATTTCTCTCAATCCTGTCGGGAACTCTACAGTCTGAATAGAACTATTCTTGAAAGCATTGATTCCTATACGCCTTAACGCTATAGGCAATGATACTTCAGAAATCGCACACCCCTCAAAAGATGAATGTTGAATCTCCTCTATTTTGTCGGGAAGCGTTAACTTACCCTTTAATTTCATACAAAGATGAAAACAACCCATTCCTATTTCTGAAAGGGAAGAAGGAATGTTTACATATCTTAGTTCAGATTGATAGAACGCACCGATTCCGATTCTTTCAAGACCGTCTGGCAAAGCGATGCCGCGTATTCTCGTATATGCGAACGCCATATCCGGAATTTCGGCATTTTCAATCTCGGCGTTGACTAAGTCAAGCGAACAAATCTTTCCCTGGTTAATCCAATCGCTAACCAACTTAAAATCCTCAACCCCGAATTTACCTCGAATGATTAAAGAATCAACATCAACCCAACTATTGGTTTCTGAAAAAGCTGCAAGACCTCCATATTCGTTTATAACAATTTCCCGATAACTTACATCATCATTCGCATTCACGAAGAATGCATTAATGACAATCGAAAAAATTGTGAAAATTTTTATTACTCTTTCCATAATTCTAAATTTTAATAGTCTTTGAATCCAATATATTGCCATCCTTTATATAGGATATGCAATAAATGCCATGGGGAAGAGTTGTTATATCAAGAGTAATAGAATCCTTCCCAGTTTCAATAATTTTCGACATCTTTTGTGTTGAACCATCTCCCAATACAGATATCATCTGGAGTAGATTGCCATTGCCGTCAACCCTGTCTTTCATCTTCACACAAATTGAAATTTTATTGTTTTCAATTGACTCAATATAATTATTCTCTTCTAAATCTGTATTTGCAACTTTAATTTCACCTTTATCATTGTATGCAATAGCCTTAACACACCCATTAGATTTATGGCCGATATTACTATCCACCACAATTGATTTTGTTACTCCAATAATATCATTTGCTGAGTCGACCCATATAAATGATTGATTTTCTTCATCAATATCTGCCGTAAGCATATAAACTCCATTGCTATCTATATCCTTTATTATTCCGAATTTCTCATCAGATATATCTGGTGAATATACTACAAACCTCTCTCCTCCAACTATATTGCCTAATTTATCCCGTTGAATCACATCAACACTGTAGTGCTTATTTGTTTCAGATGACCCTTTAAAAAAATTAAATTTCAACACGAAATCTTGATGTTCATTCCCTTTCATTAATATTGATTTTAATTTGCTCGCCTCTGAATTAAGATACACTGTCCTTTCTTTTATATTGGGATAATACGTTAGATTATCTTGTTGTAAATCTCCTTTAAACCATCCTTCATATAGCGGCTCAGACATTTCCAATGATATCTTTGCTAAATCGAAAATCTCACTATCAATTTTATTAGGTATTTTTACTTCCAAAGTATATTCATGATCATTGTCATAAACATTGGTCATTTGAAGTTTCATTCCTTTGCACAATCCTTCATCTTTAATGATGCTAACATTACTTTGAGCCGCACATTTATCAGAAACAACATCATACCAAGGGGTAATGGTAATTGGAGGCACCTCGTCATCTTCTTCAGATTTAAAAATACGGGCGAGAAGACAAAAATGGTTATCATCAGCTGGGCCTGAGACATATTCTTCAGGTAAGTTCCACGGAATTACAAGAACTTTTGTTTTACCCGGATCTAACAGCCCAACATTAACTGAAGCAATGTGCCCTCCTGTCACTTTACCATTAAACTGTTCCAATCCTTTCCAAGATGCTTGAGTTAGACCAGCAGCAGATTTTGCCCAATATATATGAAGCCAATTACCATCATTACTCGTATTAGATACCCATCCTCTATTATGTACTTTTACATATATATACACATTTTTATGCGTTGGTGTATAATAAGGAAATTCATGTGTTTGTCCTCCATCATTTTCATTTCTTATCCATATATCCGGACTACTCCAAAAGTCTTCAACACCACTTGATGCTCGTCCACTATCTGATATATCATCCCTAATAAACAAGTCAATAGGAGCGGGTATATTATTTAATGCTAACTCCTCCCCTAAATTTGTAGGTTTACTTGAATATTGAGGATGTTCATAATGAAGTTGTTTAAACTAATTTCTATATGTTAATAATACAGTAAAATCATTAAA
>CAJTZS010000009.1 GCA_910584055.1 uncultured Muribaculaceae bacterium | reverse complement strand
GTAGTCGCAAAAAGTTCTGATAATGGCTCTTATCGGAAATTTCCGATAAAAGTCATCAGTTCAAAAATTTGATGTTTAACACCCGCCACAATCGTGTCGCAGGACTCGGCAACTCCGAGGGGAGCCAACGTGCCCTCAACCTTCTCTTTGCCATACGCACTATTCAGGAGCGTACCGGCAGGGATTTGGGCGCCACGTTCCTGTCGGGCACTACAATCTCCAACTCGCTGACGGAACTATATTTGCTGTTCAAGTATTTACGCCCGAAAGAGCTTGAAAGGCAGGACATCCGGTGTTTTAATGTATGATATTTAATTAACTGATATACAGAAGATAGCATAATTTTAAGTGTACTAAATATGTACTTATAGCGAAAATTGTAGAAAGCGTATAGCATGAATTTAGGTTTAATTTGCAGGCGTTAGCAATTTTTAATTGCGGTTGTTTGCCTTGATTTTCTTCTTTCGGTGGCAAGTATGATGTGGAGATATGGGGCTGGAGAAAAGAAAAAATCAGTGTGGTCATTTCTCTTTTGCCCAGCATATCTGTATAGGTTTGGTTCAGTTTATATATCTATATATAGAACCAAACCAAACTTATTTTTTTGCTCAGGCTATTGACGTGTAACGCAAAAAGTCGTAACTTTGCGATTGATTGGGAGCAATCCCGTCACGACATATTGGAAAAATAAGAAACGTTATGCGTATCTTGTAGTTTGTGAACGTAGGAAATTCAGAAACCGAGCAAGGATAGCATAGTGGTTCTCACGCGTATAGCGTGGGCTGCTATTGTTACATCTGCTCAAATGGTTTCCTACGACCTACAAACTAAGACGTGGCATAGTTGGCTCACGTTTCTGCTTTATAAATTTAATCTCTCCATAGAGCCAATGGCGAATGTCATAGATATGAACAGACTTCTAATTTTAGCATCAGTGCTATCAGTCGGGTTTTCTCTATCATCCTGTCGTGATGATGATACCGTTTTCAATGAACCGACTCCAATAAGAGCCTACGAAACCGATGCACAGATATTATCGCAGTTCGTTGAGGTTGAGAACTCCACAGGTAAATTCGTCATCAATCCAGACAAAAAAATTAATGCCTCTGACTATATTGTCAACCGTAGCCAGGAGCAACTTACGGAGGTGGCTCCCTTTAACCGGGATAGATTTCTTCGTGAGATGGAGGAAATCAACGGTCTTTTGCACTCTGTTAGACAATCCGGGATTGCAACCGCAATGATATACTCTACGGTCACATCAAATTCAATCATACAAGGTAACAACACTGATTTCATCGAGATAGAAAAACTTGGTGTCTCATCAAGAGGAAGAAGCGACATTGCCAATCTTATAGTAGATTCAAAGAAATGTGAACCTACAAGTTTTTACGCATCCGATGAGATGACAATGAATGTATCAGCAAGCTGCAAATCGTTGTTTTACTACTATCAACTGTCTTTCGGGGATGCTACAAATCCCGACAAGGGGATTGTTGTCTTTTCGGGAGTAAGGAATCCACGAGAGAATAATTCATATCGGATAACGTCAAAATCCGGTAATGGATGGATGTCAATCGGAGGTCAAAACCTTGTCGGAGACGGAACGCTGTCCGTTTCAGTATCAAAATGAAACTCTCAGCTATTTTATTCTCGATTTTCGCTATCGCTATTCTTACCTCATGCGATGGTCGCTCCGGCTACCTTGATGACGGACAGCAGACAACTGTCGCAATGTTGACTGTTGGCGAATGGCTTATGTCCTATGCTGATTATGGTGATGGATTTGAAGAAACCTATGACAATGAAACTCAGATATACAGGTTTGAACGCACTGGCAAAGGTTGGTTCGCCAATGGGTCGTTTACAGATGATTCTAAAAAAGAAAATGTAAGCTATTTTCAATGGACTTTCACGACTGAGAATTTTGCTGTCATATATATGGCAGGACATGTAGTAGAGGGTTATTGGCTCATAGAAAAATTAACTACTAATGAACTTTGGGTACAATGGACACAACAAGACCCCGTAATATATCCGAATCAAGACAAAAACATATTTAAATTCAAAGCTCGAAAGGTTATAAAACAATGAATGTAAACAAACTAATTTTATCTTTTCTTTGTGCGATATGTTTATTTGCTACATCGTGCAGTAACGATGATAACGAGCCTGAAATATTTCCAATCAGGTTCAACCAGCAGGATTATACTATTCGTGTCGGCATTGGCACAAATATAAGCTTTGTTGATGGCGGAGGTGTGTATGAATTGACAGCAAGCAATCCCGATGTGTTAGGGAAATTCTACATTGACGATGATACACAGTCACTCATGGTTTTTCCGAAAAGCATAGGAGAATCTTCTTTGATAATTACCGATGTCTTGGTGAATGCTACTGTGACATTAAAATTCACAGTAGAGGACTTCTATCTTTCTTTTAGGGTGGATGAAATTGAAGGAGAGAACACTAATACATATCTATCAGCCGGAGGCGAAATCCGTTTTATAAGAGATGGTGATATCACCAGGCGATTGAAAATATATCGGTTAAACCATTTGACACATAAAGGGGAATATGTTGCTGACGGAGTGTTCGATATTGAACGGAGCGAAACAAATATATTTACTCTCAATATGGCACTTCACCGCTCGTCAACTGAGGAGTTGGAAACTTTTACCTATACAATGGGAGGTGACGGAGAATATCTTAATTTCTTCGATAAATTTTTTGAATATAACTGGGATAAGAGTATTGCCTCTAAGTCTTTGCCAGTAAAGCGCATACAAATGGTTTTGACAGACGGTCTTAATGGCTGTAAAATATCTTGTTCACTACAACCATTTTGATCATATAATCAATCACACTGAAATTACTGATTAACGGCTGTTCATATCCATTAGGAGGGGCAGCCGTTATTGTTTTTGGGGTTTCCAAAGGGGTGAACCACTTTGGCATATTGGGGATATTTTCAGCGTTGCCCCGGCAATGCGGCTCGGAAAATTCCCTAATATGCTAAGGAATTTCCTATCGGTGTAATTTCCATGACGGTGTTGTGGTTGAATTTTGCATTGGCTTTGATATTGATTTACGGAATGACTGAATGATTAGATGAGTAATCACTCAGTCATTTTGTCATCTAAATGATTAATCATTCAGTCATCAATTCATCAAATCATCAAATCATCAAATCATCAAATCATTTAATCATCGGGATGATGGGTCACTTTGTCATTCAGTCATTTTGTCATTGATATTAGCAGGCGTTATCGGGAGATGATGCGTTGGTGCGTTTTGGGATTACGGGTAATACCTAAACATAAACTCGCTCCTCCCTCAAACGACCTATCAAGGCAACAAGAAAAAACAAAGAGCAACCGTTGCAGGGTTGCGGTTTCGGAGATGATTTTTCAACGAAAAAGAAATCCCTAAACATATCCTTGCACTCCTATTTTCCTCACCGGTTGCAATCATCGTAATGACTATTGTCATCGCTGTGACTATATCCGTTACAGTCATCGCAACAACTACAATGATTGTAACAGTTGTGGTGATTATATCCGACCACCGGGAGAGAGCCTTTTGAGGGACTCACAAGGTATCTTGCCGACCATACGAATTTGAATTATTTCTCGCTGCCCTTACCCGATTTTTTCTCATTGTTACCCTTGGCATTCCTTGCACTTTTGCACAATGGGCGAGGTCAACTTTATCAAGGAATACGGCTTTTCGGCAACCGTAGTATTTCAAGATTATTTCGTGGCATTTTTGACACTTTGGCATTTTCAAAGTGTGCAAGAGTGCAAGGTGTGCATGGGATTATCACTGAAAAATGTTGACCAGCATCTTCACACTTTCTGCATTTTCTGCATTTTCAAGTTCCAAAATGCGGATAATGCAGGAAATGCAGGTGAGTTTCATTGATTTTTTCTTTTCGTTGCCCGATTATATCCCAGCGTCTGCCGAGTTCGGTTTAGTCTTATATATACACCCCCGTACTGAACCAAACCAAATTTCGGGGATGTGCGACGAAAAAAGAAGAACCCTCCGGGGTCGTTTCAGAGAGTTCTCAAAATGCCAAAATGTCAAAAATGCCACAGTAAAAACTATGACATCGCATAGCCAATAGAGCCGAGGCTGTTGACAGCATCCATTTTCTGCTTGTCGAACACATGGAGATATTTCTCGGTGGTTGATATTCCGCAATGCCCCATAAGTTCCGATACAGTCTTGATATTGACACCGTTGTCAAGCATATTGACCGCAAAGGAATGACGACCGCAGTGCCATGAAATCCACTTTGTTATCCCCGATTCCTTTACCCACCGTTTGAGGTGCTTGTTGCAGGTGGAATAATTGGGGATTTTGAATATAAGCTCGTTTGGGTCGTATGGCTCTGACGGTTTGCCTATCAGTGCAAGCAAATCATCGTTCAGAGGAAACGAAACGGCACTGTGCGCGCTCCTTGATTCAACCTTTTTCTGGTTGAACCGCAACGTACGTGTGGTTGCGTCAACAT
Organism: uncultured Muribaculaceae bacterium; assembly: GCA_910584055.1. Taxonomy (GTDB): domain Bacteria; phylum Bacteroidota; class Bacteroidia; order Bacteroidales; family Muribaculaceae; genus Lepagella. The sequence goes on along the minus strand of CAJTZS010000009.1, from coordinate 97,319 downwards.
TTCCGTATGTGAGCAGCTTCACATCACACCAACGTATGCTGGTGAAAAGAGTGAAGATGAACGCCCTCTGCACCTCGGTGTGTTCCCCCTCGTAGTGGGTATTGACAAGTGTCTTGACCTCATCAAGCGTGAGAACCTCCTTTTTCACCTGATTTCGGTCGTGCTTGACCGTTATACCCTTGCAGGGATTAACTCTCATCAAGCCGTCCTCGATAGCGTCAAAGACAATCCGCTTGAAATAATGGTACATCTTGTTCGGGCCCTCACCCGTGCCGTTAGCACGGAGAAAGTCTGCGAATTTCATCACAAGTTCGGGTGTGACGGTCTCCATGTGCAGGAACTTGTCATACTTGCTGTATCTCGGCGTTTCTTTGAGAAAACGGATGAAGCGGTTGTAGGTCTGAACGACCGATTTGCGGACATAGTAGGTGAATCTCTCCGACTCGCATTTCTCTTTGAAATATGCGAGGAAATTGGTCTGCTTGTCTTTCTTCAACCGATATCCGGCTCTGTCCTCCAAAAACGCCTGCTCACGCTCAAAGCGTATCTTCTCGGCGAGTGCGAGGGTGTTCTTGTTCTGCAACCTCTCCTCCTGGTTTCTCGGATGTATCCACACATAGAGATTGAGGTTTTCTTTTCGGCGGTCGTGCTTTACCTTGAACTTGGGTCTGCCCGCCATTGCCCCGGTTGTGTAATAGACTTGGTTTCCCTCATCGTCAAGTACGGGAGTTTCGGTGCGTCCGAGGTAGTATTCAAGATAGAGGCTTGCCCGACCGTCTTTCAGTTCGGACTGTTGGAGTTTCGGATTTTGTTTGTTTCTCGTTTGGATTTTCGCCATTGATTGAGTAATTTTGTTGTTGTAAAGCAAAGGTAGCCACACGTTGCGAAACGTGAAAATCGCCCTCAACTTCTATTAACAATCAAAGGGTACTAATTGTGTACTGAATGGGAAAATAAAGGCAAAACACGCCAAATCAATCAAATTCCATAAAACGCTAAATTACTGATATTCATTGCGGTTAACTCTATTCAATTATATAGATTTTCTATGCGTTGGGTTATCCGGTGCTTTGACGCTTGGGCGGCAATCTTCGCAAAAAAGACAACCGACTTTGAGTTCAATGTCACCAATAGCATCGTGCAGAAGGAAAGGTTTCGATACTTTATCAAAGTGCCGGAACTGGCGGCATTCTACAATGAGATAACTGATTACCGCACTGCGGAGGATGTTGGCGTTGACCGGCCGGAGAAACGGGAGATACTGCACCATATTCCACCTACGCCCGATCAGGAGGCATTTATCCAAAAACTGATGGAGTTTGCAAAGACCGGGGACGCTACTATTCTCGGTCGTTCTCCGTTGTCAGAAACCGAGGGAAAGGCGAAGATGCTCATAGCCACGGACTATGCCCGCAAGATGGCTCTTGATATGCGTATGATAAGTGCCGGATATGAGGATGACCCGAACAACAAAGCCTCCCACTGTGCCAAAATGATTGCCGAATATTATCACAGATTTGACACACAGAAAGGCACTCAGTTTGTTTTCAGTGACTTGGGAACATACAAGCCCGGCGAGTGGTCGGTGTATTCCGAAATCAAGCGCAAGCTGATAGAGGATTACGGCATACCGGCTCATGAGATTCGTTTCATTCAGGAGTGCAAGACTGAGAAGGCGAGAAAAGCTGTCATTGAGGCGATGAATGAGGGAGCAGTCAGGGTTTTGTTCGGCTCGACATCAATGTTGGGCACGGGTGTAAATGCCCAACGCAGAGCGGTTTATGTCCATGAGCTTGACACGCCTTGGCGTCCCAGCGACTTGGAGCAGCGTGAAGGTCGTGCCGTCCGCAAGGGCAACGAGGTTGCGAAACTCTACAACGACAACAAGGTGGATGTAATAATCTATGCTGTTGAAAAGTCGTTGGACTCATACAAGTTCAATCTTCTCCACTGTAAGCAGACTTTCATCTCGCAGTTGAAAAGCGGTGCTCTCGGAGCCAGAACCATTGATGAAGGCTCTATGGATGAGAAGAACGGCATGAATTTCTCGGAATATATGGCTATCCTCTCCGGCAACACAGATCTTCTCGAAAAGGCGAAACTTGAAAAGAAAATCGCAGCCCTTGAAAGCAGCCGCAAGGCTCACGGCAAAGGTAAGGCTGACAGCGAGAGCAAACTGCGTACCATATCCGGCGACATCTCCACCAACGAGATAATGTTGGACAGGATGAAATCGGATCTGGAGAAATTCCTGTCAGCAGTTCAGCGGGACAAGGATGGAAATCCATTGCCCGGTCTTACGCTCGACGGCTGCAAGTTGACCGACATTCAGAATATGGGTGTTCATCTGCAAGGGCTGGCGCAGCGTACTAACACACATGGCGAGTATCTTCGTGTCGGTGAAGTCTATGGCTTCCCGATCAGCATAATCTCAAAGAAAACGCTGGCTGACGGGGTGGAATCAATACAGAACCGCTTTGTGGTGGAAGGTGGCTGCAAATACTCATATAATAACGGCATCATTGCCATGAGTGACACCAAAGCCGCCTGTATGAACTTCGTCAACGCCCTTGAACGCCTCCCCGAAATCATACGCCAATATGAGGAACGTACCGACAAGTTGCGTAAGGACGTTCCGCAGTTGGAAGCCATCATTGCCAAGCCGTGGGGCAAGGAAGATGAACTGAAGGCTCTCAAATCCGAACTTGCCGCTCTCGACCGCAAAATTACGGTTGAACTGGCACCTAAACATGAAGCACAGGATGGTGTAGAGAATATACAAAAACAAGATATGCAAAGAACTTGTATTGCTGAAACCACGGCTCAATATAACGACAATAAGGAGTCTATGGTTGCCGAATCTCAGTCTGGGTATATCCAGCGAGTGGCAAAGTCAGGTGTTTTGAGTAGGACGGTCTCGTTCTCGTTGTAGTCGAAAATAAGTGGATAAAACGGGGGTTGTTGAAAAATACAACGCCCGTTTTATTTATATTCCAAAATTTAATTGTAAATTTGTAAGCGAATAGCAATGGCGGTCGGTGACGACCACCGCATCAACATATTGCATTCGTATTGACTCGTAAAGGAAAACTGCTAATTTTCATTGATAGACGAGAATGTACGGAGCAATCGTGTCGTATTTTCATGTAAATACGGCACGGTCTGCATACGTCGGTCTATCAGCCTTTAGCAGTGGCTCCTTTACAGGCGTTGCAGATTCGTGCCTTTTAGAATATCGGCAGGAGTTTGCATCACAAAAATGTAAACTCCTGCCTGTTATATGAAGCCTCAAGACAAAACCGCCGGAACAAAAGAGAAAATATTGACAAGGGTATTGCCACTTTTTCTTGTAAACAGTTATGAATCCATAACCATCGGTTTAATGGAGGATGCAACCCGTTTTACCCGAGGAACCATCTACCGTTATTTCAACAATAAAGAGGATATTTTCAGACAGGCGGTATTCCGCTATTATGACTCACCTCAGAACGTGCTGTTTGCCTTACATCCTGAAAAACACAGTCTGGCCGAGTATTGGAAACTGAAAATAGGCCAGCTTGAATCCGCCTACTCTTATCTAAGGGGATATGGCATCCTTGTTGATATGCTTGCCATATCTCATTATATTGAGATACAGGGGATGCGCATAATCCCAACATTCCGAGATCTAATAGTATCACATAAGCATAGAAACCTTAAATATTGGTCTTTGGTTCTCAGAAACACACCTGATATATCCTTCAATACTCAAAGAATGTCATTTCAAAGAGCAGGACAGATATATCACGGTTTGTTCCTGCAATTATGTTCAAGTTATCCGAAAGGGAAAGCAACGCTTCCAGCAATCAGTTTCCCATAACTTTGAGCAATCATTAGTTAATAAGGACGAACCCTTTTTCGGCAAGGACTCTATGCGCCATTTCAGCGTATTCCTCAAGATATACGTGTTCAGGTATTGGCGGAGGAGTAAACATATTTTCCAATCCATGATTTATAAACCACTTTACAATAGGGTTGCGAGACCAAAATCCGTAATAAATGTTTTCGACCAAAGCTCCAGACATCGTTTTAGGATAATAGCTTGTTTGCCCGAGATCTACAAATGCTTTCCCTCTTCGTTCTGCCTCTTTGATAGTTTGGAATATGGTGTTCAGATATAAGACCTTAGCATCATCGTTTTTGTATTTTATTCCCAAATATAGAGGAATTAATTTATCTTCATGTTCAAGGACGAGTTCCATAACTCTTATTTCACTGTCAGTATTATTTTTAGCGATTAGTAAAAAGGATTTATCCTTGAAAAGGAAACTTATTGAGTCAAAGAACTTTGCATTAAGAAATTCAAATTTATTTTTTGCCTTATCAAGCACAGCCTTATATAACGAATAGAATTCTTCTGATACTCTTCCGGAAAAATCACATAACACTTCCCAGTGAAAATCTGTATCGAATTTTTCTTTAAAAATCCTATATCTCTTACGATTTTTCTTTCTTATGGCTTTGGGATACGGAATGTTTTCTATAACAGGTATAGCTGTTGTAGGAAAGGATACAAAGAAACGGTAGTCATTTGTTAATATATTCTTAACATAATGCAAATAACGTTCTCGTACATCTTTTACAAATACGAATGATGCTTTTGTTTTTTTGCTTCGTTTCTGTATCTCTCCTCCAATAATTACCGATACCTCAATTATTTCATCGGGTGTGAGACTTGAACTATATTCTATGAAATGCTCACAGGTTGCAGCATAGGAACCCGTAACAAAAGCCTTTAATTTAAGAAAAGATGGGAAAATATTTCGTATCCACAATAAATATTTACGAGCAGATGGAGAGCTGGCAATATTAAGAAGATCCATACTGTAACTAAAGCACGGTACAATGGCGACAATTGTGTCTTTTCTATATACAAGCAGATAATGAAAGCTGACTCCAACAAAGTTTGCGATCTCATTCGCTTTGAAAAAGTTTTTACTTTTTATTATGTCTCTGCCATATATATTTATCCAATCTTCAGTCTTAATGTCATCGACCGTTGCGCACCATTTATGGCTGAATTTATCCGACATATCTTTCTAAGCCGTATTTTAAAAAAAGTTCTTCCAAAAGATCAACGAGACCATCCATATCTTCTTTTGTATGACTCGCCATAACACTTATGCGAAATCTAGTCAGATTAGCAGGAACAGCTGGAGGAAATATCGCATTTATGAAATATCCTTGATCAAAAGCATCCTTTACCATATATGTTAATATGGTAGCATCTCCTACAATGAGAGGGATAATAGGCGTTTGAGTGTTCAAAATGTTGAATCCAGCATTTCTTAATGCAGTTTGTAGGTATGTTGTATTTTGACGAAGTTTTTCAACAACATCAGAGGTCCTCATTTTTTTAAATACCTCTATAGCACCTGCGCATACTGCTGGAGGAAGCGATGTAGAAAACATATTACTACGGGCATATATTCTTAGATAGTCTATAATCTCTTGAGATGCCGTTATATACCCACCTACAGTTCCAACCGCTTTACTGAGAGTGCCGGTGACTATGATATTGTCCCGTTTGGTTATCCCATAATGGGATAATGTGCCAGCCCCTTTTTCACCGACTACGCCTGTCGCATGAGCCTCATCAATTAGAAGAATTGCATTATATTTCTCGCACAGATTAATAATTTCGGGAATATTGGCAATATCCCCGTCCATACTGAAAACACCATCTGTTGCCACCATAATCCCATTCACATACTTTTCCACATTTTCGGCAAGTATCCTTTCCAAATGGGCCATATCGTTATGCTTAAAGCGAAGCATTTTTGCGCCAGACAATATTGTGGCATCGAGCAAACTTGCATGGTCTAGTTTATCATGAATGATGAGATTATTTGGACGCATTAACCCGGAAATAATTCCAAGATTTGCAGTATAACCTGATGAAAATAAGATTGCATCGTCAAAACCAGTTGTCTGCGCAATTTCTTTTTCAAGTTCAGCCTGGAAAATGGACGTTCCAGTCAAGAGCGGGACACCCCCTGAGCCTATTCCGAACTTACGAGTGACTTCTATTGCCCTCTCAATTGCTTCGGGGAATACTGTTGCCCCTAAATAGCTGTTTGAACCGAACATTATAGTCTCTACATCTTGATTGGTGTAGCGATTGTGAACAATTGACATGCGATCACAAGCACTCACATGTGGATGCTTTTTATAATTGTTTAATTCTGCTTTCTCGTGTTCCTTCATTTCAAGTTTGAAATCCTGAACCTTGCCAAGAATAGATCCATCCTTGCTAGTTTTGTTTCCGGTCAAATTTACTGTATATTTCATACTTGTTAATATTATAACGGTTGTTATAGTGCAAAGTTATTATAATCTTTTGATTCTTGCAAGTAAAAAAGCATAAAACTGTAGCTTGCCCCACATATTATCATAGTTTAAACTCTTTATTTATGAATATCTAACGCCTCTTATCCGTGAAAACTACATGATACTGTGGAACATTAGTAATGGAATATTTCGCTTATTCAGATAATTATAGTAACTTTGCATAAATTATAATAACCATATCAATATGGGAAAAGGTGCCAATACTCGTAAAAAATTAATTAATGATGCTTTTAAGCTCTTCGCAGCCAACTCTTACGAAAAGGTTTCTTTTTCTGAATTAGAAAAAGCATCGGGAGTTAGTCGCGGATCTATGGTATATTATTTCAAGAACAAAGAAGGGCTTTTTTCGGAAATGCTTGAAACATTGTTTTTTGCAAAATCGTCCGTTCAAAGTGTCCCGACCCCATACCATACTTCTTTGGCTGCGTTCTATAATTACTTTATTGAAATGCTCGAAAAGGATAAGTTGCAACAAAGAGAATTTGGTATTGAAAATATGAATCAAGCTCTTTTCTTTATTGAAATGTCAGCTCTTTTAAACATATCAAATTTCAGAGAGAGAGCAAAGGAATGGTATGAAGAAGAGAATAAACTATGGTGCAGTATTCTTGAACATGCTATTGATACAAAAGAGATTCGGTGTGATGTTGATATCCGAAACGTTGCAGATCTATTTGAAAGGACATATTTGGGAGGATCTTTTATGGGAATTTTCTCATTACAAGGGGCAGATTTTTCTGTAATGCGCACGAATTTCGATCAATTATATTCTCTATTAGTAAGTAACAGTATAATGTAATTTAGTTAGAGGCTATTTGTTTGATAACATAAATTATACAAGGTCCACTCAGAATATCAATTTTGAGTGGACCTTGTTAGTTGTTCAGATAAAAAATATATCAATAAATTTTATATAAGAATTTTTCTTTGAGAAACTTGCCAATTCTTTTCTTGTAGGCCATGACCTGTAGGGATATTTATATTCTACAGGCTTACAACCCTCAGTTATCCAATTTTTAAAATGCAACTGTGAAATCATACTAACTCCCGCATCAATATATTCCAACATTAGCCTAAGATAACTTTTATTTTTTATGGGAATATAAGCTCTTTCTATCGGTTCTCCATCATCCAATTGCTCCGTCATTTTATGAATAGTTATTCCCATACTCTTTTCAGGGGATAATAATAATTGAATAATAGGTTCGACCCCGCCAAAATTTGGGACATCTGACGGATGGATATTTACGCTGATTCGCTTTATATGTTTGAAGAAACGATTACTTAATTTCTGATCCAAGCACATTGAAATGAAAACATCCGGTGAATCAATATGGGGAATATCATCATTAAATGAATCACTTTTAATTAGTTGGATTTTATTTTTAGAGCACAATTTTTCAAAAGAATAATATTTTTTGCTTGTTATATAAGCTCTTAAAGAATATACGATAGGCAATAAAGTACCACAAAGAATCTGAAAGAATGTATATCTATATCCGAATCGTTTTATAAGAAACTTTAAACCATAGAATCCGGTGATACTATGTCCTTCAATCTTCAATTGTCTGGTCGAAAGCATAATATGTGTTATTGGAATATTTTGTTCCACTAGTTTGTTTGCTATCAATCTTGAGAAAAAAGAAGGATAGCATCCGTATATAATTTTCATATTAGTTTTGATAAGGCTGATTTAAAGTATCTATTAATGAATGTATTTTTAAAACGAGCTAACATATTGATTTCAATCTTTGCCGCTCCTAACCTCTTCTTTAATTCAAAGTTTGTAAGGCCAAGATCAATTTCCTTTTTATTATTATCAATAGCATATCTAATACTTTCAATTGTTAGATTATGCCAGACATGAAACGCTCTGTATTCATAGTCAATTCCCATTAGAAAAGGAATAACTATATTTTCATTTTGGATTATTAATACAAATCCTATAATTTGATCTTCCTCCCGCATAAGAATACAAAAACAATTGTTCCCAAAATGACGTTTCAATCGTGAAAAGAAAATCTGAGGAATAGGGGAGCTTTTAAACTCCTTAGCGTTTTTATTCACATTAAGATATAATGCGTATAAACGTTTGAGATGTCTATCAAATTCATAATCTATTTCAAAGGATGTATTTTGGTTTTGTCTTTCTTTTATAATCCTTTTATATGTATTTCGATGTTTCTTAGTCAATGAAAGATAAAGATATTCATCTAAATTAGAACAGCCATTTGGAATTGTAATCCATGAGATAGAATAAGGGCTGATATGTACAAAGTCCTCTTTAGCAAAGAACGGATTGCTAACAAATTCATTTGTTACAAAATCTCGGATTATAAATGCTAATACGTTTTCGGCACGAATTAATTGCCAGAAGCTTTCAAAAAACTCATCCTCTTTAATAAGAACATCATCATACCAGAAATGACGACCGTAAGTTTCAAAAGTTCCGGTCATCAGAATTTTTCCTAATGAGATGCGATTAAATATTGATGGCAATATGTTAAAAACATAATAAAAGCCAATACCTATAACTTTATTATGTTTGTATAATATAGCGTAACAAAAGCGATCGTTCGGGTGAAGTTCCTCTACAATACTCATAAATTCATATGACAGACATGGATTGTGTTTCCCTATCTTGTCCCATAGTCCTGTCGGAATTTTTTCAATCGTGTCGTATTTAATCCAGTTCATTTTTTAAGAAGGGATTGTTACTATAATACTTTTTCAAAAGGAATTCAAAGGGGGTGTCTGTTATTGAGATCCATGTTGGAAGCAATTCTTTATTGGTTACAATCATATCCATATAGTTCTGAATCCATTTTGAAAGATTCTGCGATACCTCATGACAATCAGTATCATCATTATATCTGGTCTTATATGGAATCTTAATCATATCATAGATGTCATTGGAATCCAATATATCTGTTATCCCAAAATCGTCAGGTCGATTAAACATTGGGCTATCAAACATTAGTCCAAATATATTAAATGTTGTAAAGAACGGTTTGCGGCATATGCTTTTATTTACTTCACAATAGAATTTTACGATCTTATTGCGCTGTTCGTCTGTTTCAGAAGGGAAACCGAGTATATGGCAGAAATGAAGTCCAATGTTTGCCTGAGTCGCATTCTCAAAGACGCGATAAGCTACAGAAGCATATTCATGATTAAAATCAGACTTATTCATACGGGTTAGAATTTCCTCGTCAACATGTTCCAAGCCTATCCATAATTCACGGAGTCCCGATTTACTCATTTTATTAAGGTTTTCTTGGGTCAGATTTTTATCTAGTCGAGTTCTTAGTGACCAAAAAATACCTTCTGCATTGATGCCTTCTGCAAATTTTACTGCAAATTGTGATGGGCAAGCTTCATCCAAAAACCAAAAATTATCTATCTGATATTTCCTGTGTAGATGCTTTATTTTTCGAATTTGAAATTCTATAGATGGAATCTGCTTAATCCCTTTATTGGAATTAATTGAGCAAAAATTACATTTTGCCCAAAAACATCTATAAGATAATCGGTCTGTAACTATTCTCTCTGGGAAGAAATATTTATCCCATTGAATATCATCATAATTTGGTATTATAGATTCATTGAACAACTTGTTGGGATTTATTTCAGGGGTAGCAGCGTCCCTTTTGTATAAGTTCTCAATATCATTAACCTCTTTACCGACAAGTAATGTTTTTACTAAATCGATTAAGCCTTCATCATTTCTATATATGAATATGCTGTCGAAGCCAAAAAAGAATTTTGAATTAGACAGTTTATGTCTCAAACGAGAAAAACTAAATTCATCAAATCCTTGGCCTGCATAGTTGATATGGCATAACGGCAAATGTTTTTTCAACAAAAGATTCAACGTTAGTGCGGGAATAATGTCCCAAGGGAACATTATATCAACTAAGATTATATTTGGCCCATAGTTAAGAATTTCAGGAATTATAATATTTTCCATTATATCAATTAATGGATTCATTTCTTTGCTTTTTGCAATTTCGTATATTGAATCCACATGATTTGGATTGAATCCCATTTTTGCCCAAAATGGAATATTGGTCATAAAAAAAGTTCCATACCCACAATAGATTAAGTTCAAGGTCCTGAATATGACCATTTGCACCCATCTAAGATGTTTTATATCTTTCGCAGAAGATGAGCGTAAAATAGCCTTAGCTCGATCAATCCTGTTAAGAACCTTTTCCTTCACTATTTCGAAATATTCCTCATTGTCAATTTCCGAATATGGAAAAGGCGTTCGCTGAATCAACTCACAATGAAATTGCAGCTTGGATATAAATTCCTTATCCAATAATACATTCCATATTATTTGATTAACATCTATGTGTTTGTTTTCTATATTTGCTTGATTAAGCAGCCCTTTCAGATATGCTGGATTAAACATAGGAAAGGTCGCAAAAGAAGAAAAAGTATTTAATATAAGTGTCTTCATTTTTTTGAGGATAACATTTGTGATAATATATGGGTGGCATTACGATTTTTGCAAATGCCACGTCTTATTTTATAAGTATAAATAATGGGGTTACTTAATTCGATTTCAAAACAATAATTCTTAAATTTAATCTCTCCATACTTAGATTCCAATGCAGTTACCCCTATGTCATGGGTGGCAATCATTGCCATGTAGCTCCGTTCAGAAAAAAATTCTAACAACTCTAAAGTACCGCACAATTTATCTTCGGAGTTTGTCCCTTTTAAAACCTCATCCAAAATTAATAATGTCGGATTATTTGCCGCACTATAGTCTATCGCTTGACTCATGCGGTCAATCTCTGCATTGAAATATGATTTTCCCATAGATATATTATCTTGAGTTCTCATACTCGTGAAAAGCTTTATTTGGGGATTGAATAGGAATTCTTGAGCGGAAACTCTACAACCTGCGTTGGCCAAAACTAAATTAATGCCAATTGCTCTTAAAAAGGTACTTTTCCCAGACATATTAGCACCCGTAATTATTGAAATCAAATGCTCTTTCTGAATGTAATCATTGCCAATAACATTCACAGTTTTTAGGAATGGATGGTATATATTCTTGCATTCAATTCCTTCATTTGAGAATTGAGGATAAGTTCCTAGTGGATGGTTAAAGTTATAATTAGACAAGCTAACGAATGCGTCTAAATTACCAATTTCTTGTAATAATTTTGGCAGGTTTATTATATGTTTTCTTTCCCAATCATAATATTTTAGTATTACATATATGTCTAATAATGCAAAACAATTCACTATTATCCAAAAAATGAAATTGTTTCTAAATTTCAGTAATTCATTCATCGAATACAGCTTTGAAATGGATTGTTTATGCTCATTTATTTTCGATTGAATATTATTAAGTAATACACTTTCAAATTTATTTTGACTGCATAGTTTAATTATGGGAGAATACCGTTGAGCCAAAGTGATGAAAGAATTAAGCTTATTCATTATTTTACCACTTCTATAGAAAAATACAACAGCAATTAAACCATTCATACTTATTACGCTCATTAGTGTAATAAAACATGCTGATAGAGAAATTCTCGCAAATAGACCTGTTATAAAATACATAACAGTTGCGATAGTTAGCCCCCATGATAGACGCATTATCCATTTCAGCCTATTTGTATTGAATGTGAGATTAGAAGAAAAAGCAATTGAATCCTCTGTATTGTTTACCTTTCCAATACATTGAAAAGAGATTCTCAGGTCATTTAACCTTTCCAATTCAGAAATTGCTGATTGACGATGAATGATTGTTTCCTTATCACATCCCACATCTGAAAGGATCTGAGCCAACCTTTCAGAACCCTCTTTAGTTATGGTTCTATTAATCCTGTGAAACAGTGATTTCTCACCAAAGATATCCATATCAAATGAGTACGGATGGCTTAAAGATATATATGACGCTCCATTGTCTTTTGTGAAATTTCCAGTTAAATTTTGTATTTCATTTGAAAGAACTTCGATTTTACGGTTGATTTCATTTTGCTTCCCGATCTCTTTCCCGTCCATATACATTATCACAAGGTAGGATATAAAACACAACGTTCCATATATCCAAACAATGCTATTTTGGGAATAGTATATCCAGATTATGATAGAAGAAACTGCCAATAAAAAAAACATTAACTTACCATAAAAATACATTGAACATTTTTTATTAATTCGTTCTAATGTATCTTTATGGGAATTAATTGAGTTTTCGTAAAAAACGATTGGATTCATATCAGCCATATAAATGCTATTATAATTGCAATCAATAATACTGCAAAAACAGTGCAATATTTTATGAATGTTCTCTTTTCAATTCCAATTAAATTATTTGCCATATGATTTTCATATTAAATGTTGTAGTATTGTTTCTCCTGTTGAATATGGATAAGGTAAGAAGCACACTGCGGCCAATAGGGTAACGAACCCTATTACTATTATTATTGTTCCCCATCGTACTAATGATGGAGGTATTTCTCCGATGAGTTTACGGACTTTTTCGGAACGAAGTTCTATCTTTTCATGATAGTTATTTGAATTATCCATTTTAGTTGCCGAGTTCAAGTTGGTTTTTAACGAGGTGGTAGTATGCTCCTCTTTTTTCGATGAGAGAAGCGTGATTCCCGATTTCAACAACAGTGCCTTTATCGAGAACTATTATCTGATCTGCGTTCTTGACTGTTGACAGTCGATGAGCAACGATTATAACGGTTCTACCTTTGTAAAATTCATTAAGATTTTCAACAATTGTTCTTTCATTCTCGGCATCCAGAGCGTTTGTGGCCTCGTCAAGGAAAATAAAGTCCGGATTCTTATATACAGCACGTGCAATGAGTATGCGCTGCTTTTGTCCTTGGCTAAGTCCAACTCCGTCTCTGCCGATTAGGGTATTATATTTCAAAGGAAGATTCATAATATAGTCATGGATATTTGAGATCCTTGCGGCTTTTTCAAGACGTTCTATGTCAATATCACCATCATCCACAGCTATGTTTCTAGCAATCGATTCTGAGAAAATAACGCCATCCTGCATCACTACTCCGCAATGCCGACGCCACCATTTCAGATTATATTCGTTTATATTTCTACCTGCTATGGATATTTCTCCTGACATAACAGAATAATAACCCAGCATCAGTTTTATCAAAGTTGTCTTTCCGCTCCCGGAAGCTCCTACTATAGCCGTCACTTCACCATCTGGAATCTTAATAGAGACTCTATCAAGTGTTTTCTTTAACGCGTGAGGATCATACTTGAAGTCAATTTTGTCAATGTGTATTGATTTTTCTGTTTTAAATGATTTCGATAACATTTCATTTGTTTCCTCGTTTTTATCTTTGTGAATTTCGTTTATTCGTTCAAGGGAGATTTTCACATCCTGCATAGAGTAGATAAACGACATTAATTGCTCCACTGGGGAATTGAGCTGACCAATTATATATTGGATGGCAAGCATAGCACCGAGTGTCATTTGTCCATTGATTACAGAAGTAGCAGCTAAGACAGTTATGAAGATATTCTTTATTTCGTTGATGAATACCGAACCTGCCTCCTGAGTCTGTTGAAGTTTTAACACCTTCATTTGGACACAGAACTGTTCAGCTTGAATATCTTCCCATTCCCAGCGGCGTCGGCGTTCACAGTCCTGAAGTTTTATTTCTTGCATTGATGTGATAAACTGATATGTCTTATTATTATTCTTAGATTGCTGTTCAAACAATTCATAATCCAGTACTTTTCTTTTCCCTAAGAAAGAAGAAATCCAACAACCGTAAATAATACTTCCTGATACAAAAATTAAAAAAATTGTACTATCAAAAATCAGTAAAACAATGCCGAAAATGAAAAAGCCAAGAATTGAGAACATAATACTTAAGACCTGATTTGTGAGAAACGACTGAACTCTCGCATGGTCATTCATCCGTTGTAAGAGGTCTCCCAAGAGTTTGGTGTCGAAGAATGACATAGGAAGTTTTAATAACTTTATAAAAAAGTCACTCACGAGAGAGATGTTGATACGCATAGAGATATGCATCAACAACCATCGTCTGATGAAGTCAGACGACGTGCGCCCAATTACAATCAACAATTCTCCAAGTAAAATCAACCAAATGAAATTAATATCCGAATGTTTGATGCCGATATCAACAATCCATTGAGTCAGGAAGGGCATTATAAGTTGCAAAACACATCCTAACAAAAGAGTTGCCAAAATGAGCAAAAAATATTTACGATATTGATTTATGTATCCCCACAGGAATTTAAATGTTCTTCCGTCATTGGGTTTACATTCTTTTGTTTCAGAAAACTTCTCATTGGGTTCAAAAAACATAGCAATTCCTTTCTCTTCATCTCGATTACAATCCGAAATCCAATGTTTTTTAAAATCCTCTCTATTATATTTTATTTTTCCTTTTGCCGGATCTGCAATATAAAAAAAATTCCGATTACAATGATAGAGCACCACGAAATGATTTTGATTCCAAAACAAAACGCAAGGTAAAACGGCCAATGATAAACGGTCAAATGAAATTTTTCCACATACTGTAGTTAGCCCGACTGATTCAGCAGATTGTTTAAGAGCCATAAGACTAACTCCCTCGGTAGTTGCAAAGCACAACTTGTCGGCTTGGGCTTCTGACAAAAAGCATCCATAATACCGACAAATCATGCGTAAACAAGCAATTCCACAATCCATAGAATCACGTTGATATATGGCCTTAAATTTCATAATCTGCTATATTTTACAGTCGTTCTTGTTCTTCTTTTCCAGCGTTGTCCCCTTTATATCGCCCTTTAGTGGAATTAAAACGATATGTCAGAGTTATACCAACCTCTCTATTGTCCCTCCATTCAATTTGTGCCGTGTTGAGATTATTTAAATACAATATATTGCCGCTTTTTTGCGAATCAAACAAGTCGGTTACTCCAACGCTTAACGAGAGGTTGTTATTTAGGAAATATTTGTAAATTCTAAAATCAACACAAAAAGTAGAACGAGAAAGTTTGCAATTTTCGCTGTCTCCCTTTGATGTATAATTTAAATTGATATATGCTCTCCAACCTTTCCCGAAATTAAGCATGTTTGAGAAGTTTGTCATTAATATGGGTTTGTTTAATTGAACTTCCCCATAAGTTGTCTTCGTTGTGAACCATTGCTTAGTTACTGCAAGTGTTAATGTTGGGTTCCATAATCCTATTGATTGGGAAAATGAAACAGAACCAGTTATGTTCTTCAAAGTAGGAATATTACAAAATGATATGAGTGCAATGGAAGGGCTATCTTTATAAAAATCAGCCGAGTATAATATGGCATTTCTACGGTCTTTGTAGTCTAATACAAGTTGAAACATCCGATATACCATTGAAAGATTAATATTATGAATTTTTTCTGGCCTTAGATACGGATTCCCTGTCTGATATGTGAAGCGATTTCCGTAAGTGACCTCATTTCGCAGCATTGCATATGATGGTTTTTTGTCTTTAATAGAATAACTAGCAAGGACAGATAAATTCCCAAAAGGGAGAAAAACAGATACATTGGGATAGATATTACTATAATCTTTATTGGTGTAATAACCATTTGATAAAAACTTGGCCCAGACTTTCTCATATCTGACACCTCCAATTATCTGACAATTACCAATATTCCAATTTATGTCAAAATACGGGGAAAGATGAGTCTCGTGAATATCGTCATTTTGACTATCGATGAAATTATCTTTGCTGCTATAATCATTTTTTCTGCTAGTCCAACTATAATCTACTCCTATTGAGAATGTCCATTTAGAAATATTTAATTCGGAGAATATTTTGGATGCAAATAATATGTTAGAAGTAATCCCCTCCGTTTGAACATCTCGGTCAAGATGATCCTCACTTTTTTCAGAGTAAGTATTAAAGTTTGACTGTCTATTGTTTAGAAAGTCGAAATCAGCACCTAAAGCTAATTTATTATAGTTGCCACGGTAATACGCATTTACATGATGCGTTGCCGGTGCTATATTTTTAGAAGAGTTGTGGCTTGACAATTGGTCATAAGATTCTCCATCAGCGAAAATCTGAGAGTCAAGTGTCCCTTTATCAAGTGTATTTAATGGGAAATCGATACTATACTTTATTCCAATATTATTGTTATCATTCCATCCCCAATTGGCACCCACAGTATTTTTGAATGAACGGGAATTGTTAAATGCCTCTTGATAATTTTTCTGTTGCCAAATTGTATTGCCATATAAAATCTGAGTCAGATAGCTTTTAACAGTTGTTCTTTCACTTATATAGGAATGAGAGCCAAAGATATCCCATCCTTTGTTACGATAATTCCAATTAATTTGTTCCACATAGTCGCTATTGGTCCAGTAATAATAGCTGCTGCGCAGATTTATACTAAAACCTTCTCCCAATGCCTTTTGTGTACTAATTTTAACTATAGCAGTTATATTGGCATCATATGACACCCCCGGATTCCGAATTATCTCCACATCCTTTATGGAGTTAGGGGATAAACTTTCAATTTCATTGTTGTCATACACTCTACGTCCATTAATATAAAAGACCGGAGAGCCTTTTCCTGCTATCTGGTAATTTCCTTGAGAGTTCTTAAATAAGCCTGGTATATAAGCAAGGATTTCTCCCACAGAGGATAAATTGCATAAGGGTGTCCCAGCTACATTAGTTTTTATTCCTCTTGGAGTCTGTCGAAACACTTTCTTATCTCCGTTTACTATAATTTCATTTAAGACATGAACGGATTCCTTTAATCTTATCTCACATGGATTGTTATGAAACAAAACGTAGGCATCTTGGTATCCTAATGCGCACACTTTTATCATATATGGACCGATATTCTCATCAATCGGTTTGAAATCAAATTCACCAATTGAATCAGTTACCACTCCCATTATAAAGATTGTATCATTATTCGTCAGCAATGATACATTGGCATATTGTATCGGACAACCGTTGGAATCGACCACCGTGCCAAAAATATCTTGTCCATATATATATGGCAATCTGATAGTGACCAATAACATGATCACGATTGCTCTCAATATCCTAATCATCGGTTAGCTTCATAATAGAGTTCAATGAAACGAGCTAATCCCGTTTCATCCAAGTTGCAAACATTATAAGGAATTCCCTTTTCGATCTTGCCTATGCGATATAGATTGCAACCTCCATCACATATCGGCAAGAACGGACACTCTATACATTTAGAATCAGCGAATTTGTCAGAATCGATCATAAATTGGGAGACAATTCTGTAGTTTTTTACTCCATCTTTTAGTGTCCCGATAGAGCGATCTACAACCCCCACATCTCCCCAACATTTATACAGAAAACCATTGGGGTCAACAACATAGGCATTATTGTCCATACAAGTATAAAAGCTCCCATCGAGATGTGGATACAGAGATTTTCTCGATTTTATTCCCTTTTCTGCCAACAATATATCGAATTCATTTTTCTCTCGTGTATTGAGTTCGACCGCACACCTTTTAGAATGGCAAGTGTTGAGGGAATTGTCCAATACAAAGGAATGATATATCGTCACATTGCGATTTTTCCACCTACTGCTTAGTTCTTTATAAAGGGCTGGGTATTCCTCGCGATTTTCACGACCGATATTTGTTCGTACGCCAATTAAGCAGTTTGGCATCAATTCTGATGCCATATCGACATTCTCAATTATTCGTTCAAATGACGATTGTCCATTTTTTAACTTTCTCGTTTTATTATGAGTCTCTCTGTTGCCATCTATTGTGATTTGAATATAATCAAGGTTGCAATTATGTAGATATTTACATATTTCTTCGGTTAATAGATACCCATTTGTAACCATTGCAGAATGAGTAATTGGGAGTTTTACATCTTCATCAAATCTTGAGTATAATGATTTGATTGTGTCAAATCCCATTAAGGGTTCTCCTCCATGCCAATTGATAGTAAAACCTTCAAGCCCTTCAGAGTTTTTATTAATAAAATCCACTAATTGATTTTGGACTTCAGGCTGCATAAAAGAAACGGGAAGATTATGTTCATAACAATATGGACATGCAAAATTACATGCCAAAGTTGGACAGATAACCATTCCCAAAGTTCTCGTTGTAAAAGATTGACGCTGCCTTTTAAAACGTAACATTGAGATGTATTCATTATCTTCATTGTCTTGCACCAACACTTTGCCTTGAATCAGTTTTTCCAAGTCGTGTTGATCAAGACAATCTTCGGCACAGGTTGTCCCAATCTTTATTTTTTGAAACAACTCATATGTGTCCTTATCTATGAGCGATAAAGACAACATTCTCGAATTAAACAGTGCGTATCCTAACTTCTCAGAATAAAATAGCACATTATAATTTGACCATTTCATTTGTTTATGAATTTAAAATTGGGGGGACACAATCTAATAAGCATTAAAACCATATTTAAACCATATCCCCCCAATGAGATTGGAGTCTGTTACGGCTGAGTGGCTAAATCCTCAGTTTGGGTCGTTGTCTTGTCTTTTTCTTTCCCTTTGGAATCTCCTCCACAACAACCTTTGAGACAGATGTTAAATGCAGCTCCTCCTTTTATATCAGTGAGCTCCTCCAATAGTACATCCTCTGGCGGTACTATCATGGTCAGGTTCAGTTTTGCAGGTTTCATACCTAACGTGTTTTTGATACTCCTACTCATATCGCTTTTTGGATTCCGCGCCTGTTATACAGTCTGGTCTGTTGACACCACAATGCCGACCTTGTGGTGGTCAGTGATGAATTCGTGACAAAGTTAATAAAATATTTTATAACATCCATTATATTTCTGTGATTTTTTTCTTGCTCTCATAAATTTAACATTTGGGTGGTTTTTTGTAAACAGCCCCAAAAACATCTAAAACACTTATTTGCAGTATATAGCTATAAAAAGTCGAACAAATCCCGACGCTTCTTCGTTATAATGGTCGTTGTAATAACCAACAGATCCCCTATGACAGCAACCATAGAAACAAAATTTTAATAACTCAAAAAACAGCCCCGATAAATGGATGTATTTTCACTTACCGAGACCGAGTTCTTCCGCAAGCTGACCGACGGAGAGAACGAGAATCTGCACATAGCCTACAAGGACTTCGTGCTTCAGGTCAGCGAGTTGTGCAACAAGGAAACACACAAGGGATGCGTAATCAGCGCATTGCTGTTTGTCGAGATTGAGATAAGCCATCTCCAAACAGTGGCACAACGTCAGGAGATAAACGACGCCCTGACCTCCTTCATCAACAAAGCCCTGTGCTTCGTGCGTCAGACACTCACACATTACAAGGAAATAGAGTTCCGTCCTGTCAGCGAAGATAGTATGCTTGACCAATTAGGACTGAACTGGAAGGCGAACAAGACTGCCCTGATCGAATTGGGCTATGCCTTCAAAGTCGCAAACTGCTTCGGCTCTAACCTTACAGCCAAAGACATAATCGGCAGGCTCGCCAAAATATTCAAGGTCGATATGACCGACGGCTATATCTATAAGAAGTATGCAGAGATGCGTGTGAGGTCACGCAACAGTCGCGCCTACTTTATGGAGTCGCTTCTCGACAGTCTTAACAACTTCATGTCGAAACAGGATGAGGAGGATTGAGATCCTCCCGCCGATGTCCAGCCACTAATCCAAACCACCACTATATCCGAATCCAAACCATTGAAGGTTAGACAAAGATTCATGCGAAATCCCGGCCACTCGTGAGAATGGTCGGGATTGTTGTGTAATAGGGCTTACCCCGGTTTCATTTGAAGCAGATGACAGAGATTCGGGTCAGAGGCGATGCGTTCAAGCTCCAGCTTGACAATCTCTTTTACATCCTGCTTCACCTTGTCGTAATTACGTTGGATTGTAACCTTCATTCTTGAGTTGTCGGGGGTGTCGTCTTTGAAATCGGTAATCAGGGGTATCGGTTTATAAGCCGCCGTCTCCGCTGCCACGGTCTTGGTGTCAACTACAATCTCGGCATGGAATATCTTTTGGTCTATTCGCTCGTCGAAATTGTCGCTGACAGCCCCGACAAACATTCCCTGCGTCAATGTCGAGATTTTGCTTGCCGGAATAAGGCTGTCCATCTGCGTGTTGATGGAATGGCTCACATCACTGCGGTTGATGCTCATTGACTGCCGCTGCTGGAGAACCTTGCCGAAACGCTCGGAGAGTGTCTTGGCGGTCTCACCGACCACCTGACCGGAAAAGATATTGCCTACGGTGTTCATCACCACGGCCGCCTCCTTGTCGCCGTAGTCGCGTTTCAACTGTGAGAAGTCCTGAAAGCCGAGACAGACTGCAACCTTGTTGCTTCGCGCCGTGGCGATGAGATTATCGAGACCCTTGAAATATATCGTGGGGAGTTCGTCAATTATCACCCCGGACTTCAACATACCCTTCTTGTTGATGAGCTTCACAATTCTGGAATTGTATAGACCCAACGCTGCGCCATAGATATTCTGCCTGTCGGGGTTATTACCGACACAGAGGATTTTAGGCTCTTTCGGATTGTTGATGTCAAGAGTGAAATCATCGCCCGTCATTATCCAGTAGAGCTGCGGTGAAATCATTCTTGACAGAGGTATCTTTGCCGATGCTATCTGCCCGGCAAGCTGTTCGGCTGCGCCTCCCTGCCATGCGTCGATGAACGGTGAGAGATAGTTTTCCAGTTCCGGATAAGAGGTAAGAATAGGAAAAATATCCTCATACCTACGGCATAGAAACTCTATCGCATGGGGGAAGGTACAGTATTTGCCGTTCTTGTAAATCTTTAAGAAATAGATTATTGCGGCAAACAGCACAATAGGAGACTCGACAAAGAAATCGCCCTGCTTTTGGATCCATGTGCGGTTCAAGTTCATCATGATTGTATATGCCGATTCGTATGCGTCGGCAATATCCGTCATGAAATCCGGGTGAATCGGGTTGCACCGATGGGAATGTTCCGGGTCGTCAAAGTTGATGACGCAGAAGGTCGGAGGATTCTTGCCGTAAGCCTTATAATGTGTCAGCATGTGGTTGTAGGCAATCAGGGTCAAGTCCGGAAATTTATAGTCGTATAGATAAAGCCCGAAACCTTTCTCTATCTGCTGTTTAATGAAATTGTTGACCACCGCAAATGACTTGCCGGAGCCGGGTGTGCCCAACACGATTGTGGCTCTGAACGGGTTGACAACATTAATCCATCCCTTGTTCCATCGTTTCTTATAGTAGAAACGTGTCGGTAGGTTGACGGAGTATTCGTTATCCATCCGCTTTGTCTCCTGCATGAACGACTCGTTTTCCTCGTTGAAACGGTCGTCCATCATATTGTTCTTCAACAGACGGCTCATCCATACGCCTCCCAACAACAGGCAGACATATCCCGCTATCGTGGTTAGAATATATGTGTAGTGCCAGCCGAGTGACACCATCCACCAGTTGAGGAAGAACAGACCGGCTCCTATTGAAACAATGAGCCATATCTGTCCCCATTGGATCTTGTCGTTCTTCACTCCCTTCGTGCCAAAGCACGAGAGGGCGAGGAACAACAGTGTCCACCATTTGGCGTTCCACGGATTATGGAACAGTTTTCCGGCCTCGTCAAGACCGGAGAGAATCTTCATCGTCTGCGGGTGGAACTGCCATCCCTCGACCAGAGGGCGGCAGAACCAATAGATATTTGCGACCATCACGGCGATGCTGAGACCACGGAGCAAGTCCATGATCTTGGCCAACGCCCGGAGGTCATCTTCCTGTTGTGACATAATTTATGAGATTTAATTTTTGAATAATCATAGTTTGGGGCCACGGCGTTTCTTTTTCTTCCTGCGCTGCATGGCACGGTAGAAGGCTTCTTCATCAGCATCGAAACTGGGGCCGGTCTGGAACAAGTCGAGACCCGGCAATGTCGGAGTGTCATCAAAACCGTGGGATTGTGAATTGCCCTGTCCGTGGCCGGATTGGGTCTGTCGCTGACCCTGCGGCGGTGTCTGCGGATTGTCGGTGTCGCTGTCCGATGTCTGCTGACTTTCGCCTGAAGGTTGGAATTGGGTATTGTCGGATTGGGTGTTGTCGGGCTGTTGGTTTTCTGGCTGAACCGGCGCAATCTCCGGCTTATCTCCATTGGTGAACCATTGTTCAAGAGCATTGGCGGAAAATTCCTTGCCCAGACGGGAGCCGTTGAGAACCGTCATGGTATTGTGGTCTATGAAGGAGGCGCCATATATGCGTCCGGCATCGGTGTAGCGCAGGATCAGGTCAATGTTCCTGCCTTTGAGATTGGCGATGAAATCATCCTTACCCGATGATACCGCCATCACCTCCGCAACCGCCGCCTTTGTGGGACGAATGTCGATTTTATCCTTAGCCCGCTCAAACCGTCCGTCAATGGCGGTGCGGCTGGCGAACTTGCCAAGACGTGAAGCCTTGAACGGAGAGGCAATCGTATTTCCCTTGTCGTCTGTTGCGAAATATACCAGTCCGTGATACTCCCTGCCGTTGACACGTCCGTCGGTCTGCTCACACCTTATATTATATAAGGAGAGTATGGCGTTGTACTCGCCGATGGTCTGGAATTTGTATCGCATACCAACCATCTTGACCGTGTTGGCAACCTGCCGCTTTATATCGCAAGACGGATCAATCTTGCGTATCGGCATATCTGGAGTGATTTTCTGACGCTCGGCGGTGTGGAGACCGTATTTCCTTTCCAACTCCCGTGTAACCTCCTTGCTGCGATAGAAGTTGTTCCGGTCGGAGATACATGAGCCGTCGGGTCTGACACGGAGCGCGACTATGTGGATATGGTGCCGGTCGATGTCTTCGTGCTTCACTATTACATAAGGCATCTCGGCAAAACCCATCTCCTCCATATACTCGTGGGCAAGCTGCGTGTACTGCATCTCTGAAAGACGGTCATCGGGATGGGGATTCAGCGATATGTGCATCATCGTTTTCTTCGCCTTGGTAGATTGAGGCATCCACCGTTTGAAATCCTCGAAGGCACGGTGGATATTGATATTCCCCGAACCGTCATTATAGATTTTGTTGGTGTCGAGGACACGGCCCTTCTCCTTGTTTATCTTCTCAGCATTATACGACAATGCCCCGTATATGGACTTGCCTAAAGAGATTTTTGCGACCATCGGGCATCGAACTCTTTGGCGAGTGAGACAATCTCGCGGTTAAGTTTTACCAACTCTATCGTGAGCCGCTCCAATTTGTAAAGGGCCGTCATCGCCTTTTTCTCAGTGAAATTCTCACGGAGGATTTTCACTGCGAGGTCGTAGTCAATGCCGATGGTACGGTATTGGGCGTTTAACGCCGACAACTTATCAATGAACACACGGGTGTTTTCGTCAACGGTGAAAACCTTGAAAGGCTTTCCGAAGATACGCATCTTTACAAATGCGGAGATTGAATCAACGCCCGACTGTTCGTGCATCGTCTGGAATGCGGCGTGTTCGGCGGCGTTGAAATTGACCGAACAGCGGAACACGGTGGAGTCAATCTTGGGATGCCTTCCCGCTTTCTTAAAGTTCTGTTTCATTTTTGGATAAAAAATTTAGTGGTTTGTAAAAGTGCCGACCGCGGGTTTCGTCAGAGGGTATTTCGACTTTGGAGAAATACCGGCTCCATGCAATGGCAAGGGTCGTGTGCAGCAAATCTTATTTGGTGCTGCATACGACATACCTTGCCATGCACGTTTGTGCATCTGAACTGGTAATGAGAATATTGTAATGGGAATTACCGATAAAATGTGTATGTATGGTGTACGGATTATCGGATTTGGCTATAATACCGATGCCGGTCCATACCGATATTATATATAATTCCATCACCGTAAGGTGGGCAATGAGACAAAACCTGCGTGTGTCGGTTTCCGCCTATATAACAATCAGGCGTGGGCGTTGAGTTTTCATCAGAAAAAAAGTTGGGCAAAGTTGGGCAACTTTATGGAAAAGTTGGGAAAGTGCTGGCAATCAGAAATCTTTTTCAAGACAGCGGTCGTTTAACTTGCACAGAGGCTCAAATGCCGGATGCGACAGAGCGGCGGAGATTTGAACATCTGAATAAACGAACATTCATTCGTTCAAACAAACGTATGTTCATAGGTTCATTTGATTGTAGGTGTGTATGAACATATATATGAACATTCACATAAATGTATGTTTGAATATTCGTTTATACAAGCGTTTGAATATTCATTTGAACAAACGTATGAACAAACATTCATATATACATTCAAACATACGTTCAAATGAACATTTATATAAACATTCAAATGAACATTCAAATGAACGGATGTTTGTAAAAACATTGAAACGCCCGTTCATACAGGCAAGACCGGTCCTGTGAACGTGGGCAACCGACCCGGACACGGCTATCAGGCCGGGCGGCGGATGGTGCGACAGCACCGCAATTAGACTTATTCCCCAATTTTAATCCCTTTTTAATTTATGAGCGACACAATCTATGTCGCCTTCGCCACCCAGAAAGGTGGCGCGGGCAAGTCCACCCTGACCGCTCTTGTGGCGAGTTACCTCCATTATGTCGAGGGGGTGGATGTGACGGTTATAGACTGCGACAGCACCCAGCACTCGATGTACGTCTATCGCGAACATGACCTGCTTGTCACGAATGAGAACCCATATCTCAAACGTGTGATGCACAAGTTCTACACAAAGTTCAAGAAGAAACCCTACCAGATTCTGTTGACCACACCGGCAGACGCCGTGACGGTGGCCGAGAGCCATATCGACGAGGGGAACAGCCCCAAAGTGATATTCTTCGATGTCACAGGAACAATCAACGATGAGGAGATTGTAAACCTCATTGCCCGGATGCACTACATCTTCGTGCCGATAACCACCGAGACCGGAGAGATGGCGAGTTCAATATCCTTCGCCAACAATGTCCACAACCGGATGGTAACGACAGGAAGATCATCCATCAGGGAGATGCGCCTTGTCTGGAACAAAATCACCTCCCGCGAGAAATCCCGGCTCTGCGAGGTGATAGACAACTACATCTCGAAACTCGGACTAAGCTCGCTCGACACCGTGCTTGTCAAAAGCAACAAGTTCGAGAAGGACGGTATGAAGTTGGGCAACACCGGGGTGTTCCGCTCCACGATGCTCCCTCCCGACAAACGACTGCTGAAAGGCTCCAACCTTGAAGAGCTGGTAAAAGAGATCCGCTCGGTCATAAACGTGTGAGGCTATGGCTAAGGAAAAGAAAGAACCGGACTTTGACGCCGCCGAATTTATAGAATCGGTAAGGCAGTCGTCCGTCCCGACTTACCACACGGCAGCCGACTGTGCCAAGACCGCTCCATCGGGAAAACCGTCTGAGAAACCGCCCGAAAAGAAAGCTGATAACAAGCCTAAGACTATACCTTACGGTTATGACGATTCGGATACGGATATGACAACCCGCTATGCCGGGCTGAACATGACCGACGGGGAGATAGACTTCATCAAGACCTTCATAGCCGACGGCAGATTCCGGCGCGTGACAAGGCACGGCAGGGCGGTATTCATACGGGAGCGGCATCTCGCCATGATAACCGACATCCTCGGTATGCTTGACGAGGAGGCGAATATCTCAACCTATATAGACCGGGTGCTTACCGAACATTTCAAGAAATACTATTCAATCATTCAGGGCATATCCCAGAAATGCCCCTCAAAATTCTAAGACAAAATGGTACATACAAAATTCTGTGACCTTCGGACCTGCAACAGGGTCAACGGGGCCGAGCCGACAGTCGCGCCGGATGACAAAAAGGTAAAGGCATATATGTCCGAATACCTCACGCCGTCGAATGTCGGAGCGAGAAAGGGGATATTCGTTCCCCGCGAGTTAGTAAACAAACTCTCCAAACTGGTGTCCCTCTACGATGTGGAGGGGCTGACAATCGGGGCATACGTCACGAGTATCCTTGTAAACCATCTTATCCGGAACAGGGATGTTATCAACGAACTGTCCTCACAGGGCGAAAAGACCGTGGAGCTATGACCGGAGTATCGTTATTCCTGCTCGGCACGGTCGCGCTGTCAAACATCGGATTTCTGGCTTATCTTCTGCTTGACCGCAACACCAAGCTGAAAGAACCACCCGCAAAACCGCCCGAAGATAAGCCGGAGGTCGCCGAACCTCCAAAACCTGAAGAAGTTCCCGAACCCCGCTCATTGGTGGGCAAAAGCAAGTTCAACATCGAGGATGAGCTTGAATCCCGCATAGACAGGATCGTTGACAAAGCCTTCAACCGCAATATCCGGCGGGTAAGCAAAGCGATGATGGGTGATGTCCGATTAAGCGATGTCGAATTTGCCGACACCGATGAAACTCCGGCTGTCCATACGTCCAAGCCTGAACCTCCGGTATCAGAACAACCGGCCAAGAGTGCGAGAATGACACCCGAACAGGAAACGGCTTCATTCGAGGACGTGCGTATAGAGGATGTGGAGCCTGACACCGTTTCGCCTCCCTCCGCATCGGGTGCGACTATGGATGAGATTGCCGAGTCAATCGGCACTGCAGCCAATCCCGACGCCACAACCGAGGACAAGGTAAAGGCGGCGAAAATCCTCAATCCACTTATGGACACCAACCTTATGGACAACCTTCTTTCATACGAGGAGATTTATAAAGGTGTTCAGGGGTGTATGGCGGAACTTCTTAGGGCTGACATCGCCGACAAAAAGGCGAAAAGAACGCAAAAGTCTGTTTCCTCCAAGTCAGAGCCGAAACCATCAGTTTCGCCCACGGCTAAAAGCCGGACATTCAAAATCGCCAAGAGCATTGACGATTTCAATCCCGCCGACCTTCTGAAATAAGGTCAAACCACTAATCCGCGTCCGTCAGGACAAATCCAACCAAATTTTATCAACCCGAAGCGTAGGCTGCTCCCGATTGCGGAGCGGTCGGGAGTTGCCCATGCCTCAAAAAACGAAACAAAAAACTATGATTAAAAGAAAAATCTTTACCCTGCTGCTTATAGCGGCCACTGTATCAAACTCTTTCGCCGCCGGAAACGGCATGGCGGGCATCAACGAGGCCACCTCTATGGTGAGTTCCTATTTTGACCCCGGTACCAAACTGGTATATGCCATCGGTGCTGTCGTGGGCCTCATCGGAGGCATCAAGGTCTATTCCAAATGGTCGTCGGGTGACCCCGACACCTCCAAGACCGCCGCAAGCTGGTTCGGTGCGTGTATCTTCCTCATCGTGGCTGCCACAATTCTCCGCTCATTCTTCCTCTGATGCTCCTATATATAATAATGTGTAAATGGAGTATCCAATCAACAAGGGCATAGGGAGGTCTGTGGAATACAAGGGGCTGAAGGCGCAATACCTGTTCATCTTCGCCGGAGGGCTGCTTGCCCTTTTCGTGATGTTCGTCATCATGTATATCGCCGGAATATCCCAATGGATATGTATCGGATTCGGCATAACGGGCGCCTCGCTCCTTGTATGGCTCACATTCCATCTCAACGCCAAGTACGGCGAACACGGCCTGATGAAACTCGGAGCGGTCAAGTACCATCCCCGCTACATCATCAACCGCCTACGCCTTAACCGACTGATTAAAGGAAATAAACGATGAGAAACACGTTAAAAGCCACAACGCTGGAGTCAAAACTCCCTCTCCTTGCCGTGGAACACGGCTGCATCACCTCAAAGGACGCCGACATAACGGTGGCCTTTGAGGTGAGCCTCCCGGAGCTGTTCACCGTCACCTCCTCCGAGTATGAGGCGATGCACGCCGCATGGTGCAAGGCGATAAAGGTGTTGCCCCATTTCTCGGTGGTGCATAAGCAGGACTGGTTTGTCAGCGAGAGATACAAACCGGAATTGCAAAAGGATGATTTATCTTTTTTGGACAGGAGTTTTGAGCGACATTTCAACGAGCGTCCGTACCTCGCCCACAAGTGCTACCTGTTCTTAACAAAGACCACGAAGGAGCGTATGCGCCAACAGAGCAATTTCTCAACCCTCTGCCGCGGTCGGATTTTGCCAAAGGAACTGAATCACGAGATGGTTGTGAAGTTCATGGAGAGTGTCGAACAGTTCGAGCGTATCATCAATGATACGGGCTATATCAAACTGCTACGGCTCAACGATGATGAGATTGTCGGCACTGGAACAACCTCCGGGCTTATAGAAAGGTATATGGCATTGTCGATGGAAGATGTAACCTGTCTGGAGGACATAGACCTGTCGGCAAGGGAGATGAGAATCGGCGACAAATATCTCTGCCTTCACACCCTCTCGGACACCGATGATCTTCCTGCGAAAGTCAGTACCGACAACCGGTATGAGCGTTTATCAACCGATAGGAGCGACTGCCGCCTGTCATTCGCCTCTCCAGTGGGTTTGTTATTGCACTGCAACCATATCTACAACCAGTACATACTGATTGATGACCACGATGAGAACCTTGCACGGTTTGAAAAGACCGCAAGGAACATGAATTCGTTGAGCCGCTATTCTCGCTCAAATGCTATCAACAAGGAGTGGATAGACCGCTATCTCAACGAGGCACATTCTTACGGTCTTACCTCCGTCCGTTGCCATTGCAATGTGATGGCGTGGAGCGACGATGCCGAGGAACTACGTCGGATCAAGAACGATGTCGGGGGCCAGCTGGCGACAATGGGTTGTATGCCGAGGCATAACACCATCGACTGTCCGACGCTGTTTTGGGCGGCGATGCCCGGCAACGAGGCTGATTTCCCTGCCGAGGAAAGTTTCTATACTTTCATTGAGCCGTCTGTATGCTTCTTCACCGCCGAAACAAACTATCGTTCCTCACTATCGCCATTCGGGATAAAAATGGTTGACAGGCTGACCGGAAAGCCTATCCACTTGGATATAAGCGATGAACCTATGAAACGCGGTATAACCACCAACCGTAACAAGTTTATCCTCGGCCCGTCGGGTAGCGGAAAGTCATTCTTCACCAACCACCTTGTCAGGCAGTATTATGAACAAAACTCCCATATACTGCTGATTGACACCGGCAACTCCTACGAAGGTCTGTGCAACCTTATCCACAACCGTACCCACGGCGAGGATGGCATCTACTATACCTACACGGAAGATAAGCCTATTTCATTCAATCCTTTCTGGACTGATGACGGGGTGTTTGACGTGGAGAAGAAAGACAGCATAAAGACGCTGCTCCTGACTCTGTGGAAAGCCGAGGATGAGAGGGTCACTAAGACTGAATCGGGAGAATTAGGCTCTGCGTTGTCAATGTTCCTTGACAAGATGAGGGCGAACAAGGATATTGTTCCATGCTTCAACTCCTTCTATGAGTTTATGCGTGACGATTACCGTGCTGAAATGACCAATCGTCCGATACCTATCTACAAACAGGATTTCGATATTGACAATTTCCTGACGACACTTCGCCAGTATTACCACGGTGGCCGGTATGATTTCCTGCTGAACTCAAAGGAGAATATCGACCTGCTGAACAAGCGGTTTGTAGTATTCGAGATTGATACGGTGAAGGACAACAAGGAACTGTTCCCGGTGGTGACGATAATCATTATGGAGGCTTTCATCAACAAGATGCGAAGGCTTAAAGGGGTCAGGAAACTCCTTATATGCGAAGAGGCATGGAAAGCCCTGTCCACCGCGAACATGGCAGAATACATGAAATATATGTATAAGACAGTCCGAAAGTATTTCGGTGAGGCGGTGGTGGTGACGCAGGAGGTTGACGACATCATATCTTCACCGATTGTCAAGGAGACCATCATCAACAACTCGGACTGCAAGATACTTCTTGACCAGCGTAAGTATATGAACCGTTTCGACCATATTCAGAGTCTTTTGGGTCTGACAGACAAGGAGAAAGGGCAGATCCTATCCATCAACATGGCGAACAATCCATCGCGCCTATATAAAGAGGTGTGGATTGGTCTTGGTGGAACGCAGTCAGCAGTGTATGCTACGGAGGTATCAGCTGAAGAATATCTGGCATACACCACCGAGGAGACCGAGAAAATCCAAGTCCTTGAATGCGCCAAGCAGCTCGGCGGCGATATAGAGGGCGCAATCCGACAGTTAGCCAACGAGAAAAGAGATGTATGAGAATCATAACCTTTTTAACGCGCATCGTGTCGGGTATCGGAATAATGCTCGTCCTCCTCCTGACACTGGCAATCCGGCTGTTTTCAGTCGCAGTGAGAATAATCGGAGGCATGGCCTCAAAAATAAAATAACTCAAACAAAAAAATTCACATGACAATTTCATTTTCATATTACGAGACATTGGAGTTCATATACCAGCATCTCGTCGAGATTATCTCCTTTCTGACAGTGGGGATAATCGTCATGGCAATCATCCTGATTGTCAATGCCCGCAACAAAAGAAAGGCTATCACCTCCGCAAGAAAATTGCAGGTATACAAAATCTTCTCTCCACAGGAGTGGGATGCCTTCTTAAAACAAGTATCCCATGTTGCCGCCGAAAGCGTGGTACAAAATTTTGACGTGTCACCCAAGGGCGATGATTTCAAAAAGAAACTCTGCGGAACATGGTGCAATTCCGATGATACAAGGCGGTACTATATCTCAAACCGTGGCGGTTTCTTCGTCCTCATGATTGAGGAACGGATAACCCCAAGACGAAACCAGACAACCTATATCCTGAGAAGTTCAATCGAACCGACTGACAAACATGTGTTCTATGCCGACGGTGACATCTGCATGACATTCGGCTACGACCCTGACGAAGATATAATCTTCAATCCCGTCCTTAATGAAGAACTGGAGAGGTATGAGGAACATATCCGCCGGAATAGAGCCGAATCCAAACCCGGAATCATGGAGGATAACCCACAGCCATCCGATATTATGGAGGCTCTGACAGAGGCACTCAAAGAATCCACGCGGCCCGGACTTTGAAGAAAATATTTCCTAACCACAAAATCCGATGTAATAATGAAACAATTAAAATTTCTATTCCCAATCATCGCCCTGTGCCTTCTTTTAGGCACGGGCCGGGCAAACGCCCAATGGACAGTCATAGACCCGTCCAACATCGCCCAAAGCATAGTCAACTCCTCAAAGGAGCTGGTGCAGTCCTCGACAACCGCCGAACACATGGTTAAGTCGTTTCAGGAGACCGTCAAGATCTATGAGCAGTCGAAGAAATATTATGACGCGCTCCGCTCGGTCAACAACCTCGTCCGCGATGCCCGCAAGGTGCAGCAGACGCTCCTGATGCTCGGCGACATATCCAAGACCTACGTCTCCAATTTCCAGAAGATGCTCACCGATCCCTATTTCACATCTTCCGAACTGTCGGCGATAGCATCCGGCTACACACGGCTGATGGAGGAGGCGACAGGAGTTGTCGGCGAACTCAAAAACGTGGTGAACATCACCACGATGTCAATGACCGACAAAGACCGCATCGACATAGTGGACAAATGCCACAAGGAGATGGTGAGGCTGCGGTCCTTGACCTCCTACTACACCAACAAGAACATTTCCGTATCATATCTCCGTGCCAAGAAGAAGGCAGATACCCAGAGGGTGATTGACCTTTACGGCGAGGGGGCGCAGAAATACTGGTAGCCTATGCTTTGCGCTATTGATTTCTCGAACCTCCACACCATCCTCCGGTCGCTATATGACGAGATGATGCCGCTGTGCGAGAACATGGCGGGGGTGGCACAGGGTATTGCCGGACTTGGTGCCCTGTTCTATGTTGCCTACCGTGTATGGCAGTCGCTGGCGAAAGCCGAACCGATTGACGTGTTCCCGTTGCTTCGTCCTTTCGTGATAGGATTCTGCATAATGTTCTTCCCCTCAGTGGTACTCGGCACAATCAACTCGGTCATGTCCCCGATTGTGCAGGGAACGGCGGGTATGCTTGAGGGGCAGACACTCGATATGAAAAAATATCGTGAGGAGAAAGACCGTCTGGAGTATGAACACATGATGAAGGACCCATCGACCGCCTATCTCGTTGACGATGCCGAGTTTGACCGTCAGATAGATGAACTCGGTGTTACCGAAATCGGCACTGCAGCAGGAATGTATATCGAAAGAGGTATGTATAAGGTGAAGAAAGCTATCCAGAATTTCTTCCGTGAACTGTTGGAGATGCTCTTTCAGGCGGCATCGCTGACTATTGACACGATAAGGACATTCTTCCTGATAGTGCTGGCGATACTGGGACCGATAAGTTTCGCAATATCGGTATGGGACGGTTTCCACAACACCCTTGTGCAGTGGATATGCCGGTATATTCAGACATATCTGTGGCTACCCGTGGCGGATCTGTTCTCGACGATATTGGCGAAAATCCAAGTCCTGATGCTCCAGAACGACATATCGGAGTTGACAAACAATCCCAATGCCGACCTTGACGGCTCAAACACAGCGTATTGCCTGTATATGATAATCGGCATTATCGGATATTTCACGATTCCGACAGTGGCCGGCTGGATAATTCAGGCCGGAGGCATGGGCAGCTA
Organism: uncultured Muribaculaceae bacterium; assembly: GCA_910584055.1. Lineage (GTDB taxonomy): Bacteria > Bacteroidota > Bacteroidia > Bacteroidales > Muribaculaceae > Lepagella. Next base: position 64,425 of record CAJTZS010000009.1, on the reverse strand, counting down.
CAACCGCTCCATCAACAACACCGCCATGCAGGGCGGCTCATGGGCCGGCAGCGTCGCCGGAGGTGTGGCAGGAAACGTGGCGGGTCGTGTCGGTAAATTACTCAAATAAAATTCTAATGACATTAAAATGGAATTCAAATCTCTTAAAAACATCGAAACCTCGTTCCGGCAGATCAGGCTTTTCGGAATAGTAATGGTGTCGCTCTGCGCCCTCATCGCTGTCGGGTCGGTGGCGCTGTCATTGAGCTTCGCCGAAAAGCAGCGTGAAAAAATCTATGTCCTCGACAACGGAAAGAGCCTCATGCTGGCTCTTTCGCAGGACATGGAGCAGAACCGCCCGGCGGAGGCCCGTGAACACGTCAGACGTTTCCACGAACTGTTCTTCACCCTCTCGCCCGACAAGTCGGCGATAGAGCACAACATCAACCGAGCCATGTCGCTGGCCGACAAAAGCGCCTACAACTACTACTCGGACTATGTGGAGAAAGGATACTACAACCGCATAATAGCCGGGAACGTCAACCAAGTCCTTCAGGTTGACAGCATCGTCTGCGACTTTGACGATTACCCTTATATGGTCAGGACTTACGCCCGTGAGCTGATAATCCGTCAGAGCAACGTGACACACCGCTCCCTTATAACAAGTTGCAGGCTATCCAACACCAACCGCTCCGATGACAATCCCAACGGATTCATCATCGAGGGGCTGACAATACTGGAGAACAAGGACATATTAACCACCAAAAGAACTTTATCCCAATGAAAAAGAAACCCAAGTTTACAATCCGCGACTCCGCACTATATAATAAGGTGTTGAGGTCGCCAGTCGGAAGGCTCAAATCAGCCATAAAAAGCAGATGCGAGAACCTTCCTCCCGGACAACGCCTGACGGTCGTGACCGTTCTTCTCTCGGCGTTTGTGCTGACCGCCTTCTTCGTTTTCGGCCATGCCTGCTATAAAATCGGGCTGGGACAGGCACGGAAAGCGATAGAGATAGAGCATATCGAGCCTTTGGAAATCTCCCCCGAAGCCGAGGCGGAATATGAGATAACGAGTAAAATCAAAACGGAAGCCTATGAATCTTTCCAATCTGAAAACGAGGCTCAATAACATATTCGGTTCAAAGACCCCGGCTGAAAGGGAACGGATTAAAAAACTGGTGGTCTATACGATGCTGTGTCTTTCTTTTCTCGTATGCCTATGGCTGATATTCGCTCCCGGCGATGAAGACAACGCGGTTGCCGGAAAAGCGAACATGGAGATTCCCGAAGGAACGACCGAGGGTATGCCCAAGACCAAGATTGCGGCATACGAGCAGGAGGAAGCACAGATGGAGAAAGTCCGTAGTGACAGTACCATCAATACAGTCAGCACGGCACTGGACACGGTGGCGGTTGTGACCGACTCCGCTCCCGACCAGATTCAGACCTCGGCGGATGCCTACCGTCACGCACAGGCTACATTGCAGGAGTTCTATGTTCCGGACTATTCGGCTGAAAATGTGGAATTGGATGCCCTGAATGAGAGAATAGCCGAGCTGGAGGCTCAAAACGCTATTGCTCAACAGCAATCACAGCAGCCCAACGAAATGGCTATGCTGGAGCGGTCATATCAGTTGGCGGCACAATATATGGGCAACGGCAATGGAGGCAATTATCCTCCGCCACAAGTCCAAGCGGAGGAAAAGGGCAAAAGGAATGTTCAGCCCGTGGCGCAGGTCAACCGCAATGTGGTTTTCTCTCTCAATGCCTCCACCGATTCCCAAAGGCTGACAACTGCGGTCGGCACGACAAAAACGGTGAATAGGAATACTATTTCGGCAGTTATCGCCGGAAATCAGAGCGTGATTGATGGCGAAAGCGTAAAGCTGAGAACCACTGAACCTATGTGGGTGGGAAATCGCCTTATCCCACGCAATACCACCATTGTCGGCTCTGCAAGAGTGCAGGGTGAGAGGCTGGAGATTGAAATCACCTCCATCGAGTGTCAAGGCTCTATCTACGATGTGGAGTTGCAGGTCTATGACTCCGACGGTCAGGAGGGTATCAACATTCCCAACTCTATGGAGTCCGACGCCCTGCATGAGATAGGTGCCAACATGGGCAGCACTATGGGCAGTTCAATCAATATCTCCACCAACACGGGAGCGCAGATTGCCTCCGATGTGGGCAGAGGATTGATAAACGGAGTGTCGCAGTATCTCACCAAGAAAATGCGAACCGTAAAAGTCCACCTCAAGGCCGGATACCGTGTGATGCTCTACCAGCCCGAACAAAACTGAATTTCAAAAACAGAACCACAAATCCAATTAGAAAAAATGAAACTGAAAACAATCATCCTTTCCGCCATCGCCGCTATCGGCATGGCGACCCCGGCGTTTGCCGGAACAAAATCGGTCAAAAACACCGATAACCTTGTGTCGTCTGACACTGAACAAGTAGCCGAACATGACTTGAACGTGTACGGCGAGAACTACACCGACGGAGACAAGTTCAGCGGTCTTACCCGAAAGGTCGGATTTGACCGCATGATCCCGCCCCATGCGCTGGAGGTATGTTTCGAGAAAACGACGCATATCATCTTTCCCTCCGAGATAGTCTATTGCGACTTGGGCAATGAGAACCTCGTGGCAGGTCTCGCCGATGGAGCAAAGAACGTGCTGCGTGTCAAATCTGCCTTCAAATCCTTCAAGCAGGAAACAAACCTGTCGGTAATCACCGAGGATGGATCATATTATTCGTTCAACGTGAAATTCGCCAAAGAGCCGCTGTTGCTCAATATCGAGATGACCGACTTCATCCATGACGGTGAGGCGGTGAACCGCCCCAACAATGCGCAGGAAATCTATCTTGAACGTCTCGGCAGTGAGAGTCCTATGCTTGTCAAGCTGATTATGAAATCTATCCACAAGCAGAACAAGCGTGAAATCAAGCATATAGGCTCAAAACGATTTGGTGTGCAGTTCCTGTTGAAATCCATCTATGCCAACAATGGACTACTGTATTTTCACACCGAAATCAAGAACACCTCCAACATTCCTTTCGACATTGATTATGTATCATTCAAGATAGTTGACAAAAAGGTGATAAAGCGAACCGCCATGCAGGAACAGGTGCTTGAACCGCTACGCGCCCAGAACTATGTAGTGGTGGTACGCGGCAAATCATCGGAACGCACTGTGTTCGCTCTGGAGAAATTCACTATCCCCGATGACAAGCAGCTCGTTATAGAGGTCGCAGAGAAAGAAGGCGGCAGACATCAGTCCTTTGTCGTTGAGAACGAGGATATTGTGAGAGCCAACGTAATCGACGAACTTTCAATACAGTAATCAGATGAAAAAAGCGATAATGATAATCGCTGCCATGCTTGCCCTGTTCGCAGGGCAGGCAATGGCCCAGCGATGCCTCCCCGGTATGTCGGCGGTTGAGATCAAGGCTGACATGGCAGACGGTTTTTATACCGGCAAATCCCGCGACTGTGGTTATTCATTCGGAGTTTATTACTCGGTGTTCAAGGGCAACGCCAATACATGGAGCTTCGGCGGCGAGTATCTCCAGACCAACAAGCCCTACGGCGAGAAAGGTCGTATCCCCGTGGCGCAGTTCACAGGCGAGGTCGGCTACAACCTCCACCTTGCCAGCGACTATTCGCAAACATTCCACCTATATGGCGGTGTATCGGTTCTTGGTGGCTATGAAACAGTGAACTGGGGCGACAAAACTCTGCCCGACGGCTCTACGCTCCATAACGGCGACGCCTTCATCTACGGCGGTGCGCTGACATTGCAGGCTGATTTTTATCTCTCGGATAAAATCGCCCTGACCGCCAACGTGAAAGAGCGGTTTGTGTTCGGCAACACCACGGGGCATTTCCATACGCAGTATGGTGTAGGTGTCAAACTTATAATCGAATAAATATGAACACATTGGAAGAAATATTAAAAGATGTTGAGAACGACAGAATCAGCATCAAGGAGTTTATGGATGCGATTGGAGCAAAACCAATAAAAAAAGAAGGCGACATCCTGATATATAATGCTCCATACAATATAGAAATGCAATCTGTGAACCACGGCTATGACACAGCCGGCAAACCGACGTGCCTTGTAGACACTAAACGGAACCTGTGGTGCGACAAAAATTTCACTCCGTGGCAACCGCTTGACATGCTGGTTCTGGAGCTGACTTGGATTGACAATCCGGACCGGCTGAAATACATCACAGCCCATGAGATATTCGATTACCGTCAGAAACTTTCGCAAAGGAACAGTGTGCAGGACAGTACATTGTCAAAATTCCTCAAAATGGTTGTCAAACCACGGGAGAAATCAGTAAATGTCAAACCTAAAAGAAAAATGAGATTTTAGCCTATGGGAATGACTGTTATAGACCTCGACATAAAAAATCTCCCGCTGGAGGATTTTATGAAAGCTCTCGGCCATGAGCCGACGAAAAGGGAGGGTAACCTCCTGACATACAAAGCCCCGTATTCATTATACCATAACACTTACATTATCGTGGACACCGGGAACAACAGATGGTATGACATCAATAAGCCTGAAAATCGCTGTGGTGGTATTTATGACCTCGCAGGAGAGCTTACCCACAGTGCCAACCCCTACGAACTGAACCTGTATATCGCCACGCAGATGAAAGGGTTCAAAGACTTCAAGACCTATAGGGCGACATCCGACGGAAGGGAGATATTGTGTGATATGACGGTTGTCATGCCAGTCAGTAAACAGGACGCTCCAATCGAGACAGAAAAGATTGAGCAGACGAAACCGAATGGAAAGATTGACATCAACGACCTGCCAATATCCGATTATATGAAAGCCATAGGTTTTGAGCCTCTAAAACGTATGGGAAAACTGCTGTTGTATGATTGTCCCTATGCTGCCAGTGAACCAATCAGGACAGTCGTGGACACTGAAAAGAACCATTGGTATGACACCGAGGACTTTTCATATTACGGAGATATTTACAGGCTTGCTGCTGAGATTACCTGCAAAGAAAGCAGGTCTGAACTGACACAGCACATATCAACAAAGATGAAAAATCTAGAGCAATACAAATCATGCGAGTTCACAGACAGGCATGAAAGGCCGGGAGCCAAAGTGCTGGTGATAGGCTTCACCATCAGTGATCCGGGTATGCCAAAGCAACCTCCGAAAGAACAGCCCCGACCGGAACTGCCCAAGGTACAGCAGTCCAAACCCAAACGAAAAATGCGCTTTTAGCCTATGGATATAGACGCTATAAAGGGAATATCCCTCGTGGATTTCCTGCACCATCTCGGCTATGACCCGACAGGGCGCGACAGCAAGGGTCTGTGGTATTATGCCCCGTACCGCAACGAGCGCAGACCGTCATTCCATGTACGACCCGGCAAGGGTGTATGGTACGATTTTGGTACGGGTGAGGGCGGCGATATTTTCACCCTTGCGGGTCAACTCTCCGGTAAATCAGACTTCATCGAGCAGGCAAAATATATCGCCGAAACGATGAATATGCCCGTTGCAGAGCCTTATAAGCCGCTGCCATTCGTGGAAGAACCGACATTCGAGGATGTGCAGGTGTCAAAGCTGGTATCACCGTCACTTCTACGCTATCTCGCCAACCGTAGCATACCTGCCGCCATCGCCCAGCGCTATTGCGTACAGGTTGATTACAAACTGCATGGCAAATCATACTATGCCATAGGCTTCGAGAACAATGCCCACGGCTATGAGCTGCGAAACGCCTTCTTCAAAGGAAGTTATCCGCCAAAGCATATCACCCACGTCAATAAAGATAATCCCCGGTGCAACGTCTTTGAAGGCTTTATAGACTTTCTATCGGCTGAACGCCTCGGATTCAATGACGGTACCGATACTGTTGTACTCAACTCGGTAGCCAACATCGGCAAGGCAATCCCGGCACTCGCCGCTTATCCGCTGATACTGTGCTATCTCGACAATGACGAGGCGGGGCGAAACGCCCTTGCCAGACTTCATCGGGAATTTGGCGACAGAGTAATGGACAAATCGGCTCTCTACCCAAACCACAAGGATCTGAACGGCTACCTCATGTCGCTCAACCCGAAAAAATCAACAATAATAAAACTCTAAACAACAACGAAAATGAAAAAATCCAATAAAAAATTCGGTGTTATCGCCATTATCACCCTCGTAATCGCTGCCGTGTGCAGCCTGACATCATGCTCTGACGACCTCGATGTGCAGCAGTCCTATCCCTTCACGGTGGAGATCATGCCTTACGGTGACAAAATCACTGCCGGGCAGACCGTGGAACTGCGCTTCGAGATTATCCCCGAAGGCAACTACACCAACACCCTCTACACAATCCGCTATTTCCAGTATGACGGAGAAGGTACGCTCAAACTCGTCGACGGTCCGGTACTGGTCAACAATGACCGTGTGTTGCTCGAAAGCAAGACCTTCCGTATGAACTACACCGCCAAATCAGCCGACGCACACAAATTCCTCGTCGTGGTAGAAGATAACTTTGGCTCGACACCGTGGGAGCAGACCTTCGAGTTCAACGGCAAAGACAGCGGCGATGATGACGGAGGGAAGATTGTTGACCCGATTGTGACACCCGTAAATCCGGTTGTACGATGAAAAAACTGATGATGTTCTTCGTGGCGTTGCTGACCCTTGCGGCAGCAACGCCCGCCGCTCACGCGAGAAAAAGCATAATGGACCTGCCTCCGTTTGAACGCGCCGTGCTGATTATAAAGAAGTTCGAGACGCTCCACCGCCCATGCCACTGGCCGGCGGTCGGATACGGACATATGGTGCAGCCGGGAGAGCCGTTCAGACGCGGTGTCCAGCTCACCGAGAGACAGGCGGATGCCCTGCTCCGCAGGGATCTCCGCAGGTTCATCGCCCTCTATGACGATTTCAGACCGGATGATGCGTTGCTACTCGGAGTTCTGGCGTACAACTGCGGTCCCGGTGTCGTCAACAAATCCGGCGTTTACAGGCGACTCAAATCGGGCAACCGTGACATATACCAGTCCTACACTTCGCACTGTCGCTACAAAGGCAAATTTCATAAGCAACTGCACCAACGCAGGATTACGGAATATTTATGTTTATTCCTGAAATAGCGACTATTGTGTAAGCAATCCCCATGCGCCAATGCCGCCTTTGGGCGGCCGAAATTTTGAGCGAAAAAGGCTGGGTGACTTCATCACGAGGTCATCCAGCATTTCACATTGACTATGGCACGTCAATTATTTCTTTTGGGCAAGCCATTCATCACGGCGCTTGCGACATTCCTTCAATGTCTTGGCTACCGTGCTGAATAGAGTACCCTCGTGGGCACGATAATCGTATTGATAGAAAAGCGTATGCTTACCTCGGTGAGCCGACATAAAACGCTCGTACTGCTCGGTGCCGGGAGTGATTGTAGTGCTTACTCCGTTGGCGGTCATTTTCGTTGCCATATAATTGAATTTTAGAATTTTACAATCAAGATGCGGTAGTTGAATATCTTTTCGGGGTCAGAAATCTTCCTTTGTGCCAGCCAAAAATGGTGTTTGCCGTAGCCATAGACAAAGTATCTGTCAAAATCAGTTCTTTCGGCATAGTCGGCTACCAATCGCCTTAAAGTTTCCTCGTTGTGAGCCATTAGGATATGGTTCACAAAACCTATCAGCACTTCGGCAATGTCATTGTCATAAATGACTGTCGTATGTTCAAATGTCACGTTCATAATCTTGGGGGATTTAGTGACTACCGATATATTTCAACCGGTAGTCGGGTTAAACATTTATGCGGTCATTCTCTCTTTGATTAGTCGGGCGTTGGAGTTCACCAAATCCACAATTCGGTCGTGGTATTCAGTATTTTGGTTGCACGCTCCACGGCATTGTATCACTGAAAGGGTTTCAAGTGACACCTCCACGGTTTCAATCCGCTTGCCGTCAATCCTTGCCGACAATATAAGGGAGTCTTTCTTGTTGTAGTACATTGAGGTTCCTACGCATATATGCTGGACATTACCTTCCTCGATAAATTCCTCAATGCTTTCCAACACCTTCACTTCAATTTCGCCATCGGAGATTACAAGCCCGAAAAACTTGGATTTGAGTTTGAGAAAACTATCCCTTCTTTCCTGCTCTTGGAGAGCCAGTTCCTCCCTGCGCCTTATCTCAGCTTCCCTGCGCTTGCGTTCCTCCAATGCCATAACCTTTTTATAATAGACATCGTGGGCGTGTCGCAGGTCATCGGGGCAGATGTAGTGGGGGCTGTGAACATCTTTCTTGAATGTTCTGAGCATTTTGATGTAGTCGCACCATATCCCCAAATCCTTTATCTCGTAATGGTGGCGTTTGGCTACCTTGTACGATGCCCAGCACATACGGCAGTCATAGGGGTGGCGGAGAAAGTATCGGAATGTTTCTTCGGTGTCGTTCTTCATCAGCGTTTCAAGTTGGGGCAGCGAGAGAAAACGGCTTATGCACCTTGCCGGTGATATATTGAAGAATTTGTTGCCCACAACGTCTATGCGCAGAGAGGGGATTATCTTCATTTTGGGATACATCGGGCAATCTACCGCTATGTCTGCGAACACGTCATCATTGCTCCTTATCTCCATAGGAGAGCCGAATGCGAAACAATCCAAATAGTAGCCCGTATTGCGTCTGAGTCCGATTACAGCGCATTGTCCGTTTGGGGCTATCCAATACTGACCGATTTCAAAGATATTGTATTCGGCTTTCTCGCCTTTGTGCATTTTTGCGAATATGGCGAACATCCGCAAAGTCTGGTATTTGCCGTGCATACCAAGCACATTGAAATACATCTTACCGCTCTCCTTTTGCTTTCGGGTGGTTTTAAGGGTGAGTTTCCTGCCACATCGGGGGCATACGCATTTGCCCGATGTTTCCTCGCTGTGCCAAGTGTGACCGCAGTCCATGCAGGTGGTCTTGCCACTCTGAACACGGAAGGCAAAGTGTTCAAAACATTCGACTATCGCCCATTCTGCCTGCGCCTTTGTGACGGGTCGGAGTTTACGGCTCTCTTTGAGTATGTTATTATGGAATTTGGTTGTCGGTTTCATAGTCGTAATGTGTTAGAGGTCAAATAGGCTGGGTTGAACATTTGCGGTTTCTTTATCGGTGGCTTTTTTCGGCTGTGAGGTTTTACGCATTTTCGCCATTTCCTTGTCACGGAGTTTGTTAATGGCGTCCTGCCGTGCCTGTTCCTTTTCTTCCTCGGTGAGTTCCACAACGTGGTTCACGACCACTTGGCAGTTGGAAATATTGTCGCTGACCTCGATTTCCGGCTCATCCCAAAAGTGCATTGCCCAGCCGAAGATTTCATCATCGGTAAAACCGCAACAACCGCTTTTCTTTACCTCTCCGATTATATATGCGCAACATTGCGACATTGTCTTTGAGGGATTTGCCAACTTGACCGCTACCAAAGGGTCATTTTCTGCCCTTGTCATAAGATATTGGGCGATTGTATCTTGGAACGCCATTGTCCCTTTCATTGAGTTTTGTGCCATAGTCGTAAATATTTTAGAGTATTGCGAGTATCATTTTTTCTATCTCGGTAGCGTTGAGTTCCGAGTGGAATAGCCAACTCACGAATAATTTTCGCCCTGCGGGTTTGAGTTCATAGTACAGCTGACGGAAGAATGATATGTTGCCGTTGAGATAGGTTTCTATCATATAGTCAGCGATGTTTTTAACTTCGTAGTATTTGGCTTGTTGTATCCAAGTTTTTGAATATCTTTTCGTTGCCATAGTCGTACTTTTATAGGGTTAATATCCAATAGATTATTCCGATTGCTGTCAGGATTGATATGAGCCAGCCTATGCCCCTTAATATGGGTTTGACCACTGCCCACAACGCTATCCCTATGACCGCTCCGATGATGACTGCCACCACCTTGACCGCCGTTGTGATTATGCGGTATTGATAGGAGGATTGGCGAGCTTGCCTTGAACTAAAATCTTTATGTTTTCTTGTGGCTTTCATATAGGTGGGAGCTTTTTTTTTAACCATGCGTCCAATGACAGTGTGGTTGTATGAGTTGCTTGACACCTGCAAGGCGTGAGGCGGAAGAAAAGGGATGTTCGGGCTTCGGCATAAAAAATACGAGCCGAACGCAGGAGGTCTGGAGATTTTTTATTCCGAAGCCAATAGAATATCCCTTCGCCGCACGTTCAGCCAAGTCAAGCAACCCATACTTACCCGCTTGTCTATTGTATGCTCTGATTCAAATGGCTCCCCCGGTATGAAAGCCCAAGAAAACATATCCTTGCCGCCCCTGCGGTGGCGGCGAAGGATTAAAAGACCGACAGATGGCACTGTGACAACCCCGGTGAAAAAGAAGTGTGGCGCAATACCGGAGACATTCAGGTCCCGATATTGCGCCACTGTTCTTTCAGGTGGTTGCAGGTCAAGCGGTGAGTGGCGGGGCGGTCGGAAAAGTCCAAATAAGGCAATGTGTCCCGGAACACGGGCATACGGCATTAAGTCTTGCCGAGTGTGCATCGTCTCCGATGCCTACCGGGAAGGCGATGCCGTATGCTGGTGTTCAACATTGCCCGTAGGCGTGTTGCGGTTAATCGGTGTCAGTGCCTGCACCGTCACCGATTGACGGCACAACGCCGACACCCCTGAAGACCGCACCGTCTCTCACCGCTTTCTTAATATGGAATATATTTTATTCAAAGACTCCTATTTTCTTGGAATAGCCAAAAATTATCCCTAATTTTGTAGCTCACTTACGAAAGTGAGCCAAATTTTAGAAAAATAGCCTTATGATACGAGAGTTTTGGACAGAAAACTATCTTTCCATCCGTGACCGTCAATGCCTAAACTTTGAGGCGGATGGGGACAGTCGCGGCTGGCTTGGAACAGAGGTTGCCGAAGGAATGGCGCTTAACAAAGTCGGTGTTATATTCGGAGCCAACGCTTCGGGAAAATCCAATATGCTGAAGGCATTAAAGAATGTTTTCAGGCTTCTTTTCCTTTCTGCCGACAACAGAAACAAGCCTGTCTGTTCCGAGGCTCCATTCGCACTGACTGCCGATGCCCCTACACGTATGTATGTGTCGTTCTACGCCGACGGTATAAGATATGATTATACAATAGTCTATACGACTGACCATATTGTACGGGAAGAGCTGTTGTATTATCCCAAAAAGAGCAAGTCTTTGTTTTATGAAAGGGATTACACTGGTGCGGACACCCAGTGCCGGATTAAATTCGGCCCCAGCGTGGGAGTCAAGGGGCGCACGTTGGATGCTCTTATGGAAAATACACTCAACAATCATTCGGTGCTTTCGACTTATGGGAAAGTGGCTTTGGCTGAGGATGCCGTGAAACTGGCTGCCCTTTACAACTGGATAAGGACACACGTACATGGAATTGTCGGCAACGATCCGGAGCTTCCTCAACTTCTGAAAGAGGTTGAGGAAAATCCCCGCAAGAAAAGATTCTTTATTGAGATGTTGAAAAAGGCAGATTTCAGCATAACGGGCTTTTCTGTAGTCTCGAACGGAGATTCTGACAAAGTTGAGTTCGTCAGCTCCACGAGTGACGGAGTTTTCAGTCTGACTGAAGCCACACAGTCATCCGGCACCATCAAGTATCTGCAAGACCTGCGTTATCTTTATGATGCGATTTCCGGCGACCATATCTATATGCTTGACGAGCTTGGAGAGGATCTCCATTACGACCTTCTTTTCTACTATTTGCAGGTCTTCATTGCCAATTCCGACAAGTCGCAGCTATTCATCACCTCACAGGAAATGACACTGCTTTCGGAGGAACTTTTCAATGACAACCGTCAGACAATATGGTTTGTCGAGAAATCCGTCGAGACGGCATCCTCGGAATATACGCGTGCTGATAAGCTCGGATTGCACAAGAACAATTCCCTCTATAATGCCTACCGTATAGGGAAATTCGGGGCGAAACCTGTTCTGGGTTCGCCGTTCATTAATCTTGATTGAGCCATGCCAAAAGTAAGACGAATCACCACCGTTATAATAGGGGAAGGCCCCACGGAGTATTTCTACCTCAATTCATTGAAAGATGAATTCAGGGAGTTGCAGCATATAAAGCCTGATTCGCCCAAGAATACAAGTCTCAAGGAACTGGAGAGGGCGATAGAGGATGCCGTGTCGATGGGCTATGACAGGATATTCTGCCTCATAGACATGGACAACAAGCGGAAGGATGCGAAAAGCCTTTCAGATTATCAGAGGCTAAAGAAAAAATATCACGGTAAGAAGGTATCCAAACCCTCAAAAGGCATATCTTATGAGATAACCTTCATTGAGACAGACAGGTGCACTGAATTGTTTTTCCTATACTATTTCCGATATACCGGTCAGCCTTACGCCGAATCAAAAGACATAGAGAACGAACTTGCCCGGATTTGCGGTTATGAAAAGTCAAAGCATTTTTTTGCAACCCATCCGTTGCACCAATACTTCCAGAAACAGGGAGGCAGTTTTGACGATGCCATATCCAACTCTAATCAATCCGTTGAAAGCATAAAACGGGGAGACCGGAATTATACATATTCTGAAATAGGCATTATGTTCAAGGAATTGGGATTGATTCCATAATTACGAAAGATTGTATTATATGATGCAAAAAAGAGAGCATAACAATGTTGTTATGCTCTCTTTTTGGGGTTTAATCCATATCAAAAATGGAATACAGACAGATCCGAATCAAGACGGTTTAATTCCGTCGATAGCGTTTCCGGGAGAAATCTTGCATAGACCTTTTCTGTAACGTCAGTGCTTCCATGACCTAACAAACGACTTACTACAGACATTGAGAGTCCCTTGTTCAGCGCAAATACAGCAAATGTATGGCGCGCGACGTGCATCGTGAGATTAAAACCAAGTCCGATTGCCTCGCCGACAACAACAAGGGATTGGTTGATACATTTTGTCGCACTGTTTCTTGCTTTATATAATTTCTCTTCGTCATTTACATCAAGGGTGTCCTTAACTAAATCGAAAACATATTTATTCCCCTTGCGTCTTTCCTCCCATTGTTTAAGTATGGAGATTGCGGTATCCGAAAGCGGGATTACATGACGCTTGTTTGTTTTAATCATAACCTTACGAAGCTCCTTCTTCTCAAAGTCAACATGTGTCCATTGTAGCGTCATCACGTCAACCACGCGTAGGCCGCAGGCATGGAAGGCGAAAAGGAACATTTCTATGAATTGTTTCCTTCTGGGTTCCTGACAGGACTTATGATATTCTATGAGTTTGGATATCTCATCTGCGGACAGGCTCTTGCCATCAAATTCACTTTCATCAAGAGCACGGGATACTTTTGGAACCACTCTCATGTCTTGAATCCGGGCATTGACAGCAGAATCTATCATTTTAAGTTCCGCAGCATAGGAACAAGCTTTTAGAATAGGCGTGAGGGCGTGGTTGATGGTCGCATCTCCATTGAGTTTGACTTCCCTTCTCCAAGTAATATATTCATCAATCAACTCAACGGAAATTTCTCCGACATATATTCCATCGGGCTTATATGTGCCTCGCTTGGTCGCCCGAAGAAAAGTTTGGAAAATGTTCATTCCACTCTTCCCGTTCTCATATCGGCTACGGCCGATACGGTTTCGAGAATAGTCAGACGCTATTCTCTCAATCACAAAATCTACAAAATCTTTACCTTTGTCTTCTCTTATTGCAGTTGGCTTATCTTCAAGGAATCCAGTGATAACATCTGCGGTGATTTGATTTGGATGCTTCTCTTGATACTCTGCAAGCATTGCATCAATTTTGTCAACCCTCGCAAGCAATAATGCATTTATTCGTTTTGCCTCGGAACCATAGGTTTGCCGCACACCGCCACGTCCTTGATGCAGCGATTGGTTCCAATCCGCTATTTTCACGAGGATATTGGTCGTGCGACGATGAATTTGCCGGTTCCATGTATATTCCAGAACTACCGTATAAGCCTTATTCCTATCTGGGTTTTTAGGAACTCTAAGTCGGTATTTTCCTAATGGGTATAATCTCTTTGGTCTGCTCATTTTGGAGGATTTTTTGTCGATACTCACAAACGTCTGCAAAGGTAATGAATTTGAGACAAACAAACCCAATTTTTATAGTTAAAAATCGTATTTTAGACAAACAAAATAGGCTATCTGAGGCTATAAAATACCAACGAGACAAACATTCAAAATCTGTTTATCTCGCTGATTATAAGTGATTTATATGTAAATATAAGACTTAATACTCTTCCTCGTTGAAGAAGAAGTCGTCTTTGGAGGGGTAGTCGGGCCAGATCTCTTCGATGCTTTCGTAGATCTCTCCTTCGTCTTCGATTTCCTGGAGGTTCTCTATCACCTCAAGCGGGGCGCCGCTGCGCATTGCGAAATCAATCAATTCTTCCTTGGTCGCGGGCCATGGTGCGTCTTCAAGTTTCGACGCCAGTTCAAGTGTCCAGTACATATGCAATATTTTTTACCTTAATTTTATAATATCGTTAATTAGTAATCCATTTTATTTCTGCCATATAATCTCTTTCTCCCCCTGCAGGAAGTTGAAATAGCGTGCGGCGATGAAAAGATAGTCCGACAGGCGGTTGATATATTTCACTACAGCAGGATCAACATACGCCTCCCCGGCTAAATCGAGAATGCGCCGCTCAGCACGTCGGCATATAACCCGCGCCATATGCGCCTTGGATGCCAGTTCACAACCGCCGGGCAGGACAAACGCCCGGATCTTGGGAGTCTGCTCGTCAAGCGCGTCTATCCATCCCTCGAGTTCGACAATCCTGTCTCCCTCCAGGCTCTTGCAAACCGGCTTCTCCCCTTTGGATTCCGTGGCGAGGTAACACCCCACGTTGAAGAGTTCGTTTTGAACAGACAGGATCTGCCCTTTCACTTCGGTATTGCAGGTTTTGTCGGAAGCTATCACGCCGAGCGCCGACGAGAGCTCGTCAACAGTGCCGTAGGCCTCAAGCCTGACACTATTCTTCATCACCCGTTCTCCGCCCACAAGCGAAGTCGTACCGGCATCGCCCGTGCCCGTATATAACGCACTTTTAGCCATTTTATTTCTTATTTTATATTTTGTAACGCATCCACAGCGATATTGTTGCATTTTTTTTGTAGCTTTGTAATCCAATTTTAAAATTCATTTATGAGCGACAACTCTCAATATATTGTCAGCGCCCGTAAATACCGTCCCGCCACGTTCGCCAGCGTCGTGGGGCAAAAGAACCTTACGGCAACGCTGAAAAATTCAATCTCTTCCGGCCGCCTCGCCCAGGCTTACCTGTTCTGCGGGCCAAGAGGTGTCGGAAAGACTTCGTGCGCCCGCATTTTCGCACGCACCATCAATTGCCTACACCCAACTGCCGACGGGGAGGCTTGCGGCGAATGCGATTCCTGCATGGCCATTTCAAAAGGGAATTCGTTCAACCTCATCGAACTTGACGCCGCATCCAACAACAGCGTTGACGACATCCGCAATCTTATCGAGCAGGTGAACGTGCCGCCTCAGCAAGGGAAATACAAAGTCTTCATCATCGACGAGGTCCACATGCTCTCCTCCCAGGCTTTCAACGCATTCCTCAAGACCCTTGAGGAGCCGCCTAAATACGCCATCTTCATTCTCGCCACCACCGAGAAACATAAAGTCATACCTACCATTCTCAGCCGGTGTCAGATATACGATTTCAAACGTATCACCGTCGATGATATGGTTGACCATCTCAAATATGTGGCAAACGACCGCGGTGTTGAGGCCGATCCTCGCGCACTCGGCATCATCGCCCGCAAAGCTGACGGCGCCATGCGCGACGCCCTCTCGATCTTCGACCAGGTTGCCGCCTCTTCCGGAGGCGTAATCACATATGAATCGGCAATCGACAACCTCAATGTGCTCGATTACGATTTCTACTTCCGTCTTGTAGACGCCTTTGCCTCCGGCGATGTTCCCGATGCGCTCCTCATCTATAAGGAAATACGCGACAAGGGGTTCGATTCCCTCTTTTTCATCAACGGCCTCGCCAACCATGTGCGCGACCTGATGGTGGCGGCCGACCCTCGCACGATTCCGTTGCTTGAAGTTGACAGCGACACAGCCGCGTCGTTCAAGGCCCAGACCGCTAAGCTACCGCTACAATGGTATTACGCGGCCATGAAAATCCTTAACGATGCCGACTATGCATACCGCACGTCGTCCAACAAGCAACTTCTCGTGGAAGTCGCCCTGATACGTCTATGCCAACTCCTCAAACCTGCCACGCCCCCTTTTGATCAGGCGGAGGTTCTCCCCTCCCTCCGCAACCCATTGGAACAGCCCCATATCGGCGGCAGGGATAAAAAGACTGAACCGGCATCCGAGCCTGCACCCGAACCCACACCCGAGCCGGCACCCGAGCCACCGGTGACAACCGATCCTCAGCCGCAGTATCCATCGGAATCTCCCAAAACTGTCCCCACAGAGCCACGACATGAACATAAGCCTCTTCCCAAGGGGAGGCCACGCGCTTTCAGGCTTAGCGACAAACCGGAAGAGATGCCGGTGTACACTCTCGAAAAGCGGGAAACGCCATTTTCCGAACAGGATTTCGAAAGGGCTTGGCAGGCTTTCATGGCCAACCACGGCGACATGCACATCCTGCTGAGCACCATGCGCGTGGCCAGGCGCGAAAAGAAGTCCGACACTTGTTATTCGCTGATGGTCGAACACCCAGCGCAATTGCAGGCCTTCGAATCATCGATGCAGAAACTCGTGACGTTCCTGCGCGATTATCTCAAAAACGACCATCTCTCTCTCGAAGCCCGCATCGATGAAAAAGCGGAGATACTCAAGCCCCTCCCCCCACAGGAATTCCTCAAAAAAATCATCACCGAGAATCCAGCCCTCGGCGAATTCCTGCAAAACATTGATGCCGAAATGGCTTAAATTAATGGGTAATGGATAATGTGAAATGAGTAATGTGTAATGGGTAATGAATGGATATAAGGCTTACAAGGTAACCATAAAGGACGATGAGGGAAATGATTTAGAGAAAGAAGTCGGATTGCGGGAACTATGGAACTATGTGCCGGAAGAGGAGTGGAAACGGGAGGCACGGAACGCCGAGTTGCAATACTTCCGGGAGACGCACCGCTTTTGCGGCTCTTGCGGTGCAGAGATGCGGCCGTCAACTGAAATATCCGTCAAATGCCCCGCCTGCGGCCGCGAAGATTTCCCCTCGCTGTCGCCGGCCATACTGGTGCTTATAAAGCGTGGAGAAAAAGCGCTGCTCGTTCATGCACGCAATTTCTCCCGCCCGATGTTCGCGCTCGTTGCCGGATTCGTTGAGACGGGAGAAACCCTCGAAGAATGCGTAACACGAGAAGTCGAGGAAGAGACCACACTGAAAATCAGCAATATCAGATACTTCGGCAGCCAGTCATGGCCATTCCCATCACAATTGATGATCGCATTCACTGCAGAGCATTCGGATGGCGAACTCTCTTTTGCCGACGGCGAACTCTCCGACGGAGGATGGTTCAGCCGCGAAGAGCCGCCCCTCCTTCCTACATTGCCGTCCCTGTCCCGTAAATTGATAGACGCATGGCTTGAAAATAAGATTTAATTATTATTAAATTTTGTTAATAAGTGTTATTTTTAGTCCATATTACTCCATATTCGCCACTAAGACAGCCATAAATATAAAGAAAACGGGGATTTTTTATTATCTTTGCATAGAATTCCGGAGGGGACATACGTCTCCTCCTTGTTTTTGGTTATGACAGATAAGAAAGCATTAGAACAGTTTATAGAGAAGGAACTTGACGGCACGCCCTATTTCCTTGTGGGAATAAGCGTTTCGGCATCCAACGAGATCAAGGTGGATATCGATTCCTTTGAGAGCGTTGACATCGACTTCTGCGTGTCGCTGACCCGCCGCATAGAGGAGGAATTTCCACGCGAGCCGGAGGATTACGAACTTGAAGTCGGTTCCGCCGGACTTACATCACCGTTCCGCGTGCGCAAGCAGTATGAGAAAAACCTCGGCAACGAGGTCGAGGTACTTGCCCGCGACGGCAAGAAATATACAGGCATCCTTGCAGAAGCGGGAGAAGAGGAATTTGTCATTGTCTCCACGGTCAAAGAGCGCCCCGAAGGTGCGAAACGTCCCGTGGAGGTGACGAAGGAATTCAAGTTCCGCTACGATGCCGTCAACTCAGTCAAATATATTTTTAGGTTTTAGACCCAAGGGGAGGCGTTAGGCGTTAGGCGTTAGGCGTTAGGCTTTAGGTATTAGGCGTTACGCGTTAGGCTTTAGCCTTAAAACCATTAAACATTAAACATTCAACATTTCACATTATATAAAGTAAATGGCAAAGAAAGCAGAGACAGTGAATATGGTCGATCGGTTCGCAGAGTTCAAAGAACTCAAGAACATTGACAAAACCACTATGATATCAGTGCTTGAGGAATCATTCCGCAATGTGCTGGCAAAAATGTTTGGATCCGACGAGAATTTCGACGTCATCATGAATCCCGACAAGGGCGACTGCGAGATATATCAGAACCTTGAAGTAGTTCCTGACGGTGAAGTCGAAAACAAGGACATGCAGATCGGTCTCACCGATGCCCGCGAGATTGACCCTGAATGCGAAATCGGCGAAGACGTGACCAAGCAGATTTTCTTTGAGAAATTCGGCCGCCGCGCCATCCTTAACTTGCGCCAGACTCTGCAGTCTAAAATCCTCGATCTTCAGAAAGACGCTATCTACACAAAATTCAAGGAACTCGAAGGTGAGGTTATCACCGGTGAGGTCCATCAGATATGGAAACGCGAAATGCTCCTTCTCGATGAAGAGCAGAATGAGCTTATCATGCCTAAAGAGGAACAGATTCCCGGCGATTTCTTCCATAAGGGAGACATGGTTCGCGCCATCGTGAAACGTGTGGACAACCCCAACAACAATCCGAAAGTCATCGTGAGCCGTACGGATCCCCGCTTCCTCCGCCGCCTCTTCGAGCAGGAGGTTCCCGAGATCCACGACGGACTCATCACCATCAAGGATGTTGCCCGCATCCCCGGTGAGCGCGCCAAGATAGCTGTGGAAAGTTATGACGACCGTATCGACCCCGTAGGCGCCTGTGTAGGTATCAAAGGCAGCCGCATCCACGGCATCGTGCGCGAACTTCGCAACGAGAATATCGACGTGATTTCATTCACCGCCAATCCGCAGCTTTATATCCAGCGAGCCCTCAGCCCCGCCAAGATATCTTCAATCCGCCTCAACGAAGAGGAGAAGAAGGCAGAAGTGTTCCTCCATCCCGATGAGGTCAGCCTCGCTATCGGCAAGGGAGGTATGAACATCCGTCTCGCATCCATGCTCACCGGATTCTCGATCGACGTTTACCGCGACATCGAACCTGGAGAGGAAGACATCTACCTCGATGAATTCAACGATGAAATCGACGAATGGGTGATCGAAACCCTCAAGGACCTCGGACTCGGCACCGCCAAGGCTGTGCTCAACGCTCCGCAGCATGTCCTCGATCAGGCAGACTTGGAAGACTCCACGCTGCAGCACGTCCTTGAAGTGCTCCGCGCCGAGTTCGAAGACTAAGAAGTTAATCAACAACTTCTAATTATTATTGCAACCACAAAAATTACATATGCGCATAAAGATCAGCAAAGTAGCAAAAGACCTCAATGTAGGAATCAACACTGCGGTGGAATTCCTGCGCAAAAACAATGTCGAGATTGAAGAGAATCCCGGCCCAAACACCCGTATCGATGAAGATGCGGTCGGAATCCTCACAAAGGAATTCAGCAAAGACAAGGGTATAAAGGAGAAATCCGACGACTTTGGCGCCGCAAAGAAACAAGAACGCAAGGAGAAAAACAGAGACCGCATCGCTCCGGAGGAAATCAAGACCTCCGTTCCTACGTCTGCCGGTCCGAGGGTGGTTGGTCATATAGACCTTGACAAGCCCCGACCCGCTGCTACCGCTGAAGCGAAACCTGCAGCAGAGCCTAAACCGGAACCTAAACCGGAGGTAAAACCCGCACCGGAACCAAAGCCGGAAATCAAACCCGAGCTTAAACCGGAGGTTAAGCCCACACCGGAACCAATGCCGGAGGTAAAGCCCGAACCCGCGCCGGAGCCAAAACCGGAAGTGAAACCGGAACCGAAGCCGGAGGTTAAGCCGGAACCTAAACCGGAGCAGAAGCCTCAAGTCAGGCAAGAGCCCAAGCCGCAACCGAAGCAGGAGCCTAAACCTCAGCCCAAAGCGGCGGAGAAAGTCACTGTAAAAGAGGCTTCCACGCAGCAACCGGCAAAGGAAACAGGCACCACGGATGGCAACGGAGTGTTCCGTTACGCGCCCACGCCTGCCGGACCGGAGCTGAAAGTTGTCGGCAAAATCGACCTCTCTGCAATAAACCAGTCAACACGTCCGCGCAAGAAGAGCCGCAGTGAACGCCGCGCCGAAGCGGCCCGCGCCCATGCGGCGGCAGCCGGCGACGGCTCGCAGAAGAAGCGCAAGCGCATCGGCAAAGAGAAAGTGGACATTGAAAAGGCAGTGTCGCAACCCGGGTTCGGCTCTGAAGGCCGCAAGAAAGAGAATAAAGGCGGCAATCAGGGTGGCAATCAAGGTGGAGGCAGAGGCGAGAACAAGCGCAAACGCGACAAACGCCCCGTCAAACCGGAAGTAAATTCGGAAGATGTTCAGAAGCAGGTGAAGGAGACTCTCGCCCGTCTCACCAACAAGGCTCCCAAGAAGAGTGCGAAGTGGCGTAAGGAGAAACGCGAGGAGATGCACAACCGCGAACTGGAGAACCAGCAGCGCGAAGCAGCCGAAAGCTCGGTAATCAAGATCACCGAGTTCGTGACCGCCAACGACCTTGCCAACCTTATGGACGTGCCCGTCAACAACGTCATCGCCACCTGCATGAACCTTGGCGTGATGGTATCCATCAACCAGCGTCTTGACGCTGAGACCATCAATATCGTGGCTGAGGAATTCGGATTCACCACTGAGTTTGTCAGTGCTGACGTAACCGAGGCTATTGAAGTGGTTGAAGACAAGGAGGAAGAGCTCCAGAGCCGTCCGCCGATCGTTACCGTCATGGGTCACGTGGACCACGGTAAGACTTCGCTGCTCGACTATATCCGTAAGGCTAACGTGATTGCCGGCGAGGCGGGAGGTATCACACAGCACATCGGTGCATACAACGTGAAGCTCTCCGACGGCCGTCATATCACGTTCCTCGACACTCCGGGCCACGAGGCGTTCACCGCCATGCGTGCCCGCGGAGCGAAAGTAACCGACCTCGCCATCATCATCGTGGCAGCCGACGACAATGTGATGCCTCAGACAATAGAGGCCATCAACCATGCTTCGGCGGCAGGCGTGCCGATGGTGTTCGCCATAAACAAGATCGATAAACCCACCGCCAACCCCGACAAGATCAAGGAAGAGCTTGCCGGCATGAATTACCTCGTTGAGGAATGGGGCGGCAAATATCAGAGTCAGGACATCTCGGCCAAGAAGGGTCTCGGTGTCGATGAACTGATGGAGAAGGTGCTGCTTGAAGCCGAGATGCTTGATCTCAAGGCAAATCCGGAACGAAACGCCATCGGTTCGGTGATAGAGTCTTCTCTCGACAAAGGTCGCGGCTATGTCGCCACCGTCCTCGTTCAGAACGGTACGCTCCGTGTGGGCGATGTCATCCTTGCCGGAACACACTACGGTAAGGTCAAGGCTATGTTCAACGAGCGTAATCAGCGCGTGAAGGAGGCCGGTCCGGCTACCCCGGTGCTTATCTTAGGTCTTAACGGCGCACCGCAGGCAGGCGACACGTTCAATGTCCTCGAAACCGAACAGGAGGCACGCGAGATCGCCGGCAAGCGCGAACAGCTGCAACGCGAGCTCGGACTCCGCACCAAGAAACGTCTCGGACTCGAAGAGCTTGGACGCCGTCGTGCCCTCAACGATTTCCACGAACTCAACCTCGTGGTCAAGGGAGACGTGGACGGTTCGATCGAAGCCCTCTCCGACTCGCTTCTTAAGCTTTCCACTCCGGAAGTGCAGGTCAACGTGCTTCATAAGGGTGTCGGAGCAATTTCCGAATCCGATGTCACTCTCGCAGCGGCTTCCGATGCCATCATCATCGGCTTCCAGGTGCGTCCTTCGGCGGCGGCGAAGCGCGAGGCTGAGAAAGAGGGCGTGGAGATACGTCTCTACTCAGTCATCTACAAAGCCATCGAAGAAGTCAAAGACGCGATGGAGGGTATGCTTTCTCCCGAAATCAAGGAGGAGATTACCGGTACGGCGGAAGTGCTTCAGACCTATCACATCTCGAAAGTGGGCACAATTGCCGGTGCCATCGTACGCGACGGAAAGATCAAACGCTCCAGCAAAGTGCGCCTGATCCGCGACGGCATCGTAATCTACACCGGTGAACTCGGTTCCTTGAAGCGGTTCAAAGACGATGTCAAGGATGTAGTCTCCGGTTACGACTGCGGTCTCTCGATCCAGGGCTACAACGATGTCCGCGAAGGCGACTTCATCGAGGCATACGAAGAGGTAGAGGTGAAGAAGACACTATAAGAGAAAGATATATTACTAAATTATAATATATTACCTATAAAAAATCAGGCTGCCCCGTGCCAGCCTGATTTTTTTTATAGGTTGGATTAACCATAATTTACGGACAGATAACCCCAGCGTATATAAAACAACACTCATAACTGCATAAAGTCAATTAATAGTGTCTCAAATTGTAGGGATGCACCATGGTGCATCCGGCACGAGCCAAACAAAGGTTTCTTGCATCGGATGCTCCGTGGAGCATCCCTACATTTGAGATAGACTTCCTTATACCTGAAGGGATATCTTTATTAGCCCATTTTTTCTTGAATTTAGATTCATTATATTTTATTAACATATTTTAATTCGTTATAACACATTTATAATCAAAGATATATAAAGAGATTTCAACTTTTTCAAAAAAATTTGATTTTTTGACCTATAGATTTTTCGAAAACTTACGACAGGGGAAGTAGAAAGGCCAAAATAGCGGCATGACAAAACTCGCAAATGTTATTTGGCATCCGATAGAAATTTAGAACAAACAATAATAACAAACACTTAAAATCATTCTACTATGGATTTGAAAAATCTACTTTTGTCCGTCGCAGCCATAGCTGCCACACCTCTCTTCGCCGCAACCTACTACGTCACCCCTGAAGGAGACGGCTCCAAAGACGGTTCTTCATGGGAAAACGCCTTCGACACAGAAGCATTCCGCGAACAAGCTCTCAAAAACACCGATGGCGATGTTTACAACCTGGCTGCCGGCATATATGAGCCATCGAAATGTATTGCCGTTAAGAAGGGGACTTATGCTATTATTAATGGCGCTATAGGCTCAGAACGTTCTGTCCTTGATGGATCTAAAATTGAATCTCAAGCAACTAACAAATTGGTACTTGAATCCTTGATAAAAATTCAAACAGTCACAGCGCATGGCAATGAAACCAAACCTGCTGAAATCAATAATATTGATTTCAAATCGGTATCTACCAATATAGAAACCGATCCTGGGGATGATTCTGATGCGAGCTATGGAACTGGAGGATCCGGTGCTCTCTTCGTCTACAACAGCGGCTATGTTACCATAAATTCTTGCAATTTTTATGACAATAAAGCAGCAGGTAAACTCGGTGGGGCAGCTGCACATCTTCGGAGCAGTACAGTAACATTTAAAAATTGTCAATTCTCTGGGAATTCTGCCGTATCAAGAGGAGGAGCTGTAAGAATGTCAAGTAATAACAATAAGAAAGGTTATACGACATTTTCGAATTGTGTATTCAACAAAAATACAGTCTCTGAAAATTTTGGTATAATCTTCCAATCTCATGGGGTAGAATTAAATCTAATAAATTGCACAGTTGTAGAAAATAAATCTGACGGCACAGAAAATGCTGCAGCAGTGTTATCAAATGGTAAAAGCTCTAATCCAAATCAGGTAACCGTCGTCAACTCTACTATCGCTGGCAACACTCCGTCGCAGATAGGTTTCAACGGCAAAGATGCTAACCTCCGCATGGTCAATTCTGTAATCGTTGGAGCAGAAGGTACAGAAGCATTTAATTTCAATGCTTCCGAGGATTTCGCTAACGTAGTTTCCGGTGGATATAACTACGCAGGTCCGGTAGCTGTAGGCAACTTCTGGAAAGACACTGACACTCATGGAGAAGCTTACAATTATGCATCAATCTACGGTACAAACACACTCAATGCTGATAACCGGCTTATGCCTGCTACCTACGTTGCGGGTGCTTCTGGCGAGCAGGTGAAAACCGCCACCGCTGAATGGGGACTTCCCACAGAGTGGAATCTCGCCACAGATGCAGCAGGCACGACACGCGAGACAGGTATGACACCCGGAGCGAACGCATACACTCAAGCTCAAATCGATGGCGGGAATGTGGGTGTCATTTCAACAATAGAAGATGCTGACGCTCCTAAGCTGGTAAAAGCGGGCAACGGAGTTTACACAATCGAGGGTGCAACAGAAGGTGTCACTGTATATACAGTGAACGGAGCTACAGTTGCCGCATCTTCCAACAATACTGTTGATCTCAGTGCATTTGCAAACGGCTTATATATCCTGAAATCGGGTAATGCAATCTTCAAGGTAATAAAATAAGGTTAGTTAGGTTTATTAGGTTAATAAGTGTAACTACTCAGCTATGCCATCATAGGTAAATTACTGAGTACCAAATGTAGGGCTGCACCCCGGTACAGCCGTTCGAACGGTAAAAAAACGGCCCGTGTGGCAGGATGTTCCGGGGAACATCCCTACATCTGACAGCTATACATGTATTTCCATAGTTGAACTGTTACAACTTATGTAAATTTTGAATCAAATCTGAAGTTTCAGAGTCGAATCGGGGACGCCGTGGACTGCGTCCCCGATTTTTTAAATTACGTTATCATGAAAAAGATTTTATCATATACCAAATGGTTCTACACGCTGCTTCTCCCTTTCCTCGCAGCGGTCATGATGTCCTGCTCCGAATCAATTGACGAACCAGAGATCGAGCCGGAGAAACCGACAGTCGAAATCACCGTATCTGCATCCGACCACATATCCCTCACTCCCCGCCAGAGTGCAGACGTTACGCTGACATTCGGCGGTTCGGGATATGAATCGTACCAATGGACCTGCACATCGGATAACACAAACATTGCACAGGTGACCCGAAAGGACGACACCACAATTACAATAACCGGTGTCAGCGCCGGGAAAACCGTCGTTTCAATTGAGGCTACGGCAGGAGAAGCCAAAGCCACGACCAATATAGACGTTTCCGTAGAACAAGGTATAGTAAAGATCCTCGCTATAGGAAACAGTTTTTCCCAGGATGCCGTAGAACAATATCTATACGACCTTGCCAAAGCGGCAGGAATTGAGGTGGTCATCGGCAATATGTATATCGGAGGATGCGACCTTGACAAGCACTATGCGAACCTGCAGAGCGATGCCGCCGCATATGAATACCGGAAGGTTGTATCCGGCGAGAAGAAGAACCGCACCAAGGTGAGCCTTTCCGAAGCTCTGACTGATGAAACCTGGGACTACATCAGTCTCCAGCAAGCGAGCGGGAAGTCCGGGAAATACGACACATACGCCGCCCTTCCCCAACTCATCAGCGGCATTACGGCAAAAGCGCCACAGGCATTATTGATCTGGCATCAGACCTGGGCATATGCCGCCGGTTCCAATCACGCTGACTTCCCGGCATACGGCAAAGACCAGATGACAATGTATAATGCAATCTCATCGTCCGCCCGCAAGGCTATGACCGACAACACTTCGCTCAAACTTATGGTACCTTCAGGAACGGCGATCCAAAACGCCCGCACCACATACGTCGGAGACGTTTTCAACCGCGACGGCTATCATCTTGAAGTCACCTACGGACGTTACACTGCCGCCTGCACATGGTTCGAGGCTTTGTTTGGAATCGACGTCACCACCACAACCTATGCCCCCTCCACCGTCAACGAGGAGATGGCAGCCATAGCCCGTCTGTCCGCGCACAGGGCGGTGGAAACCCCCGACAAGGTGACGACAATCACCGAGTATGCGACTCCGGCGGTCAAGGAAGGCGACCTCACGGCACCGGTATACATCGATTTCGGCCCCAACACCGTTTCATCCGCGCCCTGGAACAATTTCACAACCTTCGAACCGTCCGACACACACGTATGGGTCAGAGACACCGACGGCAATTTCGTGAAACCGGGTATAAAGATACTCGGCGGATTCACAGGAAGCTACCTCGGAGTGAGCGGTGAGGACAAACACTCAGCCATCAATGCGGCAGGAATTGAATTCCCCGTCACCGCGTGGAAAGACGGTTTGATCGTGGCCGGCATCAAAGGGAACGGCAACACCGCCCCGGCACGTCTTGCCGTAACCTCGCTGAGCGCTTCCGGCAAATACGACATAACACTTTTGGCGGTCCGGTTCAACGGCAGCAGGGACGCACGTATCACATCCTATAAAGTCATAGGGAATACTGCACATGCCGAAAAACAGATCAAACCCGGACTAAAGATAGCATCCTCAGGCACCGGTGTGTATCCCTCGTTCGACAAAGTGCCATTTGAAGAGTATGCAGTCACCTACCCCGGCGTCACCCCCGCGAGCGACGGCACAATAACAATCGAGGTCACCGGTATCGACACCGGCGCGGCCTGCGAAGGGCACCTGAACGCCCTGATCATTGCTCCCGCAAATTAGAAGATTAATTCTGATTTTGTCCTTGCTTATGCCGCCGTTGCGAGCAACAGCGGCTCCGCCATCCGGCAGCCCCGATTTTTTTAACATTAAAAAGAAGCTTAATAAAAAAATTTTATATAAATTTGCAAATCATGAGCACAACGCGCCGGCGCGTTGTGCTCCCCCTGCAGGGGGAGCGACCTGAAAAACTCTAAACTATAACACACAGTCAAAGCAATAATCGACAGTGCAATTGGAAGCTAACATCATCTACAGAATTGCGAAAGGTGACGAAAAGGCACTTGATGCATTCATGGATCACTATTCCCAGGAGCTTTACCGCATCGCCTATAGCTATACCGGCAGTAAGGAGGTTGCGGAGGAAGTGGTCAGTGATGTCTTTTTCGAAATCTGGAACAACAGACGTAAATTGCTCGAAGTGGAATATATGGATGCATACGTGCACACTATAGCCACCAGGCGTTCCATAGACCAGTTCCGGGCAACCATTGCAGAAAAATCAGCCAATACACCCTTAGATGAAAACGAAGTCTTCTTCGCGGCTCCGATCATTCTCCCCGACGAGGAAATAATCTCGAAAGAGCAATCCGAGATTCTGAACTCCACCCTTGAGGAACTCCCCCCTAAATGCCGTCAGGTTTTCACACTGGCAAGAATCGAGAAACTTTCCTACAGTAAAATTTCGTCAATGCTCAACATCTCGGTGGCCACAATTAACTATCACGTGAAATACGCTATCGACACCTTCAAAAGCCGCCTTTTTTATAGAAAACCGCCCGATTAGCTTTTTAATACAAATTTTCACAAATTTTAACTATTTATAATTCATTTATTATCAATTCATTACAAGCAATTTTTATTTTTTTGAAAAAAAGTCGGATTTTTGACCTATAGATTTTTAAAAAACCTCCGACTATGACAATAGAAACGGCCAGATAAGCGACCGAAAGAAGATGAAAGAAGAGAAACAAAATAACCGAAACCGCGAAATCGAGGACAACGCCGCCCTCGACCGAATATTGGATGCATGCCGTTTGCAGCCTGTTGATACTACAAGGATCAAAAATCTCGTGCATGACAAAATACACAACGAGAGAGCTGCCCGTAAACGTCGCATGCGCCGCATATTCGAGGGCTCATTCTCCGCAGCGGCATGCGTGGCCATTGTTGCGGCATTCGGTTTGAGCTATTTCTCATCTTCCACTCCCGACCTTTCCTCTGCATCAATGCGCCAGCTTGTACATGCAGGCTATAAAGAATTGATCGTGCCCGCCGGACAACGCGAAGAGCTTACACTCCCCGACGGCACCCGACTCATTGCCAACTCGCGCTCACGAGTGCTCTATCCCGAAAAATTCGAAGGGAAGGAGCGCCGCATATACGCCAACGGTGAGGTTTTCCTTGAAGTGGCAAAAGACCGCAGACATCCCTTCGTGGTGGAATCCGCCGGATTTGATGTCCGCGTGCTCGGAACCGTCTTCAATATCTGCAACTCCTCCGACTCTACGGCCTCCGTCGTGCTCGTGGAGGGATCGGTTGAAATCGACATGGAAAATGACCGCAGCATCCGTCTGAAGCCTAACGACAAGGCGGAACTGCTTCACGGAGACGTCACATCGCTGACTCAGGTGGACACCGACAGCTACACTTCGTGGACTGATGGCCTCCTATACCTGAAAGGGATGCCTCTCTCCCGGCTCACCCGCACGCTTAGCGAACACTATGGAATTGAAATCAAGTGCCAGGGATCTTTGGCAGACGTAAGGGTCTATGGCAAGCTTGACCTTCATGATAATGTTGACACGGTAATCAATTCAATACGAGAAATCGTGCCTATGAGAATAACAAGGAGCGGAAACAGCATTATGCTGAAACCATAAAAACTCAAAGTCCAATCCTTTACATTCTTTTAATCTCTCCCCCCAAGTCAGGGCCTCAACCCCGACAGCACCCTTATTGTCTAAAAACGACACCATATATGACTCACAGCACAACCTTAAGGCGATTGATAACCGCCATCATGATTCTAATTTCTGTCTCGGGCGTCAACGGCGCGGGCAGGACAATGTTCGAGCCCGATACCACCCGCGTGCTCCGCAACCCTCTCCAGGGATGGGTGATGTATCTCGGACGCGCATGGGATGAAAATTTCTGGGAAGAGAAAGGGTATGACCGCATGACGGCCAAGGGTGAAACCGCCCCAGTACGGGTATCCGATTATGCCTCATGCGCATATATCCGCACAAGCTGGGCTTCATTCGAACCGAAAGAGGGGGAATACGCATGGAACGACCCCGACAGCCGCCTGATGAAACTGCTTAAGAGCGTGCGCGACCGCGGATTGCGCGTAGCGTTCCGCATTGTTGTTGACGGACGCGACCAGGGACAGAACACTCCCCAATATGTGTTCGATGCCGGAGCAAAAGGTTATTACGACCCGAAGAATCCGGGACACAACCTCTCCCCCTATCCCGACGATCCCGTGTTTCAGGAAAAATATTCCAGATTCTTCCGCGAATTCGCCCGTCATTTCGACAATCCGGAAGAGGTGGAATTCATTGATGCATATTCCTTAGGCAAATGGGGTGAGTCGCATTCAATGATATATAAGGACAATGCCAACAAGGAGAGTGTTTTCAACTGGATGATCTCCCTTGCCACTGATTGTTTCAAACGCGTGCCGATGCTCATCCACTATCACAGGATGCTTGGCGACCCCGATGACGACGGATGGGGCAGCGTTCCGGCAGATGCCGAGAAACTCATATCCACTGCTATAAACAAAGGCTTTTCGCTGCGCCACGATGCTTTCGGAATGCACGGCTATTATCAGGATTGGGAAAAGAAAATGGCCCACAAATGGAATTTCAAGCGCCCGATCATCATGGAGGGCGGTTGGATCACCGGCGCTCATCACCGCTACTGGCGCGACCCTTCAGGACTATATCGCGAAGGACACGCAGAGGATGTGCGCAAGGGCGAGTACGATGCCGCGGCGGAAGCTCGCGTCAACATGATGGATTTCCGCATCAACGACGAGACCCGCTCATGGTTCGAAGATGCATTCCCGTTGGTCAAGAAATTCGTGGCGCACGGCGGCTACCGGCTGTATCCCGTATCTGTCGAAGCCCCCGTAACTGCAAAACCGGGGAAGTCGGTGAAGGTAAGCACCGTATGGAGAAATTTGGGATGCGGATACTGCCCTACGAACATTCCTCAATGGAATCAGAAATATAAAGTAGCCATTTCCCTCCTCGACGGCAACGGAAATCCCGTGAAAACAATTGTGGAGAACCGCAGCGACCTCTCAAAATGGATAAGGGAAAAAGACGGAAACTATCGCACCTCCTTCCCCCTTGACGGCATCGCACCGGGAAAATACCGATGGGCAGTCGCCCTCGTGGATACCACAGCCTCCAACCGTCCCGGACTCGAAATGGCAATCAACAAGGATTTGATCCTTGAAAACGGCTGGCTTCCGGCAGGAGAAATCGACATTAATTAACAACAATAATAACAACAGTAACCTTATGAATTCAGAATCACATCGTCAGCAGTGGCGTTCCAGAATCAGGACGCTGTGTGCGATCGGACTTGTGACGGCGGTTCCGGTAACGGCTTTTGCCGGAACATCCCTGTCGCAAAACAAGTCAACGGGGCTTTATACCATGAAAGCTTCCGACACCACAGTCAAGGATGTTCTCTCGTATATCGAGAAAAACAGCAACTACGTGTTCCTCTATGGCGAGGGCGTGGAGAACAAACTCTCGTCTCCGGTAAACATCCAACTCAAAAACAAGAAGATGGATGCTATCCTTGCCGAGGTGTGCAAATCTACCGGTCTGAATTACAAGATATCAGGGCGTCAGGTAACAATCACGACAGCAAAGACATCTAAAAAGAATGAGAAGCAGAAAGTAAGCGGTGTGATCGTTGACCAGAACGGTGAACCACTTATCGGAGCCACAGTGATGGTGAAGGGCACCAACGAAGGCGCTATCACTGACCTCGACGGACGTTTCACAGTGAACGCTGCCAAAGGCGAGAAACTGCAGGTCACCTACGTAGGTTTCAACCCCGAGACAATCGCCGTAGGCAACACCAATGACATGAAAATATCATTGACAGAAACCGACAACACCCTCAACGAATTAGTGGTTATCGGTTATGGCACGGTCAAGAAAAAAGACCTCACCGGTGCAGTTGCTTCCGTAAAGGGTGACGAACTGGCTTCCAAAAACACGACCAACGTCTCCACTGCACTTCAAGGTTCAGTGTCGGGTCTGATGGTGCGCCGTGACAACAACGCCCCGGGTGCGTCCGCAGGTTCGATGCACGTGCGCGGTGTAACAACCATCGGCGATTCAAGCCCGCTTATCATAGTTGACGGTGTGCAATGCGACAATATCGACTACGTCAACGCCAACGACATCGAGAGCGTGTCGGTGCTCAAGGATGCCGCCGCAGCTTCTATCTATGGTTCGAAGGCAGCTGCAGGTGTTATCCTCATCACCACCAAACGCGGTGACGAATCAAAGATAAGCATCTCCTATAACGGAGAATTCGGTTGGGAAATTCCTACGAAACAGCCCGACATGGTAGGCGTTACCCGTTACCTGGAGATGAACAACGAGCTTCTCTACAACGACAACCCCGCCGCCGGATATTTCCAGCAGTGGACTGCCGACCAGACAAAGAACTGGTTGACACTCAACGCCACGGATCCCGACCACTACCCTATCACCGACTGGCGCGGCATGATGATGAAAAATTCCGCTCCGCGCATGACCCACACGGTCTCCCTTTCCGGAGGTAACAAGACAGTAAAGTCACAGGCATCCTTCACCTATGACGATGTTGACGGCCTTTATGAAGGACGTGGTTTCCGCCGCTTGATGGTACGCAGTAACAATGACTTTGTCTTCAACAAATACATCACGGCAAGCGTGGACATCAACATCCGCAACGCCCGCAGCGAATCGACAAACTACAACCCATTCGAGGATATGCGTAAGATGCCGGCAATCTATCCTGCAGTATGGGAGAACGGAGGTTTGGCCGAAGGTAAATCAGGTGCAAACCCTTACGGACTTCTGACTCACGGCGGTTCAAGTTTATCCCACAGCACTCAGGTAGGAGGTAAGGCACAGCTCAATATCAAACCCATCGACGGTCTGACCATCTCCGGAATAGTGTCCCCGTTCATCAATTATTCCAAAAAGAAAGCATTCCGTTTCGCTGTCCCCTATACCCTCATGGATGACATAAACGCAATCGGAGGTTATATGGAAGGCAACGGCACTACCTGGGGAACTAACAAATTATCCGAAGAACGTAAAGACAACTGGCATATAACCACACAGGCACTTGCCAACTATATGCGCTCTTTCGGCAAGCATGATCTCACAGTAATGGCCGGATTCGAAAATTATGTCCTCAGTTCCGAAGAACTCGGTGCAGCACGCGATCAATACGAACTTACCAAATATCCTTATCTCAATGTCGGACCGGAAGATTTCAAAGACAATAACGGCAAGGGAACGCGATATACGTCTAACTCCTTCTTCGGTCGCGTACTCTATTCATTCGACAACCGCTATCTCTTTCAGGCGAACATCCGTCGAGACGGTTCTTCACGCTTCGCAAAGAAATACCGTTGGGGCACATTCCCCTCTTTCTCCGCAGGCTGGGTGATTACCAAAGAGAAATTCATGGAAAACGTAAATCCATCCGCCCTTTCATTCCTCAAACTTCGCGCATCGTGGGGTAAACTCGGTAACGAACGTATCGGTGAGAATTATTTCCCTTATATGTCGCTTATAACATTCGGAGATTCATATTTCTATGAGAACGGAGAGTTGGTATCCGACAAGACTGCGTCCATCCGCACCCTTGCCGTTGAAGACATCTCCTGGGAAACAACCACATCCACCGACATAGGTATCGATGCCAATTTCTTCAACAGCCGCCTGCGCTTCACAGCCGACTATTACTGGAAGAAAACCACAGGTATGCTACTCGACATCCAGATTCCATGGTCAATGGGATATGCCGACCCCAAAACCAATGCCGGAAAGATGAAAACCCATGGTTATGACATCGAACTGAGCTGGAACGACCATATCGGCGATTTCACTTATGGCGTTTCATTCAACCTTTCCGACTTTATCTCAAAGATCGATTACCTCAACAATTCCGATATAATCAAGGACAACAAACTTAAACGCGCCGGCGAAATTTTCAACACATGGTACGGGTATATATGTGACGGCATATATCAGACTCAGGAGGAAGTAGATAATTCTGCACGCCTCAACAATACTGTGACTGTCGGAGACCTCAAATATCGTGACATCTCCGGACCTGAAGGGAAACCTGACGGTGTGATTTCATCCGAATACGACCGCGTGCCGTTAGGTAATTCACTTCCCCGCTTCCAATATGGCGGCACAATCAACGCCGGATGGAAAGGCATCGACCTCTCGATCGCATTCCAGGGCGTAGGCAAGCAGAACGCATATCTTGAGCGCGCCATGGTGGAGCCACTCCGTAACAATTACGGCAATATCCCGGCAATCATCGACGGTAAATACTGGAGCGTGTTCAACACTCCACAGGAGAACCTCGCTGCCGAATATCCACGACTCACCAATACAACGAAGGGCAACAACTACGCCGCTTCGGATTTCTGGATTTTCAATGGTTCGTATTTCCGACTTAAGAACATAACTCTCGGATACACGCTTCCACAGGTATGGACAAAGAAAGCGTTCATCCAGAAGGCGAGAATCTATTTCAGCGCAAGCGATCTCTTCTCAATCGATAACTATCCAAAAGGATGGGACCCTGAAATGGGAGTCAATGCATATCCTATAACAACATCCCTCATTGTAGGTGTAAATCTTACTTTCTAACAGTCATGAAAATAATGAATAAGACAATATACGCATCAATGGCGGCTGCCGCCATGCTGCTCACATCATGCGAAAGCATGGATATGACTCCCCTCTCCCAGGGAAACAGCGAGTCCTGGTATTCCTCCGAGGCCGAACTGGAGATGGCCGTCAATGAATTCTATATCCTCGGATACTGGAACCAGCCGCTCGAAGGTTCGGAGCAATGGACCGACAACTTCACATACCGCCAGCAGAACCGTAACCCCGGAAGCAACGGCACGGTGCTCGACGGCACCATGAACGGTCAGCAGTATGAGGTATATCATCTCTGGGAACAGGATTATAAACTTATCGCCCGCGCAAACACCCTCCTTGCCAACTACCATAAGGCTGCCGGCAATGTAAATCCTGAAAAACTTAACCGTTATGCAGGAGAAGCATTTTTCTGCCGCGCCTGCAAATATGCAGAACTAATCTGCTATTACGGAGATGTTCCCTACATGGAAGGGACTGAGACCATCAGCGAGGCAGAACAGAAAGGACGTAGAAACAAAGACGAGATAAAAGCTTTGGTCTATGAAGATTTCGACAAGGCAATCGAATATCTTCCGGTTGATTACGGCACAGCCGCGATGCACGTGACAAAGGGCGCGGCATTGGCGATGAAAGCTCGTTTCGCACTCTATTTCGGTGACTTCGACCTTGCTGCAAAAGCTGCAAAAGGCTGTATGGACTTAGGCGTTTACGCGCTTGAACCCGACTTCGCAAAACTCTTCCTTCAGGACACCCATGTTAATCCGGAGAAGATTTTCTATATTCCCCGCTCACTCGAGAACGACGTGATTCTCGATGCATGGTATGTCAACAACGGCCTCCCGCGTAACGCCGGAGGCTATGGTTCCGACAACCCATCTTGGGATTTGTTCGCATCGTTCCTCTGCACCGACGGTCTCCCCATCGATGAGTCCGAACTTTTCGATCCGCGCAATCCTTTCAAGAACCGTGACCCGCGATGCACCAAGACCATCGTTGAATTCGGAACGGAACATTGCGGATTCGAATACAACCCACGTCCCGACGTGAAGGAGGTAATGAATTTCAACACAGGTAAGATGCAGAGCAACAACGACAACCGTGCGGTCAACCAGTATGCATCATACAATGGCCTCATCTGGAAAAAAGGTATCGACAGCTCCTGGACACAGAACGGCAAGAAAGTTGCCCGCGATTACATGATGATGCGTTATGCCGATGTTCTCCTTATGTATGCAGAAGCCAAAATCGAGCTTAACGAGCTTGATCAGAGCGTTGTTGATGCCATCAACACTGTCCGCGCCCGTGCCTATGGCGTGAATCTCACGGATACCAAACTATATCCAGCTGTCAAACTCGCGGCACAGGATGTCATGCGCAAGGCCGTAAGGATTGAGCGCCGCATGGAACTGGCAAACGAAGGTCTCCGATATATGGACCTCATTCGTTGGAAACTGGCATCAAAAGCACTCAACGGCTACAACTACATCAACCTTCAGCCGGAAGACCTACTCAACAATATCGTCAAGAAAGACCTCTGGTTCTGGGGCATGACACCTCAGATTGATGAAGACGGTCTTGCCGACTTCTCGGCCCTTTACAATGCTGGGTATGTGGCATTGGGCGCCAAGCGCGTATTCCCTGACCGCCAGTACCTCTGGCCGATCCCGACCCGCGACATGACCCTCTGTCCGAACCTCAAAAACAACCCGGGTTACTAATCCCTATATAGCCCCATAACAAAAACTCAAAAAAATGAAAACAACCAGAATATACAGCAACATCCTCCGCGTGTCAGCATTCATGCTGACAGCGGGGATGCTTGCCGCCTGCGGAGACGAGGATATAGACAACGCCTATTCCCGCAACCAGTCAGTGATCCAGCTGACAACCTCAAGTGATTTCGTGGTGCTCGATGAAAGCAAGCCCGATGACGTGGCGCTGACCATTGAATGGAACGAGGCCCACCCTTACGGCAATGAGTATATCACGACATATCAGTATCAGATGGATGCCGTCGGCAGCAAGTCGGCAAGTGTGAAGGAATATGAAGATGAAGGTATGTATCGCCGCGAATATACCAACCGCGAACTTCACGAGCTTCTGACAGGTCATTTCGGATGCCTCACAAGCTCCGTCAACACTCTCAACTTCACTGTCACGGCATCTTTCGAAGGTCCGCGCGTTGTGATTCCGGATATCGCCACCGCCACCGTAAAGGTGAAGACTTACGGCGAGAAGCAATATCTTGCAGATAAATTGTGGATCGGAGGCTCTGCCGTCGGTGAAACACCTATCGAGCTGAAACCGACTTCCGAGACATCCAAGACATATTCATGGAACGGCGCATTGAACGCCGGAAAAATCAACTTCCCCGTCCTCTATGGAGACGAGAACAACGCGTTCTCCCCGGAGAATGCTGATGAGCCAATCGCCTCTGCGGAAATGCCGGCAATAATGGTTGACGCCGACAAGGCAAACTATTGGGTCATCCCGGAGGCAGGCAACTACCGCGTGCAGGTGAATCTGGAGGCAAGGACGGCAAGGATTGTTCCCGCCGGAAGCATCATCGAACTTGACAAACTCTATATGGCAGGTTCCGCTGTCGGTTCCGAGGAAGTGGAGATCGAACAGACCATGGAGAACGAGATGCTCTACGCATGGCGCGGCGAACTCAAGGCAGGTAAACTTTACATGCCGCTTCTCTTCGAAGATAAGAAAGCCATCTCGTTCGTACCAAAGGATAAGGCAAACCACGACATCCACGACGGACAGGCCCATGAATTTGAGCAGGTATCCACAGAGAGCGGCACAGGGTCGGCATATTGGGAGATTCCTGCAGACGGCACATACCGTATCGTAGTAAATCTCGAAGAACATGCGGTTACAATCTATTCTTCGGCAACTGACATGAAGAACACCGTGGTTTCATACAACAACACTGTTGACGGAATCAATCCTTACAAGCAGGAAGTGACGGAACTCTGGATGTGGGGTGGATTCAACGCTTCGGCACACGATGACGGCCTCAAAGCAGGTTTCCAGAAGAAATACTGCCTCAAACAATCGTTGGCAAACCCGAACGTATTCGTTTATCATGGAGATCCGCTGCCGCGCAGCAGCTCCACCGACAGCTGGTCGAATGCAACAGCAACCGGCGCATTAAACTTCCTTGTCTCCAACATCGAGAACAATGTCTACGCATTCGGTTCAACAGCCGACGCAGAACGAAATAAGAAACGCGGATACCTCACTGTCAACAATGGTGAGACACTCAAACTCGTGGCAGGTCAGAGTCACAACCGCTATGCATACTTCTGCGTACCCGAAAACTGCACATTCGTGGTGGTGGACATTGAGAAACTTACCGTATATTTCGGAAACAAATAACAAATGATAGATCATATGAACAATATAAAGAAATACATGACACGCGCCTGCTCAATGCTGGCGGGCGCGGTCATGACTTTCGGAGCTGTTTCCTGCTCCGAAAGCGATGAGCCGGCAGAGGGCACTCACAACTGGAATGTCAACGGAAATGAGATTGTTGACATAAAGCCCGAACGTTATAAGAACCTTAAGAATCCTATGACCGGATGGGTACTATACACCGGTCTGGGCGATGGCCTCCGTGATGATTTCTGGGAGGTGTACGACAACTATCCGACATCCGAAGGAAACGTAAAGGTATCGGATTACGCAACAGTTCTCTACATCCGCGCCGCGTGGACATATTTCAATCCTGAAGAAGGTGTATACGTTTGGGAACAGCCCGCTTCGGCATCCAAATACGCACGCCGTTTCCATATGCTCGTTGACGGGGCGAAGGAGAGAGGCTTGAAACTCGCCTTCACTTTCATCTGCGACAGCCAGGACAAACACGACAATTTCACTCCCAACTATGTAAAGGAGGCTGGCGCCAAGGGATTCATGACCACCACCGGTTCCGTGCAGGTCTGGTCTCCCTATTGCGACGACCCCATATTTCAGGAGAAATACGCCGCATTCCTTCAGGCTTTCGCCAAGAAGTATAATGATCCCGACGTGACAATGTTCATGAGCGGTTTCGGCCTCGGCAAATGGGGCGAAAGCCACACCGTGAATTATTCCACAGGGAACAACTCACCGCGAGAGGCTGTCGTGGACTGGGTCAGCGACGCATACCTCTCGGCATTCACCAAGGTTCCCTGCATCATCAACTATCACCGTTGTCTGATGGATAACAAGGGATTCACCGACACAGACACAGAAATGTCGGCAAAACTCCTCGACAAGCTTGTAGCCAAAGGTTATTCTTTGCGTCATGATGCCTTCGGCATGAAGGGATATTACAAGGATTGGGAGCGCAACTACGCTGCAGCCAACCGGTTCAAACGCCCAATCATTGCGGAGGGAGGCTGGGTTGAAAGCTCTCACGGAGGTTCTATCAAGGGTGACGGCTATGCCGATCATGGAGAGGTGCGCCGTGGAGAATTCAACGAGGCAAAGAACTCCTTCGTCAACATGATGGATTTCCGATATTCCAATTCAATGACAAGCGGCGAGACCTGGAGATGGTTCAACAACGCGTTCGACCTCGTGAAAGAATTCATCGCTGAAGGAGGCTACCGCCTTTATCCGGACAAGATCTCTTTGCCCACATCTGTATCCGGTTCCGGAAACGCAACATTCGTTCACCGCTGGAGTAACCTCGGATGGGGATACTGCCCCACAAACATTCCCCAGTGGAATCAGAAATATAAAGTGGCTTTCGCACTCCTCGACAAGACCACGCTGCAACCGGTCAAGACATATGTCGACATAGCTCCATGCCTTGACCAGTGGATAAAGGGGAAACCTTCGACATATGAATTCACATGCAATCTCGGAGGCGTTGCGGCAGGCAACTATTTCTGGGGCGTGGGTCTGGTCGACACTACAAAGGACAACGAGATAGGACTTCAGATTTCAGCTAAGGGAGATATAACACCAGAAGGCTGGCTGAAACTCTCCGAAGTCAATGTGAAATAACACTCTTAAGCCACACGTTAGAACCATATAACCCATATGGCAATGAATAACTTTAAACGATATGTGACATGCGCTGCAGTCATCCTTCTCCCCCTTTTGGGGGCGAAGGGGGCTGAAGTGTGGGTCGAAGCTGAGTCTTTCCAGTCGAAAGGCGGCTGGGTAGTTGACCAACAGTTCATGGACCTTATGGGTTCAAGTTATCTTATGGCTCACGGCCTGGGCAACCCGGTGAAGGATGCGGTTACTGATGTCAACATCCCGGAAGATGGGAAATACACCGTATTCGTGCGCACTTTCAACTGGACATCCCCCTGGAGCGACAAGAAAGGTCCAGGTAAGTTCCGTGTCAGGATCGACAGCAAATCCCTTCCTTCCACACTCGGAGACACCGGCAACAGCTGGCAATGGCAACGCGCCGGAGAAATGAAGCTGAAAGCAGGATCACACAGGCTTGCCCTTCAAGACCTGACCGGTTTCAACGGACGTTGCGACGCAATCTATCTCACCACAGACCCGCAAACACTTCTTCCCGACAATGGTGAAGAATTATCCAGCATGCGTCGCAAAATGCTCGGTCTCGATAGAAAAGAGCCGTTGAAGGCATCTTACGACATGGTGATAATAGGCGGCGGTATAGCAGGAATGTGCGCGGCTGCATCCGCAGCACGCAACGGCATGAACGTGGCCCTTGTAAATGACCGTCCTGTGCTTGGAGGCAACAACAGTTCCGAAGTGCGCGTGCATCTTGGCGGCCACATAGAACTCGGTCCTAACAAAGGGCTCGGCAGAATAATCCGCGAATTCGGGCACTCCCGTTCCGGAAACGCAAAACCTGCGGATTATTATGAAGACGGAAAGAAAGAGTCTTTCATCGCAAATGAAAAAGGCGTCACGCTATACCCTTCCTACCGCGCTGTCAAGGTAGAGACCGACGGCAACTCAATATCTTCAGTAAAAATCACACATGTCGAAAATGCTGACGAGGTTATATTATCCGCACCCCTTTTCTGTGATTGCACAGGCGACGGCACAATCGGCTACCTTGCGGGAGCGGATTTCTCAATGGGACGCGAAGGACGCTCACAGTATAACGAATCGCTGGCTCCCGAGACTCCCGACTCTATGACAATGGGAGCTTCCGTGCAATGGTATTCGCGCAAGGACGACAAGGTAACAAAATTCCCTGAATTCAATTACGGACCTCAATACAATGACACGACATGCGAACGCATGACAATGGGGGAATGGAAGTGGGAAACAGGCATGAACCGCAATCAGATCACCGAGTCTGAAAGAGTTCGCGACTACGGCCTGCTCGTGGTGTTCTCAAACTGGAGCTACCTAAAGAACCATGCCTCCGACAATGGTAAGTTCCGCAACCGTTCCCTCGACTGGGTGGCTTATGTATCCGGCAAACGCGAGTCCCGCCGTCTGCTTGGCGATTACATCCTCAAACAAGATGACATTGAAAAGAATGTTTTCCATGAAGACGCCTCTTTCACCACAAGCTGGAGCATCGACCTGCATTTCCCGGATCCGAAGAACAGCAAGAATTTCCCGGGTAACGAGTATAAGGCTGCCACCAAGCATATCTATGTCCACCCTTATGCCGTGCCATACAGATGCCTGTATTCAAGGAATATCGAAAACCTTTTCATGGCAGGGCGCAATATCAGCGTGACACATGTAGCCCTCGGTACAGTTCGCGTTATGCGCACCACCGGTATGATGGGAGAAGTTGTAGGTATGGCAGCATCGCTCTGCAAGAAACACGATGCATCCCCCCGGGAAGTATATCAGAAACATCTTCCGGAACTTACGGCGATGATGAAGGAGGGGGCAGGTAAAGACGGTTCGACGCTGCCCGACAACCAGCATTTCAATGTGCAGAAACTTCTTGACAATCCTCCTGCGTTAAAAGACTGAACAAGATGGATATCAAACATAATGGAATTGCCGCCATGTCACTTGTGTGCGGCTTCCTATCCCTTACATCCCCTGTCTCCGCAAAAGAATGTTATGCGCGTCTCGAAGGCGACACCCTCTATCTTGGGAATTCCCGGATCGAGCGCGTTGCACTCTGGAACAACGGGCATATCAAAACCCTGAGCGTAACAGACAAGCAATCGGGCAAGACTTTATCAGCCGAGGGGAAAAATCCTGATTTCAACGCAAACCGCGAGAAACCGACCGGAGGCAGACTCTCCGTAAAGGAAATCAAAAGCGACGGCATCCGTCCCGACCGGATGGTAGCCACCGTGTCTTACCGTCTCGGAGAGCTTGAGGTGGAGAGGGATTACCGCCTTTACGACGGTGTTCCCGCAATCGGCATTGACACGCGCTTGCGCGGCGTACTCGGTGGAGTGGCTGAGAAAGAGACAAATGCCGCCGACCGCAAAAACATAGAGCATGCTGCCGACATGAAAGTGAAACCGGTGACCATGCTCCTCGACCGTCTCGACCTAAAAGGAAACCATTGGCATGGTCGCGCGGTGGAATTCCGAGACATTACAGACTGGAACAACAACCTCGTTGACGAACGTGATTTCATATCCTACCGTAAGACAAACCATCGCGGCAATATCCTCACCGTCACCGACGGAGAAGACCAAGGAGGTTTCATTTTCCTTAAGGAAGCCCCGTGCTCGGGAGTGCAGTTGGCTTATAAAGGCGCGGATTTCATCAGCGATTTCGGCAGTTTTATGGTTACCGGACTCGGTGTTGACAACAAGGATATCACTCCCGACAAATGGACACCGGCCTACAGCAGCGTGCTCTGCACTTTCGGGGAAGGAGAGCTTTCCGCCCTTTCCGCCCTCCGCAGTTATCAGAAACAATGCCGCATATTGGATCCGGGACGCGATGAGATGGTGATGATGAACACCTGGGGCGACCGTTCTCAGGATGCCAAAGTCAACGAAGCGTTCTGCCTCTCCGAACTCGACAAGGCAGCCCGGCTCGGCATCTCGCTTTTCCAGATCGATGACGGATGGCAATCAGGCAAGAGTCCGAACTCTGCGGTTGCCAACGGCTCTTTCAAGGATATATATGCCAATGCTTCCTACTGGACACCCGATCCGCAGAAATATCCCCAAGGACTGAAACCTATCGTAGACAAAGGCAAAGAACTGGGGGTAGAGATAGGATTATGGTTCAACCCGAGCGTGCAGAATGATTTCGCAGACTGGGAGAAAGATGCCTCCACAATCGTCGGGCTATGGAAAGAATACGGAATCCGGATGTTCAAGATCGATGGACTGACAATCGCCTCAAAAAAAGGGGAGGAGAATCTTCGGAAACTCTTCGACAAGGTGCTTGAAGATACGGGCAATGCCGTGATGTTCAATCTCGATGCCACGGCCAGCCGACGCGGTGGATACCATTTTTTTAACGAATATGGCAACGTATTCCTTGAAAACAGGTATACCGATTGGGGGAATTATTATCCCTACCAGACTCTGCGCAATCTTTGGCAATTGTCGAGATATGTCCCCGCCGAGCGACTTCAGATCGAATTCCTCAACAATCACCGGAATGAAAGTAAATATACGGGCGACCGTTTCGCACCTGCCAACTATGATTTCGGATACATTTTCGCACTAACAATGGCAGGTCAGCCTTTAGCATGGATGGAAGCGGGCAACCTCTCGGAAAAAGCCTTTGAAATAGCTCCGCTCATAAAAGGATACCGTAAAATTCAACACGATTTCCACAAAGGGACAATCCTCCCTGTCGGCGATGAGCCTTCGGGCAGATCCTGGACCGGGTTCCAATCTATAACCTCTCCCGAAGAGGGCTACATCATTATCTATCGTGAAGACAACGACGCTGAAAAATATCCTGTGAAGACATGGTTCAAGAAAGGGACGGAAGTCGCCCTCACTCCCATTCTTGGTAACGGAAAGAGTTTCAAGTCAAAAGCCGGTATTCACGGAGAAATCCTCTTCGACATCAAGAACCGAAACAATTTCGTTTTATATAGATACACAATCAAAAA
Source organism: uncultured Muribaculaceae bacterium (assembly GCA_910584055.1). Taxonomy (GTDB): domain Bacteria; phylum Bacteroidota; class Bacteroidia; order Bacteroidales; family Muribaculaceae; genus Lepagella. The sequence continues at coordinate 21,689 of CAJTZS010000009.1, read as the reverse complement.
ATAATGAACCGATTATTTCTCATAATATCGATACTTATGCTTTGCGCCATTTCTTCAATGGCGCAACCGGCAGAAAGGCTATACCATCTCTCTGTCTATCCATCATCAGGCAAATGGAACTACACTCCGGGTGAAAAAGTGAAATTCAATGTTGTCCTCACGCGTTGCAATGTGCCGGAGGGGGATGTCGAGCTAACTTATGACATTTCGGAAGACATGATGAAACCACACTCCAGCGGAAAGATAAAACTTCACAACGGTATCGCCTCTATAGATGCCGGAACAATGAAAAATCCGGGATTCCTCCGTTGCCGAGTCTATATGAAGAAAGGGAAACATGACTATCAGGGAATCGGCACAGTAGGATTTTCACCTGAGAAATTGCAGCCGGTAACACAGCAGCCCTCGGATTTCCATGAATTCTGGCGCAAGGCCATCGGTGATGCCCGCAAATGGAATCTGGAACCGATGATGACCCTGATGCCCGAAAGGTGCACGCCCAAAGTGAACGTATATCACGTGTCGTGGGCAAACAACGACTGGGGATCAAGAATGTACGGAATTCTCACAATTCCTACTGCTCCGGGTAAATACCCTGCGATCCTCAAGCTCCCGGGTGCCGGGGTGCGTGGATACAACGGCGACATAAGCCATAGCGAGAAAGGATTCATCATTTTAGAGGTAGGGATTCACGGCATTCCCGTGAATTTACCCTCCCAGTTGTATCATAATTTGTATAATGGGCCGTTAAAAAGATATCACTCCTTCAACATGGAGGATAAAGACCGGTTCTATTATAAACGGGTAATCACAGGATGCGTCCGCGCCATCGACTTTATCGAACAGCTTCCTGACTATAACGGATGTCTCGCCACATTCGGCGGCAGCCAGGGAGGGGGGCTCTCGATAATCTTGGCAGGAATAGACCCTCGTGTCAAGGGGCTCGTATCCTATTATCCGGCAATGAGCGATATGACAGGCTACACCGCCAACCGTGCCGGCGGCTGGCCTCACACCCTTAAAGACAAGAGATTCCACACGAAAGAAGTGCTGGCAACAATACCCTATTTCGACGTGTCGAGTTTTGCAAGGGAAATCAGGGTTCCGGGATTCTACACATTCGGTTATAACGATATGGTGTGTCCCCCTACCTCCACATATTCTGTTTACAACGTCATCAACGCTCCTAAGGAGCTGATGGTGGCTGAGACTACGGAACATTATGCATACACCGAAAACGGTTCGGCTGCATGGAACTGGGTGATGGATTTCCTTCGCGGATGCTCCGCAGGGCAATAATAAAAAGAAACGAATCATGAAACGACTCATATTTTACATACTTCTGACTATAATGTCTCCGATGGCAACATCCGCAGCCTTGATGACCAATGTATATGGCCGTGACTACCGCCTGCTGAACGGCAGATGGGACGCAATAGTGGACCTTTATGATCAAGGCGAACGCATGAAAGTGTATGAAAACCGCAAGCCGGAGGGAAACACAGACTTTTATGAATACTCTTTCGATGGAGGTCTACGCCTTGAAGTGCCGGGTGACTGGAATTCACAATCTCCGGAACTGAAATATTACGAAGGAACGGTGTGGTATGCGCTACATTTCGATGCCGACCCCAGACCGGGATTCCGCGAGTTCCTTTATTTCGGTGCGGTGAGTTATCGCTGCAAGGTATATCTGAATGGCAAGGAGATCGCATCGCACGAAGGGGGATTCACACCTTTCGAAGTCGATGTAACCGAAGCGCTCCGCAAAGGAGACAATTTTCTTGTGGTCGAGGTAAACAACCGTCGCACGAAAGACGCCATTCCTGCATTGGCGTTCGACTGGTGGAACTATGGCGGCATAACACGCGATGTCATGCTCGTCACCGTGCCCGACAACTATGTAGAGGATTATTTCATCCGTCTTGACAAGAAGAACCATGACACCGTGGATATAGATGTCCGTATGTCAGAGCCTAAGGCCGGAGTGAAGGTATCGGTTGAGATTCCTGCCCTCGGCAAGAACGTTTCCGGCACAACTGACGCAAAAGGTTGCTTCTCCGCAAAACTGCAGTCGAAGAAACTGCGGCTATGGGCACCTGACGCCCCGGTTTTATATGATATCAACGTAACGGGAGGCTCGGACGCGGTAAAAGAGAGAATAGGCTTCCGCGACATATGCACAGACGGCACAAAAATACTTATAAACGGAAAACCGCAGTTCATGCGTTGCATATCCTTCCACGAAGAGATTCCGCAACGAATGGGAAGGGCCTGCTCTAAAGCTGATGCCGTGACACTCCTCAGTGAAGCGAGTGACTTAGGTGTCAACATGATCCGTCTTGCTCACTATCCGCAAAACGAATATACCGTGCGTCTGGCGGAAGAGATGGGAATCGTGCTCTGGCAGGAGATACCGATATGGCAGGGAATAGATTTCGCTGACAACTGCACCCGGGCAAAAGCTCAGGGGATGCTGACCGAGATGATCAACCGCGACAAGAACCGGTGTGCCGTTGGCTTCTGGGGAGTGGCAAACGAGACCAAACCTTCGCCGGAACGTGACGACTTCCTTAAATCCCTGCTGAAGACCGGTCGGGATATTGACACCACAAGATTATATGTCGCGGCATTCGACCTTGTGGAGTTTGACAAAGACAGGAAACTATTCACCATGGACGACCCGTTCACAGAGAATCTGGATGTAGTGGCGGTCAACAAATATATGGGATGGTATCATCCGTGGCCATTGTCACCTGCTGAATCAGTCTGGGAAGTAAACCCCGACAAACCGCTTATAATCTCGGAATTCGGAGGAGAAGCCCTTTACGGGCAATCCGGCAGCCGCGACGTTGTCAGCTCTTGGAGCGAAGATTATCAGGCGCGTCTCTATGAAGACAACCTGCGAATGTTCGAAAATATACCCAACCTTGCCGGCGTGTCTCCATGGATTCTTTTTGATTTCCGCTCCCCGTTCCGCTTCCATCCTACAAATCAAGAAGGATGGAACCGCAAAGGATTGGTGTCGGACCGCGGACAGCGCAAGAAAGCATGGCAGATAATGCACGATTACTATGCAAAGAAAAAACAGCAATATGAAAATTAGAGCATCTTTATTCGTCATCCTCCTTATCGGGGCGGTGTTTTCAATTCAGGCCCGCACTTTGAGGATTCTTGCCATAGGCAACAGTTTCTCACGCGATGCCGTGGAACAAAACCTGCATGAGCTTGCAAAAGCGACAGGTGACACGGCAATCATCGGAAACCTTTTCATTGGTGGATGCTCCCTTGAACGGCATGCCGGGAACATCCGTGATGACAAACACGCATATGTATATCGCAAGATCGGCACCGATGGTGTGCTAAGGGAGAAAAAGAATTCATCAATAGCCGAGGCATTGGCAGAGGAGCCTTGGGACTATGTCAGTCTGCAGCAGGCAAGCCCGTTCTCGGGGTTATATGAGAAATATGAGCCTTATCTGAAGGAAATCGCAGGGTATGTCAAAGACCGAATACCCAAGAAGGGGAAAATAATTCTCCACCAGACATGGGCATATCAGCAGGGGGCACAGAGATCCGGCTTCAAGAGCTATAATGATGACCAGATGACGATGTATCATGCCATTGTCGATGCCAACAACCGGGCTGCAAAGCTTGGAGGCATAAAGATCATTGTGCCGTCCGGAACGGCAGTGCAGAATGCCCGCAGCTCCTTCATCGGCGACAACATGAACCGTGACGGCTATCACCTTGACCTTGACCACGGCCGCTTCACCGCCGCATGCGCATGGTATGAGAAGCTCTTCGGCAAAGACGTGACAGCCAATCCCTATACTCCTTCGGGAATGAACAGCGATATTGCCGGGGCTGCAAAACGCGCCGCCCACGAGGCTGTGGCAAATCCCAACGGGATTACAGACCTCGGTTTCATCAAACCGGGCACAACATTATATAAAGACAAATCCGTGCCGGTAGAGATCAGGGTGAAGGACCTCCTCTCAAAGATGACCCTTGAGGAGAAGGTCATGCAGCTCAACCAATACACTCTCGGACGTAACAACAATGTCAACAATGTAGGAGAGGAAGTGCTGGATATACCAGCCGAGATAGGTTCGCTGATATATTTCGACACAGACCCGAAACTCCGTAATGCCATGCAACGGCGTGCGATGGAAAAATCACGTCTCGGCATTCCTGTGATCTTCGGATATGACGCCATACATGGCTTCCGCACGGTCTACCCCATTTCCCTTGCGCAGGCGTGTTCCTGGAATCCGGAACTCGTGAAAAAAGCTTGCGCGATGTCTGCCCGCGAGGCAAGGATGTCGGGAGTTGACTGGACATTCTCTCCGATGATCGACGTGGCAAGAGATCCCCGCTGGGGACGCGTATCAGAGGGTTATGGAGAAGACCCCTATCTCAATTCCATATATTGCGCGGCATCCGTTAAGGGATATCAGGGAAAGAATCTTTCCGACTCTACCTCGGTAGCGGCATGTCTGAAACATTACGTAGGATACGGAGCTTCAGAGGCTGGAAGAGATTACGTATATACCGAAGTGTCGCCCCAGACCCTATGGGATACCTACCTCCCCCCATATGAGGCGGGAGTGAAGGCGGGAGCCGCTACCCTCATGAGTTCTTTCAACGATATCAGCGGTGTTCCCGGATCCGCAAACCGTTACACTATGACCGATATCCTGAAAGACAAATGGAGACACGACGGCTTCATCGTGAGCGACTGGGGCGCCATAGAACAACTTAAGAACCAAGGATTGGCAGCAACGAAAAAGGATGCAGCCATGCATGCCATGAACGCAGGTCTGGAAATGGATATGATGAGCCATGCCTATGACCGTCACCTCGCCGAACTTGTGGCAGAGGGGAAAGTCTCGGAAAAAACAATTGACGAAGCCGTCAGAAGGGTGCTCCGCGTCAAGATGAGACTCGGACTTTTCGACAATCCATATACACCGGATGTTCCCGACAGATTCCTGCGTCCCGCCGACCTGAAGACAGCCACCGACCTTGCAGCTGAATCGATGGTGCTCCTGAAAAATGATTCCACCCTCACACTCCCGCTTAAAGGGAAAAAGAAAATTGCAGTGATCGGCCCGTTGGCTAAAAACGGTTGGGACCTGTTGGGGAATTGGCTCGGACACGGTAATCCGGAGGATGTGGTGACACTCTGGCAGGGCATAAATGATGAATTCGGTAAGGATGCAGAAATCAGATATGCGGAAGGATGCCGTCGCGACGGCACAGACCGCTCGGGCTTCAAAGAGGCCTTCGACACAGCGAAATGGGCGGATGTCGTGGTGCTATGTCTCGGTGAGAATCTGAAATGGAGCGGGGAAAACGCCTCTCGCTCTTCGATTGCCCTCCCTGCAATTCAGGAAGAGTTAGCAGCCGAGATAGCCGGGGCAGGCAAACCGGTGGTTCTCGTACTCGCCAACGGACGCCCTCTTGAGCTGAACAGGCTCGAGCCTCTCGCCAACGCCATTCTTGAGATCTGGCAACCCGGAATCCGTGGTGGTGAGGCAATGGCGGGAATCCTTTCGGGAAGAATAAACCCCTCCGGCAAACTGGCAATAACTTTCCCGTATTCCACAGGTCAAATTCCGATCTATTACAACCGCCGCAAGAGCGGCAGGGGCCATCAGGGGTTCTATCAGGACATCACAAGCGAACCGATGTATGAATTCGGACATGGACTAAGCTACACCACCTTCCGATATGGAGAGCCAACGGCATCCAAAACCGATTTCAAACGCAATGACAAAATTAAAGTAAGCGTGCCCGTAACCAACACAGGTGATGTGGAAGGTGCCGAAACTGTAATGTGGTTCATTTCCGACCCATATTGTTCGATTACACGACCGGTACGCGAACTTAAACACTTCGAGAAAAAGGTGCTCAAACCGGGAGAAACAGCCGTTGTCGAATTCAACATCAATCCATGGCGGGACTTGAGTTATGTTGATTCCAAAGGTAACCGTTTCCTGGAAGCGGGCGAATATAACGTGATTGTAAACGGAAAGAAAATAACACTAAACCTGACTGAATAATGAAACTTCGGACACTTATAGCCGCTATGCTCGGCATCGCAACGATGACGGCAGGTGCGGTGGAAATAACACCCGCGCATCAGGAGCGTGCCCGTTCACTCGTCAAAAAGATGACCCTTGATGAGAAGATAGCATGTCTCGGCGGCAAAACTTCATTCTCATTGTGGGAAAATGAAAGACTCGGCATTCCCCAGATACTTCTTGCCGACGGACCGCAGGGACTGCGCCATCACGCTCCGCACAGCACTCTCTTCCCGGCAGGAATACTTGCGGCCGCGACATGGAACCGCGACATGGTGAACCGCTATGGCGAAAGTCTTGGCGACGACGCTCGCGCACGTGGCGTAGGCATACTTTTAGGACCGGGAGTCAACATCTACCGCTCCCCTCTTTGCGGGCGCAACTATGAATATATGGGTGAAGACCCATATCTCGCCTCGGAAATGGCTGTAAATTATATCAAAGGGGTGCAGTCGAAAGGTGTGATCGCCACTGTAAAACATTTTGCAGGCAACAACCAGGAATGGAGCCGCCACCATGCAAGCAGCGATATCGACGAGCGCACACTCCACGAAATATATTTCCCGGCATTCCGGAAGGCAGTTCAGGAAGCCGGCGTAGGAGCCGTGATGAACAGCTACAATCTTCTCAACGGGGTGCATGCAACAGAAAACCGTTGGCTCAACACTGAAATCCTGCGTGACCTGTGGGGATTCAACGGCATACTTATGAGCGACTGGACCTCCGTTTATTCCACAGTCAACGCCGCGGCCTCGGGTCTCGACCTCGAAATGCCGAAACCGGTTTTCTTCACCAAAGAGAGAATAAAAGACGCCCTTGCCAACGGTAGGATAACCGAGGGAATGATTGATAAAAAGGTTGAGCATCTTCTTTCCACATTCATAGCTTTCGGACTTTTCGACCGCGTCCAGAAAGACGCGACAATACCCCTTGACTGCCCTTCTTCACGCCAGACGGCACTTGATGTCGCAAGGGAGGGTATCGTTCTGTTGAAAAACGAGGGCAACAGGCTTCCATTAAAAGGGCGCACCCTGGTGCTCGGACCCAACTGCGACACAATCATGTCGGGCGGCGGCAGCGGTTCTGTATCCCCATTCTCCGTAATGCCGGTGTCGCGGGCACTCAAAGCCATGCGTAAGAATACCGTAGTCATTCCTGAAAACAAACTCTATTATGACATAAGCGGGGAAATATATACAGACTCCACCCGCAAGGAACGCGGATTCACCGGCAGATACTATAAGAATCAAAAAATGGAGGGGACACCGGATGTGGTGAGGATAGATTCCGTTATAAATTTCATGTGGGAATATGAACGTCCCTTCCCCGACTTTCCGGAAGACCATTTCTCCGCGACCTGGTCCGGTTTCTACCGACCGGAGAAAGACGGCGTGATTAAAATACGTATCAGCGGTGACGACGGCTACCGCGTGATAATAAACGGGAAGACCGTGACGGGAGACTGGGGCAACCATTCGATGTCTTCTCGCGAAGTTGAATACAAGGTGGAGAAAGGGAAGGATTACAATATCCGCGTTGACTATTTCGACAATATTTCATCGGCAAACATTGTCTGCTCATTCGGCAGGCTCGATGAAGAAACACTGGAGAAAGAATTGCGCCGTGCAGATAATGTGGTCTATTGCACCGGTTTCAACAGCGGGACAGAAGGTGAAGGGTTCGACCGAAGCTATGGCTTGCCTGCGTTCCAGAAAGAGCTTATAAACCGGTTGGCATCCGTCAATCCGAACCTTACGGTCGTGCTCAACGCCGGCGGCGGTCTGGATTTCTCGGGATGGAGTGAAGCGGCAAAAGCCATCCTCCTCGCGTGGTATCCCGGTCAGGAGGGTGGCCAGGCTATCGCCGAGATATTGACAGGAAAGCTATCGCCGAGCGGCAAACTGCCGATCTCAATTGAAAGCAAACCGGAAGACAATCCTTCCTACGGCAACTACTACGCCAACCGTGTCAAGACCCGGAGCACCGATAAAAAGGAATGCGCCCATGTGGAATACAGGGAGGGAATATTCACCGGATATCGCGGATATGACCGTTCAGGAATAAAACCGTTATATCCTTTCGGTTTCGGACTCGGATACTCCACATTCGACTTCAGCAATCTCGAACTTACCCCCCAGACAGACAAAAGCCTTAAAGTATCGTTTACGATAAAGAACACAGGCAAGATGAAAGCATCGGAAGTGGCACAGGTATACGTCAAGGACGATGAATGCCGCGTGCCGCGACCTTTGAAGGAGTTGAAAGGATTCGAGAAGATAAACCTCAAACCCGGCGAATCAAAACGCGTGTCTATAATTTTGGATGAAGAGGCCTTCTCCTTCTACGACACCGACCAACACAGATTCGTAACCGAACCCGGCTCATTCACCATCTCCGTCGGCAACTCCTCCGACAACCTCCCCCTCAAAGCCACCATCGAGCTATAGTCGCCAGCCTGCTGCCGTTGCGAGCAACAGCAGCTCCGCCATCCGGCTGAAGACTTAGATGCAGGTAATACTTCAAAATCCCGTTAGTATCCTTAAAGTTTTGGATACTAACGGGATTTTGTATATATTTGCAAATATACAAATGTGGGTGTAACAATTTTCCTCACTGAGCGTATTATAATTATGGTCTACTATATAAATATCGGATCGAACCTCGGCAACAGACTGATGAACCTGACACGGGCGGTGTCTGCAATCGAAAAAAAGTTCGGTTGGTTCGAGCTGTCTCATCATATCGAGTCTGAACCCTGGGGATTCGAATCAAAGAATAAGTTTCTGAATGTCGGCATGGCTTTTATTTCAGACCTCCAGCCATTGGAGGTGCTGCACATCCTGCAGGATATAGAGGCTTCAATCAATCCTACATCCCATCGTAATGCCGACGGGTCATACAAGGACAGGATTATCGATATAGACATAATGGCTGCTGACGGAGTTGAAATTAAGACTCCGGAACTGACTCTTCCCCACCCGCACCTAAAGGATAGGCCATTCTTCCTTGAACCATACATTGAATTAAAAAACATCATCAACAATAACTGCTTATGAAGAATCTGCTTTTAACGGCACTCTTAGGATGCGCCGCCCTGTCAGCTTCCGCAGAGTCGCCACGCTGGCTCCGCAATGTCGCCATCTCACCGGATGGGACAACAATCGCGTTCACCTACAAAGGTGACATCTTTACCGTGCCTACAGCCGGCGGCAAGGCTTCCCAGCTTACCTCCCATCAGGCTTATGACACCGCTCCGCTCTGGAGTCCCGACGGCTCCAAAATCATTTTCGCGAGCAACCGGGAAGGCTCCATGGATATATACTCCGTGAATGCCAAGGGTGGAACTCCCGTGCGTCTGACAACCAACAGTGCAAATGAAACTCCCATCACATTCCTCAATGACCGGGAGATTCTCTTCTCCACGTCCGGAATGCCTTCTAAAGAATCTTCACGAGCACCATTCCTGACACAGACATGGAGGCTCGACATCTCTGAGCCTGGACTGCGTCCTCAGCTCTACCTTTCCCTACCCGTGGGAGCGGCGAGCGTGTCGAAATCCGGTAAAATGCTATATCAGGACAAGAAAGGTTTCGAAAACATCTGGCGTAAACACGAACGCTCATCCGGCACCTCCGACATATGGCTCTACGACAATGGAAGCTTCACCCAACTCACAAAATTCAACGGGCATGACCTTAATCCTGTATGGAAAGCCGACGGGAATTCATTCTTCTTCATAAGCGAGGAAGACGGCACCCTAAATGTGTATGAAGCGACTGCCGACGGCAAAAGTAAAAAACAGCTCACAAAATTCACAAAACACCCTGTCCGTCATCTCTCAGTTTCCGATAACGGCACTCTCGCCTTCTCTTGGGACGGCGACATATACACCATGCGTCCGGGCTCCGAGCCTCAGAAACTCGCCGTAGAGGTGATAGCGGATCAATATGACGGCGACCGCGTAAAATATTTCACCGGGCGGGGCGCCACTACCATGGCTGTCTCCCCCTCCGGCAACGAACTTGCTTTCGTAATCCGTGGAGACATATATGTAACGGATGCTAAATACAAAACCACCAAAAGGATAACAAACACTCCGGCTCAGGAACGCCGCGTGTCTTTCTCAAAAGATGGCCGCACCCTCGTATATGATTCCGACCGCGACGGATACTGGCAGTTATTCACCGCCACTATAAAAAATCCGGATGAAAAACAATTCGCCTACGCCACAGAGATTGTTGAGGAACCCCTATATAAGTGCGCCACATCAGCCCAACAACCTGTCTATAGCCCTGACGGCAGCAAAATCGCTTTCCTTGAAGACCGCACGGAGATAAAGGTCATAGATCCCAAAACTAAGAAAGTGAACACAGCTCTCGACGGCAAATATAACTATTCTTATTCCGATGGAGACGTTTCATTTTCCTGGAGCCCAGACAGCAAATGGCTTCTCGCCGATTATATCGGCATCGGAGGATGGAACAACACTGACATAGCACTCGTTAAGGCTGACGGCTCGGAAGTGATCGACCTCACCGAAAGCGGTTATTCCAATGGCAATGCAAAATGGGTGCTCGGGGGAAAAGCCATAACGTATTATACCGGCAAATACGGTATGAAGAGCCAAGGCTCATGGGGCAATCAGGGAGATATAATCATGATGGCTCTTGACGGCGAGGCCTGGGATAATTTCAATGCTACAGAAGAAGAAGTCGCCCTTATGGAGAAAGCTGAGAAAGAGAAAAAAGAAAAAGAAGACAAAGCCAAGGATGGCGACAAGAAAGGTAAAAAAGGGAAGAAAGACAAAAAGGGAGACAAGGCAGACAAGAAAGAAGATAAACCCAAAGATCTTGAATTTGACCTTGCCAACCGCAAGCATCGCATGGCACGCTTGACCGGCAGCTCTTCATTCGTGGGAGACTATTTCATGAATCCCAAGGGTACGAAGTTCTATTACATTGCTTCCGCCACGGAAGGAGGCTCGAACCTTATGGAGCGCGACCTCAAGAAAGGAGACACCAAAGTGCTTATCAGAGGTGTGCGCGGCGGCATCGAATCAGATGCAAAGGGTGAAAACATCTTCATTATCACCGGCGACGGCATGAAGAAGATAGACCTTGGCAAAGGCTCGACAGAAAGCGTGGAATTTGAGGCTCCTTACGACCGCAAACCATCACTCGAACGCGAATACATATTCGACCATATGGTGCGTCAGGTGAACGACAAATTCTACGACAAGAATATCCATGGCATCGACTGGGAAGGCTACGGAAAACATTATCGTGAATTCCTTCCATATATCAACAACAACGAGGATTTCTCTATATTAATGAGCGAAATCCTTGGTGAACTGAATGCCTCCCACACCGGTTCGGGACATCGCGCCGGAGGGGCATCGCTCCAGACCGCCGAACTCGGGGCATTCTTCGACCCGGATTTCAATGAGGACGGCCTTAAAGTGACGGAAGTTCTTCCCCGCGGGCCGTTAGCTTTCAAGAAAGTAGATGTGAAACCGGGAGATGTAATCCTCTCCATCGACGGCAAGGCCATCGAGGCTGGGAAAGACTATTATCCCCTCCTTGAAGGGAAAGCCGGAAAGAAAACCAGACTGGAAGTGAAGAGAACCAGCGGAAAGACAGATTTCGTTGAAATCAAACCGATGCAGAAATGGGCTGTCTCAGACCATCTTTACAAACGTTGGGTGGAACACAATCAGGCTGTGGTGGATTCACTTTCCGAGGGCAAGATCGGCTACGTTCATGTAGAAGGTATGGACGGCAGCAGCTATCAGACCGTCTACGACCAGCTTCTCGGCAAATACCGCAACTGCGATGCAGTAATCGTTGACACACGTTTCAACGGAGGCGGCTGGCTTCACAACGATATCGCATTGCTCCTCGGCGGTAAGGAATACGTCCGTTTCATGCCACGCGGCAAGTACATCGGTTCCGAACCATTCTCCCAGTGGACAAAACCCTCGGTGATGCTTGTGAATGAAAGCAACTATAGCGATGCGCACGGCACCCCGTTCGTTTATCAGACACTCGGCATCGGCGATGTTGTCGGCGCACCGATCCCCGGCACCATGACGGCTGTATGGTGGGAGACACAGATAGATCCGAGCGTATACTTCGGCATTCCGCAGGTAACGAGCGTCGACATGAAAGGAAACGTCCTGGAGAACCACCAGCTCAATCCTGACGTGCTCATTTACAACAATCCCGGCGACGAACTCAGTGGCAACGATGCCCAGCTCGCCGGAGCCGTGAAGCACCTCCTCTCCAAAACCGCCACCAAGTAAACCGCATAAAACCAGATAATAAAAACGCCGCAAGGACTTCCATCCATGCGGCGTTTTATCATTAAGCCTTTACATTTCACCGGCTTCTATAAATTCCCATTTATCGCACTGAACTTTATTCCTCGCAGAGTAGCCGAGGGCGCAAAGGATTACACACCTTGTCTTTATGGTCGTGAACTCCCGGCAGAGTGGCAGAGCCTGCCGCGGCGATTTTAGCGACAAGCTCCGCTCCTCGGCAGGAGTGGAAACGACCTCTGAAACCGGATATGCATGCTCTGCCACTCTGCGGCTCTGCGAGGAATAATGTTCAGTGCGATAAATGGGAATTTAAACTGTCACATCAAAATCGAGGATTATAATTAATTGATATTAAAACTTTTTAATCGATATTTACGTTAAATAACAATCAACACAATTACACAAATCTAATGTTAAGACTGAGAGTATGTTTAAATAATTTTAATTTCCCGGGCAAGCGCATTGTGCAGATAATAGCGTCAGTTTGTATACTGGCAATATTATTCTGTATCTTGCTCCCTAATACACCCAGATTCCTCATTTGGACAATCGTGTCTTTAGCCGATTTATGTGTATTGTATGTAATTGTCAATGTCATCATAAAGAAACAGACAAAACAATACTTTCCTACAATAATTCTATTATGCATATTGATGGTGATGATTACAGCATTTGCCATCATCCTATGAACATTCAATATGGTAAAGTCAGAAGCGCTTGCCGTTGACGTTGGCGGGGGGACGGCCGGCTTCCAGCTCGCGCTTCATGAATTCCATGTAGGGGGCGACGTGGCGGAAGTAGCGTTTATAGCCTGCACATAGATAATTCAAACCGGGTTCGCCGTCAGAAGTGACGGCGAACCTGTTTTTAGGACACTCCCCATTGCAGGCAAAGAGATATTCGCAGTTTTTGCACTGTCCGGGCAGTTTGGCGTATTTATCCTTGCCGAACTGCTGCTGCCTGTCGCTATACATCATCTCCACCAATGTATGCGTGCGTATATTCCCTAACTTATACTCCGGAAAGACGAAGTGGTCGCAACTATACACATCGCCGTTATACTCCATCACGCCGGCGTGGCCGCAAGTACGCGCCATCGAGCACACTCCCGGCTGCTCACCTACCCAGTTGGCAAGCGTGGCATCGAAAAGCTGGATGAAATACTTGCCGACATCCTCTTTCACCCATTCATCAAACAGGGTTACAAGGAATTCGCCCCACTGCTCGGGAGATACCGAGAAATCAGCCAAGGGCACTTCACTTCCATCCATCGGAGAAGCGAGATGCCGCCCGTCTTTATGAGGATACAGCCGCTCCACAATAGGGGTGAACTGAATGTAATGACATTCTATCTCCTTAAAGAAATTATAAAAATCAAGGGGATAATCGGCATTGAAATCATTCACCACCGCCAAGGCGTTCCATTCCACACCGTGCTTGTTGAGCAGGTTGATTCCTTGCATCACTTTGCGGAAGGAAGGCTGCCCCATCTTGTTGCGGCGATATTCATCGTGAAATTCCTGCGGACCGTCGATCGACACCCCGACAAGCCAACCGTTCTCACGGAAGAACTCACACCATTCATCGGTTAGAAGCGTTCCGTTGGTCTGAATGGAATTATCGATCTGCATGCCGCGTGCATATCGTTTCTGCAGCTCGACAACACGCCTATAAAACGACAGGGGTCGCATCAGTGCCTCCCCTCCATGCCATGAAAACAGCACCTGAGGCATCGTCTGCGACTCTATGTAATCGCGGATAAAACGCTCCAACAGGTCATCACTCATGGTGAAGCGACCGGCCTTATCCTCATTCCGATAAAGGTTCGCCTTCTCAAGGTAATAGCAATACTTGCAGCTCAGATTACACATCGAGCTTACAGGTTTCGTCATCACATATAGCGGGCGGGCGAAAGGGAGCTGCATCTCACTCATTCATCACTCCTTTTAGCGTTCCATACAAGGGCGGTCAGGATAACCGACAGGAATGCAGAACCGATCCAGAACCAGTTGACCATCGAGAAGTCATAGACCTCCACTCCATTTACCATTGTCTTGTTTCCTTCGATAAGAATACCGTTCATTACGTCCTGCAGCCCTGCGCCAAGATAACTTGCAATCCCCACAACGCCGAGTGCTGCACCGGCGGCTGCCTTGGGAGCGATATCCACGGCCATAAGTCCTCCAAGGAAACAGATCAACACTCCGATGCCGAGACCAAAGAGAACCATCGCCGTTACATCAATCCAGAAGTTTTCTCCCGGCACAAGGAGGAACAGACACAGGGCCACCGTATTCATCAATCCGGCAACCAGCGCAGGAACATTCCTCGAACCATTGAAAATCTTGTCAGAGATAAAACCGGACGCCACAGTGCCCACGATGCCGCATACGGAGCTTATCGATATGATAAGGCTCGCATCAAGGGTGGTATACCCTTTCTGAGCCTCCAGATAGAACACTCCCCATGAATTGACGGCATAACGGCTTATATACATGAATGCCGAGCCGAGGGCGAGCAACCAGATTGCGGGATTTCTCAGCACCGCTTTCTGAGCCTTGTTGAAATCCTCTGTCTCCGCTTTCTTTGACTTCTCCGCTGTGGCGGTATCCTGATTCAGCAGGAAGCCCTGACTCTGCGGGGTGTCGCGCATGAAAAGCAACAGCATACCGAAACCGAGAAGGCCGATGATGCCGGCCCCGATCATGCCCGAACGCCATCCTGCCCAACTCACGAGGGCTGCGACAGTTATGAATGTCACGGCCTCACCGATGTTATGGCTTGCGCTCCAGATACCGTAATATGTGCCCCGGTCTTTGTTATCATACCACCGGTTGAGCGAAACCACTCCCGCCGGAGCGCCCATCGACTGGAACCAGCCGTTGAGCCCCCATAGCACGGCGAACACTATAAACATACTCGAGAAACCGAGAACGAGATTAACAATTGCCGTTAGAAGCAATCCGGTAGCCATAAACCGTCGTGCGTTGCACCGGTCTGCAAGGAATCCGTTGGCCATCTTTCCCACCGCATACACGAAGAAGAGACATGAGCCGATAATTCCGAGTTCCGTTTCGGAGAAGAGGCCGTTCTCCACAATAGGCTTGCGCACGATATTCATGCTCAGGCGGCACACGTAATAAAGCGCATAGCCACATGTGGCGGAAATAAACGTGGCGAGACGTATCCTGTTGAACCTCTCTTTCGGAGTAGTGCTGTCATAGTCAGGCGCGGAGATACTGTAGAAGTCAATCACGCGCTGCAATATATTGCGTTTCGGCTTTGCCGTTTCAATCATTTCCATATTCCCTGTCCGTTATTCGTGAAGATTACGTTTACGCAAATAATCCAGCACCATCGCCGGGCGGTCTGTCTGAATTATATTGCAACCAAGTTTATCGATCAGGAAGCCATACCCGTCATTTATATCGACCATAGAGGCATCATCGTCATGGCCTCCGGCCATTGTGTCCCAGAGGCAGTTATACCAAATCAAGGCCTTACCCTTCATGTCTTTCTTGAGCTGAAAAGGAAGCTCATTCCTGTCGGTGGCATAAAGGAGTTCGAACGCGCAAGGTTTCAACACTTTCAGATGGTCAGACAATTCTTTACGGGCCGCATCCTGGCATGCCTTCATCTTCCCGGCAGTAACTTCCGGAAGGGGTTTATCTTTGCCGTCATATTTCAGTTTAAAATCCTTCTGGTCATCAAGATGCACTATCGGCATATACAGAATCTCATCGAGATAGTCGCCATAAAGTTCCTTCACTTCAGCAGCAGGCTTGCGTCCTTTCATGATAAGCTGACGCTCGGTGCCGGTTTTCTTAGCGAGATCGTGCACAAGATCGAAATAGCGGTCGGCCTTGTCAAGATTGAGCATCACGCGCCCTTTTGCAAGGTTCAGTACTTCCTCGAGAGTCGGCACTTTATGGCGCGTATAGATGCTGACACCGTTTTTAAGGCGCAATTTCTGAATATCATCGTAATTAGTTTCCGAAATCTTCCCTTTGCCGGTTGTTGTACGGTCAAGTTTTGCATCGTGCATGATAATCAGCACGCTGTCTTTTGTGAGCTGGAGGTCCACCTCCACAATGTCCACTCCCATCTCTATGGCACTGTTGATGGCAGCGAGTGAATTTTCCGGCCAGTTGCGCCAGTCGGCACGATGTGAGGCAACAAACACCTTTGACGTATCTCGCGACAGGAGCCTTTCACGGATCTCTTCAGATCTTGTTTTTGAAAACGTCGGCAGGCAACAAAGCAACAGGATGCCGACAGACAGAATCTTTTTCATGATGTATAGGTTAATTCTATTTTGTGTTTTGATATAATATCAAAACAATTTCGTTTTGTGCTGCAAATATACTAAATTCCTTTCGTTCTTGAAAAATATCACGGAATTTATTAATTTTACACCAATGAATAAAAGTGAAATATCCATCACCGGCACATTGAAAGAGGAGATTCGGTGCATATTGAAAGATTCGGGTGCATGCGCTGTGGGTTTTGCAAAAGCCGCCCCTGTGGATTCGCGGGAATGGGACAGATTCTGCAGCTGGCTTTCACGTGGCGATAATGCCGGAATGGAATATATGCACAATTATCCTGACCTGCGCCGCGACCCGCGCCTTCTCCTCGAAGGGGCTCAAACAGTAATATCCCTTGCGTTCTCTTATTATCCTCCCCAATGGCGACCGAAAGATATAGGCACGATTGCGGCTTACGCTTACGGCAGAGATTATCATAAGGAGCTACGTAAACTGCTCAAACCCGCCGTCAAAGAAATCACTGCTAAATTCCCGGAAGCGCATTTCCGCATCTGTGTGGATTCCGCGCCTGTTCTTGAACGTTACTGGGCACAGAAGGCCGGCATAGGCATAAAAGGCGACAACGGAGCGTTGATAATCCCCGGATATGGCAGCATGGTCTTCCTCGTGGAGATAATCACAGACCTTGCCATCGCACCGGATGCTGAGGCATGCGGCGACTGCGGACATTGCGGAGCATGCCGCCGCGCATGTCCGGGCGGTGCTATAGAAGAAGACGGAACTATCGACTGCCGCCGCTGCATCTCATACCTGACCATAGAACACCGTGGGGACTGGTCTCTCCCTGAATCCATAGCGACAATGCGAACTGAAGCCGGACGCAAAACCATCTTCGGCTGCGACATCTGCCTCCGCGTTTGTCCCCACAATCGCGATGTGCCCTCCTCTCCGATAACCGCCTTCCACCCTTCCGAAACAATGCTTTCAATCACAGAGACAGACATCCTGACCTTGAAAACCGAAGAGGACCTGCGTTCCCTTGCAGTCGCATCCCCCCTCAGCCGCGCCGGAGTTGCGGGCCTGACCCGCAATGTCAGCAACCGTTAAAAAAGCTACTGCTCTATCGGAAGTTATAACCTAAAGAGAACTGGAGATAATTCTGGCGGAAATCAATTTTATAGTCCTTGCGGTTCTTTTCCGCGACAAGGTAGGAATTCGTCAATCCCGCAGTCCAATTAAAGGAGATGACAAAACGATGTATGTCAACCCCGACACCTATTCGCCAATCGAGATTTGTGCGCTGCATCCTGTCTTCGGAATAGCGGTCACGAGCCTTATACATGGAGGCAGAAAATGACTTTTCATAAGTGCTCACCTTATAATATTCATCCATAGAGAAGCCGATGTCAAGCACCGGACCAGTGAACACTGCAAGCCTTACATTCGGAGTAAAGTCGAAATGATAGCCTGCCATAGCGGGAATCCGCATACCCGTTTTCCTTACGGAATGAGTCGTTATCTGTCCCCCTCCCCCGAGGTGCTCCAAATAACTTATCAGATTCTGCATAGACCCATTATTGATAACCATAGTATTATAATACAACCCCATTCCCGGCTCTATATAGAAATTTGCGACAATAGGAATATTGAAGATACCCTCCACACTGCATCCGGCATTGGGGTCAAACGTATCATCCTTTACCGAAATGTTTCCACCGGGAACTGAAACTTTAGCATCACCTGGAACCGTCAAATCAAAAGAGGCACGTATCCCCCAATAAGCCTTGTTATCGGGATTATTCACCACCCTCTGCGCCTGCGCTCCCCACACACCGGCAACACACAATATCCCCGCCAATATCCTCTTAGCTTCCATAATACTTTTAGTTTGTAGATGATGCGGCTTCCTTGAAGGCATCCATGATGATCGTGGGCATATTGCGGGAGAAAGCCCCGAGCCGATAATCGTCTTCCGCATTCCATTCCGGAGCCCAATAGAACACTCCGGTGCATGCGCCGTCGGTAAAATCGCGCGATGCCTTGATCAATGCGGAAATAAATTCCTTTCCCGGCACCGGATCACGGCCGTCCACGCCCGTCTCGACAATCATCACATCCGTGCCATATTTCTTCTTTAGGTGACGGATATTGGCGATGGTATCCACGAGGGTCATGATATCGCTTTTCTCCAGACCCGCCTCCATCGCCCAATATGGATATACACTCATCCCTATTATATCCCACTTCACTCCGTTGCTCCTCAACGAGTCGAACACACGGTCATATAGAGCCTGGTCGAAACCGTTGTCAAGATGGATTATCACCTGTGCCTCCGGGTATACCTCGCGGACCGCTTTTATACCGGCCTTCGTAAGCTCGGCATAATTCTCCGGATTCTCTTCGAATTTACCCATCGGCCATAGGAATCCATGCGTGGTTTCATTACCTACCTGCACCCATTTTACATCAATCCCATTCTTCTTTAGCAACTGCAAGGTTTCCTTGGTGTGCTTATAAAGGGACTTCTCGGTCTGCCTCAAAGTCATGCCGAGCCATTCAGCGGGCGGATTCTGCTTACCGGGATCCGCCCACCAGTCGGAATAATGGAAATCCACCATCACCGGCATTCCGAGAGCCTGCGAACGCTTAGCCATCTTAAGCACATCCTCCGGAGAGCAGAACCCATCCTTCGGATTCACCCACACTCGAAGACGCGTTGCATTCATCCCATAATCCTTCATCAGCTGCGTAGTCTCCGTGCGCACGCTGTCGCGGTTCATGACAAATCTCCCCTTGGCCTCATCAGCCGTCATCCCCGATATATCCCCGCCGAGCCAAAACGGCTCCTTTTCGTCAGCAGCACTGACCGCATTTGCAACCATCCCCATGCAAGCAAACGCCACTGCAGCAATAATCTTTTTCATATTACCATATCTTATAAAAAACAGGGATGAATTAAAATTCATCCCTGCCGCATTTTTTGTTTTCGGAAATTTATCCGCTAATTTTCTGATTAGCCGTTAACTTTCTTCATGTGAGCGATGAGGTCGAGAACCTTGTTGGAATAACCGATCTCGTTGTCATACCAAGAGATGACTTTCACGAAATTGTCGGTCAAGTATACGCCGGCGTTAGCATCGAAGATTGAAGTGAGAGTGCAACCGAGGAAGTCAGAGCTTACAACAGCGTCCTCTGTGTAACCGAGAACACCTTTGAGCTCGCCCTCAGAAGCCTCTTTCATTGCAGCGCAGATAGCCTCTTTTGTAGCGGGTTTCTCAAGGTTTACAGTAAGGTCAACTACTGAAACATCAAGAGTGGGGACACGCATGGAGATACCTGTAAGCTTGCCGTTGAGCTCGGGGATAACTTTACCTACAGCCTTAGCAGCACCTGTTGAAGAGGGGATGATGTTGCCGGAAGCGGCACGGCCACCACGCCAGTCTTTCATAGAAGGACCGTCAACAGTCTTCTGAGTGGCAGTTGTTGAGTGAACTGTTGTCATGAGACCTTCCTTGATACCGAATTTCTCGTGGAGAACCTTGGCGATAGGAGCAAGGCAGTTAGTTGTGCATGAAGCGTTAGAAACGAATTTCTGACCTGCATATGTGTTCTCGTTAACACCTACAACGAACATTGGAGTTGCATCTTTTGAAGGAGCTGACATAACAACATATTTTGCACCGGCCTCGATGTGAGCCTGAGCTTTCTCTTCTGTAAGGAAGAGACCTGTTGACTCAACAACGTATTCAGCCTCAACTGCACCCCAGTTGATTTCTTTCGGGTCGCGGCATGCAGTAACGCGGATCTCTTTACCGTTCACGATGAGAAGGCTCTTCTCGAGATCGTAATCTACAGTGCCGTCGAAACGACCGTGCATTGTGTCATACTTAAGCATGTAAGCCATGTAGTCTACAGGAAGAAGGTCGTTGATAGCGACAACCTCGATGTCACTTCTCTTTGTGGAAGCACGGAACACGAAACGTCCGATACGGCCAAAGCCGTTGATACCAATCTTTGTCATTTTAATATTTGTTTTATTTTGGGTAAAATTTATTTGGGTTTTATATTTATTACCTTAAGCTGTATATGAATCCGCAATTTATTCAAAATTGCCTCTTTTAGAGCACTTCTGCTCTATTTTACCTTTTACAGTTGCAAAATTAACAAAAAATTCGCATTTTTGCGTTGAATTTTAACACTTTTTTGAACCATTCGCACTTTAACGTTGTCTAACCAATGGGTTTACGTCCTTTCCGGGAAGTCACCTCCTTTTGCCGAAACGCTTGCCAACAGGTGAAACCCCTCGGTTATTATAACAAAAATAGAACGTTAAAAGACTGATTAATAAGAATTTTTAATATTTATATACAGAATTAAATTAAAATGGGAAAGTTTCTTAAAGACTTTAAAGAGTTTGCCATGAAAGGTAACATAATCGACATGGCAGTCGGTGTGATCGTCGGTGGCGCTTTCGGTAAGATTGTCTCTTCACTGGTCAACGACATCATCATGCCGGTAATCTCCTTGGTGACAGGGGGTGACGGCTACAAAAATCTCAAATATGTGATCACCGAAGGACGGCCAGCCGCCGACGGTGTCGCCGCCGTTGAGGAAGTGGCGGTAAACTATGGCCTCTTCATCCAGAATATCGTTGACTTCCTGATTATCGCGCTCAGCATCTTCGTGGCTCTCCGCGTAGTGATGAAATTCATGAAAAAGGAGAAAGCCAAAGAAGCCGCTCCCGCACCTGCACCGGAACCCACAGCTGAAGAAAAACTTCTCACTGAAATCCGCGACATACTCAAAAAGCAAGAAAAATAATAACAACGGTCAGGGGAAAGGATAATACCTATCCGACTCCGGGAAAACGACTTAAATGTCGGCGTGCGTCCGTAAAATTACGGATTCACGCCGATTTTTAATATTTTCGATGCAAGATTTTCAACATACCGTGATTATTATTAGACATTAGAAATTCTTAAGTTGTTATATTCACGCACGTACGCGCGATGA